>CAXBIE010000020.1:0-58086 GCA_963975635.1 uncultured Hoeflea sp. | reverse complement strand
GGCCGCGGCCAGCGCGAGCTGGTCATCGGTGACCGTCAGACCGGCAAGACCGCGATCATTCTCGACACCATCCTCAACCAGAAGGCAATCCACGAGAGCGGCCCGGAAAGCGAAAAGCTTTTCTGCGTCTATGTCGCGGTTGGCCAGAAGCGTTCGACGGTTGCCCAGTTCGTCAAGGTGCTCGAAGACCGTGGCGCAATGAAGTACTCGATCGTGGTTGCCGCGACCGCTTCGGACGCAGCTCCGCTGCAGTTCCTGGCTCCGTTCGCCGGTTGCGCGATGGGTGAATATTTCCGTGACAACGGCATGCACGCCCTGATCGCCTATGACGATCTGTCCAAGCAGGCCGTGTCCTATCGTCAGATGTCGCTGCTGCTTCGCCGTCCGCCAGGCCGTGAAGCCTATCCGGGCGACGTTTTCTATCTTCACTCGCGTCTGCTCGAACGCTCCGCCAAGCTCAATGAAGCCAATGGCGCAGGTTCGCTGACAGCGTTGCCGGTGATTGAAACGCAGGCCAACGACGTGTCGGCCTATATTCCGACCAACGTGATTTCGATCACCGATGGTCAGATCTTCCTTGAAACCGAACTGTTCTACCAGGGTATTCGCCCGGCTGTGAACGTCGGCCTGTCGGTGTCCCGCGTGGGATCGGCCGCTCAGATCAAGGCGATGAAGCAGGTTGCCGGTTCGATCAAGGGCGAGCTTGCGCAGTACCGCGAAATGGCGGCGTTTGCGCAGTTCGGTTCCGACCTCGATGCCGCAACCCAGCGTCTGCTTAACCGCGGTGCGCGTCTGACCGAGCTTCTCAAGCAGCCCCAGTTCTCGCCGCTCAAGACGGAAGAACAGGTTGCCGTGATCTTCGCAGGCGTGAACGGCTATCTCGACAAGCTGGCCGTCGGTGACGTCGGCAAGTTCGAACAGGGCCTGCTGGCTTACATGCGCAGCGAAGGCAAAGACGTGCTCGAGGCAATCCGCAAGGAAAAGGCTGTCAGCGACGACATCAAGGCGAAGCTGAAAGCTGCTATCGACACTTACGCAAAAACCTTTGCTTAAGGGCAAAGAGACCGAGGACGGATAACGGATGCCTTCACTCAAGGATCTGAAAAACCGGATCGCCTCCGTCAAGGCGACGCAGAAGATCACCAAGGCGATGCAGATGGTCGCCGCGGCGAAGCTTCGGCGTGCGCAGGAGGCGGCCGAGGCCGCGCGGCCTTATTCGCAGCGTATGGCAGCGGTGATGTCCAACATCGCCGAAACCGTCGGTAGCGGTGATGATGCTCCGCGTCTGATGGCCGGTACCGGCAAGGACGACGTGCATCTGCTCGTCGTCTGCACGGCTGAACGCGGTCTGTGCGGTGGCTTCAACAGCCAAATCGCGCGTCATGCACGCCTGGAGGTTCGCCGCCTGCTTGCCGATGGCAAGACGGTGAAGATCATGTGCGTCGGCAAGAAGGGTTACGACATCCTTCGCCGTGAATTTGCATCGATGATCATCGAGCGTGTGGACTTCCGCGAAGTCAAGAAAATGAGCTTTGCCCAGGCCGAAACGGTCGCGGACAAGGTCATGAGCTTGTTCGAGGAAGGCGGCTTTGATGTCTGCACCCTGTTCTATTCGGAGTTCAAGTCAGTCATCAGCCAGGTTCCGACCGGGCAGCAGCTGATCCCCGCTTCGGCTGGAACTGCAGATGCGGAAACAGACGCATCGGCGATCTATGACTATGAGCCGAGCGCCGAGGAGATCCTCGAGGATCTGCTGCCGCGTTCGATCAAGGTGCAGATCTTCCGGGCGCTGCTTGAAAATGTTGCAGGTGAAATGGGTGCGAAGATGTCCGCTATGGACAACGCAACCCGCAATGCTGGCGAGATGATCGACAAGCTGTCGATGAGCTACAACCGCCAGCGGCAGGCCCAGATCACCAAGGAACTCATTGAAATCATTTCCGGCGCGGAAGCGCTTTAAGGTACACGGAAGAGGGTAAGATACATGGCTAAGGCAGCTACCCCGGCAAGCAAGCCCGCAGCGGCGAAAAAACCTGCAGCGGCGCGCAAGCCCGCAGCAGCGAAGACAACGGCAAGCGCCAAAACCGCAGCGGTAAAGTCCGGCGCGGTCGGCCGCGTGACCCAGGTCATCGGCGCTGTTGTGGACGTGACGTTCGACGAAGGTTCGCTGCCTGCGATCCTGAGCGCGCTGGAAACCACCAATATGGGCAACCGTCTGGTTCTCGAAGTGGCACAGCATCTGGGTGAAAACGCAGTTCGCACCATCGCCATGGACTCGACCGAAGGTCTGGTCCGCGGCCAGGAAGTGGTCGACACCGGCGATTCGATCTCGGTGCCGGTCGGCGAAGAAACACTCGGCCGCATCATGAACGTGATCGGCGAGCCGGTGGATGACGCCGGTCCGATCAAGACCAAGGCCCGCCGCGGTATTCACCAGGACGCTCCTTCCTATGTCGAGCAGTCGACTGAAGCCGAAGTGCTGGTTACCGGCATCAAGGTGGTTGACCTGCTTGCGCCATACGCAAAGGGCGGCAAGATCGGCCTGTTCGGCGGCGCCGGCGTGGGCAAGACGGTTCTGATCATGGAACTGATCAACAACGTGGCGCGTGCCCACGGCGGTTACTCGGTGTTCGCCGGTGTTGGCGAACGTACCCGCGAAGGCAACGACCTTTACCACGAGATGATCGAATCCGGCGTGAACAAGGAAGGCGGCGGAGATGGTTCCAAGGCTGCTCTCGTCTACGGCCAGATGAACGAGCCTCCGGGTGCCCGCGCCCGTGTTGCGCTGACCGGTCTGACCGTTGCGGAACATTTCCGCGATCAGGGCCAGGACGTTCTGTTCTTCGTTGACAACATCTTCCGCTTTACCCAGGCCGGTTCGGAAGTGTCGGCTCTGCTCGGACGTATTCCGTCGGCTGTGGGCTATCAGCCTACACTGGCGACCGACATGGGCCAGATGCAGGAACGCATCACCACCACCAACAAGGGTTCGATCACTTCGGTGCAGGCCATTTACGTGCCGGCCGATGACTTGACCGACCCGGCGCCGGCGACATCCTTCGCCCACTTGGACGCGACCACCACGCTGAACCGTTCGATTGCCGAAAAGGGCATCTACCCGGCTGTGGATCCGCTCGATTCGACTTCGCGCATGCTTGACCCGATGATCGTCGGTGAAGAGCACTACGAAGTGGCCCGTCAGGTTCAGCAGATGCTGCAGCGCTACAAGTCGCTTCAGGACATCATCGCCATTCTCGGCATGGACGAACTGTCGGAAGACGACAAGATGACAGTGGCGCGCGCCCGCAAGATCGAGCGCTTCCTGTCGCAGCCGTTCTTCGTGGCTGAAGTGTTTACCGGTTCGCCGGGCAAGCTGGTTGATCTGGCCGACACCATCAAGGGCTTCAAGGGCCTGGTAAACGGCGATTACGACCACCTTCCGGAGCCGGCATTCTACATGGTCGGCACCATCGAGGAAGCCATCGAAAAGGCCCAGCGCCTGGCTGCTGAAGTCGCCTAATCATGAAATTGCTCGCGCAGATCGGCTTCGGCTTGTCTGCGCGGCGCATCCGAACAGCACTGCGATAAAGTGAACGTCATGGCTGACAGCTTCAATTTTGAACTCGTATCCCCTGAACGGCTGCTTTTGTCGGCGTCCGTCACGGAAGTCGTCATTCCCGGCACAGACGGTGAAATGACGGTGATGGCGCAACATTCGCCGACGATGACCACTATCAAGCCTGGTGTGGTCACTGTGGTGACTGCAGAGGGGCAGAGCGACCGGTTTGTGGTGTTTGGCGGCTTTGCCGACATCCTGCCTGACGGTTGCACCTTGCTGGCCGAATCCGCTGTGGCGGTGGCTGACATTGATCGGGATGATCTTGCAAAGCGTTTGCAGGATGCACGCGAAGATGTCGCCGATGCATCCAACGATGCAACCAAGCAGAAAGCTCAGGAATATCTTGATCACCTGACCACGCTGGAAGCAGCGATCTAGGCTGATTGAGATTGGATCACAGATTCAGGCGGCCTGCGGGCCGCCTTTTTTGTATCCGGCGATACCCGGCGACTGGCGGATGGGGCGGCTCTTTAGTCCGGTTTGCCGTCAGAAAAACGCTGAAGAAAGGCGTCAGGATATTTGAGAGGGCCGGACCAGCCGGCAAGCGCGCCTTTGGTCAGTTCCAATGCCAGAAACCGCGGACCCTGCAGCGCGGTATCGGCGGCATCTGCCATGCGGGATTTGAATCCGAAGCGGCAATAATAGTCGGGCTGGCCATATACATAGACCGACATCCAGCCCCGCTCGCGTGCCACATGAAGCGCGTGGCGAACAAGTTCGGTGCCGATCTGCATGTCCCTCCACTGCGGCAGAATAACCAGCGGAGCCAGTGCCAAGGCCTTTTCAGGCCCGGCAATCGCGGTCAACAGAATGTGCCCGACAACCGCGCCCTCGAGCACTGCCACGAACGACAGGGTGTCCACCGGTGCAGCAAGCAAGGCTTCGGCAAGTCCGCTGTCTCCGGAAGAATTGCTCAGTGCCTCCAGTTGCCGAATTGCCGGCAGGTCATCAATAGTCCCCTCGCGGTATAATGTCCTGGCGGCAATGCTTCTGGTCTCAGGCATAGGTGACTTCCAGTGCACGTTTGACGGCGGCTTCGGCATGGAGCCGGGTTGTGTCGTAGAACGGTATGGCCCCGGGGGCAGGTGTAACGATATTGGTCAATTCGGAACAGCCGAGAACCACAGCCTCAGCCCCGCCATCACAGAGTTTGCGGATCAGGTCCCCGATGAATTCGCGAGAGCCGGTCCGCACCACGCCCTTGGCCAGTTCCTCATGGATGACGCGATTGACCTCCACCCGCTCATTCAAGTCCGGAGTAAGCACTTTTGCGCTTGCATGTTTGCGCAGGCGCTCGGGGTAAAAGTGCCCCTCCATAGTCCGCTGCGTTCCAAGCAAAGCCACCGTCCGGTGCCCGGCCTGTCGAATTTCCGCGCCGACCGCGTCAGAGATATGCAACAGCTCCAAACCGGAAGCCTGTTCGATTTCCTCTGCATAGCGGTGCATGGAATTGCTTGCCAGCACCATGAAATCTGCGCCTCCGTCCTTAAGGCTGCGCGCGGCATTGGACAGAATGGACAGAAGCTGAACAATATCGCCCCTGGTGATGGCATCGTTGATGATGCCATTGTTGACCGAATGGAGGAGAATGCGTGCTGCCTGGCGCTCACCATGTTGCCGCTGTGTGAGTTCGTTGAGCAAGCGGTAGTAAAGGGAAGTGGTTTCCCAGCCGAGGCCGCCCAACAACCCGATAAGTTTCATGACCCGGCGCCTGCCAAATGTGCAAAGGCTGTCACAACCTGGTCGTAGGCCTTGCGCTTGAAGGGGACGATCAGGCCGGGCAGTTCCTGCATCGGTTTCCACTCCCAGGCATCGAATTCGGGCTGATGACCGCCCGGCGGCGGGTTGATGCTGATTTCGGATTCGGAGCCGGTGAACCGCATGGCGAACCAGCGTTGGCGCTGGCCGCAATACTTTCCCTTCAATCCAATACCAAGGAGATGTTGTGGAAGATCGTAATCAATCCAGTCGGGCGCTTCGGCGAGCATTTCCACCGTGCGCATGCCGGTTTCCTCGTAGAGTTCACGCAGGGCCGCCGCATAGGGGACTTCGCCGTCGTCTATGCCACCCTGGGGCATCTGCCAGAGCTGCGGCGACCCGTCATACTCGCTGTTGCCCTCAGCAATGCGCCGGCCGGTCCAGACAAGACCATCTCCGTTGAGCACCATAATCCCGACGCACAGCCGATAGGGAAGGCTGTCGGCACTTGCTTTGCGTGCATCCTTGCTGGCCATGCTGGTCCTGTCTATCTCTCCGGGTCATCGGCGACGGCCGAGGCGGAAACAATCTCTATACCGCGGGCCTTGGCTTCTTCGGCCCAGGTGGCGATCGCGTCGACGCTCACCTCAAAGGCTGACGCGACCCCCACAGCAGTTCCATTGCGTCGGGCCACACGCTCCAATTCATCCAACTTGGAGAGAATGTACCCTCGCTCTTGTGTCGCGTCGAGTACCATGTCGGATGCGGCGAAAGGTATGCCCAGCGTTTTGGCGAATTGTCCGGTCAGAGACCGCGCGGATGTTCCATCGTCGACAAACATGATGCCGCGTTCGGCAAGGTCGCGCATGACCGGCTCGAGCGCATCGGGATCGGCAAGAAAGCGTCCGCCCATGAAATTCGTGATGCCGGTGTAGTTGGTGATGCGGGCCATGGCGGTGTGCAGGTCTGCGAGATTGGCGTCCGCGCCGGCCGCTACGGTCAAGGTGCCTGCACCTGGATCATTGGCAGGATAATCATAAGGCTCAAAAGGAACCTGAAGCAGGATCTCGTGGCCCTGGCGGCGGGCCTCCTGCATCCAGCGCTGCAGGCTGTTGCCATTGGCGGCAAAGGCAAGGGTGATCTCTTCGGGAAGCGTCTTGATCGCATATTGCGAACCGGTCTGGCTGAGACCAAGCCCGCCAACAATGATGGTCACGCGGGCGCCGCGGGCGCCGGACCAGGGCCTTGCATAAATATCAAAGGCGCGCTCGCCATTGGCGCCGCGCACCGGCAGCCGGCCGTCTTGCGTCTCCTCAATGACCGCCGGGTCGGGCAAATGCGCCAGATGCGAATTCTGGCCTACCCGTCCGGGAGGATTGAGCAGCACCGGCCGGTTGTCGGGTCGCTTGACCGGGGTGATCTTGTTGATCTCTTCGCCGTTCTCGCCAAGCGTGGTGGCCACATCGGCGCCGGACTGGCCATGAAGCGTGCTGAGCGCTCCATTGCTGTCGGAGATGGGATCGGCCCCGCCGGGCTCGTCTTGCTGCCGGGGATCCGGTGTGGTGTCACCCGGGTCTTCAGCTGGCGTTGTCCCGGGCTGCTCGAGCAGGACAACCGTGTCGCCGGTGTCGATCTGCGCGCCGGAGAGCGCCATCCAGGCGGCTCCGCCGATCATCAGACACACCGCAGCCGAGGTAAACAGCAGGGTCGACCAGGCGCGCTTCGGCCCGGCCGCGGGATTTCTCCCCGGTTTGCGGTGCTGTCCCAGCGGTTGATGGATCTTGTCGCCCACGATCTTCCGTCCGAATCCCGACACGGCCTGAATGAATCAGTTCGCCGCCCCGCATGCAAGCCAGCGCCAGGGCTGGTGCATGCGGGGCGGCGGATAAAGCTGCGTCAGTTCTTGTTCGCTGCCTGATCGGGGTTGGGCGGAAACGCCGGGTCAGTCTTGACGCCGCGCAGCAGATCCAGTGCATAGCCGAGCTGGACGTCGTCCTTCGGATCCGGCGGCACATAGGCAATCGAGCCCGACCCTTCGTCGTCCTCGTTCTCGCCCTGGATATGGCCGCGAAGTTCGCTCTCGCCCGAAGGCTTCACGCGGCCGCGGAGCTCTTCCGGAACCGGCTCCTCGACGCGGATATCAGGCTTGATACCGGTGCCCTGGATCGATGTGCCCGACGGTGTGTAATACAGCGCCGTGGTCAGGCGAAGCGCCGTTTGAGCATCAAGCGGGATGATGGTCTGTACCGAGCCCTTGCCGAAAGAGCGCGTGCCCAGAACGGTGGCGCGGCGATGATCCTGCAGCGCTCCGGCGACAATCTCAGACGCGGAGGCGGAACCGCCATTGATCAGCACGATCACCGGCTTGCCGCCGGCAAGATCTCCCGGACGGGAGTTGAAGCGCCGGGTTTCTTCTGGATTGCGGCCGCGGGTCGAGACAATTTCACCACGATCAAGGAAGGCATCGGAGACGCTGATTGCCTGATCGAGCAGACCGCCCGGATTCAGCCGGAGGTCAAGCACAAAGCCTTTGAGCTTGTCCTTCCCAACCTCTTCGGTGATGGTTTCAATCGCATCTGAGAGATCATCATAGGTCTTCTCGGTGAAGGAAATCACCCGCAGATAGCCGACATCTTCCTCAACCCGGTAGCGGACAGCCTTGACTGCGATGATGTCACGGACAACCTTGATCTTGATCGGCTGATCGGCGCCTTCGCGCAGGACAGTCAGCTCGATTGCGGTGTTGACCGGGCCGCGCATCTTGTCGACCGCTTCGCCGAGCGAAAGGCCGCGTACGGCCTCGCCGTCAATCTCGGAGATGAAGTCACCGGCCAGAACGCCTGCGCGGGCGGCTGGTGTCTCGTCGATCGGGGTGATGACCTTGACCAGCTCATCTTCCATGGTGACCTCGATACCGAGACCGCCGAATTCACCGCGGGTCTGGGTCCGCATGTCATCGGCAGCTTCCTGGTTGAGGTAGCTCGAATGCGGGTCAAGGGAGGTGAGCATGCCATTGATGGCATTTTCAATCAGCTTGTTTTCTTCCGGCGGCGTCACGTACTGGGCGCGGACGCGCTCGAAGACGTTGCCGAAGATGGCAAGCTGCCGGTAGGTTTCGGTTCCGGCGGCGTTGGCAGAACCACCACCATAGGAGTTGATCGCGCTCACGGCCGTTGCGCCCATCAATGCGCCAACCGTCAGAAGTGTCACCTTACGTATCATTGCTTGCCTTTCTCGAAGACATATCGTCTCTCCACCACGATCGCGGATCGACCGGTTGACCGTCTTTTCTTATCTCAATGTAGAGCGTCGGACGCTCGGATGCCAGCGACAAAGCCGCCGAACCTGCAAATCTCGTCTGTCCCATCGTCGCCAAAGGCTCGCCGGCGACCACAAATCGCCCGGCAGAGACCTTGATCTTCTCCATTCCGGCAAGCACCACATGGTGGTTTTCGCCGGTATCGATGATCACCACCTGGCCATAGCTGCGGAACGGGCCTGCATAGGCGATCCAGCCATCAGCCGGAGCTGAGACAGTGGCGCCTTTTTCCGTGGCCAGAACCTCGCCAGCCAGCGTGTGCCCGGTACCGTCGTCCGCACCGAAATAGCGCAGTGTTTCGCCGGCCGTCGGCGGGAACAGGGTTCCGGTGAGTTTCGAGAATGCATATGCAGGCATAATGCGGTTTTTGTCAGGCACAGCGACAGCGGCAAAGGCGCGGGCTCTTTCCAGCCGCTCGGCGAGTTGCTGCTGGCGTTCCTGTTCCGCCTCGCGCGCCGCCTCTGCGGCCTGATTGAGCGCAACGATTTCATCGGCAAGCGTGGCGATAACCGATTCGAGTTCGCTGGAGCGCACGGACAGCGCTTCGGCGCGCTGGCGTTCACGCTCAAGGCGCCGCGCGCTTTCTTCCTGAAGGGCCGCCTTTTCCGAGGCCAGACTGGCAAGCCGTTGCTCTTCTTCGGCATTTTTTTCCAGCGCAGAGGCGAGAGACAGGCGCTCGGCGGCAATCGCCTGCCGCAGGCTTGCAAGTTCCTTCAGATCGGCTGCAAGGGCCTCGGTCTCGGCGCGAATTTCCGGCACCACCGCACCCAGCAGAATGGCGCTCCTGACCGAGGACAGGGCGTCTTCGGGGGTGACCAGCAAGGCCGGCGGCGGATCGCGTCCGATTCGTTGCAGAGCGGCAAGAATTTCGGCGAGAACAGATCTGCGGGAAATCAGGGACAGGCGGACTGAATTCTGACGCTCCGACAGGCCGGTCATCGACTGTTCGCCGTCGGCAATCTTCTGGTCGAGCTCGGCCCGTCTGGACGCGGCTTCAGCAATCTTGCTGTCAAGCTCCCGCTGATCGGCGCGAAGGGCCGCGATGTCGGATTCCAGCGCTGAGAGCGCCTTTGCCGCAAGGGCGGCTTCGTCGGCGACGGATTGCAGTTCCAGCCGACTGGCTTGCTGTTCCTGCTCGAGCACGGTGGCGCTGGTGTCGACGGGGTCGGTCTCGGTCGCATCAGTTGCATGAGCGAGGGGAATCCCGCCTGCCAGAAACAGCGAGACCATGAGGAAAACGGCCAAAGATGTGGCCAGCGTCCGGTCGCCAGACATGCCTCGGCGAATCACAGCTGTTGCTGTGCCGGACATGGTCTGCACGGGTCGGAGGCTCCACATGGCGTTACCCTAGCCATTTTCGCGTTAAGGCTCCATGAACCATATTGTCCCGGTCGATCAATTCTTCGCGAGACAGGCAGTCAACGAAATCGCATCGGGGGCTATGCCCGGTGATAGGGATGGCCGGATAAAATGGTGACGGCGCGGTAGAGCTGTTCGGCCGCCATGATACGCACCAGCTGGTGCGGCCAGGTCATGCGGCCAAAGCAGATCACGGCATCGGCCTTGGCGTGCAAATCCGGATCCAGACCGTCGGCACCGCCGATCGCGATGACTAGATCGCGGCGGCCGTCGTCGCGCAACCGGGCGAGGGTGTCGGCGAAACCAGGCGAATCAGGTGTCTTGCCGCGCTCGTCGAGAAGAATGAGGGCGGCGCCGTCCGGCATGTTCTTGATCAGCAGTGCCGATTCTTCCTTCTTGCGCAGGTCGGCGGTGGAGGCGCGGCTTTCGGCGACTTCGATGGTCTTGGCGAAATCGAGTCCAAGCGCGCCGCCGGATTTGGCGAAGCGATCAAGATAGCGGCTGGAAAGCTCGCTTTCGGGGCCTGACTTGAGCCGTCCGACGGCAAAGAGTGTGATGCGCATGGTGCCTTGCGTTTCTGTGCGGAGATCAGCGCAACAACCCATTGGCCGCCCCGCCACGAATGACCGGGCGGCGTCAAACCTGATCCTTGAAACCAACCGGCCCGGCAGCTGCAAAAGCCGATCAGGCCATCCTGGTCAGTGCAGCTTTCCGTCGTCGAGGTCGGGGGTCTGCCACATCTTCTCGATGTTGTAGAACAGACGGATCTCGGGCCGGAAAACATGGATGATGACATCGCCAGCATCAATCAGCACCCAGTCGCCGGTCGCCAGACCCTCGACCCGCGGATTGCCGAATCCGGCGTCCTTGAGTTCGCTGATGAGGCGATCGCAGATGGAGGCCACATGGCGGCTAGACCGGCCGGAGGCAACAACCATATGGTCGCCCAAAGCCGATTTGCCTGCAATGTCGATGGCTACGATGTCTTCTGCCTTGGAGTCCGCCAAGCTGTCGCGGACCAGTGTAAGCTGACGCAAAGCGGCAAGATCGCTGCTTCCCGTGCTTTGGGAGAAATCGCGGTTGGCGCTCTCCTTCGCGTGTTCTGTTCTCAGCGTGGTTCCTTTCCATTTCCTGAACAGTCCAACAAGCGTCCCAAACGGCAATTCGATTGCGGCGCAGCATGAAGATAGTCACGGACTCCGCTATTTTTCAAGATGTGGCGGTTTTATTCGCGGTTCGCTCGTTGCGGATTGCGCTGGAGGAGAGCGACGAACGGGGGCCATGGATGAAGGTCCAGGCCGGCGCCTTGAGATGCGGCAGGACCGCCGCGTCGTTCTCGTCGACGCGGGCATGGCTGAAGGTCTTGGCCATTTTCGATGACAGATAGGCCAGCGTCGAACCCGGCCTGTCGATCACCGCAATCGGAAAGGTCTCGGCAATGGCGCGCCAATCCTGCCATTTGTGAAACTGCCGGAGATTGTCGGCGCCCATGATCCAGACGAAATTGATGCCGGGATTGCGCGCCTTGACGAAGGCAAGTGTCTCGGCAGTGTAACGTAGGTCGTGAGCTGCCTCGAAGGCAGTGACCTTGACCCGCGGCCCGGGCGCCATCCGGCGGCTCAGCTCGACACGCTCATCGAGACTTGCAAGGTCGCTGTGGTTCTTGAGCGGGTTTCCCGGCGTGACCATCCACCAGAGCTGGTCAAGGCCGAGACGGCGGAGCGCGATTTCGGCCACCAGCTCGTGGCCCGGATGCGGCGGATTGAAGGAGCCACCGAACAGGCCGACGCTCATGCCCTGCTCGACATAAGGCATCCTGAGGTAGGCCGGGGACCTGGAGGAGTGTTCGTTCAAGACCTGATCTGGCCCGTACCGCGGACCCGGTATTTGAACGAGGTCAGTTGCTCGACGCCAACGGGGCCGCGCGCATGCATCTTGCCGGTGGCAATGCCGATTTCCGCGCCCATGCCGAATTCGCCGCCATCGGCAAACTGGGTGGAGGCATTGTGAAGCAGGATGGCCGAATCAACTTCCGTGAAGAAACGCTCGACGACCTCCGGATCTTCGGCAATGACGGCTTCGGTGTGGCTGGACGACCACTGCGCGATATGGGCGATGGCGCCCTCAATGCCGTCGACAAAACGTGCGGCGATGATGGCGTCAAGATATTCGGTGCGCCAGTCGTCTTCGGTGGCAAGCACTGCCTCGGGCTGGAGCGCCATCACCGCGTTGTCGCCATGGACCTCGCAGCCGGCAGCAGCCAGATCGGCCAGGATATCGGCGGCCAGTCCGCGATCCATGGCGCTGTCGAGCAGCAGGGTTTCGGCGGCGCCGCAGATGCCGGTGCGCCGCATCTTGGCGTTGACCACAATGGCGCGGGCCATGGCAGGATCGGCGGATTTGTCGACATAGATGTGGCAGAGGCCCTCGAGATGGGCGAAGACCGGCACGCGGGCATCGGATTGCACCCGTGCGACAAGGCTCTTGCCGCCGCGCGGGACGATGACGTCGACTGCCCCACCCAGACCGGTGAGCAGTTCGCCGACGGCGGCCCGGTCGGAGACCGGGATCATCTGGATGGCGTCAGCGGGCAGTCCGGCGCTCTCCAGACCTTCGACCAGACAGGCATGTATGGCGCGGGAGGAATGGAACGAATCCGATCCGCCGCGCAGGATGACGGCATTGCCTGCCTTGAGGCACAGGGCGCCGGCATCAGCGGTGACATTGGGACGGCTTTCATAGATCACGCCGATGACGCCCAGCGGCGTGCGGACGCGCTCGATCTTGAGGCCGTTGGGACGGTCCCAGGCGGCAATCACATCGCCGACGGGATCGCTCAGCGCTGCGATGGCGCGGATACCGGCAATGATGGCGTCGATGCGGCCGGCATCGAGCGTCAGGCGGTCGACGAATGAATCCGCCATGCCGCTTTTCAGGGCGGCTTCGACATCAAGCGCATTGGCGGCCAGGATGTCGGCGCTGCGTGCGGCAATCGCGTCGGCCATGGCGTTCAGGGCCGCGTTCTTCTGGTCGGTCCCGGCAATCGCAAGCGGTCGCGCGGCAGCTTTCGCCCGGCGGCCGATGTCGGCCATCAGGGCTGAGATGTCTGCTTTGCTATCGGTCTTGTCGAGCATGGTTCACCTCCCGGCTTGCGATCAGGCAGGTTTCTTACGCAATCGGGATGACGCCGTAAAGCCGGGAGGCGCTTCAAGCCGTCTCAGCTGATGACCATGTCATCGCGGTGGATCATGGCGGCGCGGCCGGAATAGCCCAGAATGGCTTCGATCTCGGCCGACTTGCGGCCGGCAATGCGCAACGCCTCGTCGGCGTCATAGCTCGACAATCCCCGGGCGATCTCCCGGCCGTTGGCGTCACAGACCGCAACCGGGTCGCCACGATGGAACAGGCCGGCCACTGCCCTTACGCCAGCCGGAAGCAGACTCTTGCCGGAGCGCAGCGCCTTTTCGGCGCCGCTGTCGATGGTCAGTCTGCCTGCCGGATCGAGCTGGCCGGCGATCCAGATCTTGCGTGCCGACTGGGGCGTGCCCGACGGCTGGAACCAGCTTGACCTGGCGCCCTTGTCGATGGCTGCCAATGGATGGTCGGTCTTGCCCGAGGCAATGATCATGGCACAGCCGGCGCCGGTGGCAATCTTGCCCGCATCGATCTTGGTTTTCATGCCGCCGCGCGAGAGTTCAGACCCGGCGTCACCCGCCATGGCCTCGATCTCCGGGGTGATTGCCGCAATCGTTTCGAGAAAGCGGGCGTCGGGATCAAGATGCGGCGGGGCGGTGTAAAGCCCGTCGATATCGGACATCAGCACCAGCAGGTCGGCGCCGGCCATGGTGGCGACGCGGGCGGCCAGGCGGTCATTGTCGCCATAGCGGATTTCGCTGGTGGCGACCGTGTCGTTCTCGTTGATGATCGGGACGGCGCCGTGACGCATCAGTTCGCCCATGGTGGCGCGGGCATTGAGATAGCGGCGGCGCTCTTCGGTGTCTCCCAGCGTCAGCAGGATCTGGCCTGCGACAATATCATGGGTGGAAAGGCTGGCCGACCAGGCCCGTGCCAGCGCGATCTGGCCGACGGCCGCAGCTGCCTGGCTTGCCTCGAGCCGCAGCGGACCGCCGGGCAGGCCAAGCACGCTTCGGCCCATGGCAATGGCGCCGGAGGAGACCACGAGAACTTCCGCCCCGGCATTCTTGAGATCGGCGATGTCGGCACACAGGGATTCGAGCCAGGCGGCTTTCAGGCCGCTGTTGCGGTCAACCAGCAGCGCCGAGCCGATCTTGATGACAATGCGCTTGTGCGCCGAAACGGGTTTGCGGTGGGCGGCCATGGTCAGTCTTTCTTGCTGTCCATTTCGGCTTTTTCGGCGTCTTCGGCCTTGGCCCCGACAATGATGTCGCGCAGTGCCCGAAGCCCGCCGGTCATGCCCTCACCGGTGATGGCGGAGATTTCGTAAGGGGCGCGTCCGCAGGCCTTCTTCAGGGCGCGAACCTTTTCAGCGCGCTGCGTGGCATCGACCACGTCAACCTGGCTGAGCGCCACGATCTCGGGCTTTTCGGCAATGCCGTGACCATAGGCCTCGAGCTCATGGCGAACGGTCTTGTAGGCCTGGCCGACATCTTCCTCAAGCGCCGAGACCAGATGCAGAAGCACCCGGGTGCGCTCGACATGACCGAGGAACCGGTCGCCAATGCCAACGCCTTCATGAGCACCCTCGATCAGGCCGGGAATGTCGGCGAGCACAAATTCGCGTCCGTCGATGGTGGCAACACCAAGGTTCGGATGCAGCGTGGTGAAGGGATAGTTGGCAATCTTTGGCCGCGCCCGGGTGACGGAGGCCAGGAAGGTCGACTTGCCGGCGTTGGGCAGGCCGACCAGACCGGCATCGGCGATCAGCTTGAGCCTGAGCCAGATGGTCTTTTCCTGACCCTCCAGGCCGGGATTGGCGTGGCGCGGAGCCTGGTTGGTGGCGGATTTGAAATGGGCGTTGCCGAAGCCGCCATTGCCGCCGACAGCCAGACGGTAACGCTGGCCGATCTCGGTCAGATCGCAGATCAGCGTCTCGTTGTCTTCCTCGAAGATCTGGGTTCCGGCAGGCACCTTCATGGTGACGCTGTCGCCACCGGCGCCGGTGCGGTTGCGGCCCATGCCGTGTCCGCCGGTCTTGGCCTTGAAATGCTGCTGGAAGCGGTAGTCGATCAGCGTGTTGAGGCCGTCGACGGCTTCCACCCAGACATCGCCACCACGGCCGCCATCGCCGCCATCAGGTCCGCCGAACTCGATGTATTTCTCACGCCGGAACGAGACGCTGCCGGCGCCACCGTCGCCCGAGCGTATATAGACCTTGGTTTCGTCGAGGAATTTCATCTGGCTGTACCGATCCGGACTTTTAACACGTTCAGCCGGACTGGCATGCGCCTCCGGCTTTGGGCGCATCGATAAACGCCCGAAGACGTAAGGTCAAAGCCTATTGCGCCAGCTGGTAGAGGCGCCGGCCGGGACCGGTCAGGGTTTGATCGCCCTGGCGCCTGCAAGTGTGGGGGCAAAATTGACCCTGACCCGGGCAATAGGCAGAGCGAATTTGGTGACAAGCGCCGTGTTGCGCAAGGTGCCGTCATCCCTGAGCACCAGCTTGTCGTGAAAGCGGACGATGTTGGGCTCGCCGCCGGGATTGAGATCGACGCGGTAGGTGAAGCGGGCGGTGTTACCGGAAAGGTGAACCGTGGTTTCCCCCACGACATCGTCGCGCGTGCCCATGTAGGTGTTGGGGCCGGTGCGGGTGAAGATCCAGGTCTTGGTGTCGCGTTCGCCGTCATCGTAACGGAAATCCTCACGCAAAGTCAGCACCTTGCCGCGTACCGTGCCTGTGAGGTCAACCCGGAAGCTGCGGCTCAGGCCGGTGATGGCGCCAAAGGAGCCATAGGCATAGGTCTTGCCCTTGAAGAAGTCTTCAAGCCGGAGATCGGCGGCATGGGCGGAAGGCGAGCTGAAGGCTGCAAACAGCAGGAAGGCGACGGGGCGCAGAAGGGCCATGATAATTCCTTTCGGGGTCATGGTGCTTCTACGCCCTGGCTGGCCTGATGGATTGGTCGGGCCGGCCGCTTTTCCGCCTGGTGTTACTTCGGCCGGTTTTCGTTTGACCAGCTGATCAGCGATACCCAGGTCTTGCGGTCGAGCCGGAACCACTCGACAGCTGCGCTGGCGTTGATCGCAAGAACATTGATCATGCCGGTTCCCTGAAACTGGAAACCGCTTTTCTGCAGCACGCGGCGCGAGGCCGGGTTGATGACCCGGCAGCGCGCATCGATATGCTCGATGTCACGGGTGCGGAAGGCCATGTCGACCAAGGCATGAACGGCTTCGGTGGCAATGCCGCGGCCCCAGAACGGTTCGCCGACCCAGTAGCCCAGTTCGAGCGCCTGTCCGTCGGCTGCGGTTTCCAGCGAGCAACATCCCATCAGTTTGCCGGTTTCGGTTTCCGTGATGGCGTAGACGCAATTGCCATTCCCGCGTTTGGCGGAGCTGCGCACAAAGGTTTCGGCGTCCGCGCGCCCATAGGGATGCGGAATGCGAGACACCATGGTGGCGATGGCCGGGTTGTCGGCGAGAATGGCAATTGCGTCGATGTCCTCGGCGTGGGGTGCGCGCAGGACAAGGTTTTCAGTCAGCAGGACGGGGCAGTCGTAGCCCGAGGCCGTCCGTTCAAAACTCTGAGCGTCGCTTGTGCTTCTACAGTCGCTGAGGTTGTCTCTGGGGGCCCGTGCGCTGACGCTTGGGCTGCTGCTTGCATCTTGTCTCATGGTCGTTCTCCGGTTTGGGACAAAAGAAAGGGGAGATGGTGTCCCATCTCCCCTTTTTAGTCCGGTGTTCCGGAGGATGCCTGCAAAGGCCGGGTCGATGAGACGCCGGCTTGCAAAATGCGATCCGGCTTATTCCGCTGCTTCGGCTTTCGCCACAACGGATACATAGGTTCGGCCGTTGGCTTTCTTGCGAAAGTCAACATTGCCCGGCTGCACGGCAAAAATGGTGTGATCGGTGCCAATGCCGACGCCGGTGCCCGGATGCCATTTGGTTCCGCGCTGACGAATGATGATGTTGCCTGAAATGACAGCTTCGCCGCCGAACTTCTTCACGCCGAGACGCTTGGAGTTCGAATCGCGACCGTTACGCGTGGAACCGCCAGCTTTTTTGTGTGCCATGGGTCTGCTCCTGTTCCGCCCTCAAGGGCGATTGTCTGTTTGCGGCTTTTGGCCGCCAGGGCCCGAACGGGCGGTTGATTACTTCGCGAGTGCCTTGGCCTGATCGCGCCAGTCGGTGATCTGGTCGGCGCTGAATGGCATGGCTTCGTCGATGCGGGTGATGTCTGCGTCCGAAAGGGCTGCGACCTGGGCAAAGGTGGTGATGCCCTGCTCGGCAAGCTGACCGGCTGCGACCGGGCCGATGCCCTTGATCTTGGTCAGATTGTCAGGCTCGCCTGCCGGTGCGGTGAACAAAGGTGCAGCGGTTGCCGCAGCTTCGGTCTTTGCCGGAGCGTCAGCCTTGGGTGCTGCTTCCTTCTTCGGAGCGGCCTTTTTCGAAGGCTTCGCACCGCCGGTCAGGATGTCGGTGATCTTGACGACAGTCTGGTGCTGACGGTGACCGCGAATACGCTTGGAGTTCTGACGGCGGCGCTTCTTGAACGCGAGCACCTTGCGGGCACGGCCCTGCTCGACAACTTCGGCAACAACCATGGCGCCTTCAACGAAGGGTGCGCCAACAGCCGCGCCGGCGCCTTCGCCGACCATGAGAATTTCGGTGAACTCGATGGAATCGCCTGCGGCGCCTTCGAGCTTTTCAATCGTCAGAACGTCATTGGCGGCGACGCGGTACTGCTTGCCACCGGTTTTAATGACTGCGAACATCTTTTGTCCTTTCGTGTTCGTCCGGCTCTCACCTTGCTGGTGGGCCGTCTTTTTGCCAGTCGGAGTAATCGGCCGGTCCGTTGCCGGATGACCGGGTGAAGCCTGACCGGGATCCGGTTGTCCGGATTTCCCATTGAAAGGCCAACGGCGCAGGAAGCCCCACGCCGCATTCGGGTCGCGAGATACGTGAGACAGGGCGATGAGTCAAGCCAAATTGGCGGTTCGGCCCTGTTTCAGGCACAACAGTCAAAGTTACCTCTTGTGCAAGCCGCTCTCCCCGGTTATGGAGGCGACCGCGCACTGATACTGCGCCGACCAAAGACGCGGAGAGGTGGCTGAGTGGTCGAAAGTACCGCACTCGAAATGCGGCGTGGGGGCAACTCCACCGTGGGTTCGAATCCCACCCTCTCCGCCATTGTCTGACTTCGCGCTGTCGCCCTTCGGGCTTCGCTCCAGTCGGGGCCTCGCATGAGCTCGGACGGCCCTTGGCCTTGCGAACCCTGCGGGTTCGATATGTCTCCGCCATTTTTGTTTCCGCCTTGCCGGGGACCGATCCAAGGCCCGGGGCCGGATTTGCTTCTCACTCCCGTGCCATTTGCCCCCTTCAAGCCATTGTCTTGTGCGTGTTATAGACACGGCGATTGATGGCGGGGAATCGGTCTTGCCAGAACTGACGGTTTTCCAATCCTTGCCTGCTGCTTGTTGTCGCCTTCGTCTTCCCGCTAGGACATTGCCATGAAATTTCGCTTTCCCGTCGTCATCATCGACGAAGATTTCCGCTCTGAAAACTCTTCGGGGCTTGGTATTCGCGCCATGGCGCAGGCGATCGAGAGCGAAGGGTTCGAAGTGCTGGGGGTGACGGGCTACGGCGATCTTTCGCAGTTCGCCCAGCAGCAGTCCCGCGCCAGTGCCTTTGTGCTGTCGATCGACGACGAGGAATTCAGCCCCGGTCCGGATCTTGACCCTGCGGTGCTCAATCTGCGCAACTTCATCGAGGAAGTGCGCTGGAAGAACGCCGATGTGCCGATCTATATCTATGGGGAAACCAAGACCAGCCGGCATCTGCCCAATGACATTCTGCGCGAGCTGCATGGCTTCATTCACATGTTCGAGGACACACCGGAATTTGTGGCGCGCCACATCATCCGCGAGGCCAAGAGCTACCTTGAAGGCATAAAGCCGCCGTTCTTCAAGGCGCTGCTCAATTATGCCGAGGACGGCTCCTACTCCTGGCACTGCCCCGGGCATTCGGGCGGCGTGGCATTCCTGAAAAGCCCGATCGGGCAGATGTATCACCAGTTCTACGGCGAAAACATGCTGCGCGCCGATGTCTGCAACTCGGTTGAGGAACTGGGCCAGCTGCTCGACCACAACGGCGCCATCGGGGCGTCCGAGCGCAATGCGGCGCGGATTTTCAATGCCGACCACTGCTTCTTCGTCACCAACGGCACCTCGACCTCGAACAAGATGGTCTGGCACCACACCGTGGCACCGGGTGACGTGGTGGTGGTGGACCGCAATTGCCACAAGTCGATTCTGCACTCGATCATCATGACCGCGGCGATCCCGGTGTTTCTCAAGCCAACGCGCAATCATTACGGCATTATCGGGCCGATCCCGCAGAGCGAATTCGAGATCGAATCGATCAAGGCCAAGATCCGGGCCAACCCGTTGCTGGACGGCGTCGACGCGGATACGGTCAAGCCGCGGGTCATGACGCTGACGCAGTCGACCTATGACGGGGTTCTCTACAATACCGAGACGATCAAGGACCTGCTCGACGGCTATGTCGAGAACCTGCATTTCGACGAGGCCTGGCTGCCGCACGCGGCGTTTCACCCGTTTTATGGCAGCTATCATTCCATGGGCCGCAAGCGGGCGCGGCCGAAGCATTCGGTGACCTACGCGACGCAATCGATCCACAAGCTGCTGGCCGGCATCAGCCAGGCCAGCCACGTGCTGGTGCAGGACAGCCAGGACACCAAACTGGACCGGCACCTGTTCAATGAAGCCTATCTGATGCACACCTCGACCAGCCCGCAATATTCGATCATCGCCAGTTGCGATGTGGCGGCGGCGATGATGGAGCCTCCGGGCGGCACCGCGCTGGTGGAGGAAAGTATTGCCGAGGCGCTCGATTTCCGCCGCGCCATGCGCAAGGTCGACGATGAGTTCGGCGACGATGACTGGTGGTTTGAGGTCTGGGGCCCGCCGGTCGAGATGGAAGGGGAAGGCATCGGCCGGACCAAGGACTGGGTGCTCAAGCGCACCGATGCCGATGGCGTACAGTCATCGGACGGCGAGGATTCCTGGCACGGCTTCGGCGACATGGCGCCGGGCTTCAACATGCTCGACCCGATCAAGGCGACGATCATCACGCCGGGTCTGAATCTGGACGGGCGTTTCGAGGAAACCGGCATTCCGGCCTCGATCGTCACCAAATATCTCGCCGAGCACGGCGTGGTGGTGGAGAAGACCGGTCTCTACAGCTTCTTCATCATGTTCACCATCGGCATTACCAAAGGCCGCTGGAACTCGCTTCTGACCGAGCTGCAGCAATTCAAGGACGACTACGACCAGAACCAGCCGATGTGGCGGGTCATGCCCGAGTTCTGCGCCAAGCAGCCGCGGTATGAGCGAATGGGCTTGCGCGACCTGTGCCAGCATGTGCATGCGCTCTATGCCAAATATGACGTGGCGATCCTGTCGACCGACATGTATCTGAGCGATCATACGCCGGCGATGAAGCCCAGCGACGCCTTCGCCCATATTGCGCAGCGGACGACGCAGCGGGTGCCGATCGACGAGCTCGAGGGCCGCATCACCACCAGCCTGGTGACGCCTTACCCGCCAGGCATTCCGCTGCTGATTCCCGGCGAAGTGTTCAACACCAAGATTGTCGAATACCTCAAGTTCAATCGTGAATTCGCGCGCGAATGCCCGGGTTTTGAGACCGACATCCATGGCCTGGTGCAGGAGACAGATGCTGATGGCGAGACTGCCTATTTTGCAGATTGCGTGGCAGATTAAGCTGACGGCATAGCGCCCTTTGCCAGGCGCTTGATGCTTTCCGGGCCGGCCGGCTTGCGACGGGTCCGGTTGATCGAACGTCAAGAGCGGGGCTACAGCTATATACGCCCCTGAATGGCTGCACGCCGTTGGACGCCATGCCGCCGCCGTTTCGCTCAACAAACGGTCTTTGTGCACGATCAGCCAGCGCAAGACATGAAAGGACAGCGGCGGAATGTTACTCCTGGCAGTGGGCTACGGGCTGACAGTCAATCTGGTTGGCTTTGTCCTGTTCGGATGGGACAAGCACTGCGCCTTGCATGGCGGCCGGCGGGTTCCGGAAAGGCGTCTGTTGATGTGGGCGGCGCTCGGCGGGGCGCCAGCGATGCTGTTTGGCCGATCGATGCTGCGCCACAAGACGCGGAAGCAGCCTTTCCGAAGCTATCTCAACACCATCATCTGCATTCAGGCGCTGGTTGCCGCCGGACTGCTGATCATGCTGGCAGGCGGTTTTTCACTTCCGCCGGCAATTGTGTTTGAGGGATTGGGGCTGTAGTGATCCGCAATGGTTGTGGAAATCTGGAGTGTATCATGAGCCTTGAAGAACCGGCGTCAGCACAGTTGCCCGAGGGAAAGCGCAAGCGCGGGCAGGGTGTTGGTGCGGTATTCGAGACGCTCAAGCACGAGATTCTGAACCTTACACTCGAGCCCGGCAGCCCGATTGACGAGGTCAAGCTGGCCGAGCGTTTCGGTATCTCGCGCACGCCAATCCGCGAGGCGATGGTCAAGCTGGCCGGCGAAGGGCTGGTGGTGACACTGCCGAACCGGTTCACCATCGTTGCGCCGATCGATTTTCCCAATCTGCCGCAGTTTTTCGATGCATTGTCGCTGATGTACCGGGTCACCACCCGGCTGGCGGCTGCGAACCGGACCGATGAGGAGCTGGCGGCGATCCGTGAGCTGCAGGATGGTTACACCGTGGCGGTTGAAGCCAGCGACGTGCCTGCGATGATCGAGGTCAACCGCAATTTCCATGCGGCAATCGCACGGGCCGGCAAGAACCGCTATTACACGGACCTGTTCATCCGGCTGCTGGATGAGGGACGGCGGCTGCTGCGGCTGTATTATTCGTCCTATAATGACAAGCTGCCGCGGATCTATCTGCAGGAACACGAGGTCATGCTGGCGGCGATCGAGGCGCAGGATATCGATGCGGCCGACCGCATCGCGCAGGCTCATGCAGAGCAGATTGTCCGGCAGATCCAGACCGCAATGACTGAAGACCGTCGTCTGAATTCCGGCATAAGCTTATAATTTCACTACATAATATCTGATGTTTCGCCGTTGCGGCGGCAGGACTTTTCGCGTCAAGATTCTGTCTGATATTTTATGTCGACAACGAAAATACAATTAGCTATGGTCGCTGTGTCTCCGGAGAGAGGCGTAGGCGATGGGCGATGCTGAGGCGAAGCCCGCCGTTGTCAGAACATCACCAACCGGCTGCGCGGCTCGCGCGGCCAAAACACAGAGGGTTCCATGTTTAACAGAATCAGAAAACTGGCGCTGGTATCGATGCTGTCTGTCGCGGCACTGCCGGCATTGGCCCAGGAAGTCACGTGGCAGGTGCCGACCTCGGTGCCGGAAGGCTCGCCCTTCTATGTCAATTTCCTTGAGCGTTTCGCAGAAAATGTCGACGTTCTCACCAATGGCCGGGTGCTGATCGAGCCGTTTGGCGCCGGTGTCCTGGTGCCTGCGCTGCAAGTCTATGACGGCGTCCGCGATGGTATTGTTCAGGCCGGTCACTCGACCCCGAGCTACCTGGTCAATCAGGATCCGACCAACGCAATTTTTGCCGGCTTCCCCGGCGGCATGGGCCCCGAAGCCTATATCACCTGGATCTACGAGAAGGGCGGCAAGGAAAAGCTCGCCGAGCTGCGCGCCAAGGACGGGTTCAAGAACCTGATCGTCGGCATCGGTTCGTCGGAAGTGATGGCGCATTCCAATGTTCCGATCACCAAGGCTGAAGACCTCAAAGGCATGAAATACCGCACCTCCGGTCCGTGGGCCAAGGTGATGGAAGAGTATTTCGGCGCGGTTCCGACGGTCGTTCCCCCCGGCGAAATCTACACCCTGCTGCAGCGCAAGGGCGTTGACCTGATCGAATGGGGTCCGCCTTCTGCCAATATGCCCGAAGGTTTTCACGAAGCGGCGAAATACATCATTGTTCCCGGCGTGCATCAGCCGACCTTCCTGTGGGAAGTCGTGCTCAAGCAGGAAACCTGGGATGCGCTTCCCGACGATCTGAAGCCGCTGCTGGAAAAGGCCGCGGAATTGACCACCATGCAGGCGCTGATCAACTTCTACGGCGGCGATGTCGAGGCGATGGACACATATCGCAAGGGCAAGAATGAGGTGATCACCTTGTCTCCGGAATTCATCAAGGAGCTTTCGGACGCCGGTGTTGACTGGATCAGCAAGACCGCCGAAGCCCAGAAAGCCGAAGGCAAAGCGGAAATGTCAGACATTCTCGCTGATTACATGGCATTCAAATCGTTGTGGTCTGCCGAAAGCAGCTATCTTGTCCGCAACCAGGACTAAATCGAGATAACGGAACCCGCCGTCATGACCAGGCTTTTCAATATTGTTGACGCATTCTCCCGTCTGCTGTCCTGGATCGCCCAAATCGTTACGGTGGTTCTGGTCATCTCGATGATCTACGAAGTGGTGGCGCGCTATGTATTTGGCGCGCCGACCATCTGGGCCTTTGATATTTCCTACATGTGCACCGGCACGCTGTTCGTTCTCGGCGCGGCCTATGCGCTCAAGCAGGATGCGCATGTCCGGATCGACTTCCTTGCCCAGAAAATGCCAGTCGCCATCCGCCGCAAGCTGGAAGGTTTTGTGTTCGTGTTTCTGATCGCGCCCATCTTCGCGGCCCTGTCGAAATTCGCAATCGAGCGGGCCTGGCGAGCCTGGGCAACCGGGGAAGTCGAAAATGTCAGTCCCTGGGCGCCGCTGATGTGGCCCTTCTTCGCGATTCTGGCCATCGGACTGGTGGCGCTGACATTGCAGCAGCTGGTTCACGGCTTGCGGGTGTTCCGCGGCGACGAAGACCAGCCGTTCAAACTGGAAGCCTGATTCATGACCATTGCCGCCCTGATGTTCCCCGCGCTGTTCGTGCTGGTGTTGACCGGCATCCCGATCGCGTTTTCGCTGGCAATCGTCTCAGCGGCTGCGGGGATTGCCAAATTCGGCCCCAACGCATTCGCCCAGCTTTATGGCGCGTTCTATTCGGCTTCGACCAATTTCATTCTCGCTGCCATCCCGATGTTCGTGCTGATGGGCGCCATTCTGGAGCGCTCGGGCATTGCCGAACGGCTGTTCAAGGTAATGCAGATCTGGATGTCACGGCTACCCGGCGGTCTTGCTGTCGCAACGATTGCCATGGGCGCGGTCTTTGCCGCCGCCGCCGGTGTGGTCGGCGCGGTCGAGGTGATGATCGGAATGATGGCGATTCCTGCGATGCAGCGCGGCGGTTACCGCAACAGCCAGATTGCCGGCACGATCTGTGCGGGCGGCTCGCTGGGCACGATGATCCCGCCTTCGGTGATCGCGGTGATGTATGCATCGCTGGCGCAGATGTCGGTCGGCGAGCTTCTGGCCGGAATGATGCTGCCGGGCCTGCTGATGGTGGGTCTGTTCATTGTCTACCTGATCATCCAGGGCGTGCTGGCGCCGCCGCAGCCCGTGCAAGGCTCCGACGAACCCGAAATCGGGCTCGGTGAAAAGCTGCGCATCACGGTGACGTCGCTTTTGCCGATCTGCGCGCTGATCTTCGCCGTTCTCGGCTCGCTGCTGGCAGGCATTGCCTCGCCGACGGAAGCCGCATCGGTGGGCGCAGTGGGGGCGACGCTGCTGAGTATCTTCTATGGCCGCTTCAACCTGGTGATGCTCTTTGAATCCCTCAAGATCACGGTCCGCATTTCGGCGATGATCCTGCTGATTGTCGCCGCCGGCACCATGTTCATGGGCACGTTTGCCGCCAATGGCGGCTCGCGGATGATCCGGTCCTTCATTGAAGCCGCCGGATTTGGCGACACCGGCATGATCATCTTCTTCCTGATCATTGTGCTGCTTCTGGGATTTGTGCTGGACTGGACGGCCAATGTGCTGATCGCGGTGCCGTTGTTTACGCCGTTCATCCGTTCCGCGGGGATCGACCCGGTGTGGTTCGGCACGATGATGATCATCGTCATCCAGACCAGCTACCTGACACCGCCGATGGCGTCATCGATCTTCTATCTCAAATCGATCGCGCCGCCGGACATGACCTATGGCCAGATGTGCCGTGGTGTCGTTCCCTTCATCCTTTTGCAGATCGCCACGCTGCTTGCTGTCGCGCTCTTCCCTGCTCTGTCGACCTGGCTCCCGTCCCAGATCGTCGGCTTCTGATCCCGTTCATTCAAAGAAGGACATATTCTGATGGACAACTCTATTTTCACCGGCTGCATGCCGGCCCTGATGACGCCCTGCAAAGCCGACCGGACTCCGGATTTCGATGCGCTGGTGCGCACGGGCCAGGAGCTGATCGATGCCGGCATGTCGGCAGTTGTCTATTGTGGCTCGATGGGCGACTGGCCGCTGCTGACCGATGTGCAGCGCATGGAAGGTGTTTCGCGCCTGGTCGCTGCCGGCATCCCGACCGTGGTCGGAACCGGTGCGATCAACAGCGCGTCGGCGGTTGCCCATGCGGCGCATGCCGCAAAGGTCGGCGCGCAGGGGCTGATGGTCATTCCGCGGGTTCTCTCGCGCGGCACTTCGGCGGGTGCCCAGGCAGCGCATTTCAAGGCGATCCTGTCGGCGGCTCCCGATCTGCCTGCGGTGATCTACAACAGCCCTTATTACGGATTTGCAACCCGCGCCGAGCTGTTCTTCGCGCTGCGCCAGGATCATCCGAACCTGATTGGCTTCAAGGAATTCGGCGGAGCTGCCGATCTGCGCTATGCGGCGGAATACATCACCTCGGCTGATGACAGCGTCACGCTGATGGTCGGTGTCGACACCAATGTCTATCACGGTTTCGTCAATTGCGGCGCCACCGGTGCGATCACCGGAATCGGCAACGCGCTGCCGAAAGAAGTGTTGCAGCTGGTGGAGCTGTGCAAACAGGCAGCTGCGGGCGACGTCACGGCACGGCTCAAGGCCAAGGAGCTGGAAGAGGCGCTGGGCGTGCTCTCCTCTTTCGACGAAGGTGCCGACCTGGTGCTCTATTACAAGCACCTGATGGTTCTCAATGGCAACGCGGAATACACGCTGCACTTCAACGAGACCGATGCGCTGTCGGCTTCGCAGAAGCAATATGTCGAAAACCAGTACAAGCTGTTCAAGGGCTGGTACGCGAACTGGTCCGCCTGAACTCCAGGCGAGCAGTTGCGATGATCAAGCACGGGCCGGATACCGGTCCGTGCGAGCCGCCACCAGAGGCTGCCCTCTGCCCAGGGCTGCCATGCAGCCCGCAAGTGATGCGAGGCGAGGGTTAGGCTGTTGCTAACCACTTCGCTTAGCCCGGGCTTCAGCTTTTTCTGGCCTAATGCTCCCCGAACACGGGACCATTGCCATGGCTGACTTCGAAAAACTGTCCGGTAAGAATTTCCCCGCAGCCATACAGCTCAGTTGTGCGGCAATTATCGCGGCATTCCTGGGGTTGGGGCTTTTCATCCTGTTCCTGGCTGGCGGCATTGCCGACAAGGTGCGGCTCGATGCGGAAAACAAGCTTGTCGCCAATGAGCTCGACCGCCAGGTGCAGCTGCTTGCGCGCGATCAGTCCCAGGTATCGCACTGGGATAACACGGTCTTTGCGCTTTCCGAGCGGATCGATGAGGCGTTTGTCCGCGAAGAGATAGCCGGCTGGCTGTGGGAGGATTTCGATATCGAGACCTCAATCGTGGTCTCGGCTGACAGCAAGCCGCTGGTGGTTGTCGAGCGTGACAGGGTGCTCGATCCGTCCGAAGGTGTCGTGTTTGCCGCGTCGGTGGAGGATCTGGTGTCCGAGGCCCGGCAGAATTACATGGAGCAACGCCGGGAGGCCGGAGGCCGGTTTGTGGGCCCGGACAAGCCGCTGAGCAAGGGCAACGAGATGTTTGCCGCCGATATAAGGCAGGTCGATGGCCAGATGGGGCTTGTCATGGCCCAGGCGATCATCCCTGACGACGAAGCCAGCCTGCCAGACGGCGCTCCGCAGGTGCTGATCACCTTCAAGCCGGTGACCGAGGAGCTTCTCCAGACCATGGGCGAGACCCTCGGGCTTGCCGATTTCCAGATCCTGCACGCCGAAGATGTGCATCCGGACCTTGCGTCGATGCCAGCCACTCCGGGGGCGGCGGTGGCCCTGGGTGATGCGGCCCACCCCGTTCATGCAGCATGGACCTCCGCACGGCCGTCAGCGACGATCTGGAGACTGTCGGCGATCCCGATGCTGGTCCTGCTGGCACTGGTGGCCGGGGCGCTGATGTTCGTGGCCCGGCGCTCGGCGGCGTCGCTGAGCGCTCTTGAGGCCAGCGAGCGGCAGAACCGGTTTCTGGCGCTGCATGACGCGCTGTCAGGCCTGCCCAACAGGGTGCAGTTCGACCAGGCGCTCGAAGACGTCATCTCGGCAGGCCGCTATGACCGATGCGCCATTCTGTGTATCGACCTCGACCGGTTCAAGACCGTCAATGACACCTATGGCCATCAGGCCGGGGATACGGTGATCCGCACAGTCGCCAATCGCATTGCCGAGACCGTGGGTGACGCAGGCATTGCCGCGCGCATCGGGGGCGATGAGTTCATCGTGCTGCTGCACAACGAAATCGACAAGGACAGCGTGTCGTGGCGTTGCGATCAGTTGATTGAAAGCGTGTGCCGTCCGATCCTGTTCGAAGGCGGCACCGCCGCTGTCGGCGCCAGCATCGGCGTCGCCTGGTGGCCCGATAACGCGCTTACAGCCAAGACCGTGATCCGCAGTGCGGACGAGGCGCTGTATATTGCCAAGGAGCTGGGACGCGGGCGGGCATATTTTGCCGGCATGCCGGTTGCAGCGGTCGACAAAGCCGCCAAGCCGGACTGCGACCGCGCGCCACGAGCCGTGAACGGGTGAACTTGAGAAAGAGTGTCCGGAACCGCCGTTGAGGCCAGGAAGCGGGGGCGCGTTTCTATCCGGCCCGCTTGTCGGCATGCCGCATAAGGCTGGAAAAGGCCAACGGCATGAGCACGAATAGCGGAAGCGCCACATAGACCGCCGAAAATCCGGTGTGTTCGGCAATGAAGCCGATCACCGACGGCGCGAACAAGATCCCCGAATAGCCCATGAATGTGACGACGGAAATTGCCAGGCCCTGCGGCAGGCCGGGCAGGTTTCCGGCAGCCGAAAAGGCAATCGGCACCGTGTTTGCAAAGCCAAGCCCGGCGACAGCGAAGCCGGCGATGGCAAGTTCCGCCGAATTGGCCAGACCTGCCGTGCCGAGGCCTGCCATGGCGAGAACGCAGGACACCCGGAAGGTCCTGACAGCGCCGAAGCGGTCACGCACCAGATCGCCAAGAAAGCGCATCAGCGCCATGGCTGCCGAGAAAGCGCCAAAGGCAAGGCCCGACAGAGCCGGATCCGCACCGAGTTCCTGGCGCAGATAAAGCGCACCCCAATCCAGAATGGCCCCTTCAGGTGTCATCATGATCAGGCAGATGATGCCTGTGAGCCAGACCGCGGCGCCGGCACCGAGCAAGCTCACGCGAGAGGAACCTGCGCCGGCATTGACCGGATCGGTGGTGTGAGTGTGCGGCGGATCGGCCAGCACTCTTGGCCAGGCGACCACAACCGCAATGCAGGTGATTATGGATGCGGCCAGGGCATGCGCATAGACGCCGTAAAGCGCGATCAGGACGCCGCCGAGGCCAGCGCCAGCCACGCCGCCCAGGCTCCAGAAGCCGTGGCAGGAGGACATGATGGCCCGGCCCTGGCGTTTCTCCACCTCAACCGCGTTGGCATTCATCGCGACATCCATGCCGCCGATCAGCGCGCCAATGAGAAAAAGTGCTGCGGCGGCTGTCCAGATCGAGGGAGCGACGGTGACAAACATCAGGCAGGGTACGGTCAGCGCAGCGACGAAGCGCATCACCTTGTGGGAGCCGTTCTTCGAGATCAGCATTCCGACTGCCGGCATGGCGCACAGCGAGCCTATGCCGAAGCACATGATCATCAGTCCGAGCGCGCTTTCATCCAGGCTCAGGCGTGCGGCGAATTCGGGTATCTTGGGGGCCCAGCTGCCGACGACGAAGCCATTGGCGAGAAACATCAGCGAGACTGCCACCCTCTGGGGTGACGCCAATGGCGGTGCGGCGAACGTCGAGGTCGACATAAGGAACTCCGTATTAAATCGATTGAAACCAGTATATCTGTTTTCGCGCGAGGTAAATCTGCATACTGGTAACACTCGGAGTGACGATGTGACACATCGTGATTTGGGGATGCAGGCAGAAAAAGATGCCGTTTTGGCAACCGGCGTGTTAAGGCCTCCGCAAATATGTGTCGAGAGCAGCAAAATTTGCCCGACCGGCGAGGAAACAAGATCTAGGAGAGTTCGTATGGTGACAGGATCAGCGCGGGAATGGGTGCGTCGTCTGCAACCCTACAGGTTGCCGAGTGACGGACGAAGCGCGTTCGAGACGGTCCTGACATTCGGGCTCCTGATTGCCGTTTGGGCGCTGATGTGGGGCACTCTCTCCTACAGCGTTCTGCTGACCCTCCTGCTTTCGGTTCCAGCTGCGCTGTTGATGGTGCGTCTGTTCATCATCCAGCATGATTGCGGCCATGGATCGATGTTCAGCACGGCCAAGTGGAATGACCGCGTCGGCCGGGTTCTCGGGGTGATTACACTCACACCCTATGATTACTGGCGCCGTTCGCATGCGATCCATCATGCCGGTTCGGGAAACCTCGAGCGGCGGGGCATCGGTGATATCGATACGCTGACGGTCAAGGAATATCTTGCGCTGTCGAGCGTCGGGCGCTGGAAATACCGTCTCTACCGGCACCCGCTGGTGATGTTCGGTCTCGGACCTGCCTTCATCTTCATGCTGCAGCACCGCCTGCCGGTGACGGCGCTGAAGGACGGCATCATGTCGTGGAAGAGCGTCATGGTGACAAATCTGGCGATCCTCTTGATGTGGGGCGCGCTCGGGTTGCTGGTCGGCTTCAAGGCGTTTCTGATCATTCATCTGCCGATCATGCTGATCGGAGCCTCGATCGGCGTCTGGATGTTCTATGTCCAGCATCAGTTCGATCCAACGCATTGGGACCACGCGCCTGAATGGGAGCGGGAATATGCCGCTCTGCACGGCAGTTCGTTTTATGATCTGCCCAAGCCGCTGATGTGGGCGACCGGCAATATCGGCATCCACCACGTCCATCATCTTTCAAGCCGCATTCCGTTCTACCGTTTGCCGCAGGTGCTCAAGGATTTCCCCGAGCTTGCCGATATCGGACGGCTGACATTCTGGCAGAGCCTTCGCTGCGTGCCGCTGGCATTGTGGGACGAAGAGCTGCGCCGGCTGGTGCCGTTCCGCTCCGTGCGCGGCCGGGTTTCCGGGGCCGCCGCGGCGGCTTGATCCGAAGCTGTAAGGACAGCTGAAACAAGACTAGCAGGCCAGCTTTTCTGGCCTGCCGAAGAGGCGAACGCGCTTTTGCTTGTGCTGGCGAAAAAAACAGTGTACTAACAGCCTATCGATTTTTGGACCGGACGACTTGGTCGCTCACCGCTTGAGGCGGAGACACGCTCAACACTTCACTTAAACTCGATGACGAACGCCTGCGCCGAGCGCTTTGAAGAGCGCTTGCGCTGGAAATTATATTCATGGACATAAAGGACTTCCCCCATGAAAACCGGTACAGTTAAATTCTACAACGACCAAAAGGGCTTCGGCTTCATCGCACCTGACGACGGCAGCAAGGACGTTTTCGTCCATGCAACTGCACTTGAGCGTGCTGGCATGCGCGGTCTGGCCGAAGGCCAGAAGGTTTCCTTCGACACAGCTGAAGACCGCCGCACAGGCAAGACTGCAGTTTCGACCATCGAAGCTGCCTGAAACGTCAAAGCAGAGGTCGGCTGGCTAGGCTGGTCGCTCTGATTTAATTACGCCCGGGTGCTTCGGCTTCCGGGCGTTTTTGCGTTTGCAGCACAGAATTTGGCGCTGCAGACATTCCCGGTGTCCGGAGGCATCAGGCTGACATGGGCCGTCTCGGCAATACCAATCCACAGACGCAAAAAAGCCGGCCCTTTGAGAAGGACCGGCCTTAAAACTACAGCAGCTTTATAAAAGCTTATGCGCTTTCTTTTGGTGTCAGAACCTGACGGCCGCGGTACATGCCTGTCTTCAGGTCGATGTGGTGCGGACGGCGCAGTTCGCCGGAATTCTTGTCCTCGACATAGGTCGGGGCCTTGAGAGCATCAGCCGAGCGGCGCATGCCGCGCTTGGATGGGGTGGTTTTTCGCTTCGGAACAGCCATTATAAACTCCTATTGAGCGTACAGGCATGTCCAAAGGTCGACCCAAGGGCCGAAACTGACACATGCCGATTTCGGAAATTTGCCGGGCTTATACATGGCATTTGCAGGTTTGACCAGCGGTGAGCGTGTTTTTTTGACTCTTAGCTCATCTGGAGCGCCGCGCGAATTCAGATGCGGCCGTCAGGCTTCGTCTTCGTCGACGATCCAGGGCTCGGCGCGACCTGCCGCTTCCCACTCGCTCCAGGCCGGCAAGGCTTTCATCCGGGCCATGTAGCCGTCGACTGCCGGACTCGTCTCGAACGCATAAACGTCAAGGCGGTTGACGACAGGGGCGTACATGGCGTCGGCAATCGAGAACGCGCCGAACAGGAAGGGGCCGCCGCTCGCCTCAAGGCAGTGGCTCCAGAGCGCCTGGATCCGGGCGACATCGGCCAGAATGGCGGGTGTGGTTTGAATTGGCTGGCGTTCGCGCCGCATGTTCATCGGGCAGGCCGAGCGCAGCGCAGAAAATGAGGATACCATCTCCGAACTCATGGCCATCGCCCTGGTCCGGTCGTCCGGGTTTTCCGGCCAGAGACCGGATGCGGGGTGCTTGCGGGCGACGTGATCGAGGATCGCCAGAGATTCCCAGACGGTCACGTCCGCGTCAACCAGAACAGGCACCTTGCCGGTGGGTGAGAACGTCTTGAACTGCGGATTGCCGGCAGCCATGTCGAACGGCACAAGCCTTTCCTCAAAGGCGATGCCGGTGGTGCGCATGCCGATCCAGGGCCGGAACGACCAGGATGAATAATTCTTGTTGCCGATGTAAAGGACCGGGTCTGTCATGAAGCACACCTCATATGGAACGAAGCTCGATGTCTCGCATGTGGAACAGGCGCGGAAAAGCCAATTCCGTTGAACTCAGTCATAAAGGCATTTGATGTATGCGCCGGACTGGCTGGCTCTTTTCTCGATGATCCGGGCGAGCTTGTTCATGCCGCGAGAGGGATTGGCGGCGTTGCGCTTGATCGGGTTGGGCAGGGTTACCGCAAGCAGCGCCGCCTGGCGGGCTGACAGCTGTGCGGCAGTGGTGCCGAAATAGGCCTGTGAGGCGGATTCAATGCCATAGATGCCCGGCGCCCATTCGGCGACGTTGAGATAGATCTCCATCAGCCGCTTCTTCGACCAGACAATGTCCATCCACATGGCCAGCGGAATTTCCAGGGCCTTGCGAACCACGGAACGGCTTGAAGACAGGAACAGGTTTTTGGCTGTCTGCATCGGGATGGTGCTGGCGCCACGTGTGGCTTCGCCGTCCAGAGCATCATCGATCACCAGATTGAGGGCTTCCCAGTCGATCCCGGCGTGCGCGCAATATTGCCCGTCCTCCGACATCATGACCGATTGCACCAGAACCGGAGCAATGGCATCGAAGTCGACCCATTGCCGCTCATAGGCCCTGCCGGTGAGGGTTTCGCCGAGCATCAGGGTGGAGATGGGGTGAACCTGCGGAAGCGCATAAAGCAGGATCAGAAGATAAGGCAGACACAACACCAGAATGATGATGGAAAGGCCCCATGACAAAATCCGGCGCAGCAATGATTTGCGCCGAGGTTTGCCTGAGGTCTGCTGTGACCTGGAGGTCCTGCTGGTTTTCTGTCTGGCCACCTGGCTGATCCTGAATCAATGCTGCCGTGCGCGACGGCCCTTCCGTGTCTGCATAACGATCTTGCTGGCCCAAGGCCAGACGTGAGGCTGTCTGGATGGCTGCGCGAGAGTGATCTTGTGTGCCTGAAGCCGCAAACAAACCGTTGCCCCGATGATGGCGGCATGGCAAGAGACCGCCATGAGCAAGGATACGGCAAGCAGTTTTACAGCCAGGCTGGAAGCGACGGCACGGGAAGTGGCGGCGCTGTTGGAGGTCATGCTGTCGGGCACCCTGCTGGAGGGTGAAATTGCACGCCCGAATGAGTTGATCGATGCCATGCGGCACGGTGTTCTCAACGGCGGCAAGCGGTTGCGGCCGTTTCTGGTGATAGAGACCGCACGGCTCTTGGGAGCGCCGGAACTTGCAGCCTGCCGGGTGGCGGCGGCGCTCGAATGCATTCATTGCTATTCGCTCATCCATGACGATCTGCCGGCAATGGACGACGACAGTCTCAGGCGCGGTCAGCCGACGGTTCATATTGCCTTTGACGAAGCAACAGCCATTCTCGCAGGCGACGCGCTGTTGACGCTGGCATTCGATATCCTGTCCTCGCCCGAAACCGATTTGCCCGCCGAAGCCAAGTTGAAGCTGGTCAATCAGCTTGCAAGGGCTGCCGGTGTCGGCGGCATGGTGGGGGGGCAGTCACTTGACCTCAATGCGGAACGGATAGCGCCCGACGAGGCGGGCATTGTGCAACTGCAGGCGATGAAGACCGGAGCGCTCTTGCGCTATGCCTGTGCGGCTGGCGCACTTGCAGCCGGCGTAGACGAGCAGGTGCTCGCGCGCATGACAAGGTTCGGCGAAATCATAGGGCTCGCCTTCCAGTTGGCTGATGACCTGCTTGATGTGACGTCTGATGCCGCAACCCTGGGAAAAGCCGCCGGCAAGGACGCGGGACGCGGAAAGGCAACATGGGTGTCGCTGCATGGCGTGGCCGCCGCACGGCATCGGCTGGACCAGCTGGTGGCAGAGGCGGCATTGCTGCTTGAGCCATTTGGCGATGAGGCGGAGACGCTGCGGCAGGCCGCAGGTTTTATCGCCAGCCGGGAGCACTGATGCACGGCGCTGTCATACGGTATGCGTCCCGGAGTTTTCTGACTACGTGCCCCGGAATAAGCCATTCTGTACGTCTTTAATTAACCAACTCCCGGCAATATCCTGACAAACGGGTGCTGTCGGGAACATGACTGAAAAACGTACAGATCAGGATGAAACTGCTGTTGCGCGGCGATCGATCATTTCGCTTCGGATCGGCTATATCGTTTCGCTGAGTGCTCTCGCCGTGGTTTGCACCTTCTTCTTCTCCCAGCAAAGCGCACGCAACCAGGTGATCCAGCAGATTGGCAGTGTTGCTGCGGAATTTGCAGAAATAGACCATGACTTGCGTGCCATCGCGGACCGCAGCGAGCGACTGGCCCAGACCTATGTGAACTATCAGGCATTCGTCGATAAAAGGCTTGATGGGGCGACGCTTGCCGAGAAACGGAAAATCCGCGAGAATCTGACCATAGATCCAGATATCGTTTCGGCAATTTCGAGCTTGCGTTTCCGGTTTGAGAGAGCCCGGTGGAAGATCAAGCATCTTAGCGAAAAATGGGCCGAGTTGCCTGCTGATCTGACGAAGTCGATCCAGATGCGGTCCCGCTACATGACCAGCGAAGACGCATTTCTCAACCACAAGCAGATGCTTGATGCCAGCCGCCTGGACACGGCGCGGACGAAAAAGGACATGTACTGGGCGGGTCGTGAAATCACCGCATTGTTTGCAGAGGTCATCCAGCCCTCAAATCTTTTCGTGCACGAACAGTTCAGAGATTACCTTGCCGCTCAATCGCTGGAACTCGGTGAGCTGCTGCAGCGTTACCTGCTTGCAACGATCGGTATTCTGCTGGTTCTGGGACTTGGTGTCTTCGTGCCCATCGACATCATTATTCGCCAGATGATCAAACGGTTGCAGGACAAGACCTGCGAGATCGACGCGGCTCTGACCAAAGCACAAATGGGGGACCGTGCGAAGTCGGAGTTTCTTGCGACGATGAGCCATGAGATCAGGACGCCAATGAACGGTGTTCTGGGGATGGCGGAACTGCTGACCCGCACCGAGCTTGATACGAGGCAGCGCACCTTTACCGATGTCATTCTGAAGTCCGGAAATGCGCTTCTGGAGATCATCAATGATATTCTTGATTTCTCCAAGATCGATGCCGGCCAGCTGACGTTGAACCCGAAGCCATTCAACCTGGTTGATACAACCGAGGACGTGGCAACGCTGATGTCGGCTCGTGTTGTCGAAAAAGACATAGAGCTGGTGGTCCGTATCGCGCCCGGCCTGCCGGAAAAGCTCATCGGGGATCCTGGAAGGATCAGGCAAATCCTGACCAATCTGGTCGGCAATGCCGTCAAGTTCACCGAACATGGGCACGTCATGGTCGACATCAACTGGCGCAAGGTCGACTCTGTCACGACGGCGGACCGGTTGGCGATTTCGATTGATGTGAGAGATACCGGGATGGGCATTCCTGCCGACAAACAGGAAGCAATCTTCGAAAAATTCAGCCAGGTCGACGGATCATCGACCCGGAAGCATGAAGGCACCGGGCTTGGCCTGGCAATCGCCACGCGTCTGGTCGAGCTGATGGGCGGAAAGATCGAACTTCAAAGCGAAGTCGGCGTCGGATCCACTTTCAGCTTTACCGTCGAAATGGATGTTGACGGGCAAAGTGCCATGCCGGCGGAGACGCCAAATAACCTGTTACCGGGCCGCCGGATTCTGGTCATAGACGACAATGCAATCAACCGGATGATCCTGACCGAGCAGATCCGCGATTGGGGATTTGACTGCGTGGCGGTGGAAGGCGGCGAGATCGGCCTTGATCTGCTGCGCCATGCCCGCTCCAGCCTGGGGATAGGCATTGATCTCGTGGTGCTTGATTTCCAGATGCCGGGCATGTCGGGCGCGGAAGTCGCGCAGGCTATCAGGTCCGATCCACTGATCGCGGACACGCCGATCCTTGTGCTGTCATCGGTCGATCAGGCCGATCAGCTCGCAGCACTCAATCATCTCGATATCTTTGCGCAACTGACCAAACCTGTCCGGACAGCGCAATTGCGCAAGACCGTGGAGACCGCGTTACGCCAGCCGACCATTGTTCCCAAAGGCCCGCCGCCGACTGCTGCAACGCCTCATGAGCACAGCTCCAGCCAACCCATTAAACCTGTACCATCTGCTGCGGTCTCCCCGGCAAAGCCGGCTGTCGTAGAGCGGACGGAGCCGCTGGTGCTGGTGGCTGAGGACAATCCGATCAACCAGATCGTGTTCCAGCAGACCCTCGAGGGGCTTGGCCTTACCCATAGCCTCGCCACCAACGGTCTCGAAGCCGTCAGCATGTGGAGCGAGCTCCGGCCAACCCTGGTGCTGATGGATGTCTCGATGCCGGAGATGAATGGCCTGGAAGCCACTGTCGAGATCCGGGCCATTGAAGCGCGGGAGGGGCTGGTGCCGACGCCTATCATCGCCGTGACGGCACATTCGCTGAAAGGCGATGAAGACCGCTGCCTCGCCGCCGGCATGGACGACTATCTCTCCAAACCGATTTCACCGGAAAAGCTTGGCGCAATGATCGACCGCTGGCTGCCCAGAACGCAGGTGCAGGAAAAGTCAGCCTGATTCGACGCTAGGCGGGTTTGCCGAACCGCTTCTCGATATAGTCGGCGACCATTGCCTGAAAATCTTCCGCAATGTTGGGGCCGCGCAGGGTCGCGGCTTTCTTGCCGTCTATGAAGATCGGTGCTGCCGGGCTCTCGCCCGTGCCTGGCAGTGAAATGCCGATGTCGGCATGTTTGGATTCGCCGGGGCCGTTGACGATGCAGCCCATGACCGCGACCTGCAGACCTTCGACGCCAGGATATTTGTCACGCCAGAGCGGCATGTTGCGCCTGAGATCATCCTCGATGGTGCGGGCAAGCTGCTGGAATACGGTCGACGTGGTGCGTCCGCAGCCGGGGCAGGCGGCGACCACCGGCACGAACTGCCGGAAACCCATGACCTGAAGCAGCTCCTGGGCGACAATGACCTCCCGGGTGCGGTCTCCGCCGGGTTCCGGTGTCAGCGAAACCCTGATGGTGTCACCGATTCCGGCCTGCAGCACGATGCCCATGGCGGCCGACGAGGCGACAATGCCTTTCGAGCCCATGCCAGCTTCGGTCAGGCCGAGATGCAATGCGTGGTCGGAACGGCGGGCAAGTTCGGAATAGACGGCGATCAGATCCTGCACCTGGCTGACCTTGGCCGAGAGGATGATGCGGTTGCGCTCAAGCCCGGTTTCCTCGGCCAGTGCGGCCGAATGAAGGGCCGACTGGATGATCGCCTCACGGGTCACGTCCCGGGCCGAGAGCGGCGAGCCGTTTTCGGCGTTCTGATCCATCAGGCGGGTCAGCAGAACCTGATCAAGCGACCCCCAGTTGACGCCGATGCGAACCGGCTTGGAATAGCGGATCGCCATCTCGATGATTTCGATGAACTGCCGGTCTTTCTTGTCCTTGAAGCCGACATTGCCCGGATTGATCCGGTATTTGGCCAGCGCTTCGGCGCAGGCCGGATGATTGGCCAGCAGGGTGTGCCCGATGTAATGGAAGTCGCCGACCAGCGGCACATCAAGGCCGAGGCGTTCCAGCCGCTCGCGTATCTTCGGAACCGCGGCCGCACTTTCGTCGCGGTCGACGGTGATGCGGACGATTTCAGATCCGGCTTTGTGAAGCGCTGCGACCTGGGCCACGGTGGCGTCGATATCGGCGGTGTCGGTGTTGGTCATCGACTGCACCACCACCGGGGCGCCGCCGCCAACCAGAACGCCGCCGACATCCACCGCGACACTTGAACGACGGGCTTGCGGGGCAACAAACGGGGACATGGGCATCGGGGCCTCGGCTTGCAGTCTGCGGAATGCAGGGAGCGTTCAGGGTTGTCACTAACTAAAACGCCAACCGGCGAATTGGAAGAGGCTTGATGATGACAGTTTGTCTAGACGCTGTTGAGCCGCCAGACAGATCTGTTCAGCGTGGCTGCGAGGGCGACCCAGACGGCGTAGGGCGCAAACAGCAGGGCTGCGAGCGGCGAGACGGTGCTGGCGACTGCAATATAGGCAAGGATAGTCAGCAACAGCAGGCAGATGTCGACAAAGGCCAGATCCATGCGATGGAGGCCGAAAAACAGCCAGGACCAGGCTGCGTTGAAAACAAGTTGCAACAGCCACAGACCTATGGCGATGCCGGTGCCCTGAACTTCCCATACAAGCCAGCCGGAGATGCCAATGGCGATGTAGAGAATGCTCCAGACCAGCGGGAATGCCCAGTTGGGCGGAGTCCAGGACGGACGCGCGAGACCGCGATACCACTCTCCCGGTTTGAACAGTGCACCAGTTGATGCTGTTGCAAGAACGAGAACGGCGATGATGATGGCTGACATGACAAACTTCCGTCCTGGTTCGGAACTGGTGCGGACAGCCGGTAGAGCGGGCACCTCCGTGTTTGCAACAGGTAGTGGCGCAGCGCGTTAATACCAGTGCATGCCGGGAACCTTTGCCCGAAGGCAGCAGACGAGCTTCCGCCTGCGATGCAATGATCGTATTGTTCACGTGCGCGCCGGTTGATCAGGATCATTGTCCAGAGAAGCTCGATCGGCCAAATTCAGTCCCTGATTTGATGGGGATGGAGGGGACATCATGACCAACAAGACGGACGGAACGGTTGAAGGCAATTCGATGGGGGCGCCGGAAATCCGTGTTCTGTCGATTGATGATGTGCGCACGAGCCTGAAAGACGGCTGGGAGGACTTCAAGGCGCACCCGGGATATGGCCTGTTTTTCGGTGGCATCTACATGCTCGGTGGTTTGTTGATTCTCGGATTTCTCACCCGCATCGGCTCACCCTGGATGATCATTCCGCTGGCCATCGGATTTCCGTTGCTCGGTCCGTTTGTCGCGGTGGGGCTGTATGAGGTCAGCCGCCGCCGGCGGATGGGCGAACCCATCACGGCAAAGGGTGTGCTGGCACAGGTGTTTTACCAGCGCGAGCGTCAGCTTGGCTGGATGGCCTTTGTCGTGATGTTCATCTTCTGGATATGGATCTACCAGGTGCGTTTGCTTTTCGCGCTGTTTTTGGGATTCAAGTCGTTTTCGAGCTGGGACCGCTTTGTCGAGATCGTGTTGTCGACACCGGAAGGTTGGGGATTTTTGGGGGTTGGCACCATTGTCGGGGCTTTTCTGGCGACAGTCCTGTTTTCAACCACGGTGATCGCCCTGCCGATGCTGGCCGAGCGTGAGGTGGACTTCGTCACGGCGATGATCACCAGTATTGCCACGGTTGTGAAAAATCCGGTGCCAATGCTCGGATTTGGTCTTGTGGTTGGTGTCTGCACGCTTGTGGCGCTGGTTCCGGTTTTCGCCGGGTTGTTGCTGGTGCTGCCGGTGCTGGGGCACGCGACATGGCATCTTTACCGCCGGGCAACTTCGCCGGCCTGATCTGCCGTCAGGTGCAGGACAGTTGGCGGATGATCGGCTGACACAGTTCGGGGTTGCCGCCGCAGCAGTCCTCGAGCAGGAAGCCGAGAAGCCCGCTGATGCCTGAATGATCCGCGTGGTAACGCACGTTACGGCCGTCGCGCTCGCGCCGCACCAGTCCCGCCTTGAGCAGAATGCCCAGATTGGTCGACATGGTGTTCTGGCGGACCTTCAAGCGTTCGCCGATGTCACCGGAGGTCATGCCCTCGGGTCCTGCGGTTACCAGAAGCCGGAACACGGCGAGCCGGGTTTCCTGACTGAGTGCCGAAAATGCGTCCAATGCGGTTTGCTGATCCATATGCGATGGGTATTTGATGCCGTCGCTTTGCGCAAGCATGCGTGTTGTCCTGCGGCTTAAAGCCTGGTGTGATCTTATCGGCCCTGCAGATTGTTCCAGTGGATGTCTTCGAGGGCCTGCATGCGAGCGCGGGCGCTGTCGGACTGGACGCGGGAAACGCGGTCGATCAGCGCCTCGGCCAGTGCCATCAGGGTGACGCTCGAATCCCAGGTGCGGTTGGCGTCGACGATGCAGGGCAGCACCACGCGCGCCGAGCGGGCAATCGGCGACAGCCAGGGGTCGGTGATCAGCAGGATGCGGGCCTTGCGCTCGACCATGAGTTCGGCCAGCCGCACCAGGTCGGACTGATAGCGGCGGATGTCAAAGAACACCGCGACATCTCCAGGCCGGACGTCGAGCAGCTGGTCACGCCAGGTGGAGGTCTGGCCGCCGAAATGCCTTACATTGGGGCGGATGATTTTCAGATGTGCGGCCATGTAGGCGGCGATTGAATCGGTAAACCTGCCGCCGAGCAGGTAGACGGTGGATTTCTGGTCCGAGAGCAGATCGCAGGCGGCCTCGAATTCGCTTTCCGGCACGGCTTTCAAGGTGGCGTCGAGATTTGCGGCAATGGTTGCGAAACTGGCCTTGAGCGCAGGATTGTCTGTGACGGGGCCGGTGCTGCGGGCGCGTTCAAGCGGTGACATCAACTGTGCCTGCACATCGCTGCGCAGCACACGCTGGAAATCGGGATAGGAGTCGAAGCCAAGCCGGGCGACAAAGCGCAGCACCGTCGGGGCACTGGTTCCGGCCAGTGCTGCAAGTTCGGCGATCGTCGACAGTCCGATGCTGGGATAGTTGGCGAGAAACGCATGGGCTATCTTTTTCTCGGCACCGGGCAATGTGCCGAGTGCTGCCTGAACCTGTTCGCGTATGGCCATTTCGGGTTCCCCGTTTTCGATCGGCGCAAGATGTAATAAAAATTACAGGATTGACAAAGATGGGGCAATCCTAATCAATGTTACTAACACGAAAATCCTGACGCCGTTGCTGGGGAACCGCTGCCGCAATGAACGACGATACGCTGATCGAACAATCAGAAGGGCCGGTTGTTGCCGTGCGCCGTCCTGACGGGACGAGCGAGATCGTGCTGATCTGTGAACATGCGTCGAAGACGATGCCGAAATCGCTCGGGACCATGGGACTCGACGAGGTCAAGCTTGCAAGTCACATCGCCTGGGATATCGGTGCCCAGCGCGTCGCAGAGATGCTGTCGGACCGGCTTGATGCGACGCTGGTGTCGCAACGGTTTTCGCGGCTGGCCTATGATTGCAACCGGCCGCCGGAAGCGGATGGCGCCTATCCCGAGCGCAGCGAAATCTACGATGTGCCGGGCAATGTGGGGCTCAGCGCCGAAGACAAGGCGCGCCGGGCCAACGCATTGTATCATCCGTTCCACCGGGCTATCGACACGCTGCTCGATGCGCGATTGGCGGCGGGGCGCGATGTGATCCTGGTGACGGTTCATTCCTTCACGCCGGTCTATTTCGGTACGCGGCGCGACGGGCATCTGGGCATCCTTCATGATGACGACAGCCGGCTGGCTGACGTCATGATTGACGCATCTGCGGCGCTGGAACTGGATCAGGTTCTGCGCAACTATCCCTATGGCCCTGAGGATGGTGTGACCCACACACTGCAGCGGCATGGATTGACCAGACAAATCGCCAACGTCATGCTTGAGATCCGCAACGATCTCATTTCCGATGATGCCGGCCAGACGGCCTGGGCCGGGCGCATCGCGGAACTTCTTGAAATGTCGCTTGAGCGGCTGAACAGGGGAAGGCAGTCATGATGACGCATGAATGTGTCAATCCGGCCTGCCGGCAGGATAAGCCAAATTACACGGGGGATGCCGGGGCATGAGGTTTCTTGAAACCTACATTCGCGTGGTCGACGCCTTCAACCGGCGTGTCGGGCGATTTGCGATGTATCTGATCTTCGTTCTGATGGGCGTGCTGTTCTGGTCTTCGATCTCCAAATATGCCGGCTCTCCAGCACTGTGGACGCTGGAATTGGCCCAGTTCATCATGGTCGGCTACTATCTGCTCGGCGGCGCCTATTCGATGCAGTTGGGTGATCATGTGCGCATGGACCTGATCTACGGCGGATGGTCTCCGCGCCGCAAGGCGGCGATCGATTCGGTCACAGTTCTGTTTCTGATCTTCTATTTGTGCGTGCTGCTTTATGGCGGCATTTCAAGCACGACCTATGCCATCGAATGGGGCGAGCGGGCGCATTCGGTGTGGCGGCCCTATATGTGGCCGGTCAAGGTCGTTGCCGTTATCGGCGTGTTGCTGATGCTCCTGCAGACCATTGCCGAATTGTTTCGAGACATCCTTTTTCTGCGCGGCGTCAGCGTCAACCATGCAAGTGAGGCAGGCCTTTGAGCTACGAACTAATCGCTCTGTTCATGTTCGCCTCGATGATGGCGCTGCTGCTGACCGGGCAGCGGGTGTTTGGTGTCATCGGCGCGGTCGCGGTGATCGCCGCGCTGCCGCTGTGGGGCACCGGGGGCGTGGAGATCGCATTCACACAGTCGATCAAGCTGATGAAATGGTATCCGCTGCTGACGCTGCCGATGTTCATTTTCATGGGCTACATGCTGTCGGAAAGCCGGATCGCGGATGATCTCTACCGGATGTTCCATGTCTGGTTCGGCCCGGTGCCGGGTGGTCTTGCCATCGGCACGATCTTCCTGATGGTGGTGATATCGGCGATGAACGGGCTGTCGGTTGCCGGCATGGCGATCGGCGCCACCATCGCGCTGCCTGAACTGCTCAAACGCAATTACGACAAGGTGATGATCACCGGGGTGATCCAGGGTGGGTCATCGCTCGGCATCCTGATTCCGCCATCGGTGGTGCTGGTGCTTTACGGCATGATTGCGCGGCAACCGGTCAGCCAGCTGTGGCTTGCCGGGGTGTTTCCCGGTCTGCTGATGGCCGGATTGTTCATCCTCTACATTTTCGTGCGCTGCCAGTTGCAGCCGCATCTCGGACCGCCGCTTCCCAAGGACGAGCGTGACGCGATCACCTGGAAAGAACGGATCAGCCTGCTCAGGGCCGGCTTCCTGCCGTTCATGATCTTCTTCCTGATGAACGGCCTGTTCCTGATGGGCTACACCAGCCTGGTGGAAAGCTCGGCCGTGGGTGCGGTTGCCTCGATGGCCGCCGCCTTGATCAAGGGACGCCTGAACCGCGAGGTGATGGAAAATGTCATGCGCAAAACGCTGGGCATTTCCTGCATGTTCATGTGGATCATCCTGGCCGCGCTTTGCTTTGGGGCAGTGTTTGACGGCCTGGGCGCGGTGCGGGCCATCGAGAACTTCTTCCTCGGGCAGCTGGGGCTGGAGCCCTGGCATGTGCTGATCCTGATGCAGCTGAGCTTCCTGCTGATGGGCACCTTCCTTGACGACACGGCCATGCTGGTGATCGTTGCGCCGCTCTACGTGCCGCTGGTCAAGATTCTCGGCTTCGATCTGGTCTGGTACGGCGTGCTCTACACGATCACCTGTCAGATCGCCTACATGACGCCGCCGTTCGGCTACAATCTGTTCCTGATGCGGGCCATGGCGCCGCCGGAAATCAAACTGCGTCATATCTACCAATCCGTCATTCCCTTCGTCGCGGTCATGTTGCTCACATTGGTGATCGTGATGATGTTCCCGGAAATTGCATTGTGGCTGCCGGAGCAATTCCGTGGCCAGCTCCGGGGCTGACGTGGGCAAATCCAAAGAAGACGAAACCAAAAAGGAGAACAGCATGAGCAATCTCAAGAGGCGTCAATTTCTCACCAAGGCCGGTGTTGCCGCCGGTGCGGCCGCCGGTTCAACACTCGCCGCTCCCGCCGCAGTCGCGCAGGAGCCGATCCGCTGGCGTATGCAGACTTACGCCGGTGCAACACTTGGCCAGTTCGTGACACAGCCTTTCGTCGACGCCTTCAACAAGGCAGCCAATGGCGAAATGGTGATCGAACTGTTCTTTGCCGATCAGATCGTCCCGACCGGCGAATTGTTCCGCGCCATGCAGGCCGGCACCATCGATGCCGTGCATTCGGATGACGATTCAATGGCGTCACCGGTTGAAGTGGGTCTGTTCGGCGGCTATTTCCCGTTCGCCACCCGCTCGATCCTCGACGTGCCGGTGTTGTTCCAGCAGTACGGCCTGGCCGACATCTGGCGCGAAGCCTATTCCGGAACCGGCGTTGTCTGGCTCTCGGCAGCGGGCCAGGATCCGTGCAACTTCAACACCAAGAAGGAAATCAAGAGCGTTGCCGATCTTGATGGCCTCAAGCTCTACACCTTCCCGACAGCCGGCCGCTTCCTCACCCAGTTCGGTGTGGTTCCGGTGTCGATCCCTTACGAAGATGCGGAAGTTGCTGTTCAGACCGGCGAACTCGACGGTATGTCCTGGTCGGGCATCACCGAAGACTACACCGTCGGCTGGGCCGATGTGACCGACTACTTCCTGACCAACAACATCTCGGGTGCGTGGATCGGTTCCTGGTTTGCCAACGAGGAAAAGTGGAACGCCCTGCCGGAGCACCTCAAGGCGCTCTACATCTCCTGCATGGAAGCAACGCACACCTTCCGCAACCAGTGGTACTGGGGCGGCGAAGCCAAGCTGCGCGCCACCGGCGACAAGCTCGAGCTGCGTTCGGTGCCTGCTTCCGACTGGAAGCAGGTCGAAGATGCGGCTGTGAAGTTCTGGGATGAAGTGGCCGCGGAAAGCGAAACCAAGGCCAAGGTCATCTCGATCTTCAAGGAATACAACGGCGTAATCAACTCGGCCGGCTTCCCTTACGGCGAAAGCTGAGTTGCAGCATTTTGCGTTTCTGCCTCCCGGCTTGCGCCGGGGGGCAGTTTGGCGCTACAGCGCGCCCCAATCCAAGCCCTTCGGGGCCGTTTATCAGGATCTGAACACATGGCCGGAAACCTTACCTTCGACGCGTTGAAATCAGCAGCCAAGTCGGGCGACATCGACACCGTACTGGTGTGTTGCGTCGACATGCAGGGCCGGTTGATGGGCAAGCGGTTTCATGTGCAGAACTTCATCGATTCCAGCCATGAAGAAACCCATTGCTGCAACTATATGCTGGCGACCGACATCGAAATGGCGACGCCGGACGGGTATGCAACAACCAGCTGGCGCGCGGGTTATGGCGACTATGTGATGAAGCCTGATCTTTCCACCCTGCGCCGCGTGCCCTGGCTTGAAGGCACCGCAATGGTGCTGTGCGACCTGCTCGATCACCACACCCACGAGCCGGTGCCGCAGTCACCGCGGCAGATCCTGAAAGTCCAGATCGCCCGGCTCAAGGCGCTTGGCTATGACGCGATGATGGCCACCGAGCTCGAGTTTTTCCTGTTTGAGCAAAGCTTCCGTGACCTGGCCCAATCGGGCTACCGGGAGCTGACACCGATCAGCGCCTATAACGAGGATTACCACATCCTGCAGACGACCAAGGAAGAGGGCATCATGCGCCCTATCCGCAACCACCTCTTCGCCGCCGGCATTCCGATCGAGAATTCCAAGGGCGAGGCCGAGACCGGTCAGGAAGAGCTCAACATCCGTTATGCGGAAGCACTCGATTGCGCCGATCACCACACCATCGCCAAGCACGCGGTCAAGGAGATCGCCTGGGCGCAGGGCCGTTCGGTGACGTTCCTGCCGAAGTGGAACCCGAAGAAGGTCGGATCCTCGTCGCATGTTCACATGTCGCTGTGGAGCGGCAAGACCCCGGCTTTCCGGGATGAGAACGGCGAGCACGGCATGTCCGATCTGATGCGCCATTTCATGGCCGGGCTGATCGAATATGCGTCCGACTACACCTGGTTCATGGCGCCCTATGTCAACAGCTACAAGCGGTTCATGAAGGGCAGCTTCGCGCCGACCCGTACGGTCTGGTCGGTCGACAACCGCACCGCCGGCTTCCGCCTGTGCGGCGAAGGCACGAAGGCGGTTCGCGTCGAGTGCCGTATCGGCGGCTCGGACATGAACCCCTATCTGGCACAGGCCGCATTGCTGGCAGCCGGCATCAAGGGCATCGAGGACAAGCTGGAACTGGCGCCTCCGACCGGTGGCGACATTTACGAAAACGCAGATGCCAAGCACATTCCCTCGACGCTTCGCGCCTCGACGGAAACCTTGCGAAATTCGAAAATGCTGCGCGAAGCCATGGGCGACGCGGTGGTCGACCACTATGTCCGTTGCGCCGAATGGGAACAGGAAGAATTCGACAAGGCGGTGACCGACTGGGAAATTGCCCGCGGTTTCGAACGCGCCTGACGAACAAGACAATCATATGAGTATTGGCTGGCGCCGCGCATGCCAATGGCGGGCCGCCTGAAGGAGACCAAGCAATGAGCAGTTTGAAACTGATATCGCCGGTTGACGGGTCGGTCTATGCCGAACGCCCGGTGATGAGTATCGATGACGCGGCAGCAGCTGTCGCCCGGTCGCGCAAGGCGCAGAAGGACTGGGCCCGGCGGCCGCTGGAAGAGCGCATTGCGCTGGTGAAAGCCGGTGTCGCCCGTCTCAATGAAATGAGCGACGAAGTGGTGCCGGAACTGGCCTGGATGATGGGCCGGCCGATCCGCTACGGCGGCGAGTTCGGTGGTGTCAACGAACGCAGCAATTACATGGCCGAGATCGCCGCACGGGCGCTGGCGCCGATCGGGATCGAGAATTCGGCACAGTTCGAACGCCGTATCGAGCATGTTCCGCATGGCGTCGTCTTCGTCGTTGCGCCCTGGAACTACCCCTATATGACGGCGATCAATACGGTCGCTCCTGCGCTGATTGCCGGCAACACCGTGGTTCTCAAGCACGCAACGCAGACGCTGCTGGTTGGAGAGCGCATGGTCCGCGCTTTCACCGAAGCCGGGTTGCCGGAAGACGTGTTCATCAATCTGTTTCTGGATCACCCGGGAACGGAAAAGCTGATTTCGGCGGGCAGTTTCAACTTCATCAATTTCACCGGATCCGTCGGCGGCGGCAAGGCCATCGAGCGAGCGGCTGCCGGAACCTTTACCGGTCTGGGGCTGGAACTCGGCGGCAAGGATCCGGGCTATGTGATGGAAGACGCCGATCTTGACTGGGCTGTCGATACGCTGATGGATGGCGCCATGTTCAATGCCGGGCAGTGCTGCTGCGGCATCGAGCGGCTCTACATCGCGCGCCCGCTCTACAATGCCTTTGTCGAAAAGGCTGCGGCCTGGGTATCGTCGGGTCTCAAACTTGGCAATCCGCTTGAGCAGGAGACAACCATCGGGCCGATGGCCAATGTGCGTTTTGCCCAGGAAGTCCGCGCCCAGACCGCGGAAGCCATTGCCAGCGGCGCGCGCGGGCTGATCGATCCGAAGCTCTATCCCGCCGATGATGGCGGCGCCTATCTGATGCCGCAGGTGCTGGTCGATGTGACCCACGACATGCGGGTGATGCGTGACGAGAGCTTCGGTCCCGTGGTCGGCATCATGCCGGTCGACAGCGACGAGGAAGCGCTGGCGCTGATGAATGATTGCCAGTTCGGTCTGACCGCTTCGCTGTGGACCAACGACATCGAGCGCGCCGCCCGCATCGGCGACGAGATCGAAACCGGCACCGTGTTCATGAACCGGGCCGACTATCTTGATCCCGCGCTGTGCTGGACCGGCTGCAAGGCCACCGGCCGTGGCGGCTCGCTGTCGGAAATCGGCTTCCAGAACCTTACCCGTCCAAAATCCTATCATCTGAGAAAGAAAACCGCATGAGCCCGCGCGCCAACTGGTCCTATCCCACCGCAATCCGTTTTGGCGCTGGGCGCATTTCGGAACTGGCTGAAGCCTGTGCTGCAGCCGGCATGAAAAAGCCGCTTCTGGTCACTGACCGGGGGCTGGCCTCGCTGCCGATCACATCGAATGCGCTTGATCTTCTGGAGGCCGCAGGCCTTGGCCGTGCGATGTTCGCCGAAGTCGATCCCAACCCGAACGAGAAAAACCTCGAAGCCGGTGTTGCGGTGTTCAAGGCTGGTGGCCATGACGGTGTCATCGCCTTCGGTGGCGGGTCGGGCCTTGATCTGGGCAAGCTGATCGCATTTCAGGCAGGCCAGAGCCGTCCGGTCTGGGATTTCGAGGATATCGGCGACTGGTGGACCCGCGCCAATGGTGATGCAATCGCGCCGATCATCGCGGTGCCGACGACTGCAGGCACAGGCTCTGAAGTCGGCCGCGCCGGCGTGCTGACCAACTCGGTCACCCATGTGAAGAAAATCATTTTTCATCCGAAGCTGCTTCCGGCGGTCACGATTTGTGATCCCGAGCTGACTGTCGGCATGCCGAAGATCATCACCGTGGGCACCGGCATGGATGCCTTCGCCCATTGCCTGGAAGCCTATTCGTCGCCGTTCTACCATCCGATGAGCCAGGGCATTGCGCTTGAGGGCATGCGGCTGGTCAAGGAAAACCTGCCGCTGGTGGTCGCCGACGGTTCCAACATCGCGGCCCGCGCCGAGATGATGAGTGCGGCGGCGATGGGTGCTGTTGCCTTCCAGAAGGGACTTGGTGCCATTCACGCGCTGTCGCACCCGATCGGCGCGGTCTACAACACCCACCACGGCATGACCAATGCGGTGGTGATGCCTCCGGTGCTGATGATGAACCGCCCGGTGATCGAAGACCGGATCGCGCGTGCTGCAGCCTATATGGGTATCGACGGCGGCTTCGACGGCTTCTATGCCTATGTGCTGAAGCTTCGTTCGGACCTTGGTGTCCCCGACAAGCTGGCAGATCTTGGCGTCGGCCATGACCGGATCGACGAGATGACAGCCATGGCGCTGGAAGATCCGAGCGCCGGCGGCAATCCTGTGACGCTGACGAGCGAAAATACCAAGGCTCTTTTCGAGGCCTGTATCTGAGCTTCAGGCGATAGTCCGCCGCATTGTTTCGAGTTGTTTCAGCGCCGCGCCTCCAATTGGAGGCGCGGCGTTTTCATGTTGTATTGCCCCGGACAGGCTTGGGATAAATCCGCGGCCTGGTTCTGCGCGTTGCGTCTCGCGCGGGCAAGGCTGCATAAAATCTGTACGTACTGGGCATTTTCGCGTCACCAAGTTGCAAGAAAAATTTAAGGTGACTGCGAGATTTAGTATTACATTGCCTTTGTGAACCTGTTTTTACTAAAAATTCTACTGCTTTTTAATTAAAAAATGCGACTTAGATACTCTGGAGTTTGCCATGTTAATGAACGCCGTTCTGCAATTTCTTGATGCAAAAAGAAACGAAGAAGAAGGCGCAGAGAGCATCCGTGCGCGAATCACCAATGTTATAAACGGGCTGGGCTTTGACTACTTCACTCTTGTCAGGCATCCGGGACCTGAGAGCCAGGCCTCCGATATCATGCTTGAAGGGAAATGGCCGAAGGGTTGGCCCGAGCTTTATGTGAAGCGCAAATATGCAGCGGTTGATCCGACCATCAGATATCTCGGGCATAGCCAGCGCGGCTATCGTTGGCGTGAGTCCATGGAGGCTTTCAAGGAAGATGCGCATCACAAGCGCATGGAACGCATGATGGTGGATGCGCGGCGCTTTGGTCTTGAGGACGGATATGTTTTTCCGGTCCATGGGCGTCGTGGCCTTGTCGGCGTGCTGACGGTTGCAGGCCGCCCGATTGATCTGTCCCCCTCGCAGATGTCGATGATGGATGCGCTGTCAAAAAAGGCATTCTGGGACTTGCTTGAAGCTCTTGACCCGGCGGCGCACGAGCGTCTCAGCCGGCCGGTCACCTTGCCGTTGACCCGCCGCGAGATGGAAACCCTGGAATATCTGGGCCACGGTATGACCTCAAACGAGATGGGTGCGACGCTCGGCCTTTCGGCCCACACGGTCGACTGGTACATGAACGGCATCCAGGACAAATTGCAGGCCAAGAACCGTCATCATGTGGTGGCGATCGCATTCAGGCTCGGTCTCATCTCTTAGAGCCGATCACCTTTAGATGACATCGTTTGAACGCCGGGATTTCGTGATCTGGCTAGAAGCGTGCGGCGACGCGGCGCGAGCGCCGTTAGCCTCACGCGACGATGTCCAGAGCGCGAAAGACTAAGTTCAGACGATTACAATGGATGGTTATTGGATGAGCACACCATTTTGCCAGGCTTGGACGTCTTTTCCGCGCCAGCTTCGTCAAAATCCTCGCACGATGCGCTGCATCGCGCTTGCGGTTTTTTCTCGCTGACACGAAAAATCCTGTCCATCAAATCGCTTCCAGCTAAAGATGACCGGCTCTAATTTGCACTGCAGCAAAACAGACGCTAATGATTGAAAGCGGGGTTGTTACTGGCCCCGATTTCTTTGCCCAAACCGGGGAGCCTCTCTGTGCCGATTTCCAAGATTCTTGTCGCCAACCGTTCGGAAATTGCCATTCGCGTGTTTCGCGCAGCCAACGAGCTGGGCATGAAGACAGTCGCGATCTGGGCCGAGGAAGACAAGCTCGCCCTGCACCGGTTCAAGGCGGATGAATCCTACCAGGTGGGGCGCGGTCCGCATCTGGCGCGGGATCTGGGGCCCATCGAAAGCTACCTGTCGATTGACGAGGTGATCCGGGTGGCGAAACTATCGGGCGCCGACGCGATCCATCCCGGTTACGGGCTGCTGTCGGAAAGCCCCGAATTCGTTGACGCCTGCGATGCCGCCGGAATCATCTTCATCGGTCCGCGGGCCGAAACGATGCGCCGGCTTGGCAACAAGGTTTCCGCTCGCAATCTTGCCATCGAAATCGGCGTTCCGGTGGTGCCGGCAACCGAACCGCTTCCTGACGATATGGCTGAAGTGGCGCGGATGGCCGACGAAATCGGATATCCGATCATGCTGAAGGCCTCCTGGGGCGGCGGCGGTCGTGGGATGCGCGCCATCCGGGATCCGAAAGATCTGGCCCGCGAAGTGGTGGAGGCCAAGCGTGAAGCGATGGCGGCCTTCGGCAAGGACGAGGTCTATCTTGAAAAGCTGGTGGAGCGGGCGCGCCACGTCGAAAGCCAGATCCTTGGCGACACCCACGGTAACGCCGTGCATCTTTTCGAGCGTGACTGCTCGGTGCAGCGCCGCAACCAGAAAGTCGTCGAGCGCGCACCGGCTCCTTATCTGACCGAAGCTCAACGCCAGGAACTTGCGACCTATTCGCTGAAAATCGCCAATGCCACCAACTATGTCGGTGCGGGCACGGTCGAGTATCTGATGGATATCGATACGGGAGCGTTCTATTTCATCGAGGTCAATCCGCGCATCCAGGTCGAGCACACGGTGACCGAGGAAGTGACCGGCATCGATATCGTCAAGGCGCAGATTCACATTCTGGAAGGCGAAGTCATCGGCACACCGGCATCCGGCGTGCCGCCGCAGTCTGAAATCCGGCTCAATGGCCACGCGCTGCAGTGCCGCATCACCACCGAAGATCCCGAGCAGAATTTCATTCCCGACTACGGCCGGATAACGGCCTATCGCGGTGCCACCGGTTTTGGCATCCGGCTTGATGGCGGTACGGCCTATTCCGGTGCGGTGATCACCCGCTTCTATGATCCGCTTCTGGAAAAGGTGACCGCCTGGGCGCCGACACCGGAGGAGACGATCCACCGGATGGACCGGGCGTTGCGCGAATTCCGCATCCGGGGCGTGGCAACCAACCTGACCTTCCTGGAAGCCATCATCGGTCATCCGGAATTTCTCAACAACACCTACACAACGCGGTTTATCGACAGCACGCCGGAACTGTTCGAGCAGGTCAAACGGCAGGACCGGGCCACCAAATTGCTGACCTATCTGGCAGATGTGACGGTCAACGGACATCCCGAGACAAAGGGCCGTCCGCTGCCGCTGGCTGATGCCGCCGCGCCGCGGGTTCCGCATGTTGAAAGCGATGTGAAGCCCGGCACGAAGCAATTGCTCGACGAGCACGGTCCGAAGCAGTTCGCCGAATGGATGCGGGCGCAAAAACGGGTGCTGATCACCGACACGACGATGCGCGACGGGCACCAGTCGCTGCTGGCGACCCGGATGCGCACACATGACATCGCGGCCGTTGCAGGAACCTATGCGCGGGCGTTGCCGGACCTTCTGTCGCTGGAATGCTGGGGCGGTGCGACCTTTGACGTATCGATGCGGTTTCTGACCGAGGATCCGTGGGAGCGTCTGGAACTGGTGCGGCAGGGTGCGCCCAATCTGCTGTTGCAGATGCTGCTGCGCGGCGCCAATGGCGTCGGCTACAAGAATTATCCCGACAATGTGGTCAAGCATTTCGTACGTCAGGCGGCGCAGGGCGGAATAGATTTGTTCCGGGTGTTCGACTGCCTCAACTGGGTCGAGAACATGCGTGTCTCGATGGATGCGGTGGCCGAAGAGAACAAGCTGTGTGAAGCCACCATCTGCTACACCGGTGATATTCTGAATTCGGCGCGGCCGAAATACGACCTGAAATACTACACCGGCCTTGCGACCGAGCTTGAAAAGGCCGGCGCCCATATCATCGCGGTCAAGGACATGGCCGGGCTGCTCAAACCGGCCGCAGCGCGGCAATTGTTCAAGGCCCTGCGCGAAGCCACCGACCTGCCGATCCATTTCCATACCCATGACACATCCGGAATTTCGGCTGCGACCGTGCTGGCTGCGGTCGACAGCGGTGTTGATGCCGTGGATGCGGCGATGGATGCGCTGTCGGGCAACACCTCGCAGCCGTGCCTGGGCTCCATTGTCGAAGCGCTCAAGGGTCATGAACGTGATCCCGGCCTTGATACCGAGTGGATCCGGCGGATTTCGTTTTACTGGGAGGCCGTGCGCAACCAGTACGCGGCGTTCGAAAGCGACCTCAAGGGTCCGGCATCCGAGGTCTATCTGCATGAGATGCCGGGTGGGCAGTTTACCAATCTCAAGGAGCAGGCGCGCTCGCTGGGGCTGGAAACACGCTGGCATGAAGTCGCGCAGGCTTATGCGGATGCCAACCAGATGTTCGGCGATATCGTCAAGGTGACGCCATCATCGAAGGTGGTTGGCGACATGGCCTTGATGATGGTCAGCCAGGATTTGAGCGTTGCTGATGTCGAGAACCCGGCCAAGGACGTTTCCTTCCCTGATTCAGTGGTATCGATGATGCGCGGCGATCTGGGGCAGCCGCCTGCGGGATGGCCGAAAGCCTTGCAGAGCAAGGTGCTCAAGGGAGAGGAAGCCTATACCGCGCGTCCCGGCTCCCTGTTGCCGGATGCCGATCTCAAGGCCGAGCGCGCAGACATCGAAACCAAGCTGGAACGTGAGATCAGCGAGAACGAGTTTGCCTCATACCTGATGTATCCGAAGGTGTTTACCGACTTCGCTCTGGCGGCCGAGACCTATGGTCCGGTCAGCATGCTGAACACGCCCGCCTATTTCTACGGAATTCCGGTGGGTGGCGAGCTGTTCGTCGAGATCGAAAAAGGCAAGACGCTGGTGGTCCAGAATCTGGCCCAGGGTGAGCCCGACGACAAGGGCATGGTCACTGTGTTCTTCGAGCTCAATGGTCAGCCACGGCGGGTCAAGGTGCCGGACCGGGCGCATGGCGCGTCCGGATCAGCGGTGCGGCGCAAGGCGGAGCTTGGCAATGACGCGCATGTCGGCGCCCCGATGCCGGGTGTGATTTCGACAGTCGCGGTTGCTGCCGGGCAAGAGGTCACTGCCGGCGATGTGCTGGTGTCGATTGAGGCAATGAAGATGGAAACGGCGATCCATGCCGAGCGCGACGGGGTGCTGAGCGAGGTTCTGGTCAAGACCGGCGATCAGATCGACGCCAAGGATCTGCTCGTCGTCTATGCTTCCGGCGAGTGACCGGGATTCAGGCCCGGCGAATAAACCCGGCAGGGCGGCTTGCGCTCGGTGGATTGATTTCGCATTGTCGCCAGCGGTCGCGCCGGGGACGGGGTGCGGCCGGGACGAGGTCCTGTGCTCAGCGCCGTCCATTGCCAAAATGAGGGATTTTCCATGCTCGCCGCCATTCCGCTTATGATCGTTCCGCTGGTTGCCTACAATCTGGTTCTGTTCGGATTGATTGGTGGTGGCGTTGCCGGTCTGGGGTCCACGGTCACGTCATTGTCAATGATGTCGGGCGCGACGTGGACGATGAGCGTGGGGGACCTGCTGATTGTGGTTTCCCTGGTGCTGCTGTTTATCGAGGTGCTGAAAGCCACCCGCACAGGGCCTTGGTCGGTGATCGATCACATGCTCTCGATGCTGGTGTTCATCGGGTTTCTGGTTGAATTTCTGCTGGTGCGCGATGCCGCAACCCAGGTGTTTTTCATCCTGATGGTGATTGCGTTTGTCGATGTGATCGCCGGATTTTCTGTCTCGATCCGCTCGGCGGGCCGGGATGTTTCGATCGGGTTGTAACCCGGCGATCATGATTTCACTTGAAATTGTTAGCCTGCGTCGGCTGTGAAGCCTGCGGCTTCAATGCCGGTGATTGCAGCAAGTTCGTCATTGTCGGACGTGTCGCCGGTGATCCCGACTGCGCCGATGATGCCGCCATTGCTGTCCTTGATCAGCACGCCGCCGGGAACGGCAACGATCTTTCCGCCGGAGACAGCTGAGAGGCCTTCAAGAAAATGGGGCCGGGTTTCGGCCTGGGCGTTGAGCCAGCGAGAGCCGACGCCAACAGCCAAGGCGCCGTAAGCCTTGCCGCTGGCGATCTCGAACCGCATCATGGATGCCCCGTCCTGACGCTGGAAGGCTTTGACGTGGCCACCGGCATCGAGCACCACGACGGCCAGAGGCTTGAGGCCAAGTTCTGCGCCCTTCGCGAGGGCTGCGGTGATGATCTCGAGTGCTTTGGCCAAGGGTAGATCGGTCATGCTGAAAGCCTTTCAGGTCAATGTCAGAAACAGATCAGAAAGCTATAAGCCCTCAACCATGGGCAACGCCACCGGTTCTGCCGTGTTTGGCCCCGGCTAGCTGTTTTTCCAAAATGGAAACAATAAAACGCATTATCGCCTGAGCGGGCAATCGCGCGGCGCAACCGACGTCCGGGCAAAGACAAACTTCAGGGCTTGCCGGATCAGCTGTCGATGGAGTTGATCTTGTCCTGCAGCTGCTTGAGCTGGGTCTTGAGATCGTCAATATCCTTGGAACTGCCCGACTTCTTCGGGGCCTCCTCGGAGGATGTGGAATGCGCCAGCGCGAAGGGCGAGAACATCTGCATCGCCTTCTGGAACATTTCGGTGTTGCGGCGAACCTGCTCCTCAACCAGCTGGATCGGAAGCTGGATGTTGCGCGCAACCGGGTTGTCGCCGAAGGATTTGGTGAGCTGTGCGCGAAGTTCATCCTGCTGCCCGGTCAGCGCTGACATCGAATGCTCGAGGTAACTGGGGACCACCATCTGCAACTGATCGCCGTAAATCGCAATCAACTGCCGCAGGAAAGAGACCGGCAGAAGCGTATTTCCGGTCTTTGATTCCTGCTCGAAAATGATCTGGGTGAGAACCGAATGGGTGATGTCGTCGCCGCTCTTGGCGTCGAGGACGACAAAATCCTCGCCCTTTTTGACCATAACCGCCAGATCATCAAGCGTGACATAGGTGCTGGTGCCGGTGTTGTAGAGACGGCGATTGGCGTATTTCTTGATGGTAATGGTGCCAGTGTTCTTTGCCATATTTCGCTCTCCTCAAAGGTCTCCCCAGACCCGAACCTCATCTTGTAGACCAAGACTGTAGGCGAAAACCGCTGATAAAGACAATTCCTTTGTGCAATGCGGCGAAGAGAGCCGGAAATCATCAGACTATGGTCCTGATTAAACCGATTGCATGAAAATTTCGGCCTTCAGGCATTTGACAGGATCATCAAGCTCCGTCACGTTCGGAGCAACTCTTCACACCATAACATGACAGGGAAATCCATCATGAGCTCTATCGTTATTGCCAGCGCTGCCCGTACACCTGTCGGGTCCTTTAACGGCGCTCTGTCCTCCGTTGCGGCCCACGATCTCGGTGCAGTTGCCATCAAGGCGGCGCTTGAGCGTGCCGGCGTTGCGCCGCAGGACGTCGACGAAGTCATCCTCGGCCAGATCCTCTCGGCCGGTCAGGGACAGAACCCGGCGCGGCAGGCGGCCATGGCTGCCGGCATTCCGCAGGAAGCAACAGCCTGGGGCCTCAACCAGCTTTGCGGTTCGGGCCTGCGCGCGGTCGCACTCGGCATGCAGCAGATTGCATCAGGCGATGCGAATATCATTGTTGCCGGCGGTCAGGAATCGATGTCGATGGCGCCCCATGCCATGCATCTGCGCAGTGGCGTGAAAATGGGCCCTGCCAGCATGGTCGACACCATGATGCATGATGCGCTGACCGATGCGTTCTACAATTACCTGATGGGCACAACGGCCGAAAATGTTGCCAAGCAGTGGCAGCTGTCGCGCGAAGAGCAGGACACATTTGCGGTCAATTCGCAGAACAAGGCCGAAGCTGCGCAGAAGGCCGGCAAGTTCAAGGACGAGATCGCTGCGGTGACGATCAAGGGCCGGAAGGGCGACACGGTTGTCGAGGAAGACGAGTACATCAAGCATGGCGTGACGATTGAGGGTCTTGCCAAGTTGCGGCCCGCCTTCGACAAGGAAGGCACCGTCACTGCCGCCAACGCTTCGGGCATCAATGACGGTGCTGCGGTCACGGTGCTGATGAGTGAAGCCGAGGCCTCCAAGCGCGGCATCAAGCCGATGGCGCGGATTGTGTCCTGGGCGACTGCCGGCGTTGATCCGCAGATCATGGGCACAGGCCCGATCCCGGCATCGCGCAAGGCGCTGGAAAAAGCAGGCTGGAGCGTCGGCGATCTGGATCTTGTGGAAGCCAATGAAGCCTTTGCCGCGCAGGCCTGTGCAGTCAACAAGGACATGGGCTGGGATCCGGCGATCGTCAACGTCAATGGCGGCGCGATTGCCATCGGTCACCCGGTCGGCGCATCGGGCGCACGTATTCTCAACACGTTGCTGTTCGAAATGGCCCGCCGTGACGCCAAGAAGGCGCTTGCGACATTGTGCATCGGTGGCGGCATGGGCGTTGCACTGTGCGTCGAGCGCGACTGAGTTGAATTGCAATAGCAGCCTTGGAGGAGGAGCATAATGAGCAAAGTCGCAATCGTGACGGGTGGATCACGCGGGATAGGGGCAGCGATTTCGATCGCGTTGAAGGCGGCCGGTTACACGGTCGCCGCCAACTATGCCGGCAATGACGAAGCGGCGGCGGCATTCACCGCCGAAACCGGGATCAAGACCTACAAATGGTCGGTTGCCGATTTTGATGCCTGCGTTGCCGGAATAGCCCAGGTCGAGGCTGATCTCGGCCCTGTGGCGGTGCTGGTCAACAATGCCGGCATCACCCGTGACGGGATGTTCCACAAGATGACCCCGCAGATGTGGGGCGAAGTGATCAACACCAACCTCTCGGGTCTGTTCAACATGACCAACCCGGTGTGGAGCGGGATGCGTGAGCGCAAATTCGGCCGCGTGATCAACATCTCCTCGATCAACGGGCAGAAGGGGCAGGCAGGCCAGGTCAACTATTCTGCCGCCAAGGCCGGTGACATCGGCTTTACCAGGGCGCTGGCCCAGGAAGGCGCGCGTGCCGGCATCACCGTCAATGCGATCTGTCCCGGCTATATCGGCACAGACATGGTCAAGGCGATTGACGAGAAAGTGCTCAACGAGCGGATCATCCCGCAGATCCCGGTCGGGCGCCTCGGCGAACCCGAGGAAATCGCCCGCTGCGTGGTGTTCCTGGCTTCAGACGACGCCGGCTTCATCACCGGGTCGACGATCTCGGCCAATGGCGGTCAGTATTTCAGCTGACAGCACTCAATTGTGATTGGCAAAGCGGCTCCTTCGGGGGCCGTTTTTGTTTCTGGGGGATCCCCGCCTGTTCGCGCGAGCGGGGAAAGGTTAATTTCTGCCCGGAAAGCCACGCGTTTCGCGCCGCGGTGACCAGGGAAATGGTGTCCGTGTGCGCTACGAAACCCCATATGTTGCGGTGAACAAACAGCCAACGATGCCAGGTCAGCGATTCGTCGCCGATTCGTTCCGG
>CAXBIE010000019.1:0-59405 GCA_963975635.1 uncultured Hoeflea sp. | reverse complement strand
CCAGCATGGCGCAGACAAAGGGCAGAGTGCCGCGGAAGATTTCCCCTACCTTGAGGTCGGGGTCGTCCATTGCCGATTTGATGATGTAGACCGACAGGCCGAACGGCGGCGTGAGCAATCCCACCTCTACCGTGACCACCGTAAGCACCCCGAACCAGACCAGATCGAAGCCGGCGGCTTCGGCGACTGGCAGGGCGATGGGCAAAAGGATCAGCATGATCGAAATTGAATCGATCAGGCAACCAAGCGCGATGATCAGCAGCAGATAGATCAGCAGAAAACCATAGGGCCCGATGGAACCTCCCAGCAGGAGTTCGGCCAGACCGCGCGGCACACCGGACAGCGCAAGCATGCGGCTGAAAAAGGTGGCTGCCAGGATCAGAAACAGAACCGAAACGGTGATCTGCCCGGCCTCGAGCAACAACCGCCAGAACGACTTCGGATCCAGCGATCGCCGCATCACTGCAATAATGAGCGCTCCAAGCGCACCGGCTGCGCCGGCTTCGGTCGGGTTGAGAAAGCCGCCATACAAACCACCAAGCACAACCAGCATCAGCGACAGGATAGGCAGCGCCTTGCGTGCAATACCCAGCCCGCTCATGGCTTCGTCGGCCGGGCCGGTATCGGCTGCGGCGAAAACGAAATCCTTCCGGAACCGGGCCAGCAAGACGATGGTGACTGAAAAGGCAACCGCCAGCAAGATACCCGGACCGATACCGGCAAGGAACATGCGCCCAACCGATTCCTCTGCCAGCACCGCGTAGACGATCATCAGTAATGAGGGCGGGATCAGCATGCCCAGTACCGAGGAACCTGCAACAACGCCCGTGGCGAATTTGCGGGTGTAGCCGTGGCGCGTCATCTCCGGGACAGCCACACGGCTGAACACCGTGGCCGAGGCGATGGAAATTCCGGTAATGGCGGCAAAAACCGCATTGGCAAAGACGGTGGCAATACCCAGACCCGCCGTCACCCGTCCCAACAATTGCTGAAACACATCAAACGTGTCCTTGCCCACCTTCGACACGGTGACCAGCAGGCCCATCAGCACAAACAGCGGCACCACGGCGAAGAGGTATTCACGCAACGAGTCGTTAGCGACCTGCCCCAACATTCGAAGCGACACAAGATCACCACGGATCGCGGCAACACCGAGAAATGAGACAGTCAGCATGCCGATGCCGATGGGCATGCCGAGATAGATCAGCACCAGCAAACCAAGCGTAGCCAGCGCGCCGATTTCAATTGGGCTCATGAGCTGGCCTCTTGTGTGACGGCTGAACGAAGGTCGGAGATCATCCGAACCATGAATTCGAGGGCGGCCACCGTCATTCCGGCAAGGATCAGCGCCCTAAACGGCCATGTCGGCAACGTCGCAATGCCGACGATTCCGATATAGTCAGCCGAAGACCAGTCCTTGCCAAGAATGCGGATGGATGCGTAGGCAATGAGGCCGATCATGGTGGCTCCAACCAGATTGAAAAATGCCGACAGCAGAGCCGCGATCCTTGGGTGCGACTCTTTCAATCCGACGAGGAACAGATCAGTTCTTGCAAGGCGGTCTGCGCGGATCGTCGTCGCGAGTTGCAAGGCGACAATCATCACCAGCAGCAAAGCGCCAAGTTCCGAAACCAGGGGCAATGATGCCCCCATGACGTTGCGGGCGACAATGTCGGCGCAGATGATGACCATCAGCACACCGATCAGCACCGTCCCAAGCGCGGCGAACCCCTCGACCAGCCATTGCCAGGCTCGGCCGACCGCAGAGCCGGGGCGCTGCGGTCGAACAGGATTGTGGGTGTTTTCATGATCTGCTGGCATGATCGGGTCCAGAGCCTTGCTTACTTGTCCCAGTCACGGGCGGGCACTTCACCGGCATCCCGCAGGGCATTCATGTATTCACTGAGAAACGCGGTGCCATCGCCACCCTGCGCATCAACGCTGGCAGCCCATTCCCCGGCAAGGTCGGGAAGCATGTCGACCCATTTCTGGCGCTCGCCTGCCGGCATCGGCACAATGGTCACCGGCGTTGATTGCTCGGCCCCGTTCTTGACCATAAGGTTGAACATCAGTTCGTGGCGGTCGACCATGTCCTGACCATGGGACTTGGTGTAGTACTTGCCGGCCTCGATCATCGCCGCCTGTACTTCTTCGGGCAGAGTTTCCCAGGTGTCATTGTTGATCGCCACAGCACCGGAGAACGCGGCGCCGACATCAAAGCGGTTGATGTAGGGAGCAACTTCGTAAAGCTTGATCGGCATCGCGCCGAGCGCAAGGGTGAGCGCGCCGTCCGACACGCCGGTCTGCACGTCCGTATAGAAAGTGGTGAGCGCGCCATCAACCGCATTGGCACCCGTTCCGCGCAGCCAACTGCCGAGAATGCCCGGCGCAGAAAGCTTCATGCCATCTATATCGGAGATGCCGGTCAGTGGTTCCTTGGTATAGATGTCATAAAGATCGGTTGCGGTAAGCCCCAGAACCTTGAGGTTGTGCCCCTCCCACTCCTCACGGAAGGCTTCGTTTGTCTCCAGCAGCTTCTCCATAACCTCGAGCAGGACCGGTGGATTTGCTGTCGCGAACGGTGTGTTGGTCGACACCTGGCTGAGCGGAAGCTTTGCGGCTTCAAGGAAGGAAAACACCCAGCCCACATCGGTGATGCCTTCTTCAACGGAGCTCAGCGTGGCGTTCGCCTTGTAGAGCGTGCCACCGAAGGCTTCGTTCCACTCGATCTTGTAGTCGCCTTTTTCAGCAAGAATTTCATCAGTGCGCGTCATGAAATGGGTCTTGATCATCCCTACCCACGGCACCACCGTGGGGTGGCTCGAGGCAACGGTCAGGTTGATCACTTCCTGTGCCGACGCAGCGGTCGGCATCAGCATCATTCCTGCTGTCATCATTCCCAAAAACAGTTTCATTTTCTCTCTCCCAAGTGATGTTCAGACAAAAGTGAAAGTCTGGCTGGAATAGTCGAGCCGGACCGTGGTTGTTCCCTCATTGATGAGCCAAGGACGGACGGTGAAACTGCGAGCGCCGCTCTTGTGCATCGGGTCTCGCTCGGCAATGGCAATTGCCTCCTGCCGCGAGGCCGCCCGCACCACGACCATTCCTTCTCCCGCCCAGCTTTGCTCGTCGTCGCTCCACACCGGACCGGCTGCGAACATCACGCCTTCGCGTTCCAGGCCGACCTGAAACGCCAGATGCGCATCCAGATGTTCAAAAACCGGCGCCATGCCGTTCACCGGCGTGGTGAAGATGGCGTAGAGCTGGTGTTGCAACATCGCCCGGCTTGCTTCCATCACCCCTGCGGCTGGCACCGATGTGATCATGTCCTCTTTGCTCATGCGTTCCTCCCCTTGTTCCAGCTCACCGAGCCTTCCTGGCCATCAACTCGGCGCGCACCTCGGCACCGTGCTGATCGAGCGTCGGCGGTGGCGTCACATTCAGGTCGGCCTCGCCGTCAAAGCTGTAGGGTGGCCGCACTGTTGTGGATTCTCCCATTTCAGGATGTACGGTCTTGACCGCCAGCTGCAGATGCAGCGCCTGCGGATCCTCCAGTGCCTCGTTGGAATCATAGGCTGGCGAATGCGGCACCTCGAGAGCCAGCAGCTTGGCGCACCATTCGTCACGGCTTTTCGATTTGAAGATCGGCGTAAAGATCTCGATCAAGTCGTCCTGATGCTTGATGCGGTCCAGACGGTCTGCAAAACGCGGATCGGTTGCCAGTTCCGGCTTACCGGTGGCTTCCAGAAAGCCTTCCCAGAATTTCGTCGGCGATGACATGTGGATGGCGACCCATTTGCCGTCACTGCATACAAACGTGTAGCTCTGCGACACCACCGGGCGTGACAGCGGGCCCATGATTTCGCCCTCGGAATAGTAGTGGGTGAAACTGTCGAGGTTGAAATGGGTCATCGCCTCCAGCATCGAAATGTCGATGCGACGGCCCGTACCGGTTGTGCTGCGCTCGAGAAGCGCGGCCAGTATTGCCGTTGCTGCGTACTGCCCGGTCACGGCATCCGCGATCGCCGGCCCGATAACGCGCGGATTGGATGGAGGTGTCAGCAGCCTGAGATAGCCAGCGGCGGCCTGCGCCACAGTGTCGAAGGCGGGACGATCACGCGACGGACCGCTCTGACCGAAGCCCGAGATCGCACAATAGATCAATTTCGGATTGATCTTGCGCAAGTCATCCTCGCCAACCCCAAGCTTCTCGGCGACACCGGGACGGAAGTTCTGGATGAACACGTCGGCGGTCGCGATCAGCTGGTAGAGCGTGTCGAGATCGGCTGCGTCCTTGGTGTCGAGGGCAATCGACCGCTTGTTGCGGTTGTAGGTCTGGTAATGCGGCGAATAGAGGCCGCCCTTGAAGGCGCGGAAAGGGTCGCCGGTGCCGGGGCGTTCGACCTTGATGACATCGGCGCCCAGGTCCGCCAGATGCATCGCTGCGGCGGGGCCGGTGATGTAGGTGCCGAGTTCAACAACGCGGATATTCTTGAGTATCTTGACCATGACTGCGCGCCCTATGCCTGTGTGTCTTGAAGGGAGGAGGAAGGGCCATCGTATTCAATCTTCTGATCGGCCTCGTGGGACATGATGAAGCCGATCGAACGCAAGGATTCTTCATAAAGATGGGCGGCAAGACCAGCGGACCGCGCAACCAGCGGTACAGCCTTGAGCGCTTCGAGCGGCCAGCCGGCATCTAGCATTACCGCCGGAATGGCACCGGAAACATTGATCGGCAACGGCCGTTCGATGATGCCCGGCGCATGCTCAGCCAATGACCGCAAAGCAGAAACATGCCGGCCGGAGACACCCAATTGGTCGGCAATATCGAGCAGGCGATTGGCCCGCGGATCACCGGAATTGTGCTGTGGATGGCCAAGGCCGGGCACCTTCTTGCGCGCCTGCTTCAAGGCTTTGAGACTGGCGATGGCCGCAGCGTCGACATCGGTACCATTGGCATCAGCATTTGCCAGCACTTCGGCGATGAACTGGCCAGCAACCTCGGAACTGCCGGCAACGACGCTGCCCATACCCAGAAGGCCGGCCGCCATGGCGCCCTGCCATGCATCCGGACCGGCAGCAAGTGTCATGCGCGCGGCCTGCACACTCGGCACGAGGCCGTGTTCGGCGATTGCAACCAGGCAGGCATCCAGCATCTTGCGCTGGGCTGCGGTCGGCTTTTCTCCAATGACGAGCAACCAAAAATAGTCACTGAAATCGATCTTTCCGATCAGGTCACCGCACAGGTCATGGCCGCGCACCGTGATGGATTCGGCATCTGACGTTGCGATCGCGGTAAATGCTTGATCCTGTTTTCCAATGCGCATTGCGGCTCCTTTTTTCGCATGCCGAAAATATTTCCTCTTGCCGAAAAGATCGCACTGAATTATCGTTTCGTCAAGCCATCACTCAGGATCTGTGAGGATGACCGGTCAGCATGTAGGAAGGGAGCAGGACAACAATGAAGAAGGTTCCATTCACCCATGAGTGATCGCACAACAGAAACTGTTCAGGCATCCACGGCCAAACCAGGAAAGCCAAAGGCAGCCAGGCCTGACGAGTTCGTCGAGGCGCTGGCCAAGGGTCTTTCAATTCTTGAAAGCTTTGACGCCGCCAATCCGGAAATGACGCTCAGCGAGATCGCCCGCAAGGTAGGTTATTCACCCGCGGCGGCACGGCGCAGCCTCATCACCCTCACGGCACTCGGCTATGTGGGGCAGACAAACAAGCGCTTCCACCTGCGTCCGAAAATCATGACGCTGAGTTCCGGATTCTACTATTCCGCTCAGATCGATGAAGTTCTTCAGCCGCACCTGCGCGAACTGGTGGCAAAGTTCGGTGACGCGTCCTCGGTTGGCACACTGGAACAGCGCGACGTCATCTACATCGCACACAACTCGGTTCAGCGCGCCCGCCGCGCCGCTGCGGTTGTGGGAGCGCGATATCCGGCGTGTGCCACATCATTGGGACGGGTGCTCCTGGCAGGATTGAGTGACGCCGAGCTGGATCACTACTTCGACGGCCTTGTCATCGAGCCGCTGACATCCAAGACATTGGTCGATCCGGTTGGCCTGCGCGAAGAAATCGAACGGGTGCGCAGGGATGGATACTCAACCACGGTCGATCAACTCGATTACGGCATCACCGCACTGGCGGTGCCAATACGGTCGCTTGATGGCCGCACGATCGCGGCGCTCAACACGTCGGGCTACACGGGCATGGTTGATGCTGATTTTCTGATCGCGAACCGGTTGCCCGAGTTGCGCGCCGCAGCTTCCAGAATTGCCAGCGCACTAACCCGATATCCGATGCTCATTTCCATCATTGGATCCTGAATACAAGGGAAACGCACGGGAGGAGAAACCAGAATGTGCAGACTATGTGACCCGAAGAAACCTCAACTGCCCTGCCCTACCAGGCGCGATTTTCTGACAGCCACCGCCGTCGGCGGAGCCGCGGCAACGATCGGGCTGGGTTCGAGCGGTTCTGTCCAAGCACAGACGGTTGCCGCCTCCACCCTGCCCGAAGGTCTTGGAACACCGGGCCGCCGGGTTCTGATCAAGGGTGGCGCGGTGCTTTCGGTCGACAGCACTGTCGGCAATTTCGCCGTGGGTGATGTCCTGATCGACGGCAAGACCATTGTCGAGGTTGGGGCTAACATTGATGCGCCCGACGCGGTCCAGATCGATGCAGCGGGCAAGATCGTCATGCCGGGCTTTATCGACACCCACCACCACCAGTTCGAAACTGCTTTGCGCAGCCAGCTTGCCAACGGCATTCTCATCAATGATGGCCGTCCGGCGAACGCGTCGAACTATTATGACACGATCCTGCAAGGTTTCTCGATGGTCTACCGGCCGGAGGATGTCTACATCAACGAACTGTTCGGCGGCATTGCACAGCTGGACGCAGGCGTGACGACGGTGATGGATGTCAGCCAGATCCACCATTCGCCGGAGCATTCCGATGCGGCCATCGAGGGCCTGCGGGATGCGGGACGGCGTGGGGTCTTCGGCTATTTTGAAGGATGGGGCGACCGCGCCAGATATCCGCAGGATGCCGCCCGCATCAAGCAGCAGTATTTCTCCTCCGACGACCAGCTGACCACGATGGTCATGGGTGGTGAGATCTATCTCCCCGGTTACGAGGAAGCCTGGAAGATCGGGCGCGAACTCGGCCTGCCGATTGCCTTGCATGTCGTCGGCACCTTCGGCATGCAACCGACATTCGACGAGCTCGGTGCGGCCGGAATGTTCGGCGAGGACAATATCTTCATCCACATGACCGGCATGTCCGATGACGGCTGGAAATACGCCTCAGACGCCGGCGCGCATGTTTCGCTGTCGGTCCCGATCGAGATGCAGATGCGGCACGGCACTCCGCCGATACAGAAAGCCATCGATCTGGGCATGGAGATGTCCCTTTCGACGGATGTCGAATGCACCATGACGGCCGACTTCTTCACCCAGATGCGCAGCCTGGTGACGTTGCAGCGGATGTTCGCGAACGAAAAGGCCTTGTCCGGGCAGGAATATCCGGAGCTGATGACCACCATGCAGGCGATCCGTCAGGCAACCATGGGCGGGGCCCAGGGCCTGAAGCTTGATCGCAAGATCGGCTCGCTGACACCGGGCAAGGAAGCCGACATCATCCTTCTCGACGCCGAGGCGATCAACGTCGCCCCGCTCAACAATGTGCCGGGTGCTGTCGTCACGCTGATGGAGCGCAGCAACGTTGACACGGTCCTAGTCGCCGGTGAGGTCAAGAAATGGAAGGGCGAGATGATTGGCTTTGATATCGGGCGCCTGCGCAGCGAGCTCGAAGCTAGCCGGGATTACCTGTTCGAGGCAGCGAAGATCGAACGGAACCTGTTCGCCTGAGACTTATGAAACCCTGGCCCCGGCGTCGCGCCGGGGCCGAAACGTGAAAACCGAGCCTCCGGGCATAACGGAACCAATAAAACAGGAGTAGGACCTTGGCTCAACTCGTTGCCACTTTGGCCTCCACACACCACCCTTTCTACCTCAAGGCGACAACCATGCCGCCCGAGCAGCAGATGCCGCAAGCGCCCGAGTGGAAGCGCAAGATCGAGGCTTATCGTGAGACTCTGGCACGCACCAAGCCGGACATTCTGGTGATGATCGGGTCGGACCATTTCCACCAGATCTTTCTCGACAATTGCCCGCAATTTCTCATCGGCAAGGCGCCACGCTACGACGCCACCTTCTACAATGAGGAACGCGAATTCGGCATTCCCAAATATGTGCTGGAGGGCGACGAGGAGATGTCGCGCTTCATGCATCAGCACCTGATGGACCAGAGTTTCGACTTCGCCTTTTCCAACGAACTGAAGATCGACCACTCGATCATCTGCCCGATCATTACGGTGCGGCCGCAGAACGATCTGCCGGTGGTACCTATCTACACCAACATCTTCGCGCCGCCGCTGCATTCGCCCAAGCGGTTTTATGAGCTCGGCCGCGCCATCCGCAAGGCAATCGATGATTTCCCCTCCGACAAGCGCGTTGCCGCCATCGGCACAGGACATCTCTCGCTCGAGCTTGGCGGGCCGCGCCAGTTCATGGAGACCGGACCCGACCCGGAGTTCGACCGGCGGGCGATCGAATGGCTGCGCGCCGGCGACATCGACTCGATCCTGGCCAACGTCAACCACGAGACCATGGCCAAAAGCGGCAACGCCACGCATGGCTTCCTCAACTTCATCCTGATGCTGGGTGTGGCAGGCCCCGAAGGCGCCGACTATGTCGATAATCTCGACCTCTTCCACACCATGGAAGCCTATTTCACCTGGTATCCGAAGGAGCAGGCAGCATGAGCAAATACTACGTCAACAAGTTCCTTTTCACCGTCGACCGCGATCCGGAATATCTCAAGCGCTACATCGAGGATCCGAAGTCTTTTGTTGCGACCTGGGAACAGTCGATCGGACCCAAGCTCAACGATGCCGAACGTTCCACCGTGCACAGCCTCACCGATGCCGAACGCCAGGCGCTGATCGATCACGACTATGTCGCCCTGTTCGAGATGGGGGCGCATTTCTTCCTCAACCTGACCATGTATATCGGGATCTATGACGAGCCCTACCTGGCAAAATCCGGCCCGCTGTCGTTCCAGCGCGAATTTGCCGCCAAGTTGCAGCATTGGCGGGACAAGAAGTATCCCAGCGTCGAGACCTGACGGCTCCATAACGGCGGCAATGCTCGCTGTGCGGTGCAAGGCCCGTGCAGTGGGCACCCGCTGGGGCGCTCACGCCAAGACATACGAAACAGTTTGCCGATGGCAGCCTTGTCGCAGGCGTCCTGATGGAATTGGCCGGCGGCTTGCCATTGCGACATCTCGTTCAGGCACTCCGCCGGTCTTTTCGGGGAGCACAAATGCCGTTGCTCGAAGGCGGAGTGATGGCGCTGGAAATAGCGCCCTAGACATTCTCCCATCCGTCATGCGCCGAGGCGCGGTAGACCGCATCAATGAATTTCTGGTTGAGCACCGATTGCTCCAGGGTGAAAATCTCGTCATCGCTGCCGCGCGCCTTTCGCACAAAAGCTTCGGCCTGAAGCCGGTATTGCCGGACCCCGGGGAAGCGGTAGGTCTGAGCCTCCTCGTGATCGCGGTTGTGCAGGGTAATCACAGGATGCCCGTAATCGCCGGCATTGAAAGGTGCTGTCACTTCAATGAAGCCCTTCTCGCCATGGAACACCATCAGCTGGCGCAACGCCATCTGGGTTGAGCAATAGAAACTCATTTCAAAATCGCCGAAATCCGCTTTGACGCTGGCGTAAATGTCGGTGCCGAATTTTGGGTCCCGCTCAACGACAGCCTGCACACGCAAGGGTTCGAGCCCGGTTGAATATCTTGTCGAGACTGTAGGGTAAACCCCGATGTCCGGCAGGCCGCCGCCGCCCAATTCGGGCTGGTTGCGCATATTGTTTGGATCAGTGTTGAAATAGGAAAACGCACCCTGGACATGGCGCAACCGGCCGATGGCACCATTCCCGATCAACTCACGGACTTTGCGCCATTGCGGGTGATAGGTGACCATGAAGGCTTCGCAGACCAGCACATTGTTGGCATCGCGTTCCCTGATTACCGGTGCAACCTCATCGGCATGAAGAGCAATCGGCTTTTCACACAGCACATGCTTTCCTGCTTTTGCCGCCTTGATCGCCCATTCGACGTGCTGTGACGTCGGCAGCGGAATGTAAACGCCTTCCACCTGATCGGATGCCAGAAGCTCGTCATAGGAAGAAAGCGCCAGCGGTATACCGAAGCGGTCGGCGAGCGCGCGGGCGCGGTCATGATCGCGGCTGGCGATTGCCGTCACAACGCCGTTTTCCGAATCCTGCAATTGCGGGATGACCTGTTCGCGTCCGATTGTGGCGGTCGACAAAACTCCCCATTTGAACATGTATTTTCTCCTCATATCTGATTGCGCGCTGACCAGCAGAAATGCTGCATACATTCGCCTGTCAGGCTGTTCCGCGACGTTGCTTGTCAAGAAATCCGGTTCGCATGCGAGGCACTCATCGCTTTGCGCTGTCTTCAAGCGCCGACATGGCGATCTGTTGGCGCCGGACCTCTCGGTACCGCGAGAATTGCGTGTCGGCGATAACACCTGCGAGGATGACGCTGCCCATCACCGCAAAGTTCAATGACGACGGAATCCCCAGCAAATTGACCAGGTTCTGCAGTATCTGCAGCAGGATCACCCCCAACACCACGCCAACGATCGAGCCTTCGCCGCCGCGCAGGGAGAACCCGCCGAGCACTGCGGCCGCGATGCCATACAGTTCATAGAAATTGCCGTGGGAGGATGGCTGAACCGAACGGGTGTACATCGCGAAGAACACCGCGGAAATGCCGGTGAGAAAGGCGCACAGCACATAGGCCTGAATGATCACGCGGTCTGTGTTGATGCCCGAATAGCGGGCAGCCTCGACATTCTTGCCAACCGCAAACAGATGCCGGCCGAAAACCGTACGATGCAGAAGAAACCAGGCAATGATTGCTACCAGGCCAAACGCCACCACGGAATGCGGCACGCCGCCGGTGCGCCCCGAAACCAGGAACTCGAGCATCGGAAAATCCGATCCGAACGTGAACCCGGCCGTGCCGTCCTTGGTGTAGAACCGCGCAACGCCGCGATAGATCAGAAGGCCGCAAAGTGTGACAACGAAAGGCTGCAGCTTGAGGCGGGTTATCAGCCAGCCATGCAAGAGACCGATGAAGACCGAAAGCACCATGACGATCGCCAGTGCAATGGGCCACGGAACGCCGAAGCTGGCGATCAGATCCACGAAAATGACGCCTATCAAGGCGATCACCGAGCCGATCGACAGCTCAATGCCGGCTGTCACGATGACGAAAGCCTCAGCGATCGAAAACAGCCCAAACAGCCCGATCAGATTTGCGGTATTGGCAAGATTGATCGGCGACAGAAAGCGCGGATTCACCATTGCGACAATCGCGCCGACGGTGACTACAAGCGTGGCCAGGCCGATGTCTTTCTTCTGCATCGTCTACTCTTTCTATTCCACGGCAAGCCGGAGAATGTTTTCCTCGGTCAATTCACCGCGGTTCAGGATTCCGTTGATCTTCCCCCGACACATCACTGCAACACGGTCCGAAACGCCGATGACCTCCTCCATGTCCGATGAGATCATCAGGATCGCCACGCCTTGCGCCGCAAGCTCCTGCATCAGGTGATAGACTTCCGCCTTGGCACCAACATCGATTCCACGCGTCGGCTCATCCAGGATGATTAGTTTTGGGTTCATCGCCAGCCACTTGGCGAGAACCACCTTTTGCTGGTTGCCGCCGGATAGCTCGGCGACGGCACGATCAAGACTTGAGGCCTTGATCTGAAGCTTGGTCTTTGACGCGTCAGCCAGTGAGGTCTCTGCTTCGACATCGACAAAACCATGTGTCGATAACGCCGCGTGGCTTGGCATCGCAATGTTCTCCATGATCGCGAAATCGAGAAACAGGCCCTCCGCCTTCCGATCTTCCGGAACAAGGCAGATACCGGCTGCAATCGCGTCCGGAACGGAATTTCCGCGGAGCACTTTGCCCTCCATCTCGATGCTGCCGTCCTCAATTGGATCAATACCGAACATGGCTCTTGCGAGTTCGGTACGGCCAGCGCCGACAAGCCCAGCCAGGCAGCAGATTTCCCCTGCCCGCAGGCAAAGATCCACGCTTTGATGCGGATAGGCTTTGGTCCGCAGCGCCTTGATTTCAAGCACCGGTTTACCGGGCACATGATCCGTTTTCTCGTAGAACTGGCTGACGTCCCGCCCGATCATCATCCGGACCATCGTATCCTTGTTGATCTGCTCGCCGGACAATTCACCTGCATTGCGGCCGTCACGCAGCGCGACAACACGGTCCGCCACGTCAACGATTTCGGCCAGCCGGTGGGTGATGAACAGCACCGCCACACCATCCGTACGCAGTTTGCGAATGACCTCCAGCAGTCTGTTGGTTTCCGATATCGTCAGGCTCGAAGTGGGTTCATCAAGGATCAGCAGGCGAACATTGATCGACAGGGCGCGTGCGATCTCGAGCAATTGCTGATCAGCCAGCGAGAGCTCCGCAACGGGATCTTTTGGTCCGAACCGTGTTCCCAGAAGATCCAGGATTGGCTTCACCTTCTGTTCCATCGAAGGCCGATCAAGAAACCCGAACATGCCGCTGCGCATCTCTCGCCCGAGCAGCACATTTGCTGTCACATCGAGGTTTGAGAACGGGTTAAGCTCCTGGTGAACAAAAGCGATCCCCAGCTTGGTGGCACGCGCCGGGGTAAGTGACTTGACCGTTTCGCCATCTATGACGACCCGTCCTTCATCGGGTGCGATGGCTCCGCCGAGAACCTTCATCAGTGTCGATTTTCCGGCCCCGTTCTCGCCGATCAGGCCGACCACCTCACCGCCTTGGATGGTAAGAGAGACGTTGTTGAGCGCAATCGCACCGGGATACACTTTCGTAATTCCGGAAAGTTCAAGCGATATGTGTGTGTCGCTTCTATTGGGCATCGAGTTTCCCGGATCATCATTGCAGCAAGAGTAGGCTGCACAAAACCTGGGGTTCGTGCAGCCTGAACAGGGCTTGGGAGTAGCGCCCTGCCTAGCCTCCGATGCGAGCTTTCAACTCAGCCTCGAAAGCATCAACATTGTCCTTGTTGATCTTCTTGGTGGGCACGATGATCAGCCCATCATCCGGAATGCCCGACTTGTCGCCTTCCAGATAAGCCGCCATCAGCTTCATGCCCTGATAGCCCCACTGATAGGGATCCTGCACCACTGTACCGGCGAAACTGCCTTCGCGAACCGCACCCAGCGTGATTGGGTCCTCGTCAAAGGCGATCACCGTGATCTCACCAAGCTTGCCCGCGGCCTGCAGGGCTTCGTAGATCTTCGGCGGGTTGTAGGAATAGAAGCCGACCATGCAGGTGATGTCCGGATTGGCGGCGAGCACATCGTCGACATTGGAACGGGCGCGGGCAAAATCGACATCGTCACCGCGAACATCAACCAGTTCTACGCCTGAACCTTCGACAGCCTGACGGAAACCGGCAATGCGCTCGACAGCGTTGTCAGCGCCGAGAAAGCCGACAAAGCCCATGCACTTGCCGCCATCGGGCATCGCTTCCACCGCGATCTCGCCGGCCTGCACACCGGCTGCAGTGTTGGATGAGCCGAGATAGGCGATGCGGTTGCTGTCAGGGGCGTCACTGTCGGTGGTGAACAGCGGCACCTGGGCCGCAATCCGGTTAAATGCATCGATCGAGTTCTTCGGATCTGCCGACGAAATCATGATCGCATCCGTACCGGCTGCCACCAGATCGTCCATCAGGGCGTTCTGTAGCGCAGCAGTACCCTGAGCCGGATAGCGGAACTGCAGATCGTAACCCGGCAACTCGGCCTGGGCCGCCTTCACACCAGCTTCGGACAGCTTCCAGAAATCGGACGCCGCGTTAACGACAAAAGCCAGTGCCGGCTTTTCCTGTGCGACTGCAGTGCTTGCCGCCGCCACGACACTTGCAGTGATAAGTATCGACTTGAGATTGAACATTATCTTCCTCCCTGCAGCCTCTTTTCCTCCAAGGCCGCGTTTGAAACCAGTTTAAAAGACACCCATTGGTAATATTACTAATAATGGGCGTAATTTGAAAGAAACGACGGGGCGGCCTTTTCAAGCCAACCCCATCGCCCTCGGGAAGCCCTAGTTGTCGGCACAGAAGCCGGGATCTTCGAGATTGCAGACGTCAAGACCGGTAAACAACGGATCGTCCACCATCTCGCCATTGATCAGCTGGATCATGACATCCGGCGCCTTGTAGCCCATCTCAAAGGGACGCTGCCCGACTTGAGCATGGCTGCGACCATCGCGAAATGCCTTGGTCTGTGGCGGCAGGGTGTCGCCGGCAATGATGATCAGCTCCTTACTCTTGAGCTTGCCCATCACCTGGTCCGTCACCTGCGCGTAGGCCTGCGGCGCGAACTGAGCCCAGCCGCCGATCAGGATAAAGGCATCGAGATCCGGATTGGCCGTGAACACATCAGACATCTGCTGATTGGCAAGGTCAGCCTGGTCGTTGGTAAAGACCGGGCATCCATCAATCTCCGACCAACCGCTCTGACCTGTCAGCCGGTCAACCTTCATTTCACCGGCAATCGTGTCGCGGAAACCCTGCGCACGGGCGTTGATGTTGTCGGCAGCGACGTTGCCAAGCTGCAGGCAGACAGTGCCGCCATCAGGTTTGAGCATACTGGCCTGTTCGGCCATTTTCACGCCCATCAGGTAGTTGTCTGTACCTAGATAGGTTTTCCGCAGATCGCGATCGGCTTCAAGGAAGTCAGCATCCACCGTCATCACCGGAACAGACGGCGCAATCGAACGGATGCGATTTGCCATGGCCGGTGCGTTTGACGGCGAAATGGCAATCGCGGCAACACCGCGAGTGAGCAGATCATCGACGATCTGCACTTCGCCGGCTTCGTCGGCTGACGATGCGGGACCCGTATAGAGACACTCATATTCGCTGTCCGCATTCTCGGACATCCACTTCTTGCAGCCCAGATTGATCTGCTCAAAGAACGGATTGTCCAGTCCCTTGACGACAATCGCCAGGGTCTTCTTCTCCTGCGCAGCGGCGGAACCTGCCGCCAGCGTTGCCAGAGACAGTGCAGTCATTGCCAGTATTTTCATTTTCGTTTTCATGGTTATTCCTCCTCCACATACACCACCTGAAGCCTCCTGCCTCAGCCGGGATACCAAACAACGCGCGGATCATTGTCCTTGCGTTTGTACCTCCAAGCGCGATCGGCCAGCTCTTCCAACCCGATTTCGGGTGTCCAGCCGAGGACCATTCGCGCCTTTGAATTGTTAAGCCAATTGCTGTGAAACGGGGTGTCGATCTCCACCGGATCGAGACCGTTCCGGGTTTTGAGCATCGCACCGACGGCGCCGTAATCCACCGGTTCGTTCATCGATATATTAAAGAGTTGCCCGGCCGCTTTCGGATTGTCGATGGTCGCCAGAATGGCGGAAACGAGATCATCCACATGGACGAAATTTCGCTTCAGGTAGTCACCTTTTGCATCCCGCAGGACCGGCACATACTGCCCGTTGCGATAGCGCTCCAGGGCGCTTTCCTCGATCACGTCGGACCAGGGCGGTCCGCCGAACTGGCCCTCCCCCAGATCGAATGCGAAGCGGAAATCATCCTTCTCCATGACCCAGGGAGCACGAAGCACGGACCAGTTGACGCCATACTGAATGCCGAACTGTTCGAGCATGGACTCTTCGAGAACCTTGGTCAGCGCATAACAACCTTTGTAGGCCCTGCGCTCGGAGGTTTCCGTGATCGGCGTGTCATACTCCTGGAAGATATGACCCACCACACAGTCGCCGCTAAGCAGGATGAACTGCCGGGCGGCCTCCGATTTGCGGAATTCCTCGAGAAGAGTGAACAGCCCTTTCAAGGCCACATCAAAGATCAACTCCGGTGTTTCCTTGACCGCGGCCAGGTGAACCACATGCGTCACGCCGGCAATTGCTTCTGCAACCACAGCCGCGTCGGCCATTGATCCTGAAATCACGCTGACGCGCTCTGCGGGTTCGACGGGTCTGTTGTTGCACAGTGCAACAAGCTGCCAATCGGCAAAACGGGGATCTGCCAGGAATGCAGGCAAAAACACCTGCCCCACTTTTCCCGCGGCGCCCGTCACCAGCAATTTCATAAATTCCTCCTGTCCGCTGCACAATCTTCACGTAAAATTGTTTACTAATAATATTAAGTCAAGTAATTAGTTATCAAATGTGTTGAAAGAGGAGGCAAGCCGGTTCGAGAGGGGGCCGCGCTTGCGGCGCAGCGCTGGGGACAATGCTGCATTTGGGAGGAAAGATGTCGCGACTAGTAATTTCAGAAATATCAAAGAATTTCGGGGCGATTCAGGCGCTTACCGACGTTTCACTTTCCATCGAGCCCGGCGAAGTGCTGGGACTGATGGGCGATAACGGGGCAGGCAAGTCCACTTTGGTGAAAATCATTGCCGGCAATTTCCGTCCGGCAGCCGGCGAAATCAGGATCGACGGAAAGCCGGTGATCTTTCACAAGCCACTCGACGCGCAGCGCGAAGGCATCGAGATGGTTTATCAAGATCTTGCGCTTAGCGACAATCTCTCGGCAGCTTCCAATGTGTTTCTCGGCCGCGAGCCGATGCGCAGCTTCGGTCCGATCAGATATATCGATTACGCGCACATGAATTCCGTCTCCGGTGAGTTGTTCAAACAGCTCAAATCGGAAACCAGACCACGCGACCTGGTCCGCAAAATGTCGGGCGGCCAGCGCCAGGCAGTGGCGATTGCGCGAACTCTTCTCTCCGAACCCAAGATCGTCATGATGGATGAGCCGACAGCCGCAATCTCGGTACGCCAGGTCGCCGAAGTGCTCGATCTGATCCGCCGGCTGCGAGACCGCGGCATCAGCGTCATCCTGATCAGCCACCGGATGCCCGATGTCTTCAGCGTCTCGGACAAGATTGCCGTTCTGCGCCGCGGTCAGCTGGTCTCAAGCAAGGCAGCGGCCAATTCATCTCCCGAAGAGGTGACAGGCCTCATTACCGGCGCCATCGACGCGGCCTAAGAAGGAAACTGCAATGACAACGTTTGACGACATCATAGGCAAATCGCAGCACGAAAACTGGTTTTCCCGCCTAAAAGGCCTGCAGGTCTTCTGGGTATTCTCCGCCGCCATCCTGGCCTGTGTTGCACTGTCCATCATGACAGACACATTTGCGAGCGAGCGCAACCTGTTCAATGTTGCCCGCAATTTTGCATTTGTTGCCATCATCGCCATCGGCATGACGGCAGTCATCGCGTCTGGCGGGATCGACCTTTCGGTGGGCTCTTCAGTCGTGCTCAGCGCCATGGTGATCAGCGTCGCCATGGCCAGCGGACTGTCCTTCTGGGTCTCCGCGGTTCTCGCACTTGGCGCAGCGCTTCTGGTCGGGCTCCTCAACGGCGTTCTCATCGCCTATGCGGGAATGCCGGCATTCGTCGTGACACTCGGCACCTTGTCGGCTGCAAGATCGCTGGCGATGGTGCTGTCGGACAACAAGATGATCTGGGAGTTCGGACCGGACCATGACCTTTTGCTCTGGATTGGCGGCGGCTCGACATTGGGCCTGCCTCATCCGCTTTTCGCAGTGATAATCCTGACCATTGTGATGTCGCTGGTTTTCAAATGGACGCGATGGGGGCAGCATCTTTTCGCCATCGGCAGCAATGAAAACGCCGCCGTTCTCACAGGCATTGCGGTTAAGAGGCTGAAAGTCAGCATCTACATGTTCTCTGCCTTTACCGCCGGTCTTGCAGGCATTCTGATGGCCGGCTGGCTGGGCAGTGTTACCACCAATCTCGGCCAGGCGATGGAACTCACGGTCATTGCCGCCGCCGTGATCGGCGGCGCCAATCTTGCCGGTGGAGAGGGAAACGCACTGGGTGCCGTTGTCGGTGCGCTGTTGATAGAGGTGATCCGCAATTCTCTGATCCTGCTTGGCATCTCGACTTTCTGGCAGGGAATGTTCATAGGTACCTTCATAATTGTGGCCGTGGCATTCGACCGTTTGCGGAATGTCAGGGCGTAAATCGAAGAAGGTTGAGGGCACCATGGCACTCAACATGGAGAATGGCTTGAAACCAACAATGATGGATGTGGCGGCACGGGCGGGTGTGTCACAGGCAACCGTGTCCCTGATACTTAATGGAAGCTCGGGGGCACGTTTTAGCGAAGCAACACGCAAGAGGGTGACAGATGCGGTCAATGACCTCGGTTATCGGCTCCCCAACAGATCACCTGCGAGCGATCCGACGGACAGCAAGGTCATTGCCTTCATCACCGACGAGTTGACGACAGACCCCTGGATGGCATTGGCATTTGAGGGCGCTCGCGAGAAAGCGCTGGAGTTGGGCGTCATCGTTACACTGGGGATTTTCCGGTCTGGCGAAGATCCAAACGAAAACATGTTTTCGTTGTGTCAGCAGAATCCCTTGCTGGGATATATTTTCGGCACAATCCTCACCCGCAAGATCGACCCTCCGGCAGCGCTTTTTACCGCACCATCGATCCTGATCAATTGCTACGATGGAAACCGGCGCCTCCCCTCCATTCTGCCCGGCGATGTCGCAGGCGGCCGTGCGGCCACCGAGCGCCTCATCCAGGCAGGCCGCCGCAGAATTGGATTTATCAATGGTCAGGAAGGCCTCGACAATCCACGCGACAGATTGCGTGGTTACAAACAGGCGCTGGCGAGCAACGATTTTTCTTTCGATCCCAAACTGGTACGATATGGAAACTGGGAACCATCTTCGGGCTATTCGGAAACCCACGCACTGATGGACCTTGCGAATCCGCCAGACGCCATTTTCTGCGCCAACGACCTGATGGCGCTGGGATGCGTCGAAGCCCTCAAGGAACGAGGCAAATCTATTCCTGGAGACGTGGCGGTAATCGGCTATGACAATCGCGACATTGCCCAGTTCATCCGGCCTCCCCTGACCACTCTGCATCTGCCACTGTTCGAGATGGGTGCCATGGCTGTGGAAATGATCCACGATATCGCCGGCGGATTGAAAAGCAGTCACGATCAACTGAAGGTCGAGTGCCCGATCATCGAACGGGAATCTGTGTAGAGCGCCGACTGTCCGCGAACGCCGTTCCCGATGTGAAACGACATTGATCCACAACCGGGATCGCGGGGTCGTTCCGCGCCGCCCGGCGACCGGCCTGCCCCACTCAAGGGTCCTGTTCTGAAAGTGCCGCCAGTCTTCTTGCCTGTCGCAGTGATTGTCCGTCAGGCGACGGGCGCGGTGCCCGACTCGACGATCTCCACAAATCGGGCAAAGAATTGGGCGGACAATTTGCTGGCGGTGCTTTGCACCAGCCTGCTTCCGAGCTGCGCCATCTTGCCTCCGATCTCGGCCGTTGCCTCATATCTGAGAATGCTGCCAGAGCCGTCAGCTTCAAGTGCCACCACGGCTCCTCCTTTTGCGAAACCGGCAATGCCGCCGCTACCGGTTCCGGCAATGGAAAACCTGTCTGGCGCTGCAGACTTGTCAAGGATGACCTTGCCGGAAAAACGAACCTTCATTGGACCGATTTTAAGGACAACCGTAGCCTCCAGTTCACTTTCCGAGTGTCTGACCAGATCCTGGCATCCCGGAATACAGGCTTTGAGAACAATCGGGTCATTCAGCGCGGCATAGACCACGTCAACGGCCGCGGCGATGCGGATCTCGTCGTTCAGTTTCAACTGGAAGTCCCTCGATACTGACGGGCCGGAGGCCCGAGGCTGCTGGATTTTAGCCGGACAGGCCGATGGCGACGGCATTTCAAAGGCTCTTCGAAGCCTCCACAAGATCCAGGAGCCCGAGAGTGAGCAGGCTGTCCGGCGCTGCGAACTCTTCCATGATGGTGTAGTGGTTGAGGCCCGGCAGTGTGGTCATGGACACGCTGAGGCCGGCAGCCTGGGCGGCTGCGGTATAGCTCCGTGACTGGCGCTGCAATTCCGGCAACTCGTTGCCACCAACGAAAAGTCTGGTTGGCACGTCGCGTCTGGCCAGGTTGTGGATTGGCGCCAGCGTCCGAACCTCGAACGGACGCAGTTGCAGATCACGGTTGAGATAGGTCAGCGCGATCGGGTCGAGATCGAAAATGCCGCTGATCGGCAACACTCCGCGGATACATGGCCGCTCGGCACACATCGCAGCCAGATGCCCGCCGGCCGACCAGCCGCCCACATAGACCCTGGTGGGGTCAAAACCCAGATCGTCAGCCAGAGCGACGATGACATCGATGGCGCGGGACACCTCGCTGACAATTTCCGACAGGTTGGACTCGGGCGCCAGCGTGTAGCCGATGGTGGCGACATTGACACCAGCGGCACAGGGGCCGGCCGAGACGAAGCCAAAGACTTCCTTGCTGTTGCGCTGCCAATAGCCGCCATGGATGAAAATGAACAGCGGCGCTCCCGAACTCCCGGAGGCAAAATAGTCAAAGCAGTTGTTTGGCTTATCACCGTAGCGAAGGTCCCGCCGTGTCGACGGCAGGGCACGACAAAGGGCGCTGCGCTCCTCCCAATCCTTCAAGCGCTGGCTGCTGTCGGCGACCGCTTTGGAATTGTTGTACGCCGCATCCCTGCCAGCCTGATCGAGTTGATCGAAGGCAGTGTCCCCAACTGCGTCATGTTGTTCGTGTTGCACCTGACTTATCCTCCGCAGGGAATGTGATGACGCGATCGGGCGGCTGCGGCCTCTGACCGGCTGGAAATATGTGGTGAATTTGCGCGCGAAGCCGCCTGACCGTCCTCCGCTTGCCGCGAAGGCCGGGTGTACTTGCGTGCTGTGCGCAAAAAAGTGCGGGAGCAGGAGCCCCGGGACGTCGCGTTACCCGGAACTCAGGGCCAATGTCACAGCCCGCCTGGCCATGACCATAACCAATTGCGCCCGGTACTCGGCGTCAGCGTGAATATCCGACATCAGCTCCGAGGCATCAATCGAGATCCGTTCCAGTGCGGACACCTCGAAGTTCTCGGTCAGAGCAACCTCGATATCCTGGGCGCGGAATACTGCTGACGCCGCCCCAGTGACCGCCACCCGGACAGTGCCGCCTGTCCTGGCCAGGAACACACCGGCGAGCGCGTAACGCGAAGCAGGATTGCCGAACTTGCAGTAGGCAGCCATGTCAGGCAGGGCAAACCGCACCGAAGTCACGATCTCGCCGGGCTCGAGCGCTGTCTCGAACATGTCGACGAAAAACTCGTCGGCAGGAATGCTGCGCCGGTCAGTCACGATATCCGCACCAAGAGCCATCACCGCTGCCGGATAGTCGGCGGCCGGATCATTGTTGGCGATCGACCCGCCGATGGTGCCACGGTGCCGGACCTGCTGATCTCCGATCCGTGAAGCCAGAGCTGCCAGGGCCGGGAGCTTCTCAACAACCAGCTCAGAGGCGGCGACGTCGGCATGACGCGTCAGTGCCCCGATTACCAGCATCTTGCCATCCATCGACACTCCGGAAAGCCCCGCAATGCCCGACAGATCGACAATATGATCAGGCGTCGCCAATCGTTGTTTCATGGTTGGCACCAGGGTCATGCCGCCTGCAAGCACCGAAGCATTTTCGCTGGCGGTCAAGAGGGCCACGGCCGCATCGATGCTGTCAGGTTTGTGATAATCGAAAGCCTTCATGAGACGTCTCCTATTCTGCCGCGACCCGGGCGCTCGAATTTCGAATGATGTTCCAGATGTGGTTCGGGGTCGCCGGCATGTCGACATGACTGACACCCAGCGGCTTGAGCGCATCAACCACCGCGCTGATAATCGCCGCAGGTGACCCGATGGTCCCGCATTCGCCACAGCCCTTCACACCCATCGGCGTGTGGGTGCAGGTGGTCGAATGCGGCTCGATGGCGAAGTTCGGCAAATTGTCGGCACGCGGCATGCAATAATCCATGAACGATCCCGACAGCAGCTGACCCGAGGTCTGGTCGTAGACGCCGTGCTCGAACAAGGCCTGGCCGATGCCCTGGGTGATGCCGCCATGCAGCTGTCCCTCGACGATCATCGGATTGATGATGGTGCCGACATCATCGACAGCGGTGTAGCGCTTGATGGTGACGACGCCGGTTTCCGGATCGATCTCCACTTCGGCGAAATGCGCGCCGCCCGGATAGGTGAAGTTGACCGGGTCATAATAGGCCTGTTCCTCGAGACCCGGTTCAAGCGTTTCCAGCGGATAATCGTGCGGTACATAGGCTGAACCGGCGATCTCGACGAAGCTCTTTTTCTTGTCGGTTCCGGCAACAGAAAACTCGCCCTTCTCGAAGATGACGTCGTCAAGTGCTGCTTCAAATTGGTGCGCGGCGATCTTGCGCCCTTTCAAAATGACCTTGTCATTGGCTTTGGCCAGCGCCGCGCCGCCGACGACCAGGGAACGGGAACCGTAGGTGCCCATTCCAAACTGCACCCGGTCCGTATCGCCGAAGACGACACTGATATCCTCGAAGGGAACCCCGAGATGATCCGAGACGATCTGGGCGAATGTCGTCTCGTGTCCCTGACCGTGGTTGTGGGTCCCGATCAGGACGGTAACCGCACCCGACGGGTGGACGCGAACCGTCGCACTTTCGTAAAGACCTCCGCGGGCGCCGAGCGATCCTGCCATCCGTGAGGGCGCCAGTCCGCAGGCTTCCACATAGGTCGAAATGCCCAGACCCAGATATTGCCCCCTGCTCGCAGCCTCCGCGCGCCGGGCCTCGAAGCCCGCCACATCGGCAAGAACCTCTGCCCGCTCCAGGCAACCTTTCGGATCACCGCTGTCATATTCCACCAGCACCGGCGTCTGATAGGGATAGGCCTCGCGCTCGATCATGTTGCGCCGCCGGATCTCGATCTTGTCGATACCCATCTCGCGTGCCGCCATATCGACCAGCCGTTCGACCACGAATGTCGCCTCGGGCCGGCCTGCGCCGCGATAGGCATCGACCGGCACGGTGTTGGTGAAGACGCACTTCACTTCGCAATAGATCGACGGAATCACATAGACGCCAGACAGCAGCGGCGCGTAGAGGTTGGTCGGAATGTTTGGCCCGAAAGTCGAGAGATAGGCCCCCATGTTCGCAAGCGTCTTGACCCGCATGGCGAGGAACTTTCCGTCCTCGTCGAGCGCCAGCTCGGCCTCTGTGACATGATCACGGCCGTGCGCGTCAGACACAAAGCCTTCCGAGCGCTGGCAGACCCATTTCACAGGGCGGCCAAGTTTGCCAGCGGCCCAGGTGACAACGGCTTCCTCGGCGTAGTGGAACTGCTTGACGCCGAAACCGCCACCGACATCGGGCGCCACCACACGCAGCTTGTGCTGCGGTATATGCAGCACCATTTCCCCCATCAGAAGGCGCACCACGTGCGGAAACTGGCTTGTGGTCCACAATGTGTACTGACCGGTGGCGAACTCGAACTCACCGATCGCCGCACGCGGTTCGAGCGGGTTTCCGATCAGCCGGTTGTTGACCAGCTCGATGCTGGCGACATGGGCAGCATTCTGGAATGCCGCCTCGACCGCCGGTCCATCGCCAAGATGCCAGTCACAGCACAAATTGTTCTCGACATCGTCATAGACTGCCGGCGCGCCGGGACGCAGTGCATCGACCAGTCCGATGACAGCTGGCAGAACCTCGTACTCAACAATAACCAGTTCGGCTGCCGCCCGGCCCTGTTCTTCCGTCTCGGCGACGATGAAGGCAACGGCATCACCGACATAGCGCACCTTGCCCTGCGCAATCGGCGGATGCGGCGGCTCCTTCATCGGCTCACCGTCCTTGCCGGTAATGCCCCAGCCGACGGGCAAGCCACCGACATTATCGGCCTTCATGTCTTCACCGGTATAGACGCCATGGACACCGGGTTGTGCCATTGCGGCGGAAACATCGATGCTCTTGATGATCGCGTGCGCATGTTCCGAACGGAGAAACACCCCGGCAAGCATGTTTGGCCGCTTTATGTCTGCGACATAGGTGCCCCGCCCCCTGACAAAACGGGCATCTTCCTTGCGTTTGGGCGACGAGCCGATTCCGATAACTGCCGACATGGTACTCTCCCTCAGGATGATTGGCGCATGGCTGCTGCGCCAGCGATGACAGACTTCACGATGTTCTGGTAACCGGTACAGCGGCAGATGTTGCCCTCAAGCCATTCGCGGATTTCGGCCTCATCTGGATCCGGATTGTGCTTGACCAGATCCAGCGCCGCCATCAGCATGCCCGGTGTGCAGAAACCGCATTGCAGACCGTGATTGTCGCGGAAGGCTTGCTGCATCGGATGAAGCTCGTCGGTCAGGCCCGACAGGCTCTCGACGGTTCGGATATCAGCCCCGTCGGCGGCAACCGCGAGGACACTGCAGCTCTTCACAGAATCTCCATTGAGATGCACCACGCAGGCGCCGCATTGCGACGTGTCGCACCCGACATGGGTGCCGGTGAGCGACAGATCCTCGCGGATGAGATCGCTCAGGAGTGTAGATGGCTCCGCCTCCACAGTCGTGGGGCGGTCATTGAGGACAAACGAGATTTTCATGTGACTACTCCAGAATTAGGCCAGCAGATGGGTGTGATCGATCTGCCAGACAGCAAGAACGTTGTCGCCAATGGACAGGGCGTCTTCGAAAAACCGGCGTTCGGGCACATAGGCGACGAACTCGTCCTCGCCTCCGGCCTTGAGCATCACCTTGACGAAATTCCCCTGGTATTCGACGCCGATGACCGCTCCCTCGATTGCGGTCGAGCCGTCCGGCACGCCGGCGCTGCCAGGACGTAGGAGGTCGATGTCGTCCCGGCGGACCGCGATATCGAGCGACTGTCCGTTCTCCAGCCGCCGCCCGGTCTTGAGCGGTATCCTGATGTCGCTGAACAGGGCACCTGCGAAAGATGCTTGTGCACCGTTGACTTGGCCAACCGTTCCCGAAAGCACGTTCTGCCCGCCGATGAACTCGGCGACATAGCGATCTTTCGGCTTGGCATAGACTTCTGGCGCGGGCGCTGCCTGGCGGATCTGTCCCTTGTCCATGACAACCACCATGTCAGCCAGAGCAATCGCCTCCAGCTGGGTGTGGGTCACATGGATGAAGGTGATACCGAGATCGCGTTGCATGCGGCTCAGTTCGGCGCGCATGCGAATCCGCAAATGCTCGTCGAGCGCCGACAGCGGTTCGTCCAGCAACAGCACACGCGGTTCGGTGATCGCGGCGCGCGCCAGCGCAACGCGCTGCTGCTGTCCGCCTGAAAGCTGCGCCGGAAGCCGGTTGGCGAATTCGCCCAGTTGCACCTTCTCGATCATCGCATCGACCTTGTCGTCGCGCTGCCCCTTCGGCACGCCGCGGACCTTGAGGGCGAATGCAATATTGTCGCGCACACTCAGATGCGGGAACAGCGCATAGGACTGGAACATCATGGCAGTACGGCGTTCCACCGGATCAAGACCGACCACATCCTCTCCGCCAATCAGGATTTCGCCCACCGTTGGGTCTTCGTGACCGGCAATCATGCGAAGGATTGTGCTCTTGCCGCAGCCCGAAGGTCCCAGCAGGCAGCAATAGGCGCCGTCGGGGATTTTCAGGTTGATGCCATCCACCGCATAGGTGCTTCCATCGTAGCTCTTGGCCACACCGGCCAGCTCGATGTCTCCTTTTCCAGTGCTCACCAGCTTCTCCATTCTATTGATCATTGTTCAGACGGGCTGCATTGCGCCGCTGCAAGAGGACGATCGAGCCAAGGCTGACGCCGATGATGACGAAGGACACCACCGTCGACACCGTGCCCAGCGCATAGAGCGCCGGCGATGTGACATTCAGTGTCATGCTCCAGATCTCCAGCGGCAGCGTGTTCAGGGGACCCGCCGTCTGAAGCGTGCGGGCGAATTCGTCATAGGACAGGGTGAAGCCGAACAGCGCGACAGCGATCAGCCCCGGGGCAAGGATCGGAATGACAACCATGCGGATGGTCTGCGCCGGCGATGCACCAAGATCACGCGCGGCTTCCTCCCAGTCATTGTTGAGCCGCGACATCACCGCAAACATCACCAGGATTCCGAAGGGCAACGTCCATGACAGCTGCGCACCGAGCGCCGAGGTGTACCAGCTGGTCTCGATACCCAGCATGTTGAAGCCCAGCCCGATGCCGATGCCAAGCACCAGGCCTGGCGCGACCAGGCTTCCGATCATCAGGTAGAAAACGATGGTGTCGCCCTTGAAGCGCTTGCGGAATGCCATGCCCGCCATGAACGAGACCAGCACCGTGATCAGTGTCACCGAGACAGCGAGATACATCGAGCGGGTAAAGGCTCCGCTGACATCGCCGGCGCGCGTCTGCATGATCAGCTCGTTGAACCAGTAGAGCGATACGCCGCGCATCGGGAACACCAGTCCGCCCTGCACATCCTGGAATGACAGGATATAGATCGAGATCATCGGCCCGTAGAGCGCCACGACGTAGAGTGTAAAGAAGCTGGCAAGCACATAGAAGGTCCATGACCGGTCGGAAGTGCTGCGTCTCCTGGCAGGCCGTGCGGCTGATGCACGGCCGCTGAGTTCGATGGCGGTCATCGGGTGATCTCCTTGCGAATGTCAACGACGCGCAGGATGAGGGCGACCATCAGCATGACAATGATCGTCAGGATGATCGCGCTGGCTGCGGCAGTGGGATATTGCAGAACACTGATGTCCTCGTAGAAGGCGCCGACCACAGAGGCCGTACCTCCGCCAGACATCACCTTGACCACGAAGAAATCCCCCATGACGATCGAGACGACAAAGATGGCGCCAAGCGCAATGCCGCTCTTGGACATGGGTATGATAATGTGGCGCATGATGTCGAAACGGCTGGCGCCTGCATCAAGAGCCGCCTCCACCACCCGCTTGTCGATCCGTGCCATCGCGTTGAAGATCGGTACGATCATGAAGATTGTCAGCTGATGCACGTAGGCGACAACAACCGCGAAGCTCGAGTAGAGCAGAAACTCCAGCGGCTGATCGATCAACCCGATGCCGAGCAATGCCTGGTTGATCAGGCCTTCCTTGCCCAGAAGCGGAATCCAGGAAATCATGCGGATGATGTTGGAGGTCCAGAACGGCACCGTGCAGACCAGAAACAACCCCATGGCGATGAGTTTGCTGCGGACGTGAAAGACCAGGAAATAGGCCACCCAGAAGCCGATGATCGCCGAGAAGAAAAGGGTCAGCAGCGAGAATTTCATCGTCTCGAAATACAGCCTGTAGGTCAGCGATGAGCGAGCGACATCCACATAATTGGCAAGTGTCGGATCCATGAACATGCCGCCATAGCCGTCGGTCTGCATGATCGAGGCAACGCCGACCACCAGAATGGGCACGATGAAAAAGGGAATAAGCACGGCAAGAAGCGGTGTGACGTTCAGCCAGCCGATTGTATTGCTGCTCAGTTTCATGACATCGGGCTCCGGAGTCCTGTCTTGAGATCGGGAAGGTGGCGGGTCGTCAGAGCCCCGGGCAAGGTTGCAGCCCGGGACTCCGACATCGTGGACGCTTCGGATCAGGCGACCTTGAAGTCGTTCCAGCGCTTGTTCATGTAAGCTGCTTCGTCCATCAGCGTGTTCCAGCAGGAGATGTTGGTGACACGCTCGACAAAGGAGCCGCCATCCCGGACGGTGCCGGCTTTCTCCATCGGCAGACCGTAGGGATCAGTGATCGCTTCCGGCGCCGGCTTGCCTTCGTACCAGTAGGCCCATTCGGTGTCGGACATGAACTTCTTGGCCGTCGAGGGGACCGGGCTGTAGTAGCCGTAACGGGAAACGAACGCGCCCTGCCAACCCTCGAGATACCAGTTGATGTACTCATAGGCGGCGTCCAGCTTCTTGCCTTCGAGATGGTTCATCAGCCCCATGCCGTTGCACCAGCCGCGATAACCTTCCTTGCCGTCCTTCTTGTTGACCGGTGCATAGACGCAGGGAATGTCCTTGGTGCGCACGGCAGCAACGGCGGGCGACCACATCGACTGGATGACGACTTCGCCGGCTGCCATCAGCTGCACCGACTGGTCAAAGGTGGTCCAAGTGGCGCGGAAATGGCCCGCTCGCTTGAGTTCGATCAACTTGTCGATGGTCTTGTCGATCTCGTCCTTGGTCATGTTGCCCTTGTCGCCATACTGGACGAGGCCGGCGCTTTCCATGCACAGGGCTGCATCCATGATGCCGATCGCCGGCACATCGAGGATGGCTGCCTTGCCCTTGTATTTCGGATCGATCAGATCCTTCCACTCGGTGACCGGGTGATCAACCAGATCCGGCCGGTAGCCAATGGAGTCCGCGTTGTAGACCTGCGGTACGTTGGTCAGCCAGTCGGCGACACCGTCATGCAGTTCAGTTGAATCCTTCTTCTCCAGATACAGCGCCGCATAGGGCGAAATACCCTGATTGGCGATGGTGCTGCCTTCGAGCTCACCCTTGGTGAAGATCGGCAGGAAATTGTCGAACTGCTTGATTCTCTTGGCCTCTATACCCTGGATGATGCCACGCTTGGCGGCGAGTTTGGCCTGCCAGCCTTCGAGGTCAGCGATGTCGACCGAATTCGGCTGGGTAATGAAACGGTTGATCGAGGCCGACGTATCAAGGTTCTGCATCGTCACCTTGAAGCCGAGATCCTTGGCGGCCTGGTCGCCGATGGCCTTGACGACCGAGTAGGACACGCCGACGTGGCGAAGCTCGATGTCCTTGATTTCCTGCGCCCAGATGGTTGGAAAGCCGGTGATGGCTCCCGAACCAGCCGCCGCACCGGCTGCCGCAGCGCCTGCCTTCAGCAGGTTGCGCCGTGAGATGTTGGAACTGCTCTTGGACTTGGTCATTGTGCAAATTTCCCTGTTTCGAAAACGAAAGGCTCGTGTTTGCTCTGCCAGGGCGACTAGACGAATATTTCTGGAAATCACAAAATCAGAAATAAAAATGCCAACCATAAGGGAAGCAAATGTGCCGCAATTATCATCATGCAGCGCACAAAAATGATCCATATCGCCTTGGAAGGCGAAGAGACTGACCGATATATTTGCAGGGCTTCTAGTTCTCCCGGTAAATCTCAACCAAGGATAGTGAAGAATTTTTTCTTTTTTTTGTGCTGAGAAGGATTGTTCTGGTGTGCACTTCGGTTCGAAAGCAAGCTGCGGTTGACGGCATCTCACTCATCATGGGCTTTGGCGCCCTTGAAGGGGCCTCGTGCCTTGTCGGCCTGCACAGGCTTGAGTAAATCGCCCCCTTCGAGAAGCGGAAGGTAGTGCGCCAGATAGTCATGCAGCGCATTGGCGGCCGCTGATTTCGTGCCCGGCGCCTTGTAAAGCAGCAGGTCGACTTTCGGCAGCGACGGATAATCAGGGCCGCGGACGATTTCGCGCATGCCAGAAACCAGGGCGCTTCGTCCCAGGACGGTCACCGCCATGCCGGCAAACACAGCCGCCTGCAGCCCGCTCACGCTCTCGCTGACGCAGGCAATGCGCCACGGATGCTGAACCGCTTCGAGACATTCGATGGCGTGATCCCGGTAGATGTTTCCCGGCGGCAGCAGGGCCAGCGGCACCGGATTTTCCGTATGGGCAGTCGAATTGTCCCCGGTCATCCATATCAACTGCTCCTGGCGCACGACCTTGCCACCGGAGAAGTCGTTCATCCGGGTCACCAGCGCCAGATCGACTTCACCTCGATGAACCAGTTTGACCAGCGGCGTCGACAACGAACATTGCAGCTGCACCTGAACCCGCGGGAATGCCTGCCGGAACAGCGCCAGCACCGATGGCAGAATGAATGCCGCATAGAGATCGGGCGTTCCAAGCACCACATGGCCCTCGACGTCGGGCGCCTGCAGCCGGGACAGCAATTCATCATGCAGACGGATGATGGAATTGGCGTAGGAGAGCACCAGAGCGCCATCCGGCGTCAGCAGCATTTTCCTGCCTTCGCTGCGAAACAGGTTGAATCCGCAGATGTCCTCCAACCTTTGCAACTGCAGGGTAATGGCGGGTTGTGTCCGCCCCAGCCGACGGGCGCTTTCGGTAATGTTGCCGGTCTCCGAGACGCTTTGAAGCGAACGCAGGATGCGAATATCCAGGCTGAGTGTGTTCATCGTGGAGAATCCCTGTTGCCAGAATCAAAGGTGACCTGAAAGCAACGCAATAGACATGCCACATGGGCCGCTGCGGAATATGTGGCATGCTGGAAGGCCGCCGGAAGACCTGACAACCTATTCGGCTCAGAGACGGATCAGCTCAGGAATGCTGCTGTTTGAGAACAGTTTCTCAGGTGATCTCACGCCATTGGTTCATCCATCCGAGGCTCTGCTCGGTTGGGCCATCGGGCTTGTACTCAGCCCCCACCGGGGCGCTGTAGCCAAGCCCGTCAAGAACGCCGAAGAGATGGGTATAGTTGAGTTCGCCGTGATCAGGCGCGCCGCGATCGGGCACGGATGCAAATTGAATATGACCGATATGCGGAAGCAATCTCTCAATGCGACGGCTCAAGTCACCTTCCATCAATTGCACATGGTAGCAATCAAACATCAGTTTGAGATTCGGTAAGCCGACCGCCTTGATGATGCCGATGGCCTGATTCGTGGTCGTCAGAAAATAACCCGGTACATCATATGTGTTCAGCGGCTCGATCAGGATGGTAATGCCATGTGGCGCCGCCTTTTCGCAGGCGTAGCGCAGGTTCGCGCAAAAGGTTGCTTGCGCCTGCTCGCCTGAACAGAACCCTGCCATGGCGTGGATATTCGCCGCGCCGATGGCTATGGCATAGTTTATTGCCTCATCGATTGCGGCACGGGCTTCGGCCTCACGCCCCGGGATGGCAGACAGGCCGTTGTCACCTGCCGCCACATCACCGCGCCGTGTGTTCAATCCGAGCATCTTGAGGCCGGTTTCTGTCAGTGCCTTGGAGATGTGTTCAGCGGGGATATCATAGGGCCAATGACACTCCACGGCGTCAAAACCAGCCGCTTTTGCGGCACGTATTGCCTCAGGGAGCGGGAGGTCATTCCAGAGAAATCCAAGATTTGCCGAAAACTTCATGTATTCCACTCCACGTCAAACTTGATCACCAAGGCCTGCACGTCGCTGGCAGACAATCCGCACGTCATTAACCCAGCGTCAGCTCAGCAGACTGTCCGGTTCCGCTCTTCCTGGAAGAAAGCGGGAGGATATGCCTGAGCTGTCCTGGAAAACTCAATATGCTGCCGTGTAGATTGCCAGAGCGTCAGCTTCGTTCACAGGGCGTGGATTGTTGACCAGCAGCCGTGTCTGGTTCATCGCGTCTTTTGCAAGTTTCGGCAACCAATCCTCGGTGATCTTCATGTCGCGCAAGGTCTGCGGCAATCCACAATCGGAGGAGAGTGTTGCGAGCCTGTCGCAAAAAGCCGCCACCCGCTCCTGACCTTCAAGCGAGGCCAGATCGGGGAACAGGTGTGGCGCCAGATCGACATAGGCATGATGGGCGGTAACCGCGTTGAACCGCAACACATGTGGCAGCACAAGCGCATTGGAAAGCCCGTGCGGGATGTGAAAATGCCCGCCCAGCGGATAGGCCAGCGCATGAACGGCTGCAACCGGCGAATTCGCAAATGCCTGTCCAGCAAGCATGGAGCCGAGCAACATGTCAGCCCGCGCATCGGCATCTTTGCCGTTCTGCACCGCTTTCAGCAAAGCCGGGCCCATGAGTTCCAGTGCTTGCGTCGCCAATGTGCGAGACAGGGGGTTGTTGTTGGCGCTGGCGGATGCATAGGCTTCGATCGCGTGCACCATCGCGTCAATACCGGTCGCAGCCGTGACATGCGCAGGCAGGCCATAGGTCAGTTGCGGATCGAGAAGCGCGATATCGGGCAGCAGAACCGGTGAGACAACACCCATCTTCTCCGAGGTTCCGGTGGTAACAATTGAAATCGGGGTAACTCCCGAGCCGGTGCCCGACGTTGTCGGCACCAGAATCAGCGGCAGCCGCGGGCCCTTGGCATTGCCGACGCCATAGACCGATTTCAGCTCTTCATTGCCGACGGCCAGCAGCGCTACCAGTTTGGCAACATCGAGCGAGGATCCGCCGCCAAGCCCAATCACACCGTCGACCCTGGCCGAGCGCGCCATGTCTGCGGCTGCCTGAATCACCGCTTCCGGCGGATCAGCCTTCACGTCGGCAAACAGCGTCACCTCCACCCCGGCAGCCTTGAGATGCGCCAAGGCCTGATCGACGATACCTGTTGCCACCATTCCGGCGTCAGTGGCAAGAAACACGCGCCTTCCCATCGTGCTCAAAGCCAGTTCACCAATCCTGGAAAGCGACCCTGCGCCGAACTGAATGCTTTTGGTGGTATTGAAAACAAACGGCGGCATCGGCAAACCCCTCCAGGAAAATCAGTCAATGGCAATAACCGGGATAAGCATAGCCGAGCAGCACGTCGCCCGCTATCTCCGTGAGCCGATACCGGACGCTTGGCGGCCACGGGTGGCCAGGGAAACCTTCACGGCGGGATCAGCGCGCTGGCATTTAAGATCGTCACGGCCGTCAGATTGGAACCGGCAATCCACTGCAGAACGAGTTGTTTTTGACTGGAATCGCTGTAGCATCTGCCGGCAATGCACTCGAAGCGAAAGTTGTCACTTTTGACGATGAACAAACCACCATTTGACGACGGCTTTCTGCTCAGATCCGATCCCTCCGACCCGCGGCTTTCAGCCGAGGTCACCGGTGTTGATCATCTCGGCGTCGAAGTGACCACCCGCGTGGTCACCGAAAAGCCGCTGACGCTTTATCTCAACCGGCAGGAGATCGTCACCATGATGACGATCGGGGATCACCCGGATCTGATGGCGGTGGGCTATTTGCTGAACCAGAACATGCTGCACGCAGATGACGAGATCACGGCGATCGACTACGACGACGATCTCGAAGTGGTCGTGGTTCGCACCGAACGCGAGACCAACTACGAGACCAAGCTGCAGAAGAAGGTCCGTACCTCTGGCTGCGCGCAAGGCACCGTGTTTGGCGATGTGATGGACAATTTCTCCGACATCGAACTGGCGCCCGATGCCCGCCTGAAAACTTCGTGGCTCTATACGCTGACCCACAAGATCAACACCGCGCCGAGCCTCTATCTGGAAGCCGGCGCCATTCATGGCTGCGTGCTTTGCCAGGGTGATGTGCCGCTGGTCTATATGGAGGATGTCGGCCGGCACAACGCGGTCGACAAGATTGCCGGCTGGATGTTCATGAACAAGGTCGCCCCCGACGACAAGATTTTTTACACCACCGGGCGGCTGACCTCGGAAATGGTGATCAAGACCGTGATGATGGGCATTCCGATTCTGGTCTCGCGTTCGGGTTTCACCGCCTGGGGCGTGGAGCTTGCGCGCGAAGCCGGGCTGACACTGATCGGGCGGGCGCGCGGCAAAAGGTTCCTGGCTCTGGCGGGGCTGGACCGGATCGAATTTGACGGTGATCCCGAAGAGGCCGCCAACGAAGCCCCGCGGCATCGCCGCAAGGGTGCTGCAGGGGACAATTCATGAGCGGCACAATTGCAGGAGTGGTGCTGGCGGGCGGGTTGTCACGGCGGATGGGCGGCGGCGAGAAGGGGCTGCAGCTGCTTGCCGGACAGACGATGATCTCCCGCGTGATTGGCCGGATCGCGCCGCAAGTCGAGGCGCTGGCGATCAACGCCAATTCAGACCCGGCACCTTATGAGCATTTCGGCCTGCCGGTTCTGCCCGACACGGTCAGCGGCCATGTCGGCCCCCTCGCGGGTGTGCTGACCGGGCTCGAATGGGCATCCGCGCTGCCGGGCGTCACGCATGTCGTCAGCGCAGCGACCGACACGCCGTTTCTGCCGCTCGATCTGGTGGCCCGCTTCTCGGCGCTGGCCGGGCCGGAGCGCATTGTCATTGCCCGCTCGGATGGCAACCGGCATCCGGTATTCGGACTCTGGCCGGTGGCATTGCGTCAGGATCTTGCAGAATGGCTGGCTAGCAGCGACACCATGAAGGTGCTCGCCTGGGTGCACCGGCACGATTTCGCCTTCTGCGATTTCGAAGCCGATGGAGACGGTTCGCCGGACCCGTTTTTCAACGCCAACACGCCTGAAGAACTCGCAGAGGCGGAAGCCTTTCTTGCCGGGGCGGATGCATGAGCCAGCGCGTTTTCGGCGTTACCGGATGGAAGAACTCCGGCAAGACAACATTGACCTGCAAGCTGGTCGAGGAATTCACCCGTCGCGGATTCCGCGTTGCCACCGTCAAGCACGCGCATCATGCGTTTGATATCGACCATGAAGGTACGGACAGCCACCGCCATCGACAGGCGGGTGCGGCAGAAGTCGTCATAGCCTCAGGCCGCCGCTGGGCCATCATGCACGAACTCGGCGAGGCGGAAGAGCCGTCGCTTGATTACATGCTGGCAAAACTGTCGCCTTGCGATCTGGTGCTGATTGAAGGCTACAAGCGCGAGAGCCATCCGAAGATCGAGGCACGCAGGCTTGCTGCTTCGGACCGGGCCCGGCTGTCGGAAAACGATGCCAGCATCCGCGCCATCGCCGCAGACCATGCGGTGGACGACGCGACAATCCCCGTCTTTGCTCTGGATGACATCAATGGCATTGCCGATATGATTGCGGTTGAAACCGGACTGGGAGAGACTGCTGCATGACCCGGCGCAAGCTTTTGAACGACTGCTTCCTCACCGACAAGGACAGGCTCAGCCACGATGAGTGTCTGGAGATACTCACCAGCCGGTTGTCTGCCGTGACAGGCACCGAGGAATTGCCGCTGGTCCAGACATCCGGACGCTGGCTGGCCGCAGACATCATCGCGCCGCGCAACGTGCCGCTGCACGACAATTCAGCTGTCGACGGCTATGCCTTTGCAGCACCGGCCACCGGTCCGATGCCAATTGTCGCACGCGTTGCCGCCGGTGATCTGTCAAGCTACCGGCTGGAGCCGGGCCAGGCTGCGCGCATCTTCACAGGTGCTCCCATGCCGCAAGGCGCCGATACCGTGGCGATGCAGGAGGACTGCACGGTCGATGGCGATCAAGTTGTTGTACCGCTTGATCTCAAGCCCGGGACCAATGCCCGTCGCGCAGGCGAAGATGTCGCCGCCAATACACCGGTTCTGCACGCAGCCTCACGTCTTCGCCCCCAGGACATGGCGGCGCTGGCCTCCTTCGGCCTGCCGCGGATAATGGTTCGTAAACCCGTGCGGATTGCGATCCTGTCAAACGGCGACGAATTGCTCGAGCCCGGGGCTGAGATCAGCCAGGGCCAGGTCTACGATTCAAATCGCGCAATGCTTCAGGCTCTGGCGGAAACCCTGCCCTGTGAAATCACCGACCTCGGCATCCTGCCCGACGATGCATCTGTGATCGAAGCCACTCTCGCCGATGTTGCGAAAACCCACGACGTCATCCTGACCAGCGGCGGCGCGTCGCGTGGCGACGAGGATCACATCATCAATGCAATTGACAGGCTTGGCACACGCCATCTCTGGCAGATTGCAGTCAAACCCGGCAGACCGATGAGTTTTGGCCAGATCGAAGATTGCATCTTCCTTGGCCTGCCCGGCAATCCGGTCGCAGCCTTCGTCTGCTTCCTGCTGTATGTACGCCCGGCGCTGACCGTGCTTGGCGGCGGCGGCTATCAGGAGCCGATCCGCTTTCCGGTGGCAGCTGGCTTTGACGTGCCCGCCAAGAAAACCGGCCGCCGTGAATTCTGGCGAGGATGGCTTGAACCCGGGCCGGACGGGAGACCCGTCGCGCATAAATTCACACGCGACGGATCGGGGCTGATATCCGGACTGAGGCAGGCAACCGGCCTGATCGAAATCACCGAGGACGTTTCCTCGGTGACACGCGGCGAGTTGGTGTCGTTCCTGCCGTTTAGCGGATTTGGAATCGACGGCTGATCAGTTGTTGGCGTTCGGGAAGAACAGCTGCTTTCCATCCAGCTTGAAGTCCGCGATCAGCTCCTGCCCATGCGGCGAGGTCAGCCAGTCGATGAACTGTTGACCCAGATCCGCCTTGACGCTCGGACATTTCTCCGGATTGACCAGAATGATGCCGTACTGGTTGAACAAGACCGGATCGCCCTCAACCGTGATCTGGTAATCGCCCTTGTTGCCGAAGCTGATCCAGGTGGCGCGATCGGAAATCGTGTAAGCGCCCATGCCGACACTTGCGTTGAGTGTCGCGCCCATGCCGGAGCCGGTTGAACGATACCAATCTCCCGAAACCGCCTTGGTGTCGATTCCGGCCTTGTCCCAGAGCTTCAGTTCCGCCTTGTTGGTTCCGGAATCATCGCCGCGCGATGCAAACAGCGCTTTCTTCTCGGCGATGGTCTTGAACGAGGCCACGACATCTTTACCACCGGCAATCGCAGCCGGATCAGCGGCGGGCCCGACGATGACGAAGTCGTTGTACATCAGATCCGAACGGGCCACGCCGAAGCCGTCAGCCACGAATTTCTCTTCCGCGGCCTTGGCATGAACCAGAAGCACATCCGCATCGCAGTTCTGCGCATTCTTGATCGCCTGCCCGGTGCCGACGGCCACGACATTGACCGTCACGCCGGTCTCGGACTTGTAGATCGGCAGAATGTAATCGTAGAAACCGGAGTTCTGTGTCGAGGTGGTCGACTGCACAAGGATCGAGGGATCGGCAGCTAAAGCACTCGATGCAAGAATGGAAAGCAATGCGGCTCCGAGCAATTTGGTTTTGGTCATAATATCTTCCTCCGTAATTTGGTTTCGGTTCTCATTTAGAGCACTATTCGGCCGGCCAGATAAGCTTTGGCGGCCTCGGATATCGGATTTGTGAAAAACTGAGCTGCCGGGCAATGCTCGGCCAGTTTTCCATGATGCAGAAACGCCACGTCATCGGCCAGACGGCGCGCCTGCCCCATGTCATGGGTGACAAAAATCACCTTTGTTTGTTCAGCGCTTGCTGTGAGCACGATCTGCTCGATCATCTGCACCGATGCAGGATCGAGACTGGCGGTCGCTTCATCAAGCAGAAGAACTTTCGGCCGTGTCGCCAGCGCACGCGCCAGGGCGAGGCGTTGCTGCTCACCGCCTGACAAGAGCCGCGCGGGCTGCTCGGACTGGCCGGCCAGCCCCACCCGCGTCAACAATTCATCGCGCAAGGCCCGGCGTTCGGCCTTGCTTCCCGTTCGGTGGCGCAGCACAAAATCGATGTTGGCAGCCACCGAACGACGCAACAGCACCGGCTTCTGGAACACCATTGCCTGGGTGGATCGGGTCGCGTCGCCACGCGCCACCTCGCCCCAGCTTATCCAACCACTTGTTGGAGGAATAAGACCGTGGACGAGACGAAGGAACAGGCTCTTTCCCGCGCCGTTGGGCCCCATCACGACCGTTACAGATCGCGGATCAAGTGAGAGTTTCTCTATATTGACCAGGCCTTTTCCGGCCACCTGCAGCACCAATTTTTCAACCCTGAGAGCGCCCGGCATCAGACGATCCCGCGGCGTTGGCGGGCCCACATCGGCAAGTTTTTGCGGTATCAGCGGCGCGGACTCAGGCATAGGCTTGCCTTTCCGCCATCGCCCTGAGCGCGCCCGCGCCGAGGTTGACCGAAATCGCGATGCTCATCAGGATGATCCCAAGCGCCAGCGCCATTCCAAGGTCGCCCTTGGAGGTTTCGAGCGCGATGGCCGTGGTCATGACACGGGTCAGATGATCAATGTTGCCACCCACGATCATGACCGCTCCAACCTCGGCCACCGCCCGGCCAAAACCGGCCAGTGCCACGGTGACAAGGCCGTAACGTCCGTCGACGATCAACGCAATCACGGCACGTCCGCGCGAGATCCCGAGGGATCGAAATTGCTCGTCATATTCGGCCTGCAACGCTTCGAGAACTTGCCGTGACAACGCCGCGACGATGGGCGCAATCAGTACAGTCTGAGCAATGATCATCGCCGTCGGACTGTAGAGCAGCCCGAACGAGCCCATCGGGCCGGCGCGCGACAAAGCCAGATAGACCAGCAAACCGATCACCACCGGAGGGAACCCCATCATGGAATTGACCAGAGCAATGACGATACCGCGGCCGAAGAACTTTCTCACCACCAGAAGCGCCCCGATGGGAAAGCCGATGAGACAGGACAGGATCAGCGCCGTCAGGCTGACGCGCATCGAAAGTCCGACGATCTCGAACAGGTCCGCATCGCCCGAAGCGATCAACCCGAATGCCAGCCCGAATGCACCTGCGAAATCCTGCATGGCTATCCCCGGTCTCCCGCCAGCATCCGTTCTTCGCTCAGACGGATCCAGATCCGATCGGCAATCTCCCGGTAGATCCGCGACTGGGCGCTGCCGGGGTCGGACACAACAATTGGATTGCCGCTGTCGGATTTCTCGCGGATCTCCATGACCAGCGGCACCTCGCCGAGGAACGGTACACCTATGCGATCGGCTTCGGCGCGCGCGCCGCCGTGCCCGAAAACCGCGTGCCGGGCATCGCAATCGGGGCAGGCAAAATAGCTCATATTCTCGATAATTCCTAGAATAGGCACATCCACCTTGCGGAACATGTTGAGCCCCTTGCGGGCGTCGATCAGCGCCAGGTCCTGCGGCGTCGAGACGATCACCGCACCCGCCAAAGGCACATTCTGCGCCATGGTCAGTTGCGCGTCGCCCGTGCCCGGCGGCATGTCGACAATCAGGACATCGAGCTCGCCCCATGCCACTTCTCGCAACATCTGGGTCAGGGCCTGCATGATCATCGGCCCGCGCCAGACCGTGGCGGTTTCCTCGTCGACCATGAACCCCATCGACATCACCTTGAGGCCGTGGCCTTCAAGCGGAATCAGGATGCGGTCACCGCCACTCTGCGCACGTGCCGATATGTTCAACAGCCGTGGCATCGACGGGCCGTAAATGTCGGCGTCGAGGATCCCGACTTTCAGGCCACTGGCCTGCAGGCCGAGCGCAATATTGACCGAGGTGGTGGATTTGCCGACGCCGCCCTTGCCAGACGCGACCGCAATGATCGCGCCAATTCCGGGCACCGGAGCCCGTGTTCCCGGCGCCTGCTGTTGCGGTGGCGCCCGCCCCTGCATGGGCGGGGGAACGGCTGAGGCCTGGGCGGCTGACGGGGCAGAGCGCACCGGCGCGGGTGTGGGTTGCCCTTCTGGGGGCTGTGCCTTGCCCGAGCTGTCTGACGTGAGCGTGACCCGCGCCTTGACAACGCCCGGCGCGGCCAATGCGGCTTTCTCTGCTGCAGCCCGCAATGGTTCCAGCTGGGCGGCGCGTTGGGCCGGCACAGTGATCGAGAATGTGATCTGGTCTCCGGTGACAACGATCTCCGACACCAGCCCCAGATCGACAATGTTGCCGGTCAGGTCAGGCCCCTTGACCCGTTTGAGTTGCTCCAGAATCTGCTCCATGGCGATTGTCACCGCGCACCCCATGGTCGATAATGAACCGGATTTGTCGCAGTTTTCATCACACTCCCGGGATCAGACTCGATCTCAAACCAGGGCATGGCGCTTCGACACCTATTGAGCGATGGAGAACGCCCGCGATGGACAGCACCAAAACCGAAAAATTTGTCAGGCTCGCCGACCGGTTCGTCCGCACTGCCAACACCGCCAACGCCAAGATCCCGGCGACCGAAATCCACATGGCTTTCCTGTATGGCGCGGCGCGCTACAACGCCTTTGTCGCCAAGAATGTGATCGACGTGGCCGACCACGAGGCATTCGTCACCGAGATGGCCGCAGCCTATGCGGAAATGTTGCGCAATCATCTGGCTGACCCCAACGTCTGACACCTGCATCATCCGTTCAGCCGTTGTCTGATCGAGACACGCTTTTGCTGTGGCGGTTCAGTGTCCGGATGTTCAGTTTCCGGCTGCGCGTCAGCCGGATCGGCCTCTTCGGCCACGTCTACGCCGGCACCAGCGGCGCCGGGCACATCGGCATCGGCATCCTGGTCGGAAGAAACTGCCGTTTCGGCTGCGTCCGCGTCCAGATCTTCAGGCACGTCTGCTGCAGCCACTTCCGGCGGCGGCTCATCCCGGGTCAGCCGTCCCGTTGCCTGCTGCAACAGCTTTTCGGCTTCGGTCAAAAAGCCGCGCCCCACATCCCAAGATGATTTGTAGACCATGTGCAACGGATTGTTGAAGTCCTCATCATAGTCATTCAAGCCATCCAGATTGGCCAGAACCGGGTTGGAATTGAAGAATTTCTGCAGGGCTTTCTTGCGCAACAGGTCTGGCACGCCGCGTTTCATGAAGATCGAGAAATCGAATCCGTATTCAACCTTTTCCAGATCGACAGCTTCTGCAGCGAGGCGATTGACTTCCGCTTCACTGCGTTCGGCTTCCAGCTGCTCTTCATCAATTTCAACTGCATCGGCAGCCGGAATGTCTTCGTCCGGATCCACATCAGGATTGGACAATTGCGCCTGTTTTCGCTTTGACCAGCGGCTGAGAAACCCTTCCTTGTCTTCAGCCATCGAGGTCCCCCCGGTCCGAGCGTTTGCGACTGAGAAAAATCGGTTGCTTGCCGAATTTCTGTTCTTCGAGATCGAGCTTGTCACGCCGCCGCTTCAGGAACGGCGTCTCGACATGATAAGCGTCGAGGAATTCGAGAATGGCCTGGGCAATCTCGGGTGGCATCGGCAAGCGTTCGATGATGTCTTCACTGCCGACTTCGTAATCCTGAGCGGCGTGCGGAGATGCCGTGACACTCTGGACATACCAGTCGAGAGGGTGCTCGTTTTCACTGTCGCGGCGCAGCACCACATAGAGTGCGGGATTGCCGCTGTCGAAATTTTCGACATAGGACTCGGTATCGGCTGCATAGCATGTCAGATCGACGCGGCCCATGTAATAGCGGGTCATGCGGTCATCGCTGACCAGGATGTCACCCGCATTGAGATCGGCCGGCGCCAGCATCACGCCGACGGGCATCCAGTAGTCTTTTGCCCAGCGCGAAACCGATTGCCGCTTCTCCGCAATCACGCCCAGCATAATTGTCAATTCCCGCGACACGCCAGTCAGTCCCTCCCCGGTCTTGAGGCAATCACGGTTGTCTCTTCCCGTTGAAAGTATAAGGTGTTTGCAGACGACAACAAGGGTGCTCCAATGGTTTTAGACGCAACAAAGTTATTTGTATGCAGCTGCGAAAAAACTATGTCTTTCGATCCCGCAAAACTGGGGGCAGCCTATGGTGAAGTGTCGAGTCATCACCAGCTTTGCCGCGCCGAAATAGGGGCTGTCGAGACTGCATTGGCGACCGAATCGCCTGTCTGCATCGCCTGCACCCAGGAACGGCCGCTGTTTGAGGAAATTGCCGCAGAGGCCGGGCATCAGGCCGTGTCTTTCGTCAATATTCGCGAGATGGCCGGGTGGAGCGCTGACACTGCGTCGAAAACGCCGAAAATCGAGGCGCTGCTGACAGCAGCCAGGCAGCAGGCGGTTCCGGCTCGGTTGCGCGCAATCGAGAGTGACGGGCTCTGCCTGGTCATTGGCTCGGGGCAATCGGCCTTTGATGCAGCTCAGCGCCTGAACCGGACCCTGTCGGTCACGCTTTTATTGACCGCGAGCGATGATCTGGTGTTGCCGTCAGAACTGCAGTTTCCTGTCTTTACCGGACGCGTGACTTCGGCTGCGGGCTCATTGGGTGACTTTCAGCTGGTTGTCGATGGCTACGCTTCGATGTTGCCGTCGTCCCGGGCAAAGCCGGAATTTGCGATGCCGCGTGACGGGGCCAAAACCTCGTGCAGCGTCATTTTCGACATGTCCGGCGACACCGCGCTTTTCACCCGCTCGCATGGCCGCGACGGCTATTTCCGGGCAGACCCGGCCAATCCGGTGGCGGTGCTGGAAGCGGTTATCGAGGCGTCGGACTATGTTGGCAGCTTCGAGAAACCGATCTATGTCAGCTATGACGCGTCGATCTGCGCCCATGAGCGTTCGAGGAAAACCGGCTGCACCAAATGCATCGACCAATGCCCGGCCGGTGCGATCACTGGCGAAGGCGACATCATCATTGTTGATGCCGGCATTTGCGGCGGCTGCGGCAATTGCGCGGCGCATTGCCCCACCGGAGCAGTGGCCTACACCTACCCGACGCGAACCGACCAGATCTCAAGGGTCCAGACGCTGGCCCGGACCTTCCTTGCCGCCGGTGGCCAAGCGCCGGTTCTGCTGCTGCATGATGCGGGCCACGGAACCCCGTTGCTCGGAGCGATGGCGCGATTCGGCCGCGGCCTTCCGGCCAGGGTTATTCCGCTGGAAATGCATGCGACCAGCGGTGTCGGTCATGATGTGATGGCTGCGGCACTGGCCGCTGGTTTCCGGCAGATTGTCGTGCTGGGTGATCCGCACAAGGCGGAAGAATTTGGCGCCGTTGACGCCGAAAGCCAGCTGATGGAAACCCTTCTCGCCGGATTTGGTCACAAGGGCGGACGGATCGTGACCTTGCTCGAATCCGATCCTGACCAGGTCGAATCCGCACTTTATGCCCTTCCCGACCTTCCGGAACTCACACGCTCCTCCCCTTCACCGCTGGGCGGAAAGCGTGACGTCACGCGCGCAGCACTCGGTGTGTTGGCCGATGCCGGCAAACCCGGCTCAAGCATTCTGCCATTGTCCGACAGCGCCCCCTATGGCACCGTTCTGGTGAACACGGATGCCTGCACGCTGTGCATGGCCTGCGTTTCATCCTGCCCGGCGGACGCGCTGCGCGACACTCCCGACACACCGCAATTGCGCTTTGTCGAGGCGGCCTGCGTTCAATGCGGCATCTGTGAATCCACATGTCCGGAATCCGCGATAAGCCTCGAACCACGCTACAACCTGTCGCCAAGCGTCATGCAGCCGATAACATTGCATGAGGACGAGCCAGCTTGTTGCACCTCCTGCGGCAAGGCATTCGCCGCCGGCGGTATGCTGCGCGCGGTGGAAAAGCGTCTTCAGGGCAACTGGATGTTTGATACCGACGCGCGCCGAGCGCTGATCCACATGTGCGAGGAATGCAGGCTGGAGACGCTGTCGCGCGATGGCGCCGACCCCTTCGCCATCGCCCATCAACGCCGCACCCGAACCACCGACGACTATCTCGAGGCCGGCCGCAAGGGCCTCACAGTCGAGGATTTTCTCAATGATGAATAGAGGCGCAGAAGACTTCGATTGAATGGAGAAACAAGGCCTCTTGCGGGAACGATGGGCCAGGCGCATGCCTAGAGTCCATCATATCGTATCGAGGATCGCATGCGCCTGTTGCCGCACTGACAATTCCTGCTTCGCTTCTCGCACCATCCGCTCTGGCCGATACGACCGGAGGATTGGGCATGTTGATTTTTTGGCCGGTTGGACCGAAGCACGTCCGATCTCTACTGAAGTACTGGGTTCAGTGGCAGGTTGATCAACAGATTTTGCGGTTTCATGCGAATGCGATCATGGGCATCAATGGCCAAGCCGAGGAATGCCGGCTTGCGGCGCATTTTGTCCACCACGCGGTCGTAGTCGAGAAATTCCATGCGGAAAAGCGCGACGATGCTGCCCTGTCCCTGTTCAGGCAGATATTCGCCTTCGTACAGGGCATTCATGATCCGGGTTGCTTCGGCATCAAGGCCGATATGCCAGGACCAGCGCTGATCCTTGACTGACTGCAGTGGCTGCACCCGGACCCGCATATCCAGGAAATGACGGATCCAGCGTTCGATCAGCCGCGCAAAGGCATCCTGCCCCGGCTCGGCAAAGCGGAAGTCCAGAGCCAGATCAAAATGGTCGGCCCGTGCCCAGTAGTCATCAGCACCCTCTGCATTGAGAATTTCGAGGCCAACTTCAGTTCGGCGGGGATCGCTCTGAGCCAAAAGCGCCGTTTGTTGGGCGCGGGTTTCCACCACCTCTGCATCGGCCAGCATCATCCGCTCCTCCGAAGTGGTTGCCGTCTGCTCGCGGAAAAACAACTCCGCCGCTCGCGCAACCATCGCGTCGTTTTCACCCATCAGAATGTTGCCCATGATCAAATGCGCCATCTGGCTGATGAAGACAGGCGGAATCATCGGCGCGCCGGGAGCAAAAAGTGACGCATAGGCCGCTTCGATGGAACCCTTGGAAACCAGATGATCGCGAAAGCGCATGACTAGGGCATAGTTTTCTGCGGCATCCGGATCGGCGATGCTGGAGAGATCTTCTGCGCTGACTGCCGCGAACGGATCTTCCATCAGCCGCTCGAACAGCGCGTGTTCGACGGCGCAGCTCTCCTCAACCGGATGAATTTCCGGACGGGTGTAATAGGCGCGCAGGAAATCACCGCTGACTGCAAGCCAGCCATTGCCCAGCCGGTGCGTGAGATGTTGCCCGGCGGATTTCCAGATCACGCCCTTTGCCTTGTCATTCGTCGGTTTCACCCGGCTATCCCCAATCCCTGAGCAATCGACAGACCGCGGACACCGTCAGTGTCCTCCAGCAGCAGACCGCCATCTTCATCTATGCCAACCATCCGGCCTTCATGGGTATCCGGCCCGATTGCGACAACAAGCCTGTCGACCGGCTGCATGCGACCGAGAAAATCCGCATGGGCAGCACCAAAGCCGTCATGTTCCCAGGCATCAACCCATGACAGAAAATGCCGTGCCACCGCCTCGATAACCCGGGTCCGGTCAAGATCGCCGCAGCCCTCTTCAAAAAGCGCAGTGGCATGCCGGGCAAGTCCCGGCGCATCATGGATATCCGCCGGCAGGCTCATCGCAATCGAGAACCCGAGAACAATAAAGCCCGGCGTATCGCCCAATCCCACGCCTTCAGGCACGTGCAGCATGACCTCGCCAACCTCGCCGCCATTGGCAAGCAGCGTTGCAGGCCAGCGATACATGAAAGCCAGATTTGGCGGCCCGATGGCGCCCAGGGCATCTCCGATGGCGACCATCAACAGTGGCGCCATCTGGGTTGCCTTGGAGAGGGCACATTCGGGCTCAAGCACGATCGCGGCGCGGGCATGCGTTTCCGCCCTCGACCAGCACAGGTCACCGGCCGCCAGCTCGCCCGTGCCCGAGGCCTGAATTGCAACCGCAAACGGATCTTCCCCAGCAGGCACCGCATGCCCGCTCAGCAGCGGAGGAAATTCTGGATCGGGGAGCATGTTGGTGGTCAGGGCAGCTCGACTTCGCCGATGACGACATGCTGCATATCGGTGCCTTCGGCGGTCAGCACCATCTTCAGCTTCAGAGGTCCTGTGCCCGCAGCGCCCGACCGCACCAGTTCTTCAATCTGCTGCTGCGAAGTGACGCCGACCTGCTTGAGAAATTTCCGCATCGAAAGATTAAAGGTTTCGTCGCTCATATCGTCACTTTCATTTTCCGGCCTGGTTCAGTCCAGACGCACATTGTCAGTCGAATAAGCCTGTGCCGAGGGCGTTTCCCATAGTGGCTTGAGGCCAAACCGGGCACCCGCGGCGATCAGCAGCAGCACTGCGATACTGAGAAGAAATGCTTTCATAATCGGTTCCTTCTCGCCATCACTCGGCCGGTGCGGGTGCAGTCCGCTCGGTTTCCTTGGCCATAACTTCGTCAACCCACAGCGAATGGTGTTCCCGGGCCCAGTTCAAGTCAACGTCGCCCGAGCCCATGGCATCGTAGGCGCCCTGCATCCCGATCGTGCCGATATAGATATGGGCGAGGATCAGGCAAATCATAACCACCGCTATGATGCCATGCCAGGCGCTGTTGAACTGCTGTTCCTGGATGACGCTGTAAGGCGGCTCCGGCAATCCCAGAATGGCCGGCACATCAATGCCGATATTGCCGAGAAGCGCGAACGTATCGGTGAACAGGTGATGCTCGAAGGGAAACAGCAAAGCCCAACCCGAAACAGAAAGCGATAGACCCAGCAGCATGACGCCCCAGAAAATGAGCTTCTGGCCGGCGTTGAATTTCTTCGCCGGCGGGTGGCTCGACTTGCTCAGCAATCCGCCGCCCTTGGCCAGCCAGTTGAGGTCGGTCCTGTCTGGAATGTTGTGAACGATCCAGAGCACGAAAGCCAGAACCAGCCCGACCATGAAGGCAAAGGCGGTGTAATTGTGCGTGGCCTTGAGGAACCCGGACATCGGCCCGAACAGATCCTTTCCAATGACCGGCAGCACCAGCGACCGGCCAAATGTGAAGTTCAGCCCGCTGATTCCCAGCGTGATGAAGGACAGTGCCATCAGCCAGTGGCTCATCCGTTCCAGAGTGGAAAAACGCTTGATCCGGATACCGGACATGCCGTGCTCGACCTTGATACGGCCACGAATTGCAAAGAACAGCGCCAGCAGCACGATCGTGGCAAGCATGGCATAGCCCAGATAGTCATTCACCGGGCCATTTCTGTAGAGCCGCCAGTCCTCGCCCGGCGACTGGATCATCTGCCCCGCGGACTTGTCCGGGATAGACACGTTGCCTGTCTCGCCAAGACGGATGTCGTGCCAGATCTCGGCATCAGACTGGGTGCCCTGGACGCCGCCCTGCATGGGTGGTCCGGGTGGTGCGATATTGGTCGTGGCGTTTTCAGGGGGACGCACCGAACTCTGGGCATGAGCCTGGTTCGGCAGCCATTGCGCGAGAAGAACGAGTGTGGCGAAGACGATCACGGGTATGAGATACCGCACAGAGGTGCGGCGCATCGGCAGACTGGTCATGCGTGAACTCCCGGGGTCCGGACTGAACTGGCAAAGACCGGCAGGCGGATATCCGCCTGCCGGTCGGGATGGGATCGAGCGATGCCGATCAACCGCCCTTCTGCTCATAGGCTGTGCCCCAGCCCCAGGCTCCGGCGCCGAAGCCGCGCGCAACCACACGCTCGCGATAGATCTGCGAAACCGTGTCGCCGTCACCGGCAAGCAAAGCCTTGGTCGAGCACATCTCGGCACACAGCGGCAGCTTGCCTTCGGCTATACGGTTACGTCCGTATTTCTGGAACTCGGCGGCGGAGGTATCTTCCTCCGGTCCACCGGCACAGAAGGTGCACTTGTCCATCTTGCCGCGGGAACCGAAGTTCGAAGCCTGCGGATATTGCGGCGCACCGAACGGGCACGCGTAGAAGCAATAGCCGCAGCCGATGCACAGGTCCTTGTCGTGCAGAACGATGCCGTCCGCCGTCTGGTAGAAACAATCGACCGGGCAGACCGCCATGCACGGTGCATCAGAGCAGTGCATGCAGGCCACCGAGATCGAGCGTTCGCCGGGCTTGCCGTCATTGATGGTGACAACACGGCGGCGGTTGACGCCCCACGGCACCTCGTTCTCGTTTTTGCAGGCAGTGACGCAGGCGTTGCATTCGATGCAACGTTCGGCATCGCAGAGGAATTTCATTCTAGCCATTGTGTTTCCCCCTTATGCCCGCTCGACGCGGCAAAGCGTTGTTTTGGTTTCCTGCATCTGCGTGACCATGTCGTAACCATAGGTCTGTGCAGTGTTGCATGCTTCGCCAAGTACGATCGGATCTGCACCTTCAGGATACTTGTGCCTCTGATCCACGCCCTGGAACTGCCCACCAAAATGGAAGGGACAGAAGACCACACCTCTGCCAACCCGTTCGGTCAGCATTGCCATGACCTTGATCTTGCCACCGGACGGGCTGTGCAGCCAGACGGCCTCACGGTCCCTGATGCCCAGATTGTTGGCGTCGAAGGTGTTGATCTCGACATACATGTCCTGCTGCAACTCAGCCAACCAGGGGTTGGAGCGAGTTTCATCGCCACCACCCTCATATTCGACCAGACGTCCCGAGGTCATGATCATCGGGTAGTCCTTGGAGTGATCAACATCCTGGATTGACTTGAAGGCCGTCGGCACGCGCCAGAAGGTCTTGTCGGCGATCGTCGGATAGTCGGCCACAAGTTCCCGGTTGGGCGCATATAGCGGTTCGCGATGCAGCGGCACCGGATCCGGGAAGGTCCAGACCACGGCACGGGCCTTGGCGTTACCGTAAGGGGCACAACCATGCATGATTGCAACGCGCTGAATGCCTCCGGAAAGGTCGACTTTCCAGTTCACGCCGCCAATCTTGTCGTCATAGTCGGAGGGAATGTCGCCCTGATGCGATGTCTCTCCGACCTCTTCTTCATTGGGCCGTTCCGCGAGGATGCCGGCAACATATTCGATCATCTTGCGTTCGTAAGCGGTCAGATCCTTGTCCCAGCCAAGTCCCTTGAGCATGGCCATGGTAAACTCGGGATAGCCATCCTCAATCTCGGAGCCGACCGGCCAGCTGTCTTCCGCCAGCAGATTGTCGCCGTTGCGTTCGACACCAAAACGAGCGCGGAAACCCATACCGCCCTGGGCAACCGGAACCGATACGTCATACAGATTGGCAGAACCGGTGTGTTTCATCTCCGGCGTTCCCCAGCAAGGCCAGGGCAGACCGTAGAATTCGCCATCATGCGGGCCGCCAACACCACGAAGACTGGTTTTGTCGAACGTGTATTGGTGCTCCATGTGAGATTTCAGCCGTTCCGGCGATTGGCCGGTCATGCCGATGGTCCACATGCCACGGTTCCATTCGCGGGTGATGTCCTCGACCAGAGGTTCTTCGCCATTGACCTCAATGTTGCGGAACAACCTGTCCTCAAAACCGAATTTCTTGGCGAACTTGTACATGATCGTGTGGTCGGGCAGAGATTCGAACAGTGGATCGACCACTGCCTCGCGCCACTGGATGGACCGGTTGGACGCTGTGACCGACCCATAGGTCTCGAACTGGGTCGAGGCCGGCAGAAGGTAGACGCCGTCCTGACGATCCTGAAGCACCGCAGTCATCGTCGGGTAAGGGTCGACAACGACCAGCAGGTCCAGCATCCCCATCGCCTTCTGCATTTCAGGCAGGCGGGTCTGCGAGTTCGGCGCATGGCCCCAGAACACCATGACCTTGGTTTGGTCAGGCTGCTCCAGGTTTTCCTTGGCTTCGAGAACACCGTCGATCCATCGCGATACCGGAATACCGGTCTCGTTCATCATCGCCTTGTTCTTACCGTCCTTGCCTTTCATGGTGGCAAAGCGGCCCTTGAGCCAATCGAGATCCTCACCCCAGACGCGCGCCCAGTGGGCGTAAGCGCCGGCTGTCAGGCCGAAATATCCCGGCAGCGTATCGGCGAGCACGCCCAGATCGGTCGCGCCCTGTACGTTGTCATGGCCGCGGAAGATGTTCGCGCCGCCGCCACTCTTGCCGATGTTGCCCAGAGCCAGCTGCAGGATCGAATAGGCGCGGGTGTTGGAAGATCCGTTGGAGTGCTGCGTGCCACCCATGCACCAGATCAGGGTGCCGGGACGGTTTTCAGCCAGTGTGCGGGCAACCCGCTCAAGCTGCGAGCCGGGGACGCCGGTCACCCGCTCGACTTCCGACGGGTTCCATTTTTTCACTTCATCACGGATCTGATCCATGCCCCAGACGCGGGTCCGGATGTAATCCTTGTCTTCCCAGCCATTTTCGAAAATATGGTAGAGAATGCCCCAGATCAGCGCCACGTCGGTTCCCGGCCGGAACCGCACATATTCATCGGCATGTGCCGCCGTGCGGGTAAAGCGCGGATCGCAAACGATCATCGGCGCGTTGTTTTCTTCCTTGGTCTTGAGAAGATGCAACAGCGACACCGGATGCGCCTCAGCCGGATTCGATCCGATCAGGATCATCGACCTGGCCTTGTGGATGTCGTTGTAGGAATTGGTCATCGCCCCGTAGCCCCAGGTGTTGGCAACACCGGAAACCGTGGTCGAGTGACAAATGCGGGCCTGGTGGTCGACGTTGTTCGTCCCCCAATAGGCTGCGAATTTGCGGAACAGATAGGCCTGTTCGTTGGAATGCTTGGCGGAGCCGAGCCAGTAGACCGAATCCGGCCCTGAGGTTTCACGCACCTCGAGCATCTTGTCGCCGATCTCGTTGATGGCATCGTCCCAGGAGACGCGCTGCCATTTTCCGCCAACCAGCTTCATCGGATATTTCAACCGGCGATCGCCATGCGCATGTTCGCGGACAGAGGCCCCCTTGGCGCAATGGGCGCCGAGGTTGAAAGGAGAATCATAGCCAGGAGCCTGACGGGTCCAGACACCATTTTCGACCTCGGCAATCACCGTGCAACCGACCGAGCAATGCGTGCAGATCGATTTCTTGGTTTCGACTTTTCCGGTGCCTGCGGCTGTCTGAGCTTCTGCCCGTTTGACCATTCCGCCCGAAAGCGTGGAAATGGCTGCGGCCCCACCAATGGTGAGACCCGAACGTTTGAGGAATGTCCGGCGATCAATCGCCGTCACTCCGAGCTCTGCTACCGTCGAGGACAGCCGGGGGCCTCGCGCAACCCCATTTGTCTTCTTCCTGAGCATATTATCCTCCGTTGGGTAAATTCTGTCGCAATGACATCAGCACCGATTCTCCTCAGAATTGCGTGCTGGCATTCTGACCCTTAAAACCGTGTGCTGGCGTAGTAGGCCTTGATGTGATCCGTTTCCCGGTAGCCAGCATCACCCTGCGGTTCAGCCATCTCGACTGCCTGGCTTTCGCCGCCTGCGACCAGAGCCGCGCCACCGGCAATCGTGCCCAGTCCGGCGAACTTCAGAAAGCCACGACGGTCGGTCGGGGCGTCTTCTGTCTTTGCCTTCATTTTGGTCTCCACTTCTCGACGCCTTGAATTTTCTGGAGCAACCCGGCCAGGCGTCTTGTCCGGACTGCTATACGCGCTCACTTAACTCTTCACCGCAACTGCGGCCTACATCTCGAAAGCGCCCTGTTCGATCGCCATGAACAGCCGTCCGATGCGGCCAACCGGCTTGAAAAACCGGGCCGATGAACAAGCCTCGAGATCCTTGAAAAAATGCGGGGTCCAACTGCCGACATGACTGTCGAAGAATGTCTTCTGCACAGACAAAGGCTGCGCAGTGCCGAAGCTGCCATCGATCAATCCGGCCATCATTTCCATCAACGCGGCAGCATGATCCTCGGGATCCTTGACGTCATCGCTGCGGGCAATGTTGAGTGGACGCATGTCGTTGCGCAAACGGGCCAACGGCTTTTCGTGCATGAAACCAGTCAGGTAATATGAGCCGAACGGCGTAAAAATGCCCCGACCCAAGCCAATGAACAGCACATTGTATTCATCACGGGCGTCGGCAAGGCTCGTCGTGCCAGCTGCTTTCGCCAGATCGGCGATTGCCTGTCCAAGTTCAGATTCATCACCGGTCATCTGTGTCAGGATGGACATGAGCGGAGCGTCGGGCGGCTCACGCAGAAGCCGCGCCAAAAGCCTGTAGACATTGACCCTTGACTGATCGGTTTCATCAACCGGGTCTATCGAACGAGCTTGTTGATTCAGCACATATATACTCCCTTATATGAGGAAATCATTTTTCCGGATGCAAAGCAATTCAATTCGATATTGCTATGCAATATCTGACCCATACCGCAATCAGGAAGAGCAATAAATTCTAAACCTCGCGCTCGATGAGAACCCAATGCTTTGGAAAGGAAATGGGCTTCCCAGACCATATCAAGGCAATATGCATCATCAAAGGCGGCTTTTGAGACAACCGGCAAGCACAGGTCGGCGAATGCTAAGCTGTGGGTAACCGCATGAGGTCACATCGACGCAGGGCCGCTGTGACCTCTCTGGGCTGGCGAATGCGCGGCTAAAGCTTTCAACAATTCCGGCCTTTCGGGCGCTCCGAATCGACCGGATGGCAAGGAATGCCTAGCGTAAGGCAGCTTCGATGTTGCCTCCGTCCACGGTGATGACATGGGCTGTTGTCCGCTCGGATCTGGCAAGCGCCATGAAGGCGTCGGCAACATGGTGAGCTTCGACCTCGGCCTTGAGCAGGTTGCCCGCCATGTAATCGGACGCGGATACGCCCCTCGCCTCGGCCCGGGACCTGATGAAGTCATCGGTCAGCAGGCCGGAGCGGATGCGATCGGCATTGACGCCATTGACGCGGACACCGGACCCACCGAGTTCCAGCGCCAGTTGCCGGACCAGAAAGAAGGTTGCTGCCTTGGGAAGCCCATAGGCCCCAAAACCCTTGCCGGGATTGACCGCCTGCTTGGACACATTGAACAGCATCTGGCCGCCATGATCCTGCGCTGCAAATACCCGTGCCGCTGCCCGCGCCGTGGCAAGATGCGAGAAGAAGTTAAGCTCAAAACTTGAGCGCAGCGTCTCCTCTTCGAGATCAAGAAGCATGCCCTGGATGGCAGCACCGGCATTGGAGACGAGGACGTCGAGGCCGCCGAAGCGTTCGACGATTTCGGCCACCGCCTTGTCCGCAGCGTCCTTTTCGGTCAGGTCAGCAACCACGGCAAGGCAGTTCGACCCGATCGAGGCCGCAGCGGCCTTGCAGGCTTCCCGGTTGAAATCGATCAGCGCCACGGCAGCACCTTCGCGTGCAAATGCCCTGGCTGTGGCAAGGCCGATTGCGCCGGCGCCTCCGGTGACGGCGACCACCTGCCCGGTGAGAGGCTTGGCTGCAGCCTTGGCCAGCTTGGCCTGTTCAAGCGACCAGTATTCCAGGTCGAACAGATCATCCGGGCCGATTGGGTGGAAGCCGCCGGCCGCCTCCCCAAGCGTCATCACTTCGACAGTCTGTTCGGCAATGTCTGCAGCGGCAGACGCCGCGGAGGCATCCTTGCCAATGCCGATGATGCCGATGCCTTCAACCCAGGCGACGCAGGGATGCGGCTCAAGCATGACCTTGCCACCACCGACACGCTTGAACTGGGCGTCGAACATTTTCCGGTAGGCTTGGGCAAATTCCGCGACCCTGGCTTCGATCCCGGCCCGTCCTTGGGCAAGGTCAGCCTTGCGCAGAACCAGCATGCGGCCCTTGGTGCGGATCACGTGATCGGGCGATGCAACACCGCGTTGGGATAGCTCATCCAGGTCGGAGCAGCTTAGAAAAGCGTCGATCACCTCGCCAGCCCTGACGTCCATCACCACGGGCCGCGGTGCGGCGCCGTGATGCTCACCGCGCAGACGCCCGATCGCGCCGCGCAGAATCGGGAGGACCGAGTCGGCCAAAACCGGATCCGACAGCGAGCGTTCGCGGTTCACCGTTTCAGCAAATGTGCGGCCGTTGGCTTGCGCCGCCAGCCAGTCCTCGACCATGTTGGTGTGCTCGATGACCTTGTCATAGCTTTCCCGCGCGGTGGCACCAAAGGTGAAATGGCCATGCTTGAGCAGGATAAGCCCTTCGCAATCGGGGTTTGCGTCAAAGACTTCAGCTGCCTTTTTCGCCAATGCAAAGCCGGGCATGATGTAGGGCACCACCGCCAACCGGTCGCCGAAGATCTCGCGGATCGCTGCTTCGGCATCCGGCAGATTTGCCAGCGCCAGAAACGCCGTTGCGTGAGTGTGATCGACAAAGGTGTGCGGCAGGAAAGCATGCAGCAAGGTCTCGACCGATGGATTGGGTGCAGTGGAATCAAGCAGGTTGGACCGCTGCATGTTGACCATGTCCTCATCAGACAGAGCATCAAGCTTGCGCATCTCGTGCAGCGGCAGAAGCCGGACCCCGGGCAGACCAGGCGCTTCGAGTGTATCGAGGTCCCATCCGCTGCCCTTGACATGCAGCACTTGCTGCATATCGCCAAACAGATCCTTGCGCTGCGTCTTGACCGACGTATTGCCTCCGCCATGCATGACAAGGTCCGGGTCCGAGCCGATTATCCGGGACGAATAGACCCTCAGGGCAAGTGTCTGGTCGGCAGGATCCGCACCCGCCGCATCGACCCGCGCCTGGGCTTCCTTGTCATTCCATCTGTTTTGCCGCATTACCGTCTCCTACCCATGTGAACTCGCTTCATTTGACAAAAGTCATCATCTATTGTCAAATGTATATATCGGTGATGGATTGAAATGCCTCAGAACTCGACCAGGCGCTCTACCAAACAAATCAGCGGCGAGGATATCGTCGTCGAAACCGCTTGGCTTTATTATCATGACGGCCTCAATCAGAGCGAGATAGCCAACAGGCTGCTGGTGTCGCGGGCGACCGTGGTCAATTACCTGCAGGAAGCGCGGGAACGCGGCTATATCCACACCAAACTGTCGCCTGAAGCCTTCAACACGCACCGCGCGGCGCTGGATCTGCGCGACCGTTTCGGTCTCAAGGCTGCCTATATCCTCCCCGATGGGACCGGTGGCCAGGACGACCACGCAAGCCGCATCATTCGCGGTGCTGCGGACTGGCTGCCAAGTCTTCTCGAACCGGGCGACCGGCTCGGCGTTGCCTGGGGCAAGACCATCTACGACGTTGCCGAGCGGCTGGAACAAACCACCATTCCGGAGCTGACAGTGCTGCAACTGGTGGGGTCGATGGCCACACCCTACGGATTCTCCGCTGACGTCTGCTCATCCAACGTGGCGCGAAAATTCTCGGCAAAGTGCATCAACCTGCATGTCCCGGCGATCCTGAGCACCGCCGAAATCGCTGCCACGCTGCGGGCTGAATCACTGATCGCAAAGCAGCTCGACGCCATCAACGATTGCAACAAGACGCTGTTTGCCGTGGGCTCGTGCAATCCCGACAGCCATGTCGCTTCCAGCGGCGTTGCAACGCAGCAGGAGCTGGAAGACTATATCGCCCATGGAGCAGTCGGGGTGATGTGCGGGCGCTTCATTGATGCCAAGGGCGATCCGGTCAGCGGACCGCTCGATGACCGTATGATGGGCATCGAACTCGAAGAGTTGCGCCACCGCGACATGGGTATCCTGGTCTCAGTGGGCGAAGAACGGGTGCCCGCTGCCGTTGCCGCCATCAAAGGTGGATACGCCACACATGTGGTCACCAACCAGAGTTGCGCTGCCGCCATGATGGACCTCGCCTGAGACGCTCATCGCTCAGGCGAGTGACACTCAAGCCGCGTTGCGGCGCTCCGGAAACAGACCCAGCAGGCCTTCACGGGTGGCGTCCGCCATACCGCGCTCGGTGATCAGTCCGGTGACCAGCCGCGCCGGGGTCACATCAAAGGCGGGATTGCCGCCGGGCGTGCCGTCCGGCGATATCTGCACCGAGGTGACACTGCCATCCTCAAGACGACCGAAGACATGGGTCACCTCACGGTCATCGCGCTCTTCGATCGGGATCTCACGGACACCATCATCAACGGTCCAGTCGATCGTGCTCGACGGCAGCGCCACATAGAATGGCACATTGTTGTCATGTGCAGCGAGCGCCTTGAGATAGGTGCCGATCTTGTTGCAGACATCACCTGAAGCGGTGGTCCGGTCGGTGCCGACAATCACCAGGTCGACTTCGCCATGCTGCATCAGATGGCCGCCGGCATTGTCGACGATTAGATGATGCGGGATGCCGTGGCTGTTCATTTCCCAGCTGGTCAGCTGAGCCCCCTGGTTGCGCGGCCGGGTCTCGTCGACCCAGACATGAATGGGAATGCCAGCGGTCGCCGCGTGATACATCGGCGACGTGGCCGTGCCCCAATCCACCGTGGCCAGCCAGCCGGCATTGCAATGCGTGAGAATATTCACGGCCTCACCAGGCTTCTTGGTGGCGGCGATCTTCCTGATGATCTCCAGACCATGCACGCCGATCATGCGGTTGGTCTCGACATCGGCATCACAGATGTCTTCCGCCTTGCGGAAAGCTGCGGCGGCGCGCTCACTCTGGGGAAGCCCACCAAGCACAAGGCGCATTTCATCCAGCGCCCAGCGCAGATTGACCGCCGTTGGCCGGGTTTCGTGCAACCGTTCCCAGGCGTTGTCGAGCGACGCATCGGAGGCATCGCGTTGCATTTCGATGGCGACGCCATAGGCGGCAGTAGCGCCGATCAGCGGTGCGCCGCGAACCCACATGTCCCGGATCGCCGTTGCAAATTCGTCGAGCGTGTCGAGTTCGACCACCCGAAACTCGTGCGGCAGCCAGCGCTGGTCAATGATCATGACCCTGGCCTTCTCCGCGTCAAACCAGATCGACCGGTAGTGTGTATCGCCAACCTTCATTCTTATGCTCCCGTTTCAGCGCGCTGCGCCGCAGCCAGCACGGCATCCATGCCCGTGAGGCGATTTCTGTTGATGACCAGGAATTGCCCCAGCTTCAGGCACTTGGTTTCGCAGCGCGCCTTGAGATCCTCGTCCTCGATGGTGTCGAGTTCGGCGACGTGAGCCAGTCCGAGAATGCGGCGATGCATTTCAATGCCGGCAAAGCCGACAAGATCGCGGAAGATTTCGCCCAGCAGCTGTTCGGCAGCGCTCTCGGAGGCAAAGTCGTGCCCCTGATCCTCGTAAAGCGCTTTCGGGTAGAGAATGCCGGTCCGCTCGGTGCGCCAAAGCCGCAGGAACTCTTCACGGAAGACCGACCAGGTTTCGGCGATGACCGAGAGAATCCAGTCCTGAAAATCACGGCAGGCCTCGGCGTCAGAGATATGAGCCGGCATGGCGTGATAGGCCATCAGATAATTACCGATCAGCATCCCGATGTCGAAGCCGAATGGGCCGTAATAGGCAAATTCCGGATCGATGATCCGCGACTGGGTGTCCGTGACCATGATCGAGCCTGCATGCAGATCACCGTGACACATGGTCTCGCCGCGCGAGGTGAACGCCCGCTTCATGTGCTGCACTTCCACCTTGAGCGCGATATCGCTGCGCAGCTCCGCAACGATGCCGTCAAGCTGTGGTGTGGTGTGCCGGTTCATCTCCGCATCATAGTAGGGATCGTTGAACACCAGTGTTTCGGTGATATCGCAAAGCTCGACATTGCCTGCGAACAGCGCAACATCGGCTTTCTTGTCTGCTGCCGTCATTGACAAATCCGACCCGCGAAAGGCAGTACGGGCAGCAAACAATCCCAAGGTCTTGCCAAGTCCCGCAACCTTGCGCCCTTCCATGGTCTGCTGGCGCAAAATAATATGCGGCTGCAGACGTTCCATGATGATCAGCGCCTGCTCCTCATCAAAATGCAGGACTTCGGGAACACTGCCCGGATCCCGCGCTTCCTGACGGATCAACGCATGATATTCAAAGAAGGCGCGCTTGAGCGGCAGCGGCCAGCTGTCACCGACAAGACGCACATAAGGCAGGGCCTGTTTGACGATAGCGCTGCCGGCATCACCCTCCACAATAAAGACGAGATTGAGATTGCCATCGCCGACCTCCCGCACCACCCAGGCATCGACATTGCTGCCAACGGTTGTCTTCATAACGTCAAGATCACCCAGGCGCTGGCCCAGGCTTTCCGGCGATAAAGGTTTGTAGTTGTTGCTCAAAACCATCCTCCCAATTGACAGTCCAGGCTGCTTCTCGATCAAGCCTAGTGTCGGTATCAATCATTTGTCAATACGCATTGACTTTTGTCACCACTGCTGTTTTCATCATAGCGGGAGGACAGCATGAACGGAACTCTTTGCGATCTGCGGGGCGTGGATAAGTCGTTTGGCGACAATCGTGTCCTCAAACAACTGAACCTGGCGCTGCCTGCTGGATCCGTCACTGTCCTGATGGGCGCGAACGGCGCGGGGAAATCCACTCTGGTCAAGATCCTGAGTGGTGTGCATGCGCTCGACTCTGGCTCCATCAGCCTGCTTGGCAAGGATTTCCGGCCATCAAGCCCGTCGGCAGCCATCCGCGCCGGCGTGGTCACGGTGCACCAGAACATCAATGACGGTGTCATTCCGGATCTTGATGTCGCCTCGAACCTTCTGATCGACCGGCTTGCCGAACCGGGCTACGGATTCTTCCTCAAGCGCAAGCAGAATTATGCCGAAGCCGAGCGCATCGCCAGCCAGATGGGGCTGGCGCTCAATGTCCGGCAGTCTGTCGCCGAACTCGGCGTTGCCGACCGCCAGCTGATCGCCATCGCCCGCGCCATGGCGCATGATCCGCAATTGCTTATTCTCGACGAACCGACTTCGTCGCTCTCGGCTTCCGAGGCAGAACGGCTGTTCCTGCTGATAGAGCGGCTGTCGGCCAAGGGGGTTGCTGTTCTCTACATCTCGCATCGCATGTCCGATATCCGCCGGATTGCAGACCGGATCGTGTCGATGCGGGACGGTGAAATTTCCGGCGTCTTTGAAGGCGATACCCTCGACTATGAGGGGGCGGTCAACGCCATGCTCGGCCACCGCATGACCGATGTCGACATCACCATTCCAGCTCCCGGCAAACGCGTGCTCGAGATAAGCGATCTTCGACTGCTTCCAGGCAGCAAAGCATTCGATTTCGACCTGGCTGAAAACGAAATTGTCGCAGTCACCGGCCTGCTCGGCAGCGGCAAGAGCGCTTTTGCACAAAGCCTGTTTGGCCTCGAACGCCCGGCAAGTGGGCAGATCCGGATCGATGGCAAGGACTATGCGCCCGCAAGTCCGCAAGCCGCCATCAAGGCTGGCGTGTTCATGTCTTCGAAAGACCGCGCCAACAATGCCGTGGTTGCGGATTTTGACATCACCCGCAATATCACCCTGCCCTTCCTGGTGCGCTATTCGAAGCTGTCCTTCGTCAATCGATCTGATGAACGAACGACCGCCAGCCAGATGATCGAGGCACTGTCGATTGTCTGCCAGAGCGAGACCGATTCCATCGGCACGTTGTCGGGCGGCAATCAGCAGAAAGTCATGCTGGCGCGCTGGCTGGCGGAAGAATGCCGGCTGCTGCTGCTCGACGAGCCGTTCCAGGGCGTCGACATCCGCGCCCGCCGGGACATTGGCCGCAAGATCCGCGAAACCGCGAAGAACCGCGCAACGCTGGTGTTCGTCTCCGAACTCGACGAGGCGCTAGAGGTCGCCGACCGCATCATCGTCATGACCGAGCACTCGGTTTCGGCAGAATTCAGAAACGAGAACGTGGATCTCAACGAGATCCTGACCGCAGTAACCGGGGCAATGCCGGCAGAGAACGGCAACGCCTCAAGGACAGCACACGCATGAGCATGGACAAAACAGATAATTCCGGCAGCACCACTCCTGGCGCAGGCAAACCACAGCATCGCTCAACAGGCCTGATCGACGTTGCAATCCGTTACGGCTTTCTGGCGCTTCTCGTCGGCCTGGTGATCTTCTTCTCGGTCTTCGCCAACGGCTTTGCCGGCCCGCGCAGTGCGGTGTTCATCTTCCAGTCGGTGGCAATCACCGGAATTCTGGCGCTCGGTGTCACCTGTACGCTTGTCGTCGGCGGATTTGACCTTTCAATCGGCTCGGTCGCCACCTCGTCAATGATGCTGGCTGCCTACATGATGGTGGTGCTGGAACAGCCGGCTTTCGTCGCCATCATCGCCTGCCTCGCCATGGGAGCGTTGATCGGCCTGATCAACGGACTGCTGATCGTCAAGACCAAGGTCCCG
>CAXBIE010000018.1:0-59480 GCA_963975635.1 uncultured Hoeflea sp. | reverse complement strand
AAGGTTGGGGTCGGGCGTTCGAATCGCCTCGCCCGCTCCAGTTTCTCCACATTTCTAAGATGTTGAAACTGGCTTTTGGACGGTCGGAAAACCGGCATTCCGTTTCCACTCTGCCCAACTGCGGTCAATCATTCCAACGGTCTTGCGTCTGCGCAACGTCGCCGCACAAGCCCGCGCATCAGCTGTGGAACCCGGGCGCACAGGGCAATTGTCGCGCTGACCCGCATGTCAGGTCCGGCTGCCGAATTGATCAGCATCAACGCGCAAGATAAGAAACTTGCAGAAAATAGCTTCAAGCAGGCGGCAGACTCATCTCACCGCGGCAAGTGGGCGTCGTGCTCCATTCCAGGGCGTAAAATCAATCCACCGGATCCTGCCTGTCGCACCCGATCCCACCCAACTCAGAGCAAGTATTCCATGATCACCGAACTCATCATCGGCACGTTGACCATTCTGACATCCACTGCCGTGATGATTGCCTTTGTTCTGGTCACGCTGCGTCTGGTCCGCAGGGCGGAAACCAATTATTCGGATCACCGTCCCGGCATCTGGCAATTCTTCTGGCTGCTCTCGAGTGCGGTGGTGATGGTGTTGCTCGCCAACACCGTCTGCGTCTGGATCTGGGCCATCCTGTTCCATTCTCTCGGTGTTTTCCCATCGCTGGAGGAGGCCGTTTATTTCTCGATGGTGTCTTTCACAACGGTCGGTTACGGCGATGTCGTGGTTGAACACAGCTGGCGGGTTCTTTCAGGCTTTGTTTCGGTCAACGGGCTTCTGGCCTTCGGCGTTTTCACCGCAGTGTTGATCGAAATCATCCGTGGCCTGTCGGATCGATACCTTCCACGAAGGTAAAGCCGTTCATCTCGAAATGGAATCGTTTGAGCGCCGGGATTTCGTGATCTGGCGAGGAGCGTGCAGCGACGCGGTGCGAGCACCTTTAGCCGTGCGCGTCGAAGTCCGGAGTGCAAAAGCACAAGTTCACGCGATTCCGTTTCAGGATGAACGGCTGTAATCCCTGCCCCACAAGATCCTGCCCTCGAAAAGATCATCTGCTTCCCTTATATGCTGTTTGACGGACTGACCGGACATCACAGACGGTTCGGCAGGCAGAAGGATGTTTCATGGCGCGGATTGATCAGACAGGGGATTGGAGAGACCGGCATGCGCCGTCTCTTGCCGAGTTCGAATCACTTGCAATTGATGCCTATGCGCAACTGCCTGAAAGCTTCCGCGTCCATACCGGCAATGTAACCATCATCATTGCAGATTTCCCCGACGACGAGATTTTCGAAGACATGGGGCTTGAAACCCCCTTCGATCTTCTCGGTCTGTTCGAAGGGCGCGGGCTGACCCAGCGTTTCGCAATCGAAACCGGCGAGCTCGCCAACAAGGTCATTCTCTATCGCCGCCCGATCCTCGACTACTGGGCCGAGAACGATGAGACCCTCGGCGACATCATAAGCCATGTCCTGATCCACGAGATCGGCCACCATTTCGGACTGTCCGACGACGATATGGAGCGGATCGAGGCTGGGGTGGAATAGGCGGACCGGCCGCCATGAATTCGGCCACTCCCCGAAACTGGTAAATGCTGCGCCTGGTCAGTCCTGGGCCTGGCCTCCGCAGATATCCCGTGTGATCCACTCGAACATCGCAATTCCGGGACCGATCAACTCGTCCGGAAAGTCAAAATCGGGATTGTGCAGCCGCGGGTGCTCCTCGCCGGATCCGAGCACGAACAGACCGGTCTTCGCCACGCTGCCGAAACGGCCAAAGTCTTCCGACCAGCGGAACGGATCGCCGACCTCGACGCGCTTCGCCCCCAGGGCCTCTGCCGCGGCTTCAATTCTTGACACCGCCTCTTCGTCATTGTGCCCGGCGGCAAAATTCTCGTGATAGCCAAATTCCACTGCCAAACCATCAGCTTCGGCCAATTGTCGCGCAAGCTTTTCGGCTTCGCGCATCAGATCCGCCTGCAAGCTGTCGTCAATGGCACGAATGGTCACCCAGACCTCGGCCTCTCCCGGTGATATGCCGAAGGCTGCCTCACCAAGCCGCGCATGCGAAAGCGTGACCAGCGAATGCCCCGGCGTGTGGCCCAGCGTTTCCGGCAGCGCTGGAAGTCCTGCCATCAACTGCCCCATGACAACCGCCGGGCTGAGTCCCGCCTCGGGCTGGGCTGCATGCGACGTGCGGCCTGACAGCCTGATAGCCAGTCCCTCGGATGCGAATGTGAAGGGACCGCTCCGCACGCCCACGGCGCCCAGTGGCAGGCCCGGCAGATTGTGCAGGGCAAAGGCGAAATCCGGACGAATATGCTCGAATCGCGGATCGGCGATCACATCCGCAGCCCCGGCTCCGGTTTCCTCGGCGGGTTGAAACAACAGCACCACCCGGCCACGGGCAGGCCTGTTGGCAGCCAGCTCCTGGGCAAGCCCGCACAGGATGGCCATATGACCGTCGTGACCACACAGATGCCCCTTGCCCTCAATCTCCGAGCGCCATCCGAAGGTCGAGATCTCGGTGATCGGAAGCGCGTCGAGTTCACACCGGAAAAGCACAGTGGGACCTTCAATCCCACTGTCGAAAACGGCGGCCACTCCGTGCGTGCCAAGCTGCTGGAGAAGCTCATCGGGATGGCAGCGTTCAAGTTCGGCTGCGATCCGCGCGGCAGTTTCCCGCTCTTCGCTCGACAGCTCCGGCCTGCGGTGAAGCTCGAGCCGCAGGGTAACCAGGTCGGCTGAAGCGGTTCGGCTCAGAAACTCAGTCACGGTTACTGGTCTCCCAGTTTCATGGCCGGGTCATAATCCTTGCCGTCGACATCCTTGGTCACCGCCTGGCCGCATTGCATCACTCCCGTGACCGTGTTGAACGACAGGCTGGGTGAGCCATGCAGCTGCCACCCCTTGGACAGCGCAAGACTGACCTTGTGGCAAAAATCGGCGCCCTCATCGGGGCCGGTGAGAAAACGATAGAGTTTCATGTCGCCTGGTCTCCGCCTTGCCTTGCTTCAATCCGCTCGGCTTTTTCAATCAGCCGTTCGGCCATTTCAAGATGCAGCAGCTCCACCATCCGCCCGCCAAGGCTGATGACACCGCGATCCTGGTTTTCCGGAAGCGCAAATGCCTCCGCAATCGCGCGGGCTTGCACAAGCTGCTCCGGCGCAATGCCAAACGCCGTGTTCGCCGGTGCGATCTGGGCCGGATGGATCAGTGTCTTGCCATCAAATCCCATTGCCTGACCATCCGTGCATTCGCGCGCCAGGCCAGCCTCATCCTTGAAGTCGTTATAGACGCCATCAAGCACATCAAGTCCGTAGGCCCGTGCAGCGAGCACAATCTGCATCAGCCAGGGCGACAACCACGGCCGTCCGGGAAGGGCTGTGACACCGGTTTCCTTGAGCAGGTCATTGGTGCCTGTAATGAAACAATCCAGCCGCGCTCCGTCGCTGCGCGCCATTCGGGCAATCTGGCCGGCATTCATCACCCCGCGCGGCGTCTCTATCATCGCCCATAGCCGCAATCCGGCCGGAGCATCGGTCTGGTCCAGCGCGTCCTCGACCGCCAGAATGTCCTCCGGCGCATCGACTTTCGGGATCAGGATGGCATCCGGCTTGCAGCCGCGCGCCGCGAGCAGATCCTCCGCCCCCCATGGTGATGACAGCGCGTTGATGCGGATCACCTTTTCCATACCTACAGGCAGAGCTGCCGCCCGGCCGTCGGAAAAAAATGATCGCAGGGCTTCCCGCGCCTCGTCTTTCGCGCCGGGCGTGATCGAATCTTCAAGATCGAACACCACGCTGTCACACGACAGCCCCGGCAGCTTGTCCAGCGCACGCGAATTGTTTGCCGGAAGATACAGCACGGATCGGCGGGGCCGAACCGGCCTGGAGGAGAATGATTTGGTCATAGTGAAGTTATTGCCTTCGACGGCCCGGCCTTGCAAGGGTCCAATACTGTACGGACCCGGCAAGCAGCCCACCAGACCCGCTATTGAACGCGGCCTCGATAATCACCACATACCTAGAATGAAACAAGGGAACGTGGTTATGAGAACTATTCTCGCAGTCGTCACCGGCCTGGGTCTGGTGTTAGCAGCTTTCGCCGGTGTTGCTCTGGCACTCGTTCTTGGCACCCTCGCCGCCGGGGCGATCGTAGTCGCCCGTCTGACCGGACGCTTCCAGCCTGCACCGGCCAGGGCATCTGCGGCAGGAAACCATGACAAATCCAAGGCCGAATACCGCATCTGGAACGACGGGCGCGGCACCATAATCGACATGTAAGTGCAGATTCTGGCCGCACCGAATGGTCTTCTTGTCGCGAAGTAGCGGTCAGCCTCTTCTTTTTCGGCTTTTTGTTTGTTAAATGCTCCGGCACAGACAGACAGGATCCGCAAGTCATGGAAAAATTCTCCCGCCTCACCGGCGTTGCCGCCCCCCTTCCGGTTGTCAATGTCGACACCGACATGATCATCCCGAAGGATTATCTCAAGACCATCAAGCGCACCGGTCTGGGCAAGGGCCTGTTTGCCGAAGCACGCTACAATGAAGATGGTTCCGAGAACCCGGAATTCGTGCTCAACCAGCCGGCCTGGCGCAATGCCTCCATTCTGATTGCCGGTGACAATTTCGGCTGCGGCTCGTCGCGCGAGCATGCACCGTGGGCGCTTCTCGATTTTGGCATTCGCTGCGTGATCTCGACCAGCTTCGCCGACATTTTCTACAACAACTGCTTCAAGAACGGCATCCTGCCGATCGTTGTCAGCCAGGAAGATCTGGACAAACTGATGGACGACGCGCGCCGCGGTGCCAATGCCACCGTATCAATCGACCTGGAAGAACAGGAAATCCGCGGACCCGATGGTGGCGTGATCACGTTCGATATCGATGCCTTCAAGAAGCACTGCCTGCTCAATGGTCTCGACGACATTGGATTGACTCTCGAGAAAGCCAGCGCCATCGATACCTATGAAGCTAATAACAGCACGACCCATTCCTGGCTCTAGGCGTGGTCAGCTGACAATCAGCTGCTGGAATTTGTGGGGACTATCGCGCTTGACGCGCGTTGAAGGGAGTAGCTATGGCCAAGGATATCGAAGCCTCGATCATCGGAATGATCGCCTCCGCCGGAGAGATCGAAGCCAGCGAGATCAGCCGCGAAACGGAACTTGCAGAGCTTGAAATCGATTCGCTTGTCCTGACAGAGATCGTCATGGATATCGAGGACGAACACGACATCGAGATCGACCTGAACACCGCCGAAGCCTGGGAATCGCTGAAAACGGTCGGTGACATCGTCGATGTGGTCAAGAACCTCGTCGCGGCCAAGACCTGACCATGGATCAGCGGCGTGTCGTCATTACTGGAATGGGTGGAATTTGCGCCCTTGGCGGCAATTCGGATGACATCTGGAGCAGCATGAAGCAAGGCCGTGACGGGTGCCGGCCGCTGGAGATCGACACCCGTGATCTGAAGGTCAAAACCGGCTGCGGTATCATCGGCTACCCGGAAGACGACGGGATCGACAAACGGCAAAGCCTGACCATGAGCGGGATCAGTCGCATCTCCGTGATCGCCGCTCGCCAGGCCATGAAACAGGCCGGGCTTGAGCAGGGTGAGTTCGATCCCCGGCGATCAGGCGTCGTCGTTGGCGTCGGCATTTTCGGAACCGATGCGGTCGACCAGAGCTATGTCGACATCTTTCTCGAACAAAAGAAACGCGCTCACATCTTCACTGTTCCGCGGGTCATGCCCAGCGGTCCATCCGGTCACGTCTCCATTGCCATGGGTCTGCAAGGTCCGGTCTTCGGCGTGAGTTCGGCCTGCGCGTCGGGAAATCACGCCTTCATTTCGGCCATTGACCAGATCCGGCTTGGCCGCGCCGATGTGATGCTCGCCGGCGGTGCCGAGCTGGCCCTGGTTTATGGACCGCTCAAGGCATGGGAATCGCTTCGCGTTCTTGCCCGTTCGGTCTGCCGGCCATTCTCCGCCGACCGTGACGGCCTGGTGCTTGGCGACGGCGCCGCGATTGCGGTGCTGGAATCCTACGAACACGCCAAGGCGCGCGGTGCCAACATCCTGGCCGAGATCATCGGCGTCGGATTGTCCGGAGATGCCTCAGACATCGTCAATCCAACGGTTGAGGGCCCTGCTGAGGCAATCCGCAATTGCCTCGCTGACGCAGGAATTTCAGCCGGCCAGGTCGATTACATCAACGCCCACGGCACCGCCACACAGACCAATGACCAGACCGAAACCAAGGTCATCCGTGACGTCTTCGGCGCAGCGGCTGATACGGTCTCGGTCTCTTCGACCAAATCGATGCACGGACATTGCCTCGGAGCTTCAAGCGCCATTGAACTGATTGCCTGCGTCAATGCGGTGCGCGAAGACGTAATCCCGCCAACCATCAACTACACAACGCCCGACCCGGCTTGCGACCTCGACGTCACCCCGAACGTGGCGCGCGAGAAGAAGGTCGACATCGCGATCTCCAACGCCTTCGCCTTCGGCGGCACCAATGCTGTGATCGCGGTGCGGAAAATCTAGACCCAATTCCCGATCCGGAGGGAGCTGTGCGCGCCGGATCCAATCGCTTGCCCGCCGCTTCAGCGGGTCTAAATATCGAAAGGCATGATCATGACATCTCGCTCGCTCTTCCTTCTTCCTGGTGATGGCATTGGCCCCGAGGCCATGGCGGAAGTCCGCAAGGTAATCGGCTTCATGAACGACAAGGAAGCCGCAGGCTTCTCAACCGATGAAGGCCTTGTCGGCGGATGCGCCTACGACGCCCATGGCCAGGCGATCTCCGATGCCGACATGGAAAAGGCCATGGCGGCTGATGCCGTGTTGTTCGGTGCTGTCGGCGGACCAAAGTGGGACGCGGTCCCTTACGAAGTCCGCCCGGAAGCTGGCCTGCTGCGCCTGCGCAAGGACATGGAACTGTTCGCCAATCTCCGCCCCGCAATCTGCTATCCGGCACTGGCGAACTCATCGTCACTGAAGCAGAATATCGTTGAAGGCCTCGATATCCTGATCGTGCGCGAACTCACCGGCGGCGTCTATTTCGGCGAACCCAAGGAAATCATCGATCTCGGCAACGGTCAGAAGCGCGGTATTGATACCCAGGTCTACGACACCTACGAAATCGAGCGCATTTCAGCCGTCGCATTCGAGCTGGCCCGCACGCGGCGGAACGAAGTCTGCTCGATGGAAAAGCGCAACGTCATGAAGTCCGGCGTGCTGTGGAACGAAGTGGTCACCGCCACCCACAAGGCCCGCTTCCCCGACGTTAAGCTCAGCCACATGCTGGCCGATGCCGGCGGCATGCAGCTGGTCCGCTGGCCCAAGCAGTTCGACGTCATCGTCACCGACAATCTGTTTGGCGACATGCTGTCAGACATTGCAGCGATGCTCACCGGTTCGCTCGGCATGCTGCCATCCGCTTCGCTCGGCGCTCCCGATGCCAAGACCGGCAAGCGCAAGGCGCTGTATGAGCCCGTTCACGGCTCGGCGCCCGACATCGCCGGCCAGGGCATCGCCAACCCGATCGCCATGATCGCGTCCTTCGCCATGTGCCTGCGCTATTCGTTCAACATGGTGGCAGAGGCTGATCGCCTTGAAGCTGCAATCGCTGCCGTGCTCGACAAGGGCCTGCGCACCGGCGACATCATGTCCGATGGCTGCAAGCAGATCAGCACTGCGGAAATGGGCGACGAAATCCTCGCAGCCTACGCCGGCTGACACGCTCTGGCGCAAGAAGCGCGCTCTGTTGACCCGGTCCGGCAATACGCCTGGCCGGGTTTTCCTTTACCGCCTCAGACCGGAACCCGGCCGCGCAGCGGCGATGATTTGATGATCGCGGTGTTGGTCTCCGCCCTCTCGTGAAACGGCAGCAGCACCGGATCCAGGTCGGCTATGGATTTGAGCGCCAGACGCGTGACAAAGCAATCATCCCCGGTCACCTTGTCACAATCGAGAAATCCCGGTTCATTGAGGATCATGTCCTCGACGATATGCATGTTGCCCGGTCGAGGCTTGATTCTGACAATCGCCTGCAACGGATAGCCCAGCGCTTCGAGATCAAGATCCACCGTGAAACGCGAAATGATCCCACTGTCTTGCAGTTTCCGTATCCGCTCGCTGGTCGAAGGTCCCGAAAGGCCTACCTGCCTGGAGAGTTCATTCACCGGCATGCGGGCATCGCTGCACAACAGTTTGATTAACAGCCTGTCGATATCATCCAGTTTCATGTTGAAGCTTTCGGTAACAAACGGGCTTATTTACAAAGGTAGTATGCTATTTTTTCCTTGAACTTATCAAGGCCGGACAGGCGCTGATTGTCTATCTTCAGCTTGGGACAAGCGACGAAGGAAGCCACCATGACTGTACAACGCATTGCAGCTTTTTCAGACGCCGGACAGGGCGGAAACCCGGCCGGAATCGTCATTTCCGATCACTTTGCCCCGGAAGCCGAGATGCGCCGGATCGCAGCCGAGATTGGATATTCCGAAACCGCTTTTGCAGTGCCCAAGGGAGGCACAGATCAGTGGCGTGTACGCTATTTCTCGCCCGAATCCGAAGTGCCGTTTTGCGGCCATGCAACAATCGCGCTGGGAGCGGCACTGGCCGGGCACAGCGGAGAGGGCCGCTTTGAACTTGAACTCAACGCAGCCACAATCAGCGTCGAGGCCGCAGCTTCGGACAACGGCTATGTTGCGGCACTGCAGTCGCCGCCGACCCGCAGCACGACCGCGCGCCCCGATCTTGTCGCGCAGGCGTTGTCGATGTTTGGCTACAGCAATGAACAACTCGACAGCGCAGTGCCACCCGCCGAAATCCATGCCGGTGCCGATCATCTGGTCATGGTCCTCAAACATCGCAGTGACCTTGCGGCCATGCGCTATGATCTCGCTGCCGGCCGCGAATTGATGCGCCGCTACGGTCTCGTGACCATCATGCTGGTGCATATCCGCAGCGACACCGAATTTGACGTGCGCAACGCCTTTGCCTCCGGTGGTGTGCTTGAAGATCCCGCCACCGGAGCAGCGGCCGCGGCTTTTGCCGGTTATCTGCGTGATCTCGGCTGGCCACACGGGAACCGGATACTTGTTACCCAGGGCGAAGACATGGGTGAGAAATCGCTGATCGAGGCGCAATTCACCGATGAACCCGGCAGCTCGATCCGGGTGTCTGGCGCCACCCGCGTCATCCGCCAGCTGTAAACTGCGCTTTGGATCGGCACCCGCTACCGGAAGTCCCCGCGAAAGACCGTGCGGTCCAGGCATCCCGTCAGGGGATGCCCATGCCAGCAAATATATCAGGCAGTTTTGAAATCCGGATCACGCTACGCGTAGGCGGGATCCATCTCACAAAGTGTCACAAACAAAGACGAATTGACATTTCAACACACTTGCATCAAAACACCGCCACCATGCGCACCACGATCAAAACCAAAACCACGATCTGACCCGTTCCGCCCCCTCACTCTCCCCGGGGCGGGAAGAGTGGCGCTTGACCGTTAACAAGGGGAGAGAGGAGCACGGGAACCATGGGTTTCAAAATCGCAATCGCCGGGGCGACGGGCAATGTCGGCCGCGAAATGCTCAATATTCTTTCAGAGCGCGCCTTCCCTGTGAGCGAAGTCGTGGCGCTGGCCTCGAGCCGTTCTGTCGGTACCGAAGTTTCCTTCGGCGACAAGACCCTGAAGGTTAAAAATCTCGAGACCTATGATTTTTCCGACACCGACATCTGCCTGATGTCGGCCGGCGGCACCGTGAGCAAGAAATGGTCGCCGAAGATCGGCGCGCAGGGCTGCATCGTCATCGACAACTCTTCGGCCTGGCGCTACGACGCCGATGTGCCGCTGATCGTGCCGGAAGTGAATCCGGACGCGATCTCCGGTTACACCAAGCGCAACATCATCGCCAATCCGAACTGCTCGACCGCCCAGCTGGTGGTGGCGCTGAAGCCGCTGCACGACCATGCCAAGATCAAGCGCCTCGTGGTCTCGACCTACCAGTCGGTGTCCGGCGCCGGCAAGGACGGCATGGACGAGCTGTTCAACCAGACCCGTGCGGTCTTCGTCGCCGATCCGATTTCCAGCCAGAAATTCACCAAGCGCATCGCCTTCAATGTCATCCCGCATATCGATGACTTCATGGAAGACGGTTACACCAAGGAAGAATGGAAGGTGCTGGCCGAGACCAAGAAAATGCTCGATCCGAAGATCAAGGTCACCTGCACCGCCGTGCGCGTTCCGGTGTTCATTGGACATTCGGAATCGGTCAATATCGAATTCGAAAATGAAATCACGGCTGACGAAGCCCGTGACATCCTGCGCGATGCGCCCGGCTGTCAGGTCATCGACAAGCATGAGGACGGTGGCTACATCACGCCTTACGAATGTGCCGGCGAAGACGCGACCTTCATTTCCCGCATCCGCGAGGACGCCACCGTCGAAAACGGTCTCAACATCTGGATCGTGTCGGACAATCTGCGCAAGGGCGCGGCGCTCAACACCATCCAGATTGCCGAGCTTATGGTCAATCGCCGTCTGATCAAGCCACGCGCCGAAGCGTAATTGCCCGGAGCCTGAAAACAGCAAACCCCGTCATTGGGATCCAATGGCGGGGTTTTCCTGTTGCAACGTTTCGTGACTTTTAACCGAATCGCTGGCAAAGTCCGCGCGGAACGGTTTTACAAGGGATGTAGTGGCAGTCATGGATAGCAGGTTTAAAAAACTCAAGATTGTGGGCGCTGCAGCACTGATTGCGGCTGGACTGAGCGGACAGGCGCTGGCGGCCACATGCGGCAACAATTCAAGCGGATTCACAACCTGGGTGGGACAGTTCAAACAGGAAGCCACCAGGGCCGGAATTACCCAGAGCACACTGGATAAGGCTTTCAGAAACGTCCGCTACGCCACCAAAACCATTTCGGCGGACCGTAACCAGAAAAGCTTCAAACTGTCATTTGACCAGTTCATGCGAAAACGTGGCGCCTCCACAATCATCTCCAAGGGCAAGCGGCTGAAGCAGCAGAATGCCAGTCTGTTTGCAGCAATTGAGAAGAAATACGGCGTTCCCGCCGGTCCTTTGATCGCAATCTGGGGCATGGAATCCGGCTTTGGCTCCTTCATGGGCAATCAGCACACGGTCTCCGCAGTGGCTACGCTGGCCTATGATTGCCGCCGCTCTGCCTTCTTCACAGAACAGCTCTACGCGTTGATGCAACTGATCCAGAAAGGCTGGCTCTCACCCGACTTCAAAGGCGCTGCCCACGGCGAAATCGGCCAGACCCAGTTCCTGCCCGCAAATGTGGCGCGCTTTGGCGTCAATGGCGACGGCAGCGGCGGCGTCAACCTGGGATCAAAAGCCGACGCCCTGGCCTCGACAGCAAACTTCCTGCGTGGCCATGGATGGCGTCGCGGTGGCGGCTACCAGCCAGGCGAGAGCAACTATCGCGCCATTCAGGGATGGAACGCGGCCGGTGTCTACCAGAAAGCCATCGCAAAGATCGGTGCCGAGATCGACGGCTGAGACTTGAAAGCACAGCGCGTTCTGATGAGTTGATCTGAACGCGCTGTCTGTCAGAAGCTTTCGCAGCTGTCGCCGACGGTTGTCTGGACGCTGCTGATGATCTTGCTTTCCTGAAAGCCGAAAACCTCCCGGATCATCATCTCGTTGTCGGGAAACTGGTAACACACCAGCACCGAAGCTTCGTTCGGGCCCGCTTCTTTGCCCTCTTCGAGTTGCCATGCAAGATTGGCATTTTTGGCCACTTCTTCCCATTCATCAAGCGACTCGATGAATTCGGCCTTGGTCTGGGTCACCCCCAGATCCTCGAGACTGATAACCACATCATCCGCAAGCAGGTCGGCAATCGCCACACGATTGACATCGAAAAGCGCCGTATACCAGCGGTCAAGCAGGATGTTTTGGGCCGAAGCCGGCGCAACGGGCAGAAACGCCGCGAAAATCAGTAAGGATATCAAAGGCCGGACTGCAATCATCTAAAGCTCCCCAAGTCATCGCGCGCTTCCTGACGCTTGACACTCATGGAACCGGACCGCAGCACCCTATGTCAAGCTTCCGCGGGTTCGGGCCGGAAGAAATCGCCGGTTTTGGGATCCATCACCCACAATTCCCCGGTTGAAATATCAAACCAGGAGCCGCTGATCACCATTGAGCCGCGATCCTCCAGGATCTTGACGCAAGGAAATGTCCGCAGGTTTGCCATCGAATTGCGAATTGAGATCCGCTCGAGCGCAATCTGCCGTTCGCCGCTCGTCAAAAGCTGGCTGTCCTGAATCTGCTGTGCGGCAGGCTTGAGCAGGCCCATCCATTGCCCGATGAAATCCCCGGGCGAAAGCGGTGCCGCATTGGGATCGAGCGCCGCCTTGATACCGCCGCAGCGGCCATGCCCCATCACCACGATCTGCCGGATCTTGAGCGACTGAACGGCAAATTCCAGCGCAGCAGAGGTCGCGTGATAATTGCTGTCGGGCGCGTAAGGCGGCACAAGGTTGGCAACATTCCGCACGACGAACAACTCACCCGGACCGCAATCAAATATGGTCTCGGGCGCCGCCCGCGAATCGCAACAGGCAATGACCAGCGTATGCGGTTCCTGACCGGTCTCCGCGAGATCACGGTAGCGTTGCCGCTCCGCCGTGTAGCGGCCACTCATGAATGTCTTGTAGCCTTCGAGGAGGCGGCTCGGAAATGTCGACATCCTTTGCACATAGCCGGGCATGCCGCGAAGATCAATCAGCCTTTTTGTTCACGCGAACTGACCCGCCGGCATTGCGGTCTGCTTCCACACCCCTTGCCGGTCAGCCATCTGTTCACCCTGGAGAGAACCGGATCAGCCGTGGATCGCGATCATAATCCCGTGACGATCACACACCGGGCTGGCCGGAAAGGTCTCTGTCAGACCCTGCGCATGCCGTCCGGCCACCAGCAGATTGACGCTCGCATCGATGAGGTCATCCATGGCCGCGCCACGCGGCGGCCCTTTCGCAAAAACCTTCCGGTCGATCCCGTGCGCCGCCAGCAATTCCATCCGCTCGGCAATTCCCGCCGGATTGACCGCGCCGCGAATTTTCTTGGGTGCCGCCATCGGAACCATGTTGTTTAGCCGGCAAAACGAGAACTCCGGATGGCACTCGATGATGCGCTGACGCAAGCCAATGTCGGCCTGCAGCAGGTGATCGATCTCAAGAATCTTGCCGAACAGAAAAAACGCCTGTTTGGACACCTTTCTGGGTGGATCGGAGTGGAGCTGCGCCAGATCGCAGGCCTCACGATAGGTTGCGGCCTCAACCGCCGCCCGCGCCGGAATCGAGAACACACTGGACCGGCGCGCGCCGAGATGGGGCCGGATGGCCTGTTCCGGACCGCGCCCCGTTCCGGCAATTCTGTCAGGCAGCCCGATTGGCATGTCCACCGCTATCGTTGCTGTGGCGCCAAACTCCGCGACCAGCTCGGCGAAACGCGAAAAAACCTGAACTTGCGGATGCCTGTCCGCGGCATGCCTTGCCACCGTGATCCAGCCGGCCCGGCAGCCGTCAACGCCGACCAGAACATTGCCGGGCTGGTCGTCTCCGCTCACGGCTTCTTGCGGTTGGCCATCGACATCACCCGGCGCATATTGACCATCGCCATCGGTGTCCGCAGGCTCTGTGCATCGGTTTCGAGCGTCAGCTCATCGGCGCCGCGGCGGGCCGTCCGGGCCAGAATTTCAAACACCGTGCCGGTCGCTGTCTGCAAGGCCTTCTCTTCTGGCATGCCTTCGAGAAGCCGGGCCAGAAATGTCGCCGACATCAGATCGCCAAGTCCGTTTGGCGCATTGGGGATAAGCCGGTGCTCGGCCATCACCGATTGTTTGCCGCTGACCAGCAGATTGCCGGTGCTGCCTGCCATCATCGCCAGAGCCGACGTCACCAGCACCCGCGCCGGCCCGAGTGTTTCCGCCGCCGCTGTCATCGATGCGGAATCGGTGATCGGCGCGCCGGACAGCCAGGCAAGCTCATGCACATTCGGGGTGGCTATATCTGCAATCGGGATCAGCTCTTTGGCGATCGCGCTTGCGGTGGCTTCGGGAACGTAAAGACCGCCGGTATCGCCAATCACCGGATCACACATGAAGAGTGCATCCGGATTGGCCTTGCGCACCGCGCCAACCAGCCGTGCCACGTCGGCGGCTTGCCTGGCATCTCCCAGATAGCCACTGAGCACGCCGCCCACTTCCTCAAGCCAGGGTGCGCCGCACAGATCGTCAATCAGCAGTGAAAAATTCTCCCGCGACGGCACGATTCTGGTCGCCCGTGAATGCCCCGGATGCCAGGGCAGAATAACCGTCGGCACCGCCCAGACCGGGAAGCCAAGTGTCTCAAGCGCAAACACCGCTGCGCGGTTGCCGACCGATCCGCGAACCACATGGCTTGAAATCACGATCACCGACGTCCGGATATCGGAATTGCGCTGTTTTTCCGTTGTCATCACGAAATCTGCCCGATCATCCACAACACCAGCCCGGCGAACGCCACCAGCGCCAATCCGCGGGCGATCCGGGTGCCCCAGACTTCGATGTTGTCGGACTTGTCCGCATCCTTGGCGGTGAAGTGATCGCGCACACTGTTGGCAGCGGACTTCATCACCGGTGAGGCCGACAAGCCGCCTTCCTCGCCCAGGCGGTCGAGCGAGCGTTTGGCCTGGCGGACTGTTTCATCATCGTTCATCGTGAGGCCTCCCGGCCCGGTACAGCTGTCCGGTTCATAGCCCGGCTTGATTGCATCTCCGCCCGGATCAGCGGGCGAGCCCGTGATACTGCGGATTCGGTTGCATGTCGGTTGCCGACGCCATGCGGTTGGTCATATTGAAAAACGCGGCTACGGCTGAGATATCCCAAATGTCGCGATCCGTAAAACCGGCATCGCGCAGCTTCTGCCTGTCGGCCTCGACAATCCTGGCCGGATCCTCTGTGATCAGCATGGCAAAATCCAGCATCGCGCGCTGCCGCGGCTCGAGATCGGCAACCCGGTAATTCATCACCATCTGCTCGCCGAGCACCGGGTCCCCTGACAATTGCCTCACCGCTGCACCATGCGCGGTCAGGCAATAGAAGCACTTGTTGACCGACGACACCGCCACCGCAATGAGTTCACGCTCAAGCTTGCTCAGATTTGAACCGGCGAGCATCAGGTCATTGTAAAACCCGACAAAAGCCTCGAGTTTTTCATTGTTGAATGCATAGGCCTTCAGCACATTGGGAACCATGCCAAGTTTATCCTCGCATTTGGCAAAATAGGCCTCCATTTCGGCGCTTAGCGGCGTTTCCGGTTCCAGATTCAACGCAATGACGGCATCTTGCGGTGTTTTCATGTTTATTCCTCCAATATTGGCTTTGGGCACGAAATCGGGTCGCTTTGACACACACTTCTGCTAGGATTCGATCAAAGATCAAGCCTTGGAGGATTTGGGATGGGGATCAAGAACACCCGCAAGTCGGAAACACTACTTGCGGAAGCGGCGTCAATCGCCTCCAAAGGCAAGAAGCCGCACATCAATCCCGAGGTATTGTTTTCCAGCGTCAGCGCCGACGATCTGGAGCTTTTTCCGGCAAAAAACCTCGCTTCTGCTGCCGTATTGGCCGAATCCGAGGTTCGCGCATGGGATGGAAAGTCCTCCCGGATGAGCCTCGTGAATGTCGATAAGGCCACCAACGACGGTCGCGACATTTCGATTCTGGCGATCACCGCGCTCAACAAACCCTTCCTGTATGATTCGGTCATGGGAGAAGTCACCACGGATGTCCGCGACATCCTGATGGCCCTGCACCCCATTCTGATTCTGTCGGGCAAGAAGCCGGCCACCCTTTACTCCCATGGCGACGGCAGCGAACCCTCCCAGAGGGTCAGCCATATCCAGATCCATATGCCGAAGCTCAGCGAGGCAGCGGCAGATGATCTCCTCGCCCGCGTCCGCCACGTTCTGGATCAGGTTCAGGCTGCGGTCAGCGACTGGAAATCCATGCTGGCGATGATCGACCACAGCGCCGCAGATCTGGTCGCGCTTGATGTCGACAAGAAGACCGAACCGGCGCGCCAGGAGGCCCTGGCCTTCATCGGCTGGTTGCGTGACAACAATTTCACGTTCCTTGGCATGCGCGAATATGTCTACACCGAAGACGGCAAATCCGCCGAGTTGAACCGCGCTTCAGGCGAAGGCCTCGGCATTCTCGAAAACCCGGACGTGCTGGTGTTGCGGCTGGGCAAGGACCAGGTCACCACCACGCCGGAAATTCTTGATTTCCTGCAAGGCCCGGATTTTCTGATTGTCACCAAGGCCAATGTGCGTTCCGTCATCCACCGCCGCACCTATATGGACTATATCGGCATCAAGCGCTTCAATTCGAAAGGCAAGGTTGTCGGCGAACTGCGCATTGTCGGGCTTTTCACCTCCACCGCCTACACCCGCTCGGTCACCAAGATTCCGCTGCTTCGCTCGAAGGTGCAATCGGTGGTCTCCGAGTTCGGCTTCGACCCGGAGAGCCATTCCGGCAAACTTCTGCTCAACACGCTGGAAGCCTATCCGCGCGATGATCTGTTTCAGATCGATGCACATCTTCTGGCGCGGTTCTGCATGCAGATCAACGAGCTCTCGGATCGTCCGCGGGTCAGGGTTCTGCCCCGCATCGACCGCTTTGACCGGTTCGTCTCGCTGATCGTCTATGTGCCGCGCGATCAGTATGATTCGATCGCCCGGGAGCGCATCGGCGACTACTTCAAGACGGTCTATAATGGTCGTGTGTCGGCTTACTACCCGGCCTTCCCCGAGGGCGGCGTCGCCCGCGTACACTTCATCATCGGCCGCTCTGAAGGCAAGACGCCGCAGATTCCGCAGGATCAGCTGGAACGCGACGTCCGCTCCATCGTCACCCGCTGGGAAGACCAGTTCCGGGTGCTCGGCGGCGGCGAGACCGAACGCGTCAGCGTCAGCCAGTCCTACAAGGAACGGTTCCGGCCCGAAGAGGCCCTGGCCGATCTCAACGCCATCATCGCCTGCAAGGAAACCGGTGCTATCCAGATCGCGTTCTATCGCGGCGACAATACACCCGACGATCACCTCGCCTTGAAGATTTTCCATGCCGGTCAACCGGTGGCCCTGTCGCGCCGGGTTCCGCTGCTGGAAAATCTCGGTTTCAAGGTGATCAGTGAGCAGACCCACGAGATTTTTCTCGACGGCCAGGCAGGTGTCTCCAACACCGTGGTCCTGCACGACATGGAGATCATCCACGAGGACAAGCGCGCCATTGATCTGGACACCGACGGAGCCCGGCTGGAGGAAGCCTTCCTGTCGGTCTGGCGCGGCGACACCGACAATGACGGCTACAACCGTCTGGTCACAAATGCCGGTCTGTCGGTTCGTGAAGCAACGGTTCTGCGGGCCTATGCGCGCTATCTGCGCCAGGCCGGAATTGCCTACTCACAGGAATATATCGCCCACAGCCTCAACCGCTACTCGGCGATTGCCGCCCAATTGTACGATTTGTTCCGGATCCGGTTTGACCTCGGTCTCAAGGCTGCCAAGCGCACGGAACAAAGCGCCAGTGTAATTGAAGCAATCGAAGCCGCTTTGGCCGAGGTCCCCAGCCTTGATGATGACCGCATCCTGAGACGATATATCAACGCGATCGAATCCTCGCTCAGAACCAACTATTTCCAGACCGGTTCGGATGGCGCGCCGCGGCCGGCACTGGCTTTCAAGCTGGATCCGAAGAAGCTCGAAGGCCTGCCCGAGCCACGCCCCTTCCGTGAGGTTTTCGTCTATGGTGCGGAAGTCGAAGGGGTGCATTTGCGTTTCGGCCCGGTCGCCCGCGGTGGGCTGCGCTGGTCGGATCGTGCCCAGGATTACCGCACCGAAGTACTCGGACTGGTCAAGGCCCAGCAGGTCAAGAATGCCGTGATTGTGCCCGTGGGTGCAAAGGGTGGCTTCTATCCCAAGAAATTGCCGGCTGACGGCGGCCGCGATGCGATATTCGAGGCCGGACGTGACGCCTACAAGCTGTTCATCCGCACTTTGCTGTCGGTCACCGACAACATCGTCGGCGATGCCATTGTCCCGCCGGACAACACCATTCGCCATGATGCCGACGATCCCTATTTCGTGGTTGCCGCCGACAAGGGAACGGCCACCTTCTCCGACACCGCCAACGCGCTGAGCCAGGAACAGGATTTCTGGCTTGATGACGCCTTCGCCTCCGGCGGCTCCGCCGGTTATGACCACAAGAAGATGGGCATCACCGCGCGCGGCGCCTGGGAAGCCGTCAAACGCCACTTCCGCGAGATCGACATCGACATCCAGACCACGCCGTTCACCGCCGCAGGTGTCGGCGACATGTCCGGCGATGTGTTCGGCAACGGCATGCTGTTGTCGACACAGATCAAGCTGCTGGCGGCTTTCGATCACCGCGATATCTTCATTGATCCGGACCCCGACTGCGCCATTGGATTTGCCGAACGCAGCCGTTTGTTCGACATGGGCCGCTCCAGCTGGCAGGATTATGACAAGTCCAAGCTGTCGAAGGGCGGCATGATCATCCCGCGGTCACTGAAATCGGTGGACCTCACGCCGGAAGCGGCAGCCGTGATCGGACTTGAAGCCGGCAAGGCCACGCCGCAGGACATCATGACCGCAATCCTGTCGATGCAAACAGATCTGCTGTGGTTTGGCGGCATTGGAACCTACATCAAGGATGCCGGCGAAAACGACGCCGATGTCGGTGACCGTGCCAATGACGCAATCCGCGTCCAGGCCCGGCAGGTTCGCGCCAAGGTGATCGGCGAAGGCGCCAATCTGGGTCTCACCCAGAAAGGCCGCATCGCCTATGCGCTGAATGGCGGCCGCTGCAACTCCGATGCGATCGACAATTCAGCCGGCGTCAACTCTTCCGACGTCGAGGTCAACATCAAGATCGCGCTGGCAAACGCCATGCGCGAAGACCGGCTGACCCGGCCCAAGCGCAATACCCTGCTTGCCTCCATGACCGATGAAGTGGCCGACCTGGTGCTGCGCAACAACTATTTGCAGACACTGGCCATATCGATCGCCGAAGCCGAAGGCATATCGGGCGTTGGCGAGCTCAACCGGGTGATGAGCAATCTCGAAGGCCGGGGCCTGCTCAACCGCAAGGTCGAATACCTGCCCGACGACAGTGCCGTCGCCGAGCGGGTCGCAGCGGGTCACGCGCTGACCCGGCCTGAAATGGGCGTTCTGCTGTCCTATGCCAAGCTCGTGCTGTTCGATGAAATCGTTGCCAGTTCTCTGCCTGACGATCCCTATTTCGACACCACGCTGCGCTCCTACTTTCCCAAAAAGATGCAGAAAGCCTATTCCACCGATATTGCCAGCCACAGGCTGCGTCGCGAGATCATTGCGACCCTGCTGGGCAACGACGCGATCAATCGCGGCGGACCGGCTTTTGTCATCGGCATGGGCGACAAATCCGGCGCAACCGCGGCTGACATCGTCAAGGCCTTCGTTCTTGCCCGTGACGGCCTGTCGCTCAACCAGCTTTATGAACAGGTCGATGCCCTTGACACCAAGGTTCCAGGTGACGTTCAAAACCAGCTCTACGCCCGCATCGGCAACACCCTCAAGGAGGTTACCGGATGGGCGCTAAAGACCGGCGCTTCGCAGGGCGATCTTGCGACAGCAATCAAGACGATGCAGCAGGGCCTGGCCAAGCTTGACGGAAAAATGGCCACCGCCATGCCTGATTTCATGCGCCAGGAAGCCGAAGACATCCGCGCCGCTCTGATCGTTCAGTCCATCCCCGCAGAGCTGGCAGATCAGATCGCGGGGTTGACCGGTCTCACCCTTGCGCCGGACATCTGCCACGTTGCTGCTCACTCGAAAACCGATCTGGACCGGGCCGCGGAAACATTCTTTGCCGTTACCGAAGCATTCCGGCTGGGCAGGATTGTCGCGGCCGTGGGCAGGATCCCGGTAACCGATCATTTCGAGGGACTTGCGCTGGCACGCAGTCTTGATGAAATTTCGCAAGCCCGACGGATCATCACCGGCACCGTCCTCGACAGCAATCCGAAGGCATCCGATCCCGCTGAGCAATGGCTCAAGGCCAACAAGGATCGTATTTCGCATGTGCGCGGCCAGATCCTGACGCTGACCGACAGCGGCGAGTTGTCCGTTGCCAAGCTTACGGTTGCCGCCGGGATGCTAAGCGATCTGGCGCGCTCCCTGCGGGCGTAACAAGGGGCTGGGGCTTTAAGGGGCAAAAAGAACATGACCGATGTAACCGGATTGCCGCCGGCACCCGTTGTCAAGCGCCGCGGGGTTTTGGGGTGGATGCTGTTTGACTGGGCGGCCCAGCCATTCTTCACCGTGGTGACCACATTTATATTCGGCCCCTATTTCATCTCCCGCATGGCCAGCGACCCGGCAACCGGCCAGGCAGCCTGGGGCTACGGCATTGCCGCGGGCGGCTTGCTCATTGCGGTGTTTTCCCCGCTGCTCGGATCGATTGCCGACCAGACCGGTCCGCGCAAGCCGTGGATTGCATTCTTCGCAATCATCAAGATCCTGGCCCTGTGCGGGTTGTGGTTCGCGGCTCCGGGTTCAAATCTGGTCGCGGTCGTCGCCGTTTTCACCCTGGCATCAGTCGCCGCGGAGTTCTCCATCGTCTTCAATGATTCCATGCTGCTGCGGCTGGTCCCGAAAGCCCAGATAGGGCGGGTGTCCAACCTGGCCTGGGGGCTCGGCTATCTCGGCGGCATGATTGTACTGATCTTCATCATCGGCTTTCTGGCGGCATCGCCAGAAACCGGCAAGACGCTTATCGGTCTTGATCCCCTGTTTGGCCTCGATCCGCTTCAGGGCGAAGATGCCCGTGCATCAGGTCCGATTTCGGCGCTCTGGTATGCCGTCTTTATCCTGCCGATGTTCCTGTTCACGCCGGATGCCGGCGGGCGCAGGGCGCTGAAAGGAGCCGTCAGGGATGGTCTCGCCGAACTGCGATCAACGCTCGGCGAAGTCCGCCAGCGCTCGGGCATTTTCCGTTTTCTGATCGCCCGCATGATCTATCAGGACGGCGTCAATGCGCTGCTGGCCCTGGGCGGTGGATTTGCCGCCGCCATGTTCAGTTGGTCGATCACCGAGATTGGCGTTTACGGCATCATGCTCAATGTCGTGGCGATCTTTTCCTGCCTCTATGCCAGCCGTCTCGACACCCAGCTCGGATCCAAGCTTGTTGTCATGATTGCCATCTTGATGCTGCTGATTGCCACACTCGGCATCGTGTCGACCGGACCTGGCTTTACGCTGTTCGGTGCGCTGCCATTTACAGGAGCCGACAGCGGCGGCTTGTTCGGCACACCCGCAGAAAAAGCCTACATCACCTTCGGGCTTCTGATCGGCATCGCATTCGGACCGGTGCAGGCCTCGTCGCGCGCCTATATGGCGCGGAGCGTGACGGAGGAAGAAGCAGGCCGTTATTTCGGCATCTATGCCCTGGCAGGACGCGCGACGAGCTTTACAGCGCCTTTCCTGGTCGCGACCGTCACCGCGCTCTCGGGCTCTGCGCGGCTGGGCATGGCAACCATCATCTTGTTCTTTGCGCTCGGCCTGATCATCCTCTGGACCACGCCCTACCCGGCAGACCAGCCGGAAACCAGGCCCGGCAACATTTGATCTGATCGCAAACAGGAGAATGGTTCCATACCTCAGGCATGCGAACATACTTCAGGTATTGAACCGCCCTTGTTGACAAGAAGCGATACCGAAGGCAATTTTCGCAGTCAGACCGGGTTAAACCATCCGCCGCGAAAGCTCTTACCTCCGCAATCAGTACCGGCAGGTTAACAGAACAGAATTCTACCTGAATCTGCATGGCACCAAGCTGCTGCCTCGCAGATCAGTGGCGGAAGTGCCGCATTCCGGTAAACACCATCGCCACACCGGCTTCGTCGGCAGCGTCGATCACATCCTGGTCACGCATTGATCCGCCGGGCTGAACGACAGCAGTCGCGCCCGCCTCGATCGCCGAAAGCAATCCGTCAGCGAACGGAAAGAACGCATCGGACGCAACAACACTGCCTTTGGTCAGCGGTGTTTCAAGGCCCAGAACCTCGGCGGCATCAATTGCCTTGCGGGCAGCGATCCGCGCCGAATCGACGCGGCTCATCTGGCCTGCCCCGATCCCGACAGTCGCCCCGTTGAGCGCGTAAACGATGGCATTGGATTTGACATGTTTTGCCACCCGGAACGCGAACGCCAGATCGGCGAGTTCGCGGGCGTCCGGGGCGCGCTTGGTCACCACCTTGAAGTCTTCAGGCAGCACGATGCCGTTGTCACGCCCCTGCACCAGAAGCCCGCCGGCCACGGTCTTGACCGTGATGCCGGGCTGGCGCGGATCGGCCAGCTCTCCGGTGACCATCAGGCGCAGGTTCTTCTTGGCGGAAAGAATCTGCCGCGCCTCGTCACTGGCCTCAGGCGCAATGATGACTTCGGTGAACAGTTTCACGATCTCGGCCGCCGTTTCCGCATCAAGCGGCTGGTTGAGCGCGATGATTCCGCCGAATGCCGAGGTCTGGTCGCACTCAAGTGCGCGCCGGTAGGCTTCGCTCAGGCTGTCGCCAACAGCTACACCACAGGGATTTGCGTGCTTGATGATGGCGCAGGCAGGCCGTGCCTGCTCAAATTCGCTGACCAGCTCAAAGGCCGCATCGGTGTCATTGATGTTGTTGTAGGACAGCTGCTTGCCCTGCAGCAGCCTGGCAGCGGCCACACCGGGCCGGTTTTCGCCGTTGGCGTAAAACGCAGCTGCCTGGTGCGGGTTTTCGCCATAGCGCATGACGTCGAGCAACTGGCCACCGAAAGCGCGGTGCCGCGGCGCTTCAAGCGCGAGATCCCTGGCAAACCAGCCCGACACTGCAGCGTCATAGGCCGCAGTTCGTGCAAAGGCCAGTGCCGCCAGCTCCTTGCGCAGCGACAACGGAACCGAGCCGTCGTGGGAGCGAAGCGCTTCCAGAACGCGGGCATAATCATCCGGATCGGTGATCGCGGTGACATAGGCATGGTTCTTGGCCGAGGCCCGGATCATCGCCGGTCCGCCAATGTCGATGTTCTCGACAATCGTCGCAGCATCGGCCCCTCCGGCAACTGTCTGCTCGAACGGATAGAGATTGACCACGGCCAGATCGATTTCGGCGATGGAATGCGCCTGCATGGCGCTGCGGTGGTCCGCATCATCACGGATCGAAAGCAATCCGCCGTGAACGCCCGGATGCAGCGTCTTGACCCGGCCATCCATGATTTCGGGAAAACCTGTCAGGTCGGATACATCCTGAACCTTCAGGCCTGCCGCTTCTAGTGCCGCGCGGGTGCCGCCGGTCGACACCAGTTCGACGCCAAGCCCGGCGAGCCCCTGAGCAAAATCCACAAGCCCGGTCTTGTCTGACACAGACAACAGAGCGCGGCGAACCTTGACCAGATCCGGCACAGGATGGTTTTTGGATACAACAGCCATATGGAAATCCCTCAAAACAACCGCGTCAGCCAGGCGGCGAGGATGCGTTAACACAGGCCGGGGCCTGATAAAACACGCAATTGGGCTTATCTGTGGAGCATTGCCGGATCAGGTCCCGCTAAGGGCATCGGTTTCCATGTCCGGCTGGATGCGGAGCACCTGCCTCACGCCCGCGGCAGATTGGTGCGGATCAGCTTCCAGTCGACCTGCGACTGCGTTCCGACATCGAATTCCAGCGTGATCTGCTTGCTGGTCCGCGCCCCTGCGAGATCGGCGAAATGCACGTCTTCCTCTATATTCGGCTTCAGATCCCGCGCCACAAAGGCCCAGGTTTCGCCATCGCCTGCGGTGAGGTGGACCACACCATCATCGTCCATTGAAACCGAAATGGTCGGATGAATGTGAAACCGGGCCACGGCCGAGGTTTGGTTATCTGCTCCGGGCGCGGTTTCATCCGGCTTGAGTATCTCGTCGCGGCCCTGCAGTTCGTGACCCGAGGACAGCAATCTGATCTTGCGGCGATGCAACAGTTTCAGGCGGCCCACATAGCCATCATGACTTGCACTGAAGCCCTGATGCTTGCCCTCCTCATCCAGCGATTCCACACTCACACGACGCACGCCGCCGGTGACAATCGGGCCCAGAAACTCTGAATGCGAGAAGGTCAGCGATGACCGGTCTCCCAGCGTCACTGTGCTGTGGGCAGCGGTCATCCTGGCAAAATCCGCATAGGATGTATGGGAAACCACGGGCGCGCCGGCGTTGACGATGAAACAATTCGCCCCTGACGAGAGCTCGAAGGACAGACAGCCGGCATGCGCCTGGCTGGAAAGCCCACCCCTGGGCGGTGCGCCGGTGTCTGCAACCACCACGGCATTGCCCGATGACAGTCTTTGATAATGCGAATGCGGCATTTCCCGAAACGCGGTACCGGAGGTTTCATCATACCGCAACACACCGAGAAGCCGATCCGCGGAGACTGCCGATGCGCCATTGAACAGCACCAGTTCGCCACTGGAGTGGCGAAAGAAGCGCAGCGCCGAAAACATCCGGTCCATCCCCGCGGCCAGATTGCGGGGAGGCTTCTGCCCCAGATTTATATAGGTTTGCTTCAGCGGCAGAAGATTTGTCAGCAGCTCGATCAACACCATCGGATTGCGGGAGACATGCCCGCCATCGGGCAGGATCTGGGCATCGATTTCGCTATCGAGATTGCGGGACGCAGCACGCACCGCACCGGCACTCGACGGCAGGCACAGGCTTGCCATCGCCAGTGCTATGCGGGCCTTGAACCGGGTCGCATCGCCCGGCATCGCCCCGGCCACATGTTTGAGATACCGCGTTTGCAACGCGATGCTTTTGAGAAACCGCCGGTAAAACCCGTGATCGGCGCCGCGCAAGACGATTGGCGAATGCGAAAACCAGGCAATCAGACGGGTGGCCAGAACATCAGGTTCAAAGGCCAGACCTCCCAGTTCGCGGCCCTCCACCACAATCCAGTCGTCAACAAGAGCCCGCGCATTGGCAAATGCCAGATCGTGATCGGCGGCCCGCATGTGCCTGAGCCAGCCAAAACCGTGCAGGCTGCGATTGAAGGACTGGTTTGCAACCTCGATCTGAAACGGACTGCCTCCGCTGGTATCGATCATGCTTCCGCCCATGGCGAAGCGGCCAGAATAGATTTCTTCGGCAATGTGCGGATCGGCAATGCGCAAATCAATGGGCGCAACCACAAGCCGGTCCGGGGTCCCGCCAGCAAACCGCAAAGCGCTGATTCGTCCTAAAGCCATCCGGCGGGCAAACCGCCGCCAGATCTCTGTCCCGTACAATTGCACTGTACGTTGCGAGTCGAAAATCGAAAAAACCAATCGGGAAATCCTGAAACCGGGTCCCGGCCCTCCACCGGACGAGAATCGTAGCACAGTAGCTTCATTGTTCAACTGTCACTAATACACGTTCAGCACCCAATTGACTGCAAAACATGCACCAAAACATCAATACAATGGCAGCTAATGTGGAGCAGCGCCGATATTGTCAAGGCTTTCGCCCCGAAACCTGATTTTCGCGGTGTGAATCACTGCCGGGTCAATACCACTGCATAAAAACCGTCCAGCCCTGCAAGCCGGGGGTCATCATTGCCCAGCATGGCCGGATGCGTTCTGATTTCACCCTGTGCTGTGATGGCCGTCTCAAGGCCCGGCCACCGCGCCGAATCCACAGGCCTGATCTTCCAGGCCGGGTGATCGGCGAGAAAACCTGCCACCATCTCTTCGCCTTCTTCCGGGTCGAGCGAGCAGTTGGAAAACACCAGTTCTCCGCCCGGCCGCACCAGGCCGGCCGCGTGATCGAGCAGGTCGCGTTGAACGCGGGCCAGCCGCATGATGTCGTCGGGCCCCTTGGTATAGGGGATGTCGGGATGGCGGCGTACCGTTCCGGTCGACGAACAGGGGGCATCCAGAAGCACCCCGTCAAACCCCTGCGGCGCAACCAGATCCTGGGCGCGGGTCAGCTGGGTCGCCACATCAAACCCGAGCCGCGCCAGATTGCCCCGCAGCCGCTCGAGCCGTGTCGCGGACTGGTCACAGGCCGTGACCCGTGCGCCGGCCAGCGCCAATTGCGCGGTCTTGCCGCCCGGGGCAGCACACAGATCAGCGATTTCCAGCCCTTCAAGCTTCGAAAACATCTGGGCCGGAAGGCTGGCGGCCGCATCCTGGACCCACCAGGCACCGTCATCATATCCGGCAAGCCCCGACACCGGGCCATCCGGCCGGGCGATCCGCACCGAACCGGTTGGCAACACCACGCCGCCAAGCTGCGCAGCCCAGTCACCAGCATCACTTTTCACTGTCAGATCAATAGCCGGCGGCTCTGACAGAATCGCCAGAATGGCTTCCGCGTCCTGCCCATAGAAAGTGCGAAGCCGGCTTTCAAACCATTCGGGGAAGTCCGGAGTTACAGCCGCTATCTCAGGCAGAAGCTGATCCTTCTCCCGCGCCATCCGGCGCAGCAAGGCGTTGACGAGGCCGGCAAAACGCCGATTGCGCGGATCTGAATCGGCTTGGGTGACCGCCAGATCCACTGCGGCACGATCGGGAACATCAAGATAGAGGATCTGCGCAGCACCAACGCGCAGCACTTGCCGCAAGGCCTTTGCGCCCTCGGGCAACGGATTGTCGACCAGCGCGTCGATGAAGGCGTCAATGACCTGAAGATGCCGCAGCGCCGATAACAGGATTGCCCGCACGAGAAGCCTGTCCTGGTCGCCAAGTCCGGTAAAGGCCGGATTTCCGCCCGCCGGATCGAGAAGCCCGTCCAGCGATGCCCGGCTCTCGGTCACTGCCGACAACAACCGTGCAGCCGCCTGCCGCGCGGCAAGACCCGGCTTCAGATCGCTCGGATCACGGCGGTTTTGCGATTCCTGAGGTCTTCTTCGCTGCCCGGCCGGCGGTGAGCCGGTCAAGACCAGGGCCCCTTGCGGGTCGAGCCGTCACGGCCCCACGGCCCCGATTGGGGCACCGATGTCCTGGCCGGACGCGACCGGCGCGGCGAGGACGCTGCCATTTCACCAGCCATCGCTTCAAGCGCGGCAATGCGGTTTTCCGTTGCCGGGTGGGTAGAAAACAAACTGTCCATGCGTTGACCATTCAGCGGATTGATAATGAACATGTGCGCCGTCGCCGGATTGCGTTCAGCGTCCTCATTGACCACACGGCCTGCACCCATGGCAATCTTTCTCAGCGCGGAAGCCAGCCAGAGCGGATTGCCACAGATTTCAGCACCGCGCCGGTCGGCAGCATATTCGCGGGTCCGGCTGATCATCATTTGCACCAGCATCGCGGCAAATGGCGCGACAATCATCGCCACCAGCACGCCGACAAAGCCGAAAGGATTGTTGTTGTCGCGATTGCCGCCAAAGAACAGGGCGAAATTGCCCAGCATGGAGATCGCACCGGCCAGTGTCGCGGTGATCGTCATGGTAAGCGTGTCGCGGTTCTGCACATGCGCCAGCTCATGCGCCATCACTGCCGCAACCTCTTCATCGCTCAGCGCCTCGAGAAGACCGACAGACGCCACTACCGCGGCATTTTCCGGGTTCCGGCCTGTTGCAAAGGCATTGGGCTGCTGATTGTGGATCACATAGACCTTGGGCATCGGCAGACCGGCATTTTGCGCCAGATCCGCAACGATCTGATAGAATTCCGGCGCGGATTTCGCATCAACTTCCACCGCGTGATGCATGCGCAACACCATCTTGTCGGAATTCCAGTAGGAAAACAGGTTCATCGCCGCAGCGATGACCAGCGCGATCATCATGCCGCCGGTACCGCCGATCATGTAGCCGACACCCATGAACAGGGCGGTCATCAGCGCGATCAGCATGGCAGTGCGAACAAGGTTCATGGGACGTCATCCTTTCCGGCGACCAGGCACCTGATGCCTGTGCAGGCACAGGGGTTTGGAATTTGTTGCTTGTGACGCTAGATATGGGTTGTTTCAAGATAATCTTCAATGTGAATGCAAACTGGTAGCAAGCCCATGACTGAAGACGCAGCATCCGAACTCGAATCCGGCAGCAGCTCCGGTGCAGACGACGCCAGGGAGAACGGACCAGTGGCCGCAGAAATTCCTGATGACGGGAAAGCTGCAAAACCGCCGCTCAGCCCGGCCGCCCAGCGCGCGCTCGCCGAAGCCGAAGCCCGCCGCAAGGAGCGCTACGCGGAAGCCGGCGCCAGGGAAAGGGAACTTGGAGGCCGCGGTGGTGCCGATCCTGCCCGGTTTGGCGACTGGGAAATCAACGGCCGCGCCATAGATTTTTAATCGGGTCCACATTGTCACCGGGCGGATATAGGAATATATTCCGTATCCATGAAACCTGATTCGCCCATCCTCCTTGCACTCGCGATGTCACTGGCCGTCTCCTGCGGTCTGGTGAAGGCAGCTGATGCGGCCGACAGGCAGTGGCGCAACATCACCGGACCGGTGACCGCGCAAATCGTCCGAATCATTGATGGCGACACCATTGAGGTTGACGCCCATCCCTGGCCTGGCCATGCAGTGCGTGTATCCGTCCGGTTGCGCGGCATTGATACTCCGGAACGCCGCTCCCGTTGCCCCGGCCAGCGGGCTGCGGCGCAATTGGCCCGCAACGAGCTTGAACGGCTGGTGTCGGCCGTACCGACTGTCGAACTGATCAACGTGGCGGGCGGGAAATATTACGGACGGGTGCTGGCCGACATGAAGGCCGGATCACGCGACATTGCCTCTGCCATGCTGGCAAGCGGCCTGGCCCGGCCCTATCAAGGCGGCAAGCGCCGCAAGCCGCAATGTGCCGGATAGGATTGATTGGTCTCGATACATCACGGCACCTATCAAAAAGGCCACCCGCAAGGGGTGGCCTTCGTGAATTCCAGCGCCGGTTGGACGCCTGCCTGATCACATCAGAGATGGGTCAGGACTTGCCAGTATCACCGGCTCTTCAGAGGCTGCTCCGAAGTCCGACAATCCGAATCGCACGAACCGGCTTTTGGGAATCACTCGACATCAGATCACCTCCTTTTGGTTTGTTGAAGACAAGGGCAGTCTGTAACGGGTTCAGACCGATTGCAAGTGAAAATGGCCATCAATCTGTCAGCCGCCAAGCGGGATCTTGCAGCTTGCTTTCAGCGGCGCCCAGTTGGAAGCCACACCGCCGGAACCGGCGACCAGAATCCGGTATTCGGCATCAATGGCGGAGGTGACCTCGAAACTGCGCGAAATCGTCGCCATTGCGCCTGACGCCGCCTTGACGGCCTCGGCTTTGAACGGACCGGCGACTGCGCCACCCTTGCGCACGATCATGTAAGACACTGGCCCGGGCTTGCTGGTGAAAATCCAACCCGTTGATTTTGCCGGGGCAGGACAGGCATTGGAGGCTGGCGACTTGATGGCAAACTGCGCAGATTTGACAATCATCGGGCCCTCTTGAGGCGCAGCCAGTTTTTGTCCGGCAAATGCAGGGGCGGAAATGGCAATAGCAGCGGCGGTAAGAATGATGGTGGTTTTCATGACTGGTGTTCCTCTCCGAATTGATAATCCGGTGATAGGCCATGCGGCCTGAACCAAACCCAAACACAGCTTTCATACGCTGTTCATTAAAAGGCCCGCCCCCATCAAGGGGCGGGCCTGTCAATCAGACCGGGCAATTTCCGGCCTTGCGATATCATCGCTTTGTCTTGCGGCAATCACTTGCAGCAGGCTGATCAGCCCTTCTTGTTTTGCCGGTTTGCAATCAGATCATCGACAACGCCCGGATCGGCAAGCGTCGAGGTGTCGCCAAGTGCCGAGAACTCGTCCTCGGCGATCTTGCGCAGAATACGGCGCATGATCTTGCCCGAACGGGTTTTTGGCAGACCCGGCGAAAACTGGATCTTGTCCGGCGAGGCGATCGGGCCGATTTCGTGCCGCACATGGGCGACCAGCGCCTTGCGCAGCGCATCGTCGCCCTCCTGGCCTTCCATCAACGTGATGTAGCAGTAGATGCCCTGACCCTTGACGTCATGCGGATAGCCGACGACTGCGGCTTCCGACACCGAATCATGTGACACAAGCGCGCTTTCGACTTCCGCCGTGCCCATCCGGTGGCCCGACACGTTGATCACGTCATCAACCCGGCCGGTGATCCAGTAATAGCCATCCTCGTCGCGGCGGCAGCCGTCGCCGGTAAAGTACTTGCCCTTGTAGGTGGAGAAATAGGTCTGGATGAAGCGTTCGTGGTCGCCATAAACCGTGCGCATCTGGCCCGGCCAGGAATCCGTGATGCACAGATTGCCTTCCGTCGTCCCCTCCAGCACATCGCCGTCGCCATCAACCAGCTGCGGCTGAACGCCGAAGAACGGCCGTGTTGCCGATCCAGGCTTCATATCGGTGGCGCCGGGCAGCGGAGTGATCAGAATGCCGCCGGTCTCGGTCTGCCACCAGGTATCAACGATCGGGCACTTCTTGTTGCCCACCACGTTGTAGTACCATTCCCAGGCTTCCGGATTGATCGGCTCGCCGACGGACCCCAGCGTTCGCAGCGATTTGCGCGAGGATTTCTTGACGTGATCGTCACCGGCGCCCATCAGCGCCCGGATCGCGGTCGGCGCGGTGTAGAAGATGTTGACCTGATGCTTGTCGACCACATCCCAGAACCGGCTCGGTGACGGATAATTCGGCACGCCTTCGAACATCAGCGTGGTCGCACCGTTGGCCAGCGGACCGTAGACAATATAGGAATGCCCGGTCACCCAGCCGACATCGGCGGTGCACCAGTAGATATCTCCATCGTGGTAATCGAAGACATATTCATGGGTCATCGAGGCATAGACCAGATAGCCGCCGGTGGTGTGCAGAACGCCCTTTGGCTTGCCGGTCGAGCCGGAGGTGTAGAGGATGAAAAGCGGATCTTCCGCCTTCATCTTGGCCGGCGGACAGTCCGGCTTCGCCGCGGCTGTTGCCTCGTGGTACCAGATATCGCGATCGTCGAACCACTCGATCTTTCCGGCGGTTCGCCGCACCACCAGCACGTTCTTGACGACGACCCCGGCTCTTTGGGCGATTTCAATCGCCAGATCGGTATTGTGCTTGAGCGGGATCTTCTTGCCGCCGCGCAGCCCCTCATCGGCGGTAATCACGAAGGTTGATTCGCAGTCGGTGATTCGGCCGGCCAGCGCGTCGGGCGAGAACCCGCCGAAGACAATCGAATGCACCGCACCGATGCGGGTACAGGCCAGCATCGCATAGGCGGCTTCCGGAATCATCGGCATGTAGATGGTGACCCGGTCACCCTTTTTCACGCCCTTCGACTTCATCACATTGGCGAGCCGGCAGACCTCGTCATAAAGCTCGCGATAGGTGATCTTCTTGTCATCGTAAGGATTGTCGCCCTCCCAGATGATCGCCACCTGGTCGCCGCGCTTCTTGAGGTGCCGGTCAATGCAGTTGTAGGAGACATTGGTCAGGCCGTCTTCGAACCATTTGATCGCCACCTTGCCGGTAAAGCTGGTGTTCTTGACCTTGGTGTAGGGTTTGAACCAGTCGATTCGCTTGCCATGCTTGTCCCAGAATTTGTCCGGATCCTTGATGCTCTGCTTGTACCATTTCTGGTAGGTCTCATCATCGATCAACGCCCTGGATTTGGCGTCTTTCAGGACTTTATAGGTTTTCTGCGACATGGGGGCCTCCTCACTAACACTTGCGCGTAACGTCGTTCTAAGCGCAACCCGACTTTCACGGGAACCATTATTGCAAGCGCAAATCATTGACGCAATTAGACATTGGACCGGTTCACGAAAGCGTGGCGCGACAATTGCAATTAACCGGACTTGCGGTTATAAGAACGCCGATTTCCCGGAATTGGTGGTTTCATCCACGGCCCGCGCCCCCGGAGCGGACGGACAGGAGAATTGTATTCATGGCACAGCAGCTTCTCATGCCGAAGGCAACCGCCGTATGGCTTGTAGACAACACCGCATTGAGCTTCGATCAGATTGCGCAGTTCTGCAAACTTCACCCGCTTGAAGTCAAGGCAATCGCCGACGGAGAAGCCTCGCAAGGCATCAAGGGTCTCGACCCGGTCGGCACGGGACAGCTCTCCCGGGAAGACATTGCCGCCGCAGAAGCCAATCCGGACCTCAGGCTGAAGCTTCTCGAACCAAAGGTTCGGGTGCCGGAAACCAAGCGCAAGGGACCGCGCTACACACCTGTTTCAAAACGCCAGGACCGGCCCAACGCCATTCTCTGGCTGGTGCGCAACCATCCCGAACTCAAGGACGCCCAGGTTTCGCGGCTGGTTGGCACCACCAAGTCGACCATCGAGCAGATCCGCGGCCGTACCCACTGGAATGCAGCCAACCTGACACCGATGGATCCCGTGACTCTGGGTCTGTGCACCCAGATCGATCTCGATCTCGAAGTCGAACGCGCTTCCAAGAACCGCGGCGCACTCGCCGGCTCCGAACAGGACAGCGTGCTGGTGTCCGCTCGCGAGACCGAATCAGCCCTTCCGGTGGACGACGAGGGCGAAAAGGAAATCGATGCAGATGCAGTTTTTGCAAAGCTGACCTCGATGAAGCGCACCGAGCCGGAAGAAGAAGACGAAGGCTGAGCAGGTCTCATCATCTCAGATGCGAAAGGCCCGGCAATGCCGGGCCTTTTTGTATCAACGGCGGACCACCTCGACGGCCCGGCAGTTGTGCGGCAGCACTATTCCTTGACCGGCACCGTGTAGTTGAGCGGCAACCGGCCGCCATCCGCATAGATGGTCTGGCCGGTGACATAACTGGCATCCCCTGACAGCAGAAATGCGGTGACCGATGCAATCTCGGAAGGTTCGCCGATACGGCCAAGCGGGGTGCGTGACAGGATCCGGGTCTTGGCTTCGGGATTGTCGGCCACCGACGCCAGCAGATCGGTCATGATCGAACCCGGCCCGACGGCATTGACCCGGATGCCGTGTGTCGCCAGCGACAGCGCCATGACCTTGGTCAGCTGGCTTACACCGCCCTTGGACACCGAATAGGGAACCTGATTGGCAATCGCGAATGTGTCATTGATCGACGACATGTTGACGATCGAGCCCGGCTCTTCGCCATTTGCAACCTGCTCCACCATATGGCGCGCCACAGCCTGTCCGCACAGGAAGGTCCCCTTGAGGTTGACCGCCATGACGCGGTCAAAATCGGCTTCTTCTATATCCAGAAAATCCGCGGCGTGGACAATACCGGCATTGTTGACCAACGCATTGATCGAGCCGAAGGCATCAATTGTCCTGGCCACCAGATTGTGAACATCCAGCCGCTCGGAAACGTCAGTTGCCGTAAACCGCACTTCGCCATCGCCTGACACCGCTTCCACCGCGGCGTTGCCCGTTGCCTCGTCGATATCGGCGATCATCACCTTGGCGCCCTCGGACGCCAGGCGGCGTACAATCGCCAGTCCGATGCCCTTGGCGCCGCCGGTCACAATCGCTGTTCTTCCGTCAAGTCTCATGGTCAAAATCCCTTTTTGGAGCGCCGCGCCTCATCGCAAAAGGCACACGCTCGCCCGAATCTTTCGATTGCACAGGCGGGCTGGAAAATCTCACTTGTTCTCCGGCCCGCCGCTGTAGCAAAGCGGCGGGACATTGACGTGGACAGCAGGCAAGGTCAATCGCCCTTCTTGGCGATCCCGCGCTTTGTCAGCACCTCGAGGATTTCATCGAGCACACCCGGATCGTCAATCGTTGCAGGCATCTTCCAGTCCTGCCCATCGGCAATTTTCTGCATGGTGGCGCGCAATATCTTGCCCGAACGGGTTTTCGGCAGGCGCTTGACCACCATCACCGTCTTGAAGGCCGCCACCGGCCCGATCTGGTCGCGCACCAGTTTGACCACTTCCTTTTCAACGTCTTCATCGCTGCGGCCGTGGCCGTTGTTGATGACGATGAAACCGGCGGGAATCTGTCCCTTCATCGCATCTGCAATACCGATGACGGCACATTCCACCACATCGGGATGACCCGACACGGCCTCTTCCATGCCGCCCGTCGACAAACGGTGACCGGCCACATTGATGATGTCATCGGTGCGCGCCATGATGAACAGATAGCCGTCATCATCGATAAATCCCGCATCAGCTGTTTTGTAGTAACCGGGAAATTCGGCCAGATAGGCATCCTGAAAGCGTTTCTCTGCATTCCACAGCGTTGGCAGGCAGCCGGGCGGCAAGGGCAATTTGACGACGATATTGCCCAGTGTGCCGGCAGGCACCGGATGGCCGGCATCGTCGAGCACCTGCACGTCGTAGCCGGGCATCGCCACCGCAGGCGAGCCGTATTTGACCGGTAGCAGACCAAGCCCCATCGGATTGCCGGCAATGGTCCAGCCGGTTTCGGTCTGCCACCAGTGATCGATGACGGGCACATTGAGCACCTTTTCCGCCCACTGGATTGTGTCCGGGTCGGCCCGCTCTCCGGCCAGGAACAAGGCCCGGTAACCGGAAAGATCATACTGGCCGATCAGGCTGCCTTGCGGATCTTCCTTGCGGATGGCCCTGAATGCGGTCGGCGCAGTGAACAGCACCGCAACCTTGTGCTCGGAAATCACCCGCCAGAACGTCCCTGCATCGGGTGTCCCGACCGGTTTGCCCTCAAAAACGATCGTGGTGTTGCCGTGCAACAGCGGTCCGTAGACGATGTAGGAATGGCCCACCACCCAGCCGATGTCGGAAGCCGCCCAGAACACCTCGCCGGGCTTGAGGCCATAGATTGCGTGCATAGACCAGTAGAGCGCCGCCATGTGGCCGCCATTGTCGCGCACCACGCCTTTTGGCTGCCCTGTAGTTCCGGATGTGTAGAGGATGTAGAGCGGATCGGTCGCCAGGACCGGCGTGCAGGCAATTTTCCGGCCGGCATTGGCTTCCATCAGCGCCGCATAATCCTCATCCCGGCCCGGGGTCAGCTCGCAGCGGTGTTCGTCCCGCTGCAGGATGATGGTCGCGTCAGGCTTGTGACGGGATTGTTCGATCGCCGAGTCTAGCAATGGCTTGTAGGCAACAATACGTCCCGGTTCGATGCCACAGGAGGCGCTGACAATCAGCTTGGCGTGGCTGTCTTCAATTCGGGTGGCGAGTTCATGTGCCGCAAATCCGCCAAACACCACCGAATGGATCGCGCCGATCCGGGCGCAGGCCAGCATCGCCACAATCGCTTCGGGCACCATCGGCATGTAGATGACAACACGGTCGCCCTTGCCGACCCCCTTGTCGGACATGGCGCCGGCAAAGGCCTCGACCTCTGCAAGCATCGCCGCATAGCTGATCGTGCGTTTGGCGCCGATAATCGGGCTGTCATAGATCAGCGCCGCCTGCTCACCCCGACCGGCAGCGACATGACGGTCAAGGCAGTTGTGGCAGGTGTTTGTGATCCCGTCCGGATACCAGCCACCATAAACGCCCTGATCAGGATCAAACGCTGTCGTCGGCTTGGTGAACCAGTCAATCGACTCCGCCTGCTCCATCCAGAACCCCTCGGGGTTGTTCTGCCAGCTTGCGTAGACCTCACTGTATCTGCTCGTCATGACCATTTCCTCCATACCCCTGACGCGGCGCAGATGTGTATGCGCTCACGCTCCATAATCCGAATTTGCGGCACCCTATGCCTCGGCGGTCACCGCGAAAACTAGACGAAGGGCTAGGTCATCCGATCAAATCGATTAGCGCGCTCCGAATATTGCCGAGCCGACCCTCACCTCTGTCGCACCGAAGGCAATTGCTGTCTCAAAATCATCTGACATCCCCATCGACAGCGTATCAATCCCATTTTCCCGCGCAATCTTGGCGAGCAGGGCAAAATGCGGGCCGGGATTCTCGTCCACCGGGGGAATACACATCAGACCGCCAATCGTCAGGCCGAGCTCGGTCCGGCACAAAGCAATGAAAGCCGGCGCCTCGTCCGGCTCGATACCCGCCTTCTGCGGCTCCGACCCGGTATTGACCTGAACATAGAGGCCCGGATGCTTGCCCTGCTTTTTGATTTCCTTGGCGACCTCCCTGGCAATCTTCTCCCGGTCAACCGTCTGGATAACGTCAAACAGCGCCACGGCATCAGCGGTCTTGTTCGATTGCAGCGGGCCGATCAGGTGAAGCTCGATTCCATCGGTCGCAGCCTTGAGGTCCGGCCATTTCGACTGCGCCTCCTGGACCCGGTTCTCGCCGAACACCCTTTGTCCCGCCGCGATCACCGGGGTGATCTCTTCTGCAGGTTTCGTCTTGGAAACCGCCACCAGCCGCACCGCACCGCTTTTCCGGCCGGCTTCGGCTTCCGCCGCGGCAATTGCCGCCCTTACCTTTTCCAGGTTTTCCCGTGCACTCACGCTGTGCTCCATTCACTTGCTTTAAACTCGGCTATCCGGTGTTAACCTGAGTTGCCCGCCTTGCCAATTGAGCCACGCGGTCCTTCAGCCGCGATCCCGGCGCTGCAGATTTCGCCAATAGACCGGTTCTTGGCTTCCAAAGCCGCTCAATGGTTGACGCTTGGCGGGTTTCATGGTGAAGGTCGCGACAAAATCTGACAGGTTTCTGGTGATCCTTCATGGCAATTGAACGTTACAATCCCAAACAGGCGGAAACGCGCTGGCAGCGCATGTGGGAAGAGGCGCGTATTTACGAGACGGACAACGACAGTCCGGACCCGAAATACTACGTGCTCGAGATGTTCCCCTATCCGTCCGGCCGCATCCACATGGGACATGTCCGCAACTACGCCATGGGTGATGTTGTGGCGCGCTACAAACGCGCCAAGGGCTTCAATGTGCTGCACCCGATGGGCTGGGACGCGTTCGGCATGCCCGCCGAGAACGCCGCCATCCAGAACAAGGTTCACCCGCGTGACTGGACCTACGCCAATATCGACGCGATGCGCAAGCAGCTCAAATCCATGGGCCTGTCGCTCGACTGGAGCCGCGAATTCGCCACTTGCGACGTCGAATATTATAAGCAGCAGCAGGCGCTGTTTCTCGATTTCCTCGCCGCAGGCCTGATCTACCGCCGCAATTCCAAGGTCAACTGGGATCCGGTCGACATGACCGTGCTCGCCAACGAGCAGGTCATTGATGGCCGCGGCTGGCGCTCGGGCGCGCTTGTCGAACAGCGTGAACTGACGCAATGGTTCTTCCGCATTTCCGATTTTGCCGAGGATCTGCTGGCCTCACTCGACGAGCTCGGCCAATGGCCGGAAAAAGTTCGGCTGATGCAGAAGAACTGGATCGGCAAGTCCGAAGGCCTGTCTCTGCGTTGGCAGGTTGCCGACCCGGCCCAGGCCGGCGGCGCTACAGATATCGAAGTCTACACCACCCGGCCCGATACACTGTTTGGAGCCTCGTTCCTGGCAATTGCCGCAGATCACCCGCTGGCCAAACAACTGGCCGCCAGGGATCCCGCAGTTGCTGCCTTCTGTGACGAATGCCGCCGCGCCGGAACATCGCTTGCTGCGCTGGAGACTGCCGAAAAGATTGGTCTCAAGACCAGCATCAATGTGGTCCATCCGCTTGATCCCGACTGGACGGTTCCGGTCTATATCGCCAATTTCGTGCTGATGGACTATGGCACAGGCGCAATTTTCGGCTGCCCCTCCGGCGATCAGCGCGACCTTGATTTTGCCCGCAAATACAATCTTCCGGTCACCCCCGTGGTGATGCCGGCAGACGCGGATGCCGCGAGCTTTGTCATCACCGACACGGCCTATGTCGGCGACGGTGTGATGATCAACTCGCGGGATCTTGATGGCCTGACGCCTGACAAGGCGTTTGACGCCGTTGCAAGCCTGCTTGAAGCCAAAACGCTGGGCAATGCGCCGCAAGCCGCGCGCAAGACCAATTTCCGCCTGCGCGACTGGGGCCTGTCGCGCCAGCGTTACTGGGGAGCGCCGATTCCGGTCATCCATTGTGAGGATTGCGGCGTTGTTCCTGTGCCGGCTAAAGACCTGCCTGTGCAGCTGCCTGATGATGTGACGCTGGACAAGCCGGGCAATCCGCTCGACCACCATCCGACATGGAAACATGTCGATTGCCCGGCCTGCGGCAAGGCCGCCCGACGCGAAACCGACACAATGGACACATTCGTCGATTCGTCGTGGTATTTCGCCCGCTTCACCGCTCCCCGGCATGAAACGCCGACCGATCCGGCTGTTGCAAGCGCCTGGCTGCCGGTCGATCAGTATATCGGTGGCATCGAGCACGCGATCCTGCATCTGCTGTATTCGCGCTTCTTCACCCGCGCCATGCAGAAGACCGGCCATGTCGATCTGAAAGAACCGTTCCGTGGCCTGTTTACACAAGGCATGGTTGTTCACGAGACCTATCGCACCACCAGTGCGGGGAAGGGTGAGTGGATTGCCCCAGCCGACGTGCAGATCGAGGACATTGACGGTGTCCGGCAGGCAAAGCTTGCCAAAACCGGCGAAGCGCTGACCATCGGCTCCATTGAAAAGATGTCGAAGTCGAAGAAGAACGTTGTCGATCCGGATGACATTATCGATAGCTATGGTGCTGATACTGCACGGTTTTTCATGCTTTCGGACTCGCCTCCGGATCGCGATGTGATCTGGACCGAAGCCGGCGTTGAAGGCGCGCACCGCTTTGTCCAGCGTGTGTGGCGTTTGCTAGGCGAAGCTGCTCCGGAGCTGGCCAAGACCGCTGCTGCAACCGGATCTGCCGGCAAAGCGCTGGACGTTTCCCGCAATGCCCACAAGACCGTAAAGGCGATCGGCGAGGACATTGAAAAGCTCGCCTTCAACAAGGCGGTCGCGCGGCTTTATGAAATGGTCAATACGCTCGCAGCACCGCTGTCGGATGTCGCTGCCGGAAAGGCGGATCCGGAACTTGCGGCCGCCTGCAAGCAGGCAGCGGGCATGCTGGTTCAGCTGATTGCACCGATGATGCCGCATCTCGCCGAAGAGTGCTGGAAATTGCTCGGCAATGACGGCATGGTGGCAACCATCGCCTGGCCAGACTTTGAGTCCAGCCTGGTGACTGACGAACAGGTCACGCTGCCGGTGCAGATCAACGGCAAGAAGCGGGGAGATTTGACAATTGACCGCAATGCCGATCAAGCTGCTGTCGAAGAGGCGGTTTTGGCGCTTGATTTCGTCCAGGCTGCGACTGGTGGCAATCCGCCGCGCAAACTCATCATCGTACCCCAGAGGATCGTCAATGTTGTCGTTTGAAGTTCCCGGATCGGGATGGAAGCCCCGGATACTTGCTGCTGTGCTCGGCTTGGGGCTGCTGGCCGGATGCCAGGTGCAACCGCTCTACGGAACGATGGATGGGCAGAAACAGTCAATCTCCGTAGCCGCAGCGGAAACACGGGTCGCACAGGTAGTCCGCAACGAGCTGGTTCTCGGTTTCGGTGGCGAGCAGCAAAACACCGCCTACAGCCTGGACCTGACCGTCACGTCCAGCAACACCAGCATATTGCGGGATGGTGTCGACAATGATGTGACAGCTGCCCGCATGACCGTGACAGCGGACTATGTGCTGACATCAACGAGCACCGGCGAGATCGTAAAGTCAGGCTCGCGGTTCGTGGACGCACAGCTTAATCTGCCATCTCAGCGATTTGCTCAGGAAAGAGCCAAGCTTGATGCAGAAAACCGGGCAGCACGGCAGGTTGCAGCTCTGGTCCGGGCCGACGTCGCGACTGCCCTTTCGCGGTAACATATGCCGGCTTCAACAGGGTCACGTGAGACCCCTGACGCCGATACATCAAGTCAAACGGCTGCAGCACTCTTCGCACATTCTGTCGGGTAGCGGCTGTAGACCAGAACCGGTTCAATCAAGCGGCATGGCAGAACTAAAGAACCATGAATATGCCGGTTTTGTCCGGCGCGAGGGGACACCCTACCGGATCATACTGATCTATGGGCCTGATCGCGGTCTGGTGTCGGAAAGAGCATCCGAGATTGCCGCCAAGACCGGTGTGGATCTGAAAGACGATTTTGCTGTCCTCAAGCTTGAATCGTCTGACCTTTCCGGTGATCCCGGCAGGCTTGCTGACGAGTTCGGCGCCATAAGCCTGTTTGGTGGAGACCGGTTGGTCTGGATAAAGAACGCCGGCAATGACCGTGCGCTGATTCAGTCGCTCGGCGCCTTGACCGAAGCCGAGCCGGGCTCTTCGCATCTGCTGATCGAAGCTGGTGATCTGAAAAAGGGCAGTGGCCTGCGCAAGCTTGTCGAGAACGCCCGCACGGCACTGGCCATTCCCTGCTATGCGGATGACGCCAAAGGTGTTCAGACACTGATTGATGAAGAGCTCGGCAACGCCAAGCTGACCATTCAGGGCGATGCCCGTCAGCGTCTCACGCAACTGCTGGGCGGAGACCGCTTGGCCAGCCGCAACGAATTGAAAAAGCTGGCGCTTTATTGCCATGGGACCGGTACCGTCACCGACCATGATGTGGTGGAAGCCATTGGCGACGTCGCGGCCCTCTCGGTCGATGACGCCGTCGACGCGGTGTTCTCCGGTGATCCGGTCCGGCTGGAAGCGGCGCTGGAACGGATCCTGGCCTCGAAAACTTCGGTGTTCCTCGTGCTGCGCAGCTGTATCATGCAGTTCGAGCAGCTCGATGCGATGCGCACGCTGGTCGAAAACCATGGCCGCCAGCCGGCCCAGGCCCTGACCGAGAAGGGGCGGGGAATACACTTCAAACGCAAGCCCGTGGTTGAACGCGCGCTGCGCCATTGGAAACTTGGAGCCATCAACCGCGAGATGCGCCGCCTCTCGGACGCCGTGCTTGAAACGCGGCGCAGACCGCAGCTTGAGGCGTCCATTGCCCGGCAGGCCCTTCTCAGAGCCTGCCTGCTCAGTCGCTAATCTCTATCTATTTGTAATAATTACTATTTTTCGCCAAGTAGCCGACACAGCTCATCAAGCTGTTCAAGCGATTTGTACTCGATCCTGAGCTGTCCGCCTTGCCCCTTGTGGGCCAATTGAACCTTCAGCCCCAACACATCGGACAAGCTTCTTTCCAGTGCGATGGTATCCGCATCCTTGTCATCAGAGCGATTGCCTGACTTGGTTTCCAGTCCTTCCGGCCTGTTGCTCTGATCGGCATCTTTCTGAGCAAGCTTTTCCGCATCACGAACCGAGAGGCCCTCATCGGCGATTTTCCGCGCCAGGCGAACCGGATCCGAGGTCGACACGATAGCCCGGGCATGACCGGCCGACAGCGCTCCTTCAGCCAGCATCGTTCGCACTTCATCGGGCAATTTCAGCAAGCGCAGCGAATTGGCGACGTGACTGCGGCTTTTGCCGATCACTTCGCCAAGATCGTTCTGCGTATAGCCATATTGGGCGATCAGCTGCTCATAACCCTGCGCTTCCTCGAGTGCATTGAGATCGGCACGCTGGACGTTTTCCACAATGGCGATTTCAAGCGCTGTGCGGTCGTCCACATCACGGACAATGACGGGAATTTCCACAAGCCCGGCCATCTGCGCGGCGCGCCAGCGGCGCTCTCCGGCAATGATCTCGAAGCGGTCTTCTCCGGCACGGCGCACCATCACCGGCTGCACAATTCCGTGCTGCCTGATCGAGTTCGACAGATCCTCAAGGTCGGTTGGATCAAATGTCCTGCGCGGATTGCGCGGATTACGGCTGACATGTTCGATCGGCACGGTCCGGTCCGCCGAGACACTCGGCTTCGACTGGGATTGCACCGGCTGGTCGATCTCGCCGATCAGGGCTGCCAAACCACGCCCCAGGCGCTTTTTAGATATTTCGTCCGACATTGTCATATCCACTCTTGCCGCTGGACCTTCGGGCCTCAGGCAGCCTTACGATTGCGTTCGCGCTGAATAACCTCGGAAGCCAGCTGCAAATAGGCCTGGCTGCCTGCACATTTCAGATCATACAGGATCGCCGGCTTCCCGTAGGAAGGGGCCTCCGAGACCCGGACATTGCGCGGAATCAGGGTCCTGTAGACCTTGTCACCCAGGTGGGAGCGCACATCTTCGACCACCTGCAGTGCGAGATTGTTGCGGGCATCATACATCGTCATCACGATACCCTGGATATCAAGGGTCGGATTGAGCGAATCGCGAACCTGACCCACCGTTTCAAGCAGCTGGCTCAACCCCTCAAGCGCAAAGAACTCGCATTGCAGCGGAACCAGAATGGAATGGGCCGCAGCCATGGCGTTCATCGTCAGCAGGTTGAGCGATGGCGGGCAATCGATCAGAACATAATCATAGTGCTTGGCGTCGTCGGCCTGCAGCGCCTTCTTCAGCTTGAAAACCCGGTCCGGCATGCCGGCAATTTCCATTTCCACTCCGAGCAAATCCATGGTCGAGGGAATGATGCTCAAATGCGGCACAGCCGTTTGCATCACCGTCTCCGCCACCGTCGCATTCTGCGTCAGCAGGTCATAGGCCGAGACCCCGCGATCCTTGCGGTCGATCCCCAGCCCTGTGCTGGCATTGCCCTGTGGGTCGATGTCGACAATCAGCACCTCTTCGCCGATCGCTGCCAGTGCGGTGGCAAGGTTGATAGCGGTGGTTGTCTTGCCCACGCCACCTTTTTGGTTGGCGATGGTGATGATCCGGTTCTTCGAAAGTTGCATCGAAAAGGGTCCGCGGCTTAGTTTCGCTTGGAAAGATTGCTGATCTCCAGGATTGCCGATCCATCCTGCGCCAGACTTTGATGTTCTACCAGATCAAAGCCCCAAAGGTCACGCGCTGATCGAACTTCTTCCGGGTAATCCAAGCCTTTATGGAACCACATCGGCAAGGAGACGCCATTTCTTGAAAACAGCGAGCCATAATTCAGCAACTCCGGCAGGGATGCCAGCGCCCGCGCGGATATCGCGTCTATATCCGTGAGCTTTTCAGCCGCAGCCTCGATTCGCATCGGGTGAACACTGGCCCGGGCTCCAGTCTCGACAATCACCTGGCGAAGAAAGGCGGCCTTTTTGTTATTGCTTTCAACCAGATTGACCCAGCCCTGATTGTTTTCCGCCAGGCAGATCGCCGTCACCAGTCCGGGAAACCCCGCACCGCTGCCCATATCCAGCCATCTGACAGGGTCCGGTTTCAACCGGTACAACTGCAAACTGTCGAGCACATGCCTCTCCCACAAATCCGGCAGAGTGTTGGGAGAGATCAGATTGATGGACGCCTGCCACTTGCGGACAAGAGTGGCGTAAATCCGCAATTTGTCCCATGTTTCACGTGAAACAAAGTCGGATTCAGGAAAGAATCCGGCTAACTTCTCGATATTCATCGCTTATCCCCCAACCGCAACATCTGCCGAAGCTGGAGCTTTGCGCAGATGCGCGAGAAGCAAAGCAATTGCCGCAGGCGTCATTCCTTCAATACGCTCTGCATGCCCGATAGATGGCGGCCGCACCTTCTCAAGTTTCAGTCGCAATTCCTGCGACAGTCCAGCCAGACCGGCATAGGAGAAATCATCGGGGATGCGGCGATTCTCTTCCCGTTGCCGCTGTTCGATTTCCTGCTTCTGGCGCTCGAGATAGACCGCATAGGCCGCGTCTACAGCTGCCGCGTCCAGGATCTTGCGGTCATGCTTTCCAAGTTCCGGCCAGATCTCCAGCACACGGTCCACATCGATGTCCGGATAGGAAAGAAGCTGGAATGCGGTCCGGCGAATCCCGTCCTTGTTCAGCGACAATCCTTGTTTTTCGGCTTCACTCGGAGACACACTACATGCTGAAAGGTCATCTAAACATTTCGTCAGCGAATCGAAATAGTGTCGAAACTTCATCCGACGGTCCGGCGAAACACACCCCAACTCAATTGCTCTCCGGGTCAGCCGCAACTCCGCATTGTCGGCCCTAAGCGACAGCCGGTATTCGGCCCTGGACGTAAACATCCGATATGGTTCGCTGATTCCCTTGGTGGTTAAATCATCGATCATCACGCCGATATAGGAATCCGTCCGGCTGAACAGACATTCCGCCTTCTCCTGAACCTTCAGGGCAGCGTTCAATCCCGCTACCAGGCCCTGCGCGCCGGCTTCTTCATATCCGGTTGTCCCATTTATTTGACCGGCAAGATACAGACCCTTTATCCGGCGGGTTTCCAGCGTCTGGTGCAATTCGCGCGGATCCACATGGTCATATTCAATTGCGTAGCCTGGCTGAACAATCCGGACATTCTCCAATCCCGGGATCGTCCGAATAAAAGCTTCCTGGACACCTTCCGGTAGGGAGGTCGATATCCCGTTCGGATAGACGGTCGAATCATCCAGACCTTCCGGCTCCAGAAAAATCTGATGGCCGTCACGTTCTCCAAATCGAACAATCTTGTCTTCAATGGAAGGACAGTAGCGCGGACCGACACCTTCGATTTGTCCCGAATACATCGCCGAACGCTGAATGTTGTCCTGGATGATGCGGTGGGTTTCATTCGTCGTCCGGGTAATCCCGCAACGAACCTGGCGAACCTCGATCTTGTCGGTCATGAAGGAGAAGGGGATTGGATCCACATCTGCTTCCTGCCAATCAACCAGATCCCAATTGATGGTGTGGCCGTCCAGCCTGGCCGGCGTGCCGGTCTTCAGACGGCCAAGTTGGAAACCCGCCTGTTCGAGCGTCTTCGACAAGCCCAATGACGGTTCCTCATTCATCCGGCCGGCAGGTATCTTGCGGTCGCCAATATGGATCAAGCCGCGAAGAAACGTCCCGGTTGTCAGAACGACCGATGACGTGGTCAAAACGGTCCCATCCTTCAGCATCACACCGGTCACGCAGCCGTCATCCATTGTCAGATCAAAGGCTTCGCCCTCGACAATCTCCAGATTGGGTGTCGTGCTGAGAAACTCCTGAATTGCCTGCTTGTAGAGCTTGCGGTCTGCCTGGGTCCGTGGGCCCCATACAGCCGGCCCCTTGCGGCGATTGAGCATGCGGAACTGAATGCCGGACCGGTCCGCGGCGCGTCCCATCAAGCCATCCATGGCATCGATTTCGCGAACCAGATGACCTTTTCCGAGCCCGCCGATTGCAGGGTTGCAGGACATCGTGCCAATGGTCTTGAAGCTATGGGTTAGCAGCGCCGTTTTCGCGCCGAGACGGGCTGCAGCCGAGGCGGCTTCGCTGCCTGCATGCCCACCTCCAATTACCACCACATCATACTTCATCATTCATCTCCAGAAGAGCGACTTCTTCGTTATGCCTTTTATCAAGTCAAGGGCATTGTTTCACGTGAAACAGAATTCGTGGGAAACAGGTGCGGAAACTGTACCAGACATGTTTCACGTGAGTCACTGCCGGGTTGATACGCGATTCAATGTTTCACGTGAATCATTTTCCGACGCAAAACTCGGAGAAAATCACGCCCAGCAAGTCCTCGACATCAACTTTACCGGTGATGCGCCCTAATGCGATCGCTGCATTCCGCAAATACTCCGTCCGCAGCTCCGCCGGAATACTTTCACCTTCCACTGCCGCCATCAATTCCCGGAGACAGATTGTCAGATACTGTTTATGCCGCGTTCGCGTCGGGAGTACCTCGCCATGCACCGCATAAGTCTCGCCAATTTCCTTTTCAATCCGGGACAACAGCAAATCAAGGCCTTCACCGGTTACGCTGGACAGCAACAGCTCTGCGGACGATATATCCGGCATTGGGGACTCAACGAGGTCTGATTTCGTCCAGACCACCACCGCGGATTTGCCCTTAAGAGGAAAAACACCTTCATGATCGTCCGTTACCGTCCGCGCGTCGCGGAGCTCCAGAACAAGGTCGGCCGAATCAGCCGCGGCTTTGCTCCGCCGAATGCCTTCCTGTTCGATGCCGTCATCGGATTCACGGATACCAGCCGTATCCTGAAGCAGAACCAGCTGCCCGGCAACATCCAGGCGCACTTCAACGACATCCCGGGTTGTTCCGGCGATATCGGAGACGATAGCCACATCGCGCTGGGCCAATGCGTTGAGCAGCGAAGACTTGCCAGCGTTGGGTGCACCGATCAACGCAATCCGAAATCCATCGCGTATGATTTCACCAGCCTTTGCACTTGCCAGATGGCTTGTGACTTCCTCGGCTAGGTCCTTCATAGCCGACCAGATACGGTCTGACACCGAGCCCGGTATGTCTTCTTCGTCTGAGAAATCAAGTTCTGCTTCAACCATTGCACGCGCATGAGTTATCCGCGTGGCCCAATCGTCATAGAGATTTCTCAATGCACCGTCAGCCTGACCAAGAGCCTGGCGGCGTTGTGTTTCCGTCTCGGCACGAATGAGGTCGGACAAGCCTTCAACGGCTGTCAGGTCCATCCTGCCATTCTCGAAAGCACGTTTGGTGTATTCACCAGGCTCCGCCAACCGATAACCGGACAACTCCGAAAGACAGTCAATGACCGCAGCCACTGATGCCCGCCCGCCGTGGATCTGCAATTCCGCGACATCTTCACCCGTAAACGAAGCAGGTCCCGGAAAATACAGCACCAGGCCGCGATCGAGCAAGAGTCCGGATGCATCCCGTAGCGTGGCAAGTCTTGCCGTTCGCGCTTCAGGTAGAAAACCGATAATGGTTTCGAGACCGAATCGAACTCCTGGTCCGGATAGCCGGATTACCGCCACGCCCGAGGGCGGCGCCCCGGAAGACAAGGCAAAGATTGTATCCCGCATAATTGTACCGGTTTCGAATCGAATCGGAAGTTTGCGCGACTTGTCAGGTATTCATGGAGTCGAAGAAGTCGCTGTTGGTCTTGGTCTGCTTCAACTTGTCGATCAGGAACTCGATCGCATCGGTGGTTCCCATCGGGGCAAGAATACGGCGCAGGACAAAGATCTTCTGCAGATCCTGCTTCGGAACCAGCAGGTCTTCCTTGCGCGTTCCCGACTTGAGTATATCCATTGACGGGAATATTCTCTTGTCTGCAACCTTCCGGTCCAGAACAATCTCCGAGTTACCGGTGCCCTTGAATTCCTCGAAGATCACTTCGTCCATGCGCGAACCGGTGTCGATCAGCGCAGTGGCGATAATGGTCAGAGAGCCACCTTCCTCGATGTTGCGGGCAGCACCGAAGAAGCGCTTCGGCCGCTGCAGAGCGTTGGCGTCAACACCACCGGTCAGCACCTTGCCCGATGATGGCACAACCGTGTTGTAGGCACGGCCCAGGCGTGTGATGGAATCCAGAAGGATCACCACATCACGTCCATGTTCAACAAGCCGCTTGGCCTTCTCGATCACCATTTCGGCAACCTGCACGTGACGCACTGCCGGCTCGTCAAAAGTCGAAGCCACAACCTCGCCCTTAACGGAGCGCTGCATGTCGGTGACTTCCTCGGGCCGTTCATCAATCAACAGCACGATCAGATAGCAATCGGGATGATTGGCGGTGATCGAGTGGGCAATGTTCTGCAGCAGAACCGTCTTACCGGTACGCGGCGGCGCAACGATCAAACCGCGCTGGCCCTTGCCGATCGGCGCAACCAGGTCGATGACACGCGCGGAGATGTCCTTGGTGGTCGGGTTGTCGATTTCCATCTTGAACCGCTCATCCGGATAGAGCGGCGTCAGATTGTCGAAATGCACCTTGTGGCGGATCTTCTCGGGATCTTCGAAATTGATCGTGTTGACCTTAAGCAACGCGAAATAGCGTTCGCCTTCTTTCGGTCCGCGGATCGGTCCTTCGACAGTGTCACCGGTCTTTAGCGAGAAGCGGCGGATCTGCGATGGCGATATGTAGATATCATCGGGGCCGGGCAGATAGTTCGCATTGGCCGAGCGCATGAAGCCGAAGCCGTCCTGCAGAACTTCAACCACACCTTCGCCGATGATCTCGACTTCCTGGGCAGCCAGCTGCTTGAGGATCGCAAACATCAATTCCTGCTTGCGCATTACGCCGGCATTTTCGACTTCAACTGATTCGGCAAAGGCCAGTAGATCAGTAGGCGTTTTGTTCTTGAGCTCTTGAAGCTTCATTTCCTGCATGGGAAATCCAAATTCTGTATTTAAAGATATGGGGAGTGGAGGGCATGTGTGACCCGGCTTTGAGAAGCCGGCCAGAGAGATACTGGCGCCCGCCATAGAAGACGTTATCTGCTAGATAGCGATTCACGTGAAACGTCGCAAGCCCCGCAACGGCAGATTCTGGTACTCACGCGGGCCAAAGCGGCACTAAATGACCAGATCAGGCGAACGGCTTGATGATCACCATGATCACCGCGATGATCATCAGCACGGTCGGAATCTCGTTGGCCATCCGCCATTTCCGCGCTGTCATGGTGTTTTCACCGGCTGCAAACTTGCGTGCCGCGCGGCTCAGAAACACATGAAACACGGTCAGCCCAATCACCGTCGCGATCTTGATCCAGAGCCAGGCTCCCGAAAACCCGAAACCGGTCCAGGCCAGCCACAGCCCGGCAGCCCAGGACACCATCATCGCAGGGTTCATGATCACCTTGATCAGACGCTGCTCCATCACCACGAATGTCGCGGAGGGTTCACCATCGGATGCGGCATCTGCGTGATACACAAACAACCGCGGCAGATAGAACAACCCGACCATCCATGAAATCACTGCCACGACGTGCAGAACCTTGAGCCATCCGTAAAGCCAGTTTGGCTCGAACCACCACGCACCAAGCGCCAGCAGGACCACCGCAGCAATGCTGGCATAGGCTTTGGTCTTGGCTTTCCTGCCTTCACTCTGGCTTGTTGCGCGCTCGTGGGTCACCGTTTTTCAGCGCCCCTGACCCGTTGCATGAGCCGGCTGACATTTTCAGGATCGGCCTGCGGGGTAATGCCATGCCCGAGATTGAAAATCAGCGGACCATTGCCCAGCGTTTCCAGAACTTCGTCAATGCCTTCATCCAGCGCTGATCCACCGGCCACCATGCGCAGCGGGTCAAGATTGCCCTGCACAGCGCCACCAGCCTGGATCTGCCGGGCAAGCTTCGACGGAACAGTCCAGTCCAGCCCCACGCAGTCGATCCCGGTCGCAGCCCGATAGGTCTCAAGCAACGCACCGGCACCCTTGGCAAATCCGATCACCGGCACGCCTGGCCGTTCCTTGCGGATCCGGTCAACCATGTGTTTCACCGGCGCAACCGAATATCTGGCGAAATCACGTTCCGACAACACGCCTGCCCAGGAATCGAAGATCTGCACCGCGTCAGCGCCGGCATCAATCTGGGCGATCAGATAATCAGCCGAAATATCCGCCAGCAGGGTGAGCAGCGACATGAAGGCTTCCGGATGCTGCATGGCAAACAAACGGGCAGGAGCCTGATCCGGTGTTCCATGTCCGGCGATCATGTAGGTCGCAACGGTCCATGGAGCCCCACAGAAGCCCAGCAGCGTCGTCTCGGCAGGCAGTTCGGCCCGCAGCCGCCGCACCGTCTCATAGACCGGCGCAAGATGGTCATGCATGTTGGAAGCATCCAGCGCTGCAATTGCGTCCGGAGAAATCGGATCCATCAAGGGTCCGGTGCCTTCGACAAACCGCACATTCCGGTCAAGCGCATCCGGGATTACCAGAATATCGGAAAACAGGATGGCTGCATCAAAGCCAAACCGTCTGATCGGCTGCAACGTGACCTCGACAGCCAGATCCGGTGTGTAACACAGATCGAGAAAGCCTTTAGCCGTTTTTCGTGTGGCTCGATACTCTGGCAGATACCTCCCTGCCTGACGCATCAGCCATACGGGAGGAGGGAAGACGGTTTCACCTGCCAACACCTTCATGACTTTGCGATCACCGGTTTTTGTCATCCACCACTTCCTTAAATAAATCCTTATTGAAAAGGATTCTGATTCTATGACTCTGTGTCTTACGGGGATTGGCACTTATCCACACATTGTCCACAGCTTGCTCATATAGACGGGGTTGAGACGCAAGGCCAATCTGAATTGCCGATTTGGCTGATGGGCTTCAAATTGCCGCATAATTCCAGCACTCTACCGGCACAGAAAATGTCTGATCGCAGTGTCCGGCTTTTAGTTTTCCAATCTGTTCAAAAACCGGCTTCAAAAACTGTCCTCAATTCAGCCATTGTGGAAAACCCGGTGGGTTATCCCTTGCATTCGGGAGGCCGGGCTCGCTAGGTCAGTCTTGTCCCGCCTTATCAACAGCCCCCGGAGAATCCTGTGGAGCAGACCAAAAACTATTTCCATCTGCATCTCATCTCCGATTCGACCGGTGAAACGCTGATGGCCGCGGGCCGCGCCGCGGCGGCTCAGTTTCAGGGTGCCCAGGCGCTGGAGCATGTCTATCCTTTGATCCGCACCCGCAAACAGCTCTTTGCAGTGCTTGATGCGATCGATGGCGCGCCGGGAATCGTGCTCTACACCATCGTTGATTCCGAGCTGGCCTCCATTATCGAACTCAAATGCCGCGACATGGGCCTGCCCAGTGTTTCGGTGCTTGAGCCGGTCATCAACGTGTTTCAGTCCTATCTCGGTGCGCCCTCACGCCGCCGCGTCGGCGCCCAGCACGCCATGGGCGAGGAATATTTCAAACGCATTGATGCGCTGAATTTCACCCTCGATCATGATGACGGGCAATTGCCGCTTGATTTCGACGAGGCCGATCTCGTCATCTTGGGCATCAGCCGGACCTCGAAAACACCGACCAGCATCTATCTTGCAAATCGCGGCATCAAGACTGCCAATATCCCGATCGTCCATGGTGTGCCGTTGCCAGACGGGCTGCTCAAGGCCAAAAAGCCGCTGGTTGTCGGCCTGATTGCGTCCGTCGACCGCATAGCCCAGGTCCGGCAGAACCGGGTTCTCGGATCGACCACCGGATATCAGGGCGAACACTACACAGACCGGGCGCTGATCAGCGAAGAGCTGAAATATGCCCGCTCGCTGTGTGAGCGCAATGGTTGGCCGGTGATTGATGTCACCCGCCGCTCGATTGAAGAGACCGCGGCCGCCATTCTTGCCTTGCGCCCCAAGTGGCGCTAACCCCTGAGCCCTGACCGCCCCTCGTTCCAGGAGACGTCCATGACTTCGCGCCTCGTCCTTGCCTCAGCAAGCCCCTTCAGAAGAGCCCTGCTGGAAAATGCCGGCCTGAAATTTGATGTGGAGCCCGCACAGATAGACGAACGCGCCGTGGAAGAGCCTCTCGGCGATCTTACGCCCGAAGATGTGGCGTCCGTTCTGGCTGAAGCCAAGGCTCAGGACGTGTCCAGCCGCAACCCGGGTGCGATTATTATTGGGTCCGATCAGACATTGTCACTTGCAGGAGAAATCTACCACAAGGCGGCCAACATGGATGAAGCCCGGCGCCGGCTTCTTGCCCTGTCGGGACGGACGCATGAACTCAACAGCGCTGTCACTCTGGTCAAAGATGGCGAAACCATCTGGCGGCACATGTCGGTTGCGCGGATGACCATGCGGGATCTCGATCCGGCCTTTATCGGCCGTCATCTTTCCAATGTTGGCGGCAAGGCGCTGTCTTCCGTTGGCGCCTACCAGTTCGAAGGTGAGGGCATCCAATTGTTTGAGCGTATCGATGGCGACTATTTCACCATCATCGGACTGCCATTGCTGCCGTTGCTGGCCAAACTCCGGGCGCTGGGAGCCATCGATGGCTGACAAGGAGGATCCCCGGCGCCGAGCCTTTGTCATTGGTCATCCGATCGGCCATTCCCGTTCGCCGCTGATCCATCGCCACTGGCTCGAACGGGCAGGCCTTGAGGGCCGTTATGATCCTGTAGACGTGGCACCGGAAAACCTGCCGTCCTTCATTTCCGCGCTCCGGGACGGATCGTCCGGGCTGACCGGTGGCAATGTCACGATTCCACACAAGGAAACGGTTCTGGATCTGGTCGATAATGTTGATGACATTGCAAGACAGATCGGGGCTGCCAATACGCTGTGGCTTGAGAACGGCCGGGTCATGGCAACAAACACCGATTCCTACGGTTTCACCGCCAATCTTGATGAAATGGCAACGGGCTGGGATGCGGGAAAAACCGCTGTGGTCTTTGGCGCTGGCGGTGCAAGCCGGGCAGTCATCCACGCATTGCTGTCTCGCGGATTTGAGCAGGTCCATATCGTCAATCGCACGGAAGCAAGGGCCCAGGCACTGGCTGAGGCTTTTGGCCCGCGCGCCGTTGCTCACTGCAATGATCGGCTTCAGGATTTGCTCGGCGGTGCCGACCTTTTCGTCAACACCACCTCTCTCGGCATGGGAGGGACCGAGGTGCCGGAAGTCGATTTCACCGTCATGGCGGAGAATGCGCTGGTCACCGACATTGTCTACATTCCGCTGGAAACACCGATCCTGGCCATGGCAAGGCGTCAGGGCCTGAACACCGTTGACGGTTTGGGCATGCTCCTGCACCAGGCAGTGCCGGGTTTTGCCAGATGGTTTGGGGTAACACCGCAGGTCACGCCGGACCTTCGCCGGCTGATCATCGCCGATATGGAGACGCATATATGATCATCATCGGTCTTACCGGTTCCATCGGCATGGGCAAATCGACAACCTCGGACATGTTCAAGGCTCTCGGCATCCCGGTAATCAGCGCCGATGAGACGGTGCACGAGCTTTACCGCGCCGAAGCCGCGCCTCTGATTGAGGCGGCGTTTCCGGGAACCGCACCCGATGGTGTGGTCGACCGCAAGATCCTGTCCGAAAAACTGATGGCCAGGCCGGAAGACTTCAAGCGGCTGGAGGCCATCATTCATCCGCTGGTGCGGGCGCGGGAGCAGAAATTTCTCGAAAAGGCGGATGCACGCGGTGACAAGATGGTGCTGCTGGATATCCCGCTACTTTTCGAATCCGGTGCGACGGATCGCGTAGACGTCATTGTTGTGGTCAGCTGCGCACCCGAGATCCAGCGCCAGCGGGTATTGGCGCGGCCGGGCATGACGGCGGAGAAGTTCGAGGCGATACTGTCCAGGCAGACACCCGATGCTGAAAAGCGGCAACGCGCCGATTTTGTGATCGACACCGGGCAGGGGCTGGAAGCGGCCAGACAGCAGGTCGCGGATATTGTTGCGGAGCTTGCCGGCTCGACAGGGAAGGGCGAATAAGATGCGCGAGATTGTTTTTGATACGGAAACCACGGGTCTCGACAACCAGGCCGACCGGATAATTGAAATCGGCTGCATTGAGCTCGAAAACCAGTTCCCGACAGGCCGCTGGCTGCACCTGTTCATCAATCCCGATGGCCGCAAGGTGCATCCCGACGCCCTGGCGGTGCATGGCATCACCGACGCATTTCTGGCAGACAAGCCGTTGTTTGCCGAAGTTGCGGAGGAAATTGCCGCATTTTTTGAAGGCGCGCACTATGTCGCCCACAACGCGTCGTTCGATATGGGCTTCCTCAACACCGAATATCAGCGGGTGGGTGTTCCCGCGGTCGCCCCTGAGCTGGTGATTGATACGCTTTCGCTGGCCCGGCGCCGCCATCCCATGGGTCCGAACAGCCTTGACGCCCTGTGCCGCCGTTATGGTATCGACAACTCGCACCGGACCAAGCATGGCGCACTTCTCGATGCCGAGCTGCTGACAGATGTCTATATCGAGATGCTGGGTGGCCGCCAGGCAGCCCTCGGGTTGTCGACCAGCGACACCAACACCACCGAGCGGTCCGCCGATGAAGAGGTTGTGGTGATTGGACAGCGCCCGCGCCCGCTTCCGCCGCGGCTTAGCGATCGCGAGTTTCAGGCTCACTCTGCCTTGATTGAACGAATCGGCGCAGATGCCATATGGCGCAAGGTTCCCGGTGAAAGCTGAGCGCGCGTGTTTCTGGTCTCCTGAAACGCAAAAGCCGCCCGAAGGCGGCAATCACATCTTTATCAAATAACCCGGAAGGGCCTCAGTTGACGTTGTTGGCAACCTGAGCCTTGGTGTTCTCTTCAGCCATGCGCTGCTGGAACATCTGGGCAAAATCGATCGGGTCGATCAGCAGCGGCGGGAAGCCGCCATTGCGCGTCGCGTCAGCAACAATCTGGCGGGCGAACGGGAACAGCATCCGCGGGCATTCGATGAACAGCAGCGGCAACATGTGTTCCTGCGGGAAATTGGCAACCCGGAACACGCCGCCATAGGTCAGCTCGACATTAAACACCACCGCGTCGCCGGACTTGGCCTGTGCATTCATTGTCAGCACAACGTCGAATTCCGATTCGCTCAACGGATTGGCGTTGACGTTGACGTTGATGTTGATTTCAGGTGCTTTCTCGCGCGGTCCCAGCGACTTTGGCGCGCCCGGGTTTTCGAAGGAGAGATCCTTGATGTACTGAGCCAGAATGTTCAGCGTCGGCGCTTCGCCATTTGCCTTGGCTTCTGGTGCTGCAGCTTCGCCCTTGCCGGTAGTGTCTTTTGCCATTTGGCTCTTCCCTGTTTTTCATCCGCAAACGCGGTCATACGGTAAATTGTCCGGGATTGGGCTAGCATTTCGGCTTCGGGCTTACAACCCGTTTGAGCCGTCGCCGCCTTGCTTGCCGGGCCTGGACAGGCGGTCGCTGTCTTCCGACCAGGGTGACGACGCGTCAGGATTTCGCTGGAATTCGTCTTCATCAAGGTCGACGATCCCGTCTCTTCCCGGCTCACCGGGGCGAGTGGTGTTTCCGAAGCCGTTTGACATGGTCTGGACCACGACCCGGTCTTTTGCAAAGCGCCAGACCAGATCGCGGATCCCCGGGACGAACAGCAGGAATCCCAGGCTGTCGGTGACAAAACCCGGCGTCAGCAGAAGCACGCCGGCGACGAGAATCATTACGCCATGCACGAGTTCGCGGCCCGGCACGCGATTGGCGCGCACTTCCGCGTTGATCCGGTTGAACAGTCCAATGCCCTGCCATCTGAGCAGAAAGCTGCCGATGATTGCCGTCAGCAAAACCATCCCGAGTGTCGCCCAAACCCCGATCTGACCGCCTATGACGACAAACGCCGCGATCTCGGCCAGTGGCACAGCAAGCAGCAAAAACGGGATGAAAGAGAAACGCATGATGTATTATCCGGGGTCAGGTCAGGCCTGTTTATACAGCCAATGACAAATAGAATGATGCGACCCTTTGATTGATGGGCCCGAGGGGATTATATGCATCCTGATTGATGATGTAACCGAAAGAAGGCGGGAATGGGTTCCTTTGATTTTGTGACGTTCTTCTTTTTCGTGGCGGCTGTGATCATATTCATCCAGCTCAGGTCCGTGCTTGGCAAGCGGACAGGCCACGAACAACGCCCGCCGCAAGACCGGATGGAGCGCCGCGACGAGGCGCAGGCTGCGGAAGGGTTGGACGATCCTAAGGTGGTGACATTGCCCCGGCGCGGCCGGGAAAATGCCGAGCCGGATATGTTTGCCGCCGTTGATGCCTACGCTGAACCGGGCTCTGAGCTGAACACAAGCCTGCGCGAAGTGGTGTCTGCCGATCCGTCTTTTGCCCCCAATGATTTTGTCGGTGGCGCGACCGCGGCCTATGAAATGATCGTGTCGGCCTACGCCGAAGGTGACCGCAAGACCTTGAAGGGGCTGCTGTCCCGGGAGGTCTATGACGGCTTTGTTGCGGCCATTGACGAGCGTGAATCGCGCGGCGAAACGGTCAAATCCAATTTTGTCGGCATCGAAAAGGCCGCCATTATCCAGGCCGAGATGAAAGGCACTGAAGCCAACATCACCTTGCGGATCATCAGCCAGCTGATTTCAGCCACCCTGGACAAGGATGGTGAAGTGGTTGACGGCGATCTTGTCGAGGTTGCCGATGTCAACGATGTCTGGACCTTTGCCCGCGACACACGTTCGCGCGATCCCAACTGGCGTCTGATTGCGACGGAAGCCGATCAGTAATGGAACTGTCGCTTCGGCGGGAAGACTTCTCGACCCTTGCCGGTTGGGCAGACGACAGGCCGGCAGCAGCCTTTGCCGCCTTTCGTCGCTCAGCCGGTTTCGCGACCACACGCAAAGCCTATCGCACCGGGTCTCTCGGTCTCAGCCCTTCGGATTTCGAACCGGCCTACGCTGCAGCCCTTGCCCAAACAGTCCCTGAATCCGGCTATCTATCTGACCTGGAGGCGCGCGCCTTCTTTGAAACCTGGTTCCGGCCGGTGGAGATCGGTTCGGTTGTGGAGAGTGGATTTGTCACCGGCTTCTATGAGCCGGAGGTGGCGGTCAGTGATCGCGCTGAATCCGGCTTTCTATATCCGTTCCTGCGCAAGCCCGAAACTCTGGTCAAGGTCCCGGATCCGCAAAGCCCGCCTGCAGGGGTTGAATCCGGCTATGCATTTATGCTGGACGATGCAGGCAAGGTGACCTGTTGCCCTGATCGCCAGGCCATCGAGTCCGGTGCCTTTGATGGCCACGGTCTGGAGATTGCCTGGGCAAGGTCGCGGGTCGATGTATTCTTTGCCCACGTCCAGGGCTGCGCACGGCTTCGTTTTCCCGATGGACGGATCGAGCGCATCACCTACGCCGCAAAGAGCGGTCATCCCTTTACCGGAATTGGCGGTCTTCTGGTCAAGCGCGGCGAACTCTCCGCGGAAACTGTGTCGATGGCCAGTATCCGGCAATGGCTCGCATCGCATCCGGACAAGGCAGATAGCCTGATGTGGGAAAACCGGTCCTTCATATTCTTTGAAAAGGCTGAAGTTGAGAGTGATGGACTTGGGCCTGTGGCGGCTGCGAAAGTCCCGCTCGAACCGGGCCGGTCCCTTGCCGTTGACAAGCGCATTCACACCTTCGGCACGCCGATCTTTGTCAGTGCGCCGGACCTGCAGGATTTTGACGATCAGCGCCCCTTCGCCCGGTTGATGATTGCCCAGGACACAGGCACCGCAATCGTTGGTCCGGCCCGTGGCGATCTGTTTGCCGGTTGCGGTTCGGAAGCCGGCGAAAAAGCCGGGTCGATAAAGGCTGCCGCCAGGTTTGTCATCCTTGCTCCGGCCGGATCGGAGATTGCACGGCGGGCCGGCCATGAGCAATGACAAGTCAAAACTGAGCCATGAAGACCGGATTATCTGGGCGCGCATCGCACGCACCGTTGAGGCTTTCCCCGGAAAGGAAATTCCGGAGGATGACTGGTTTGCCGTTGAGAATCCGGCTTCGCAATCCCCGGTCCCGCAGAGCAAGCCGGTCAGGCAGGTGCAATCGCCTGCCAATCCGGTGGTTCCGGCACGTCATCAGCCGCACCCGATCGAGAAGCCGGTCATTCGCAAGCTGTCCCGGGGCCGCCTGCCGATTGACGGGCGCATTGACCTTCATGGTCTGACCCAGAGTGAAGCCCACAATCTGCTTTTCGGATTTCTGGCGCGGGCGCATGAGCGCGGGCTCAGGCATGTGCTTGTCATCACCGGCAAGGGCGCCTCGCGCGGCAGTGAGGGAGCGCTCAAGCGAGCGGTGCCGGTCTGGCTCTCGAAACCCGAATTCCGCTTCCTGATTTCCGGTTATGAGGATGCCGCTCGTGGCCATGGTGGCGAAGGCGCGCTTTACATTCGGCTGCGCCGCGAAAAGGGCAATCCGCGATGACCCCGTTTGGCGAGGCCCTGCGGCGGTTGCGCTCAGAGCGTGGCGTCACCCAGCGGCAGATGGCCAAGGCCATCGGCGTCTCCCCGGCCTATCTCTCAGCACTTGAGCATGGAAACCGGTCCGAACCGAGCTGGGAATTCATCCAGCGGGTCATCGGCTATTTCAACATCATCTGGGACGAAGCCGAAGAACTGCAGATGCTGGCGGGCCTCTCCAGGCCGAAAGTCACCATCAACACATCGGGTCTCACCCCGAAGGCCACGGAAGTTGCCAACAAACTGGCCGCGGCGATAGCGCGGCTGGACGCGTCGACGCTAGAGCGCATCGGAATGTTGATTGATGGCACCGACGCCGAAGGAGACGCGGAAAGCGCTCACGTCCCGCCAAAGCAGCGATAGCCGGGTACAGCAACTCGTACTATCCGTGCAGACGTCGTCGAAAAAGATTGAAGATCAGCGCTGAATGATTTCGCGCAGTTCGTCTTCATGCTGATTGACCAGCCAGCCATAATAATTCTCGGTGGGGAGTTTCGGCTTCAGGCCGCGCTTTTTCCGCTTGTCGTTCTCTGCCGCCAATGCTGTGGCTCTGCGTTTGGCATTGCCGACATTGTACAGGGTTGCAGTCAGCCCGGGATTTTCTGAAATGTCGAATCCGGCTATCTTTTTATAGGCCTCGATGGAGGATGCGATGTCCGCAGCCATGTAGGCCAGCGTCGAATCTGGCTCCATTATGGCCTTGTAGACCTCCGATGCCTTGCCGGCATCAAGCTTTCTCAGCCGTGAGACCTTGTTGACCCGGTCCGTGTGTATCAGTGCAGTCAGCGGATTGAGTTGCCCCAGGCCAAAGGTCTGCCCGGCATAGAACGGCTGAAAGAACACCGCGCCAAACCGGTCATTCGGATAGGATTTTCCCGATACCTTCTTGCCGCGAAAAGCCTCTTCCCAGATTTCCTCGCGGCAGGTCCAGACTTCCTGCGAGCCGGCACTGTCGTCGCACGCATCGAATTCGGGACGCTTGACGAAGTCGAGAACGCTCTCGCCATCATGTTCGAAGCGAAACCGTTCGCCGGCATAGGAGACGGCCTTGATGTAATAGCTCTGCAGCCTGTCATAGGCGTCAACATTGTAGGTGTGTTCACCCACCAGCGCCCCGACGATGTGGATCGGATCGATCTTGTAGGCTTTCGACACGGACTTGATCTTGCGTCGCAGTTTTGCGTCGTCGGCGATCAGATCGCGAATCTTTTCATATTTCGCATCGAACGTTGATTTGGTGGCCTGCGTGCGGCGCTTGGATGCACCGGGAATGTCCGGCTGCTGTGCATAGCGGTTTCCCTTGGGCACCGATTCCGCAGAATATGCCCGCGGTATTGCGGCAAGGCTCAAGCTCAATCCGATTGACATCGCGATTACGGCATTGAGCTTGATGCTGGGCACAATCACTTTCCTTTTCAACGCGCGATCGGTTTTCCGGTCAGAGACCGTTCCGGTTCACATCCCGCTTGTTATGCGCTGCCTTTTGTCGCTGCTCAAAGAATGAAACGCGACAGGTCTGTATTCTGCGCAAGGTCGCCAACGTGTTCCCGGACATAGTCTGAATCAATCGTGATTGTCGAGCCCGGCTGATCTGGAGCGGTGAAAGAAATCTCGTCAAGAACCCGTTCCATCACCGTCTGCAAACGCCGCGCACCGATGTTCTCGATGCTCGAATTCAGATGCACTGCAACCTCCGCCAACGCGTCGATCGCGTCCTCGGTAAACTCCAGCGTCAGGTCTTCAGTCGCCATCAAGGCCACATACTGCTTGATCAAACTGGCTTCGGTCTCTGTCAGGATTCGCCGGAAATCGTCCTTGCCCAGCGCGCGCAGCTCGACCCGGATTGGCAGACGACCCTGCAGTTCGGGCAGTAGGTCCGAGGGTTTAGAGACATGAAACGCGCCAGACGCGATAAACAAAATGTGATCGGTCTTCACCGGCCCGTATTTCGTCGCAA
>CAXBIE010000017.1:0-63435 GCA_963975635.1 uncultured Hoeflea sp. | reverse complement strand
ATGCCAGGTCAGCGATTCGTCGCCGATTCGTTCCGGCGCTGTTCCGAAAGTTAACGGGGCCGTTCAAATCCGCACAATCCGGTTAATCAAATGTTTGGAATGATTAACAAATCCTGACCCTGGAGGCAGTGTGAACGACCAGATGTCGTGCCGGTCCGATGTCAAAGGTTAACGCGGCAGCGAGATACAGCCTCGATCGGGTAATGGCCGGTCAGCATCTGGTGCAGGGTGACGCTCAAATACCTACATGCAGCCATGAACAAATGGCCAACAAAGTCAGGTCGGTGATTCGTCGCCGATTCGTTCCGCCACTGTTCCGGAAGTTAACAGGAACGCTAAAATCGAGCGAGATCGATTAATGAAGTGTTTGGATTTGTTAATAAAATCTAAACATGACTGAAATGGCTTTCAATGCCGGATCCGGATGGATCCGAGCGATGTGCAAAGGTTAACGCCATCGCTGCGATTGGCGATATACGCCCTGCGAGCGATTCACCATGTGGTGGCGCGCAACCGGCATCTCGCCAGATGTTGCGGTGAACAAAACCGGAATCAGCTTGAGTCAATGATTCGTCGCCGATTCGTTCCGTCACTGTTCCAATCGTTAAAATGCAAGCTATTGGAGTCTTTGAGATTAGCCCCTGTTTCGCCCGCTTCAATGTGTTAGGTAACACGCGACTTGACCTGAATACGGACGACAATGCCCGCTTTTCGCAGCCATCCCCCTAAACCGATGATCCTGTCCGGGCGCGGAGTCACCGCCGTGCTGGGGCCGACGAATACCGGCAAGACGCATTTCGCCATTGAACGGATGGCAGCGCATTCATCCGGCGTTATCGGGCTGCCGTTGCGATTGCTTGCGCGGGAAGTCTATGGCCGGATGGTCGACAAGGTGGGCGTTCAGCATGTGTCGCTGATCACCGGCGAAGAGAAGATCACCCCGCCCGGCGCGCGCTATTCGGTTTGCACCGTGGAAGCGATGCCGCAGGAAACCAATGCTGCTTTTGTCGCCATCGATGAAGTGCAGATCGCAGGCGATCTTGAGCGTGGGCATGTGTTTACGGACCGGATCCTGTCACTGCGGGGGCGGGAAGAGACCCTGCTGCTCGGATCGGCCACGGTGCGCGGTATTCTTGAGCATTTGCTGCCGGGGATAACCATTGTCGAGCGGCCACGTTTGTCAGAGTTGCATTACGCCGGATCGAAGAAGATCACCCGGTTGCCGCGCCGCACGGCGATTGTGGCGTTCTCGGCAGAGGAAGTGTACGCGATTGCCGAGCTGGTGCGGCGTCAGCGTGGTGGTGCCGCAGTGGTGCTCGGGGCGCTCAGTCCGCGCACCCGCAATGCGCAGGTCGAGCTCTACCAGAACGGCGATGTCGATTATCTGGTGGCGACCGACGCCATCGGCATGGGGCTCAATCTCGATGTTGATCACGTGGCATTTGCCCAGGACCGGAAATTCGACGGTTATTCCTACCGGCAACTGACGGCGTCCGAGTTCGGTCAGATCGCCGGCCGGGCCGGGCGGCATCTGCGCGACGGGACCTTTGGCGTGACCGGCCAGGTTCAACCCTTGCCGGAAGAGCTGGTGCAGCGGCTCGAAAGCCATGTGTTCGAGCCGCTGAAAATTCTGCAGTGGCGGTCCAAGCAGCTGGATTTCTCCACACTCAAGACGCTGCAGGCGAGCCTGGATCAGATTCCGGCAATCCAGGGGCTGACCCGCGCGGTTCCGGCGGTGGATCAGCGCGCGCTCGAGCACCTGGTCAATGATTTCGAAGTGCGTGATCTGGCCAACACCCCGAAAAATGTTGCGACGCTGTGGGATGTCTGCTCTTTGCCGGACTACCGGCGAATTGCACCGGCGCAACATGCCGATCTGATCGCAACGATTTACCGGGACCTGATCCGCACCGGGGAAGTGAACGAGGATTTTCTGGCAGAACAGGTTCGCAGAACCGATTCCACAGACGGAGAAATCGACACATTGTCGGCCCGGATTTCACAGATCCGGACATGGACTTATATTTCCAACAGACCTGAATGGCTTGCCGATCCGACACACTGGCAGGAAAAGACGCGCGAAATTGAGGATCGTTTGTCCGATGCGCTGCATGAAAGGTTGACGAAACGCTTTGTGGACCGCAGGACATCTGTGCTCATGAGGCGCCTGAGAGAGAACGCGATGCTCGAAGCTGAAATCAGTGTAAACGGTGATGTCTTTGTAGAAGGACATCATATTGGACAATTAGCCGGATTCCGTTTCATGGCGGATGCCTCGGCCGACGGCCCGGACGCCAAGGCCGTTCTGGCGGCTGCGCAGAAAGCGCTGTCGCTGGAATTTGAAGCCCGCGCGGCGCGCCTGCATGCGTCTGGCAATTCCGATTTTGCCATTGGTGCTGACGGAACTGTGCGCTGGCTCGGCGATCCGGTTGCCAAGCTGGTGAGCGGCGATCACATTCTCAAGCCGCGCACCATCCTGCTTGCCGACGAGCAATTGACCGGCAGTGCCCGGGATTTTGTCGTTGCGCGCATCGACCGCTTCGTCAATCACCATATCGCGACCATCCTCAAGCCGCTTGACGATCTCACGCGTGCCGAAGATCTCGATGGTCTTGCGCGCGGTCTTGCATTCCGGATTGCCGAAAACCTCGGTGTCCTGTTCCGCCGCGACGTGGCCGAGATGATCAAGGATCTTGACCAGTCGGCGCGGGCAAGCCTGCGCAAATACGGCATCCGGTTTGGCGCCTATCACATTTTCATGCCGGCGCTGCTTAAGCCGGCGCCAGCCGAGCTGGTCACGCTTTTGTGGGCGCTTGCCAATGACGGGTTTACCAAATCCGGTTATGGCGACGTGACGCCATTGCTGGCGGCCGGGCGCACCTCGGTGGCTACCGATCCCGAAATCGATCGCGAGTTCTATCGTCTGGCCGGTTTCCGGTTCCTTGGCAAACGTGCTGTTCGCATTGATATTCTCGAGCGGCTGGCGGATCTGATCCGTCCGGCGCTGCAGTGGAAGCCAGGCACTCAGGGTGCGCGCCCCGAGGCGGCCTATGACGGCCGGCGGTTCATCACTACGACCGGGATGCTGTCGATACTCGGCGCCACTCAGGATGACATCGAGGAAATCCTCAAGGGACTTGGCTACCGTGCCGACACTGTGCCGGCTGAAGAAGCGCAAGCCCATATTGCAGGTCTTGATGCGACACAGACCGAGACCGCCGGGACAGCCGGCAGTGGACCGGTTGTCGAGGTTGTTGTTTCGCGCACTGCCGCTGATCGTCCGCACAAGCCGGTTTCGCCGGCTGCTGCAGACGATGCTCCAGTCGTTGCTGAAGAGGCATCAAACACCGCAGAGACGGGGAATGAAGCCGCCGATGCTTCGGGCGAAACGTCAGCGACAAATGCTGATGCGGGCGCTTCATCATCTGAATCTTCTGCACAGGTCGCACCGGCTCAGACGGAAACGCCTGCCGAGAGTGCTGCAGCTTCCGAGCCGAAGGATACGCAGGCCGCTGGAGCTGAACGCCCGCAGACTGGCGCTGAAGAAGCCGAAGCGCCGCGACCGGTGCTGTTGTGGCGGCCGGGTGGCCGTCAGGACGCCCAGCGCGGTCCGCGCACTGCACCCGGCGAAGGCCGCGGCCGGCGTGATGGCGGCAATCGCAATGCCCGCTCAGGTGAAAAGCAGGATGGCGAAGGCGCGGGAAGCGGCGAAGGCCGGCCCAACAAGGGACACCGCGGAAAGCCTGGTCATCAGGGCAAGGGCGGGGCAGGCAAGGGGGCTCCGGGCAGGGGTGGCCATGGCAAGGGTGGTCAGGGCGGCGATGCCAATCGCGGCAACCGCAATGACCGGCCGGTGCGCAAGGAAAAACCTGTCGATCCGGATTCACCATTCGCCGCACTCGCTGCGCTGCGTGACCAGCTGAAAAAATAGGCCGCTGTCCGGTGGAGCAGACGACGCGACAACGGATCGACAAATGGCTGTTTTTCGCGCGCGTCATTAAGTCACGGACTCTGGCGGGCAAGTTTGCGGCTGCCGGCAATGTTCGGGTGAACAGCGAAAAGATTGATCAGGCCAGTTTCCTGATCAAGCCGGGGGATGTGCTGACCATCGCGCAGGAGCGCCGCATCCTTGTGCTCAGAATCCTCGGGTGCGGACAGCGCCGTGGCCCGGCACCCGAAGCGCAGCTGCTCTATGAAGACATAACCCCTAAACCGGTGGCAGCCAGTGAGGCCGAGCCGGTCGCTGCACAGCGTGAGCCCGGCTCAGGCCGCCCGACCAAGCGGGACAGGCGAAAAATTGATCTGTTCCGTAATCCGGATGATGACGCATGAATATTTCTTGATACGGCCTCCGGTGGAGAAGCGCATTCGCCGATTCTTTCCGTGGCCGGCAGCTTTTCCCAGAGGCCACGACCTGCGGCGCTTTGGCGGCATCTGAAGTCTTGCAATACGCGGGCAAAGCCGGTACCCCAGCGCGGTTGTTTGCTACAGCGCGGGGAGCCTTGAGCGGGTTGCCATGAAAGCTGTAACGCTCTGAAATGATGCATGATGAATCCGTGCCCGGATCATGACATGCATGGAGCATCAGGAGAGATGTATGACCTATGTGGTGACCGACAATTGCATTCGCTGCAAATACATGGATTGCGTTGAGGTTTGCCCGGTGGACTGTTTCTACGAGGGTGACAATATGTTGGTCATTCATCCGGACGAATGCATCGATTGCGGCGTGTGCGAGCCGGAGTGCCCTGCAGAAGCTATCAAGCCCGACACCGAGCCGGGGCTTGAAAAATGGCTTGAGGTCAACACCGAGTTTGCCGACAAATGGCCCAACATCACCATCAAGCGTGATGCGCCTGCCGACGCCAAGGACTTTGACGGCAAGGAAGGCAAATATGAGCTGTACTTCTCTGCCGAGCCCGGCGAAGGCGACTGACCGGCCTGCAATCGCGTTTGCTTTTGTTGCGATGCGGCGGATTCGGCTGTGCGCCGCCGCACGGCCAACCAGGCGGTAACTTGGTTTGCCGCAGAGCTTTTGGCCGCGCGTGCAAATCATTGATTTGCACCATTTTTTGTGGTACATATCATATTACTGACATCTTCAAGGCGCCGTCAGGGCGAAACAAGAAGCAAAAGCGGAAGCAAACGTCCCTCATAGCGGTAAGCCTTTCCTTGCAGCGCAACGCTGCCGGTTTGATATTTTCCGCGCGATGGTTGCCTTTGATATTTTTGCCTTGTCGAGCTTTTGAAAGCGTTGTCAGCGCGATGCGCCTGCAGGCCATCGCAGGACCGGTCCGGGCAACCCATGCCCGGCTCCCAGTGTCCGTTTCCGTAACAGGGAGTTTTGAAAACGCATGACAACCCAGCAGAAAAAGCCTTCACAGAGACAGGGTTTCAAGACCGGTGAATCGATCGTTTATCCAGCCCATGGCGTTGGGCAGATCGTTGCTATCGAAGAACAGGAAGTCGCAGGACACAAACTCGAATTGTTTGTGATTGATTTTGATAAAGACAAGATGCGCCTCAAGGTGCCCGTCGCCAAGGCTTTGACGATCGGCATGCGCAAATTGTCGGAAACAGATTTTGTCGAGCGCGCTCTGAAAGTTGTTCAGGGCCGGGCCCGCGTCAAGCGGACCATGTGGTCGCGCCGTGCGCAGGAATATGATGCAAAGATCAATTCCGGCGATCTGATTTCGATCGCGGAAGTGGTTCGTGACCTCTATCGCGCTGAGAACCAGCCGGAGCAGTCATATTCGGAGCGCCAGCTCTATGAAGCGGCTCTCGACCGGATGGCCCGTGAACTCGGTGCTGTCAACAAGATGTCCGACACCGAAGCGGTGCGCCTGATTGAGGTTAACCTCAACAAGGGACCGAAGCGCGGCAAAGCCAATGATGAAGACGGCGCTCAGGAAGAGGCAGCCTAAGCCTCACCACTCGTCATCTTTAACATCAAGCCCGGGCCGTTCCACGTGCCCGGGTTTTTTTGTGCCGGTATTTTGCCGGCATTCAGAGCTTCGGCTTGTTGTCTGTGGAGACGTAGCTGCGTGCATGCCGCACCAGTTGGGTCGCAGGAGGGTTGTCTGCAGGGCGCGCCTGAAACAGGTTTCGCATACTCGAAGTATGGGAATATCACGGCATTTGACTGATTCTCGAAATTCTGCGGAACCATTCGGGATTTCAGGCCTTTAGCTTAGGGAATTGGCGATGATGCCGTTCTGCGGCGGGCGATCACGCCTTTATCATCGGGTGTGATGATCTGTTTTGGCCTGGCGCCCGTACACTCAAGTGAACCGCAAAAAGCCGGAGGGTGTCATGAAAGCGATTACCGCAAACAGGCAGATGGTGCGTGCAGCGATGGCGGCACCCTATCTTGAACGTGAAGAAGAGCACGACCTCGCCGTACGCTGGAAAGATCAGAAGGACCAGGATGCGTTGCACCGCATTACAATGGCCCATATGCGGCTGGTGATTTCCATGGCCGCCAAGTTCCGCAACTTTGCCCTTCCGATGAGTGATCTGATACAGGAAGGCCATGTCGGCCTGCTGGAGGCCGCTGCCCGCTTTGACCCCGAGCGGGAGGTCCGGTTCTCGACCTATGCGACCTGGTGGATCCGGGCGTCGATCCAGGACTATGTCCTGCGCAACTGGTCGATCGTACGCGGCGGCACCAGTTCCGCACAGAAATCCCTGTTCTTCAATCTGCGCCGGCTCAGGGCGCGCCTCGCGCAGGATGATCCGTTTCTTTCCGAAAGTGCCATTCAATCCCAGATCGCCAACACGCTCGGGGTTCATGCCAAGGACGTCGCAGTCATGAACGCGCGGCTGTCAGGCGCGGATTCATCGCTCAACGCCCCGATGTCCGGCGGCGATGAGGGGTCCTCGTCCGACCGTATCGATTTTCTCATGAGCGATGAGCCTTTGCCCGACGAGCAGGTGTCGACGATGATCGATGACGAGCGCAGGAGCATGTGGCTTGGTGACGCGCTCAACACGCTCAACCCGCGCGAGCTTCGCATCATCCGCCAACGACGGTTGAGCGAGGAAGGGGCTACCCTGGAATCGCTTGGGTCGGAACTCGGCATATCCAAGGAACGGGTGCGGCAGATCGAAAACAGGGCGCTCGAGAAGCTCCGGGCTGTGTTGACGACTGAGACTCCGGAAATCGCAAGCCTGTAAACATTAGAACGCCGTTCGATTAATTGGACGCATTCTGTTGGCTCAAACGTGGCCGGTGATGGTTCACCGGTCAGTGACGATCTTGACCTTTTGACCCGGTGTCAGCGCTGTTCCCGGCGCAATCGCGTTCAGCAGCTTGAACAATTCAACCTTGCGTTCGACGCCCCTCATCCGTGCTGCCAGCGAGGCAACGGTGTCGCCCGGTGCGATTGTTACGATGCTGATGCGCAAGGGCTGAAGCTGCTTGATCTCGCGGCTGGACATTTTCCGGAAACTGCTCCGCACAGCGGAGGCTGTTGCCTCGAGTTGACCGCTGCCGCTCTGGGCTGCCGTCAGGAACCGGTAGATGCGGTCCTTCAACCTGATCACGGTGATGTCGAAATCCCAGCGGTCAGCACTGGCGCGCGCAGTCGCTGCGGGCAAGCCATCGATGCGCGTTTGCCGGATTGAGCTTGGATCAAGCCCGGTGACCCATCCGCTGGCGACATAGTCTGTCAATGACTGACGGCCGTCGTCGGTGACGCCGTCAAAGCGGATTGCCATTTCATCAGGCCCCGTGGCAATCACCGCTTCGGCATTGTTGTCGATCCTGAAGCCTGCCGGCACGCTGAATTTTACCCCCAGCACAGGATGCAGAAACTCGGTGCCGCGGACATAGCCTTCATTGGGGCTGTCGCCGAACAGCAATCCATCTATGCCGTCGAGATAGTAGCCGCGCCCGCGATCGCCAACACCTTCAGGACCGAAGGCCCTGGCATGGTTTCTGGCAAGTTCCACCCGCTGCGGCGCATTGGGGTGGCTGGCAAGGAAGTCGAGGCTGGAATCAGCCTCCGGATCGACCGCACTAAAACGCTGGTTTGCATTCATCGATTCCAGAAAGCGTGGCGCCGCGTAAGGATCGTAGCCTGCTTCACCAAGCATTCTGACTCCGATGACGTCTGCCTGCAGTTCCTGATTGCGGGAGAAGGCGGCTAGCGACAGCTTGCCCCGGGCCACAGCCTGGCGGCCGTCTATCGAATTGGCGAACAGCTCCTCGGCGACCTGGCCGGCGAGTTCGACTTCCTTCTCGCGGCGTTGGCGCTCAAGGCCGTGATTGGCGGTAACATGGGCCATTTCGTGCGACAGCACAGCGGCCACTTCCGAGGCGTCATTGGCAAGTGCCAGCAGACCTCGGGTGACGTAAAGATAGCCGCCGGGCAGAGCAAAGGCGTTGACCGCGGGTGAATTGAGCACGGTAATCCGGTAGGCTTGGCTGGGATTTTCAGAGACGAGCGTCAATGCGCCGACGATGCGCGCCACCAGACGTTCTGTCTTGGCGTCGCGGAACTCCCCGCCATAGCTGGCGATAATGCGCGGATGCTCAAGTGCGCCGATGCGGGTGCGTGGATCGGATGCACCGGCTTTCTGCGCGGTCTGCGGTGTGGAAGACGGCTTCACCGATGGCTCGTAGACATCCACGCCAAGTGTCTGGCAACCGGACAGCAATAGCAATCCGGTGCCGACAAACAGCGCGGCGCGAAGTCTGTTGGTGACGGTCGTCCTGATCATTGTGCGGGGCGCTGCTATCTTGGCCATGGTCCGGTTTTGTGTTCTGTCATCTTGATGCCGGGACGGAAGCTGAATATCTCGCAAGCCGGAACATATGGCACCGGTTTATCCCAATTCGCGCCGCTTCTCCAGTGGCAAACGCTCGCGTCGAAATTGTGGCGCGGTCTCAGTTTCCTGCTGAACTGCCGAGATAAGTCAGCAGATCCGGCAAGTCGCGGCGGTCGAAGAACCCGGCCGCCGGGGCATCCGCAGCGATGCGGCCCCTGGCAATGAACAGGATTTGATCGGCTGCGGTGCGGGCTTCATCGGGGTCGTGGGTGACCATCAGCACGGTTGCACCGACTTCCGCGCGGATCTCAAGCATCAGCCCAAGCATGTCTGCGGCAAGGCCGGGACCGAGGCCGTCGAAGGGTTCGTCGAGCAACAGCAGCGGGCGGCGGCGCACGAAGGCGCGGGCGAGGGCAACCCGTTGCCGTTCGCCGCCTGAAAGTGTGGCTGGCATGCGGGTGCCAAATCCGGCCAGACCAACCCGTTCGAGCGCCATCTCGATCTGGCCCCAGGCCGTTGCATCAAGCCGGAGGGAAGGATCGAGGCCAAGGCCGATATTGGTGCGGATATCGAGATGCGCAAACAGGTTGTTGTCCTGAAACACCATGGATATGCCGCGTTCGGACGGCGCCAGACCGGCAACGTCCCGGCCGTCGAGGACAATCCGTCCGGCTGCCGGGTTCAGAAAACCGGCGGCGAGATTGAGCAATGTCGATTTTCCGGCGCCGGAAGGGCCAAGAATGGCGGTCACCGAGCCGGCCTCCCGGCGGAAGGAGAACTCGGCACGGAGATTGCCCATGCCGCAGACAACGCCGTCAAACAGAATCGCAGGCTGCCGGGTCATCGTTGTGTGTTTCCTTTCCAGTTGCCCAGCCTCTCGGAGATGATCATCAGGCCCATGGTCATGCCTCCCAGCAACAAAGCAAGCCCTGCGGCGTCATTGGTGCGGTAGCTTCCCAATTTCTGATACAAAAGCCAGGGCAGCGTCATGATGCGGTCGCTGCCGAACAGTGCGATGGCTCCCAGATCTCCCAGGGACAAGGCGACGGCGAAGACAAAGGCCGTTGCCAGCGCTTGCAACATGGCCCGAAGATCGATCTGCCACAGCCGGTTCGCTCCAACGACACCGAGTGACACAGCCAGCCGGCCATTGCGCTCCATGGTGCTCAGATGCGCCGGTTCCAGAACGCGGATAACGAAGGGCAGCGCCATCAGCGCGTTGATCAGAACAATCACCATCAGGGGGGCAAACAGCTGGCCTGTTCCGCCGCCAAGCATCAGAAACCATCCGGCGCCAAGCACGACGGGCGGCACCAGCAGGGTCAATGATCCGGCGGCGCTTGAGAGCCCTGCCAAGAGACCCAGCGCCGGCGAGCCGGGGCGATCGCCTGCCGAGTAGCGTGCGCGCACCAACAGAAGCGCCAGCAAAACCGACAGGGCCGCAGCGGCAATGCCGATTGCCAGACTGGTCGCTGTTGCCCGCCAGAACAGGGTGTCCGTGAGCAGGCGGGTCAGATCCGCGCTCAATCCCGACACAATCACCGCAGCCATCGGCGCGCTGACAAAGAGACCGCCCAATCCGATCAGCACGATGTCGGGCAGGGCGTTCAGGCCGCCTTGAACATCGGGGCGGCTGCTTGCTCCGCCCTTGGTGTCGCCGGTCTCGGTGGGCGCTGAAATGAGCTTGAGAGCCAGCATGACAATCAGGGTCATGGCGACCTGTATCAGCGAAAGCAGGACAGCCCGGCCGGGATCGAAATCAAACCGCAGCGCCTGATAGATCGCGACTTCCAGCGTGGTCGCCGCCGGACCGCCTCCCAGCACCAGAACAAGCGTGAAGGATGTGGCGCAGAGCATGAACACCAGTCCTGCAGCACTTGCGGCCGAGCGGCGCATCGCGGGCCATTCGACAAGGCGAAACAGCGAGATACCGCCCATGCCGAGATTGGCGGCGGTCTTCCAGTATTCCGGTGGCAGGCGTTCAAGTCCGGGAAGGATCAGCCGGACGGCGAGCGGCAGGTTGAAAAACACATGGGCAATGAGAATGCCGCTGAGGCCATAGATCGAAAACGGGGTTTCGACACCGAGGATGGAAAGCCCCTTGTTGGCGATACCATTGCGGCCCCAGACCTCGATCAGGCCGAGGGCTGCGACCAGTGGCGGCAGGCCCAGCGGCACGGCAAACAGATTGATCAGCCAGCGCCGCCCGGGAAAGGCCGGGCGGCGAGCCAGGGCGCGGGCCAGCGGCACTGCAAAGACGAGGCTGAGCAAGGTCGACAGGCCCGCCTGCAACAAGGTGAACCGGGTGATCCGGATGAGGTAATCGCCCTGGCTGGCAGACAGCCCGGTAGCGCCTCCGTGAGAGAGGAGAACTGCCACAGGTACCGCCAATGCCAGGCCGACGCATATCAGCGCGGCAAATCCCGCCATGCGTGATGTGCGATGTTCAACCCGGGTCAGCATGACCGTGGCGCTGTCCGGATCAGCGGCTCATGGCCCCGAGCCACTCCTCGACCCATGCGGCGCGGTTCCCGGCAACTTCCTCTGGCGAATAGAGAAAGGTCTTTTCCGGTGAAACCAGTGTCGCAAAGGCTTCGGGAAGCTCCATGGTGACGGGAGCGGCGGGCAGCATCCAGTTGTTGGTGGGGATCTCGTTCTGGAAGCCAGGCGTCATCGTGAAGCTGAGGAACTCACGTGCCAGATCCTTCTCCGGTGCCGCGGCCAGCAGGCCCGCGACTTCGACCTGCAGATAATGGCCTTCGGCAAATTCGGCTGCCTGATAGCGGTCCGTATCTTCTGCCACCATGTGGTAGGCGGGCGAGGTGGTGTAGGACAGAACCATCGGCGCTTCACCCGAGGTGAACAGGCCATAGGCCTCCGACCAGCCCGGCGTGACGGTCAGCACACGCTTGGAGAGTTTCTCCCAGGCTTGAGCGGCATCGTCGCCATAGACCGACTTCATCCAGAGCAGCAGCCCCAGACCCGGGGTCGAGGTGCGCGGATCCTGAATAACGATCTTCTGCTCCGGATCGCCCTCGACCAGATCCTTCAGGCTTGCCGGCGGATTGGAAATCGCCTGGGTGTCGTAGATCACGGCGAAATGGCCGTAATCATAGGGGATGAACGTGTCATCGCTGAACCCGCCGGGCACCGAGATGGCTGTGGTGTCGAGACCATGCGCTTCGAACAGACCGGTGGCCTTGGCTTCGGCGACGAGATTGGTGTCTAGGCCCAGCACGATGCCGGCTTCTGCCTTGTCGCCTTCAAGCTTCAAGCGGTTCAGGAGCGCCACGCCATCGGCGACGCCGACCCATTTGAGATCGCAATCGCATTCGGCCTCGAAGGCAGCTTCGATCTTGGGGCCGGGACCCCATTCGGCAATGAAGCTCTCGTAGGTGTAGACGGTCAGCGTCTTGCCGGCGCTGCTGGCGGGGCTGGCGAGGAATGGGACAAGGGCTGCCAGGGCAACAGGAATAAAACGAGCTATGCGCATTGATCGCGCCTCCTTGGTTCAGAAAAAACAGGAATAGGCGCGATGTGCACGTCTAATCCCTCCGCCGGTACAAACCGGATCAGGTTCTTCGGGTTGGCCATCAGACCTCTCAGCCTGACACAATCGCCAGGCACCCCGTTAGAGCGAGACAAGACATAGAATTTCTTCCAGACGCTGGCAAGTGCGGCCAAAGCTGCTATTGGCATGCGCCATGACATCCAATTCAACATTCGCAGTCCTGCTTGGCGGGGTGCTCGAGATCGATGACCGGGTTCTGACCCTGATGCAGGGCGTGCGCGTTATCGCCGCCGATGGCGGCATGCGTCATGCACAATCGCTCGGCGTGTTGCCGGAAGTTTGGGTCGGCGATTTCGATTCGACGCCGGAAGGCCTGTCTGAATTTCATGCCGCCACGCCGCGGATGCCGTTTCCGGCCGAGAAGAATTTCACCGACGGCGAACTGGCAATCGAACAGGCGATCGAGCGTGGTGCCACCCGGTTGGTGCTGGTCGGATCATTCGGCGGCCCGCGAACCGATCACGCACTGTCGCATCTGCTGCAGGCGGTGACGCTGGCCGAGCGCGGGTTTGATGTGGTGCTGACATCGGGTCTCGAGGAGGCGGTGCCGTTGCTTCCGGGCTCCCGGATGCTGGATCTTCCCGCCGGTTCGTTGTTCTCTGTCGTTGCCTTTACTGCTTTGACCGGGCTCAGCCTGGCTGGAGCGAAGTACCCGCTTGATGAAGCCGATATTGCATTTGGCGCATCACGCACCATCTCGAATGTGGCCGTGGGGCCAGTGACCGCCAGCCTTGGTTCCGGCCGCGCTCTCATCATTGCCCGTCCTCACGATTTTTCAGGAGCCTGAGCATGGCGCCTCCCATTTTGAAACTCGACGATATCCTGCTGTCCTTTGGGGGGGCGCCGTTGCTTGATGGTGCCGAGCTGCAGGTGGAACCCGGCGACCGGATCTGCCTTGTCGGGCGCAACGGCTCGGGCAAGTCGACATTGCTGAAGATTGCCGCCGGGCAGGTGGAGCCGCAATCGGGCGAGATCTTCCGGCATCCGTCATCGACCATCCGCTACCTGCCGCAGGCGCCGGATTTCGAGGGCTTTCAAACTGTTCAGGCCTATGCGGAAGCAGGACTTGGCCCCAATGACGATGTGTATCGCGTTACCTATCTGCTCGAGCATCTCGGGCTTGATGGGGAAGCTGATCCGCAGACGCTTTCGGGCGGCGAAGCACGACGCGCGGCACTGGCACGCGTGCTGGCGCCGGAACCTGACATTCTGCTGCTTGATGAGCCGACCAACCATCTCGACCTGCCAACCATTGAATGGCTGGAAGAAGAGTTGCTGAGAACCCGCAGTGCGCTGCTGGTGATCTCCCATGACCGGCGGTTTCTCGAGCGGGTCAGCCGGATAACGATCTGGCTGGATCGCGGGCGCTCGCTGCGGCTGGATAAGGGCTTCGGCAGCTTTGAAGCCTGGCGCGACACGGTGCTGGAGGCAGAAGAGCTTGAGCAGCACAAGCTCGGGCGGCAGATCGAGCGCGAGGAGCACTGGCTGCGCTACGGCGTGACGGCACGGCGCAAGCGCAACATGCGGCGGCTGTCCGACCTCAAGACGATGCGGGCCGAACATCGTGGCCACAAGGGTCCGCAGGGCCGCATCAACGCGCAAGTTGCCGAAGGCCGGGATTCCGGCAAGCTGGTGATCGAGGCGGAAGGCATTTCGAAAAGCTATGACGGCGCGGATCCGGTGGTGCGCGACTTCTCGATGCGGATCAATCGCGGAGACTGTATCGGCATTGTCGGCCCCAACGGTGCGGGCAAGACCACACTGCTGAAAATGCTGATCGGCGAACTTGAAACCGATACCGGCTTTGTGCGGCATGGGTCGAAGCTTGATATTGCGGTTCTGGACCAGCGCCGGGATGTGCTCAATCCGGACGAGACGCTGGCGCATTATCTCACCGACGGGCGTGGCGACAGCCTGATCGTCAATGGCGAGGCCAAGCATGTCACCGGTTACATGAAGGATTTCCTGTTCCAGCCGGAGCAGGCGCGCACTCCGATCCGCAATCTTTCCGGCGGCGAGAAGGCCAGGCTGGTGCTGGCCCGGATCCTGTCGCGGCCGTCAAACCTGCTGATCCTTGATGAGCCGACCAATGATCTCGACATGGAGACGCTGGACCTGCTCCAGGAGGTTGTGTCTTCCTATCCGGGGACCGTGATTCTGATCAGCCATGATCGTGATTTTCTCGACCGTACAGTCAACTCGACACTTGCGCCGGCCAATCCGTCGGAACCCGACGGGCGCTGGATTGCCTATGCCGGTGGCTATTCCGACATGCTGACGCAACGCGGTGTCGAAGCGCGAGAGAAGAAAGCTGCTCGTTCGGCGCAGGAAGCCTCAAGCCGTTCTGCAACGGCTCCCAAGCCACCGGCTGCCAGCAGGGACAGCGCGCGCAAGCTCTCCTACAAGCAGAAATTCGCGCTGGAATCACTGCCGGTGAAGATCGAGGAAGCGCAAGTCAAGCTCGCGAAAATCGAGGCTGAAATGGCGGATCCTGCCCTGTTTGCCAAAAACCCGGACGGCTTTGCCGCCCGCGCCAAGACCCATGACGCGCTGAAAGCCGAGATTGAGGCGATGGAAGGCGAATGGATGGAACTGGAGATCCTGCGCGAGGAAATCGAAGGCAGCTGATGGAAATTGTTGCGCTCAGATTCGGACATCTGAGCGCTAACGGTGTTTGTTCAACCAGGCGCTGTTGCTTCAGGCAGCTTTTGTCACCGAATCAATGACGAAGGTGTGCATCTCATCGGCGCCGTGATCACGAATGGAGATGTATTCTCCGGTCTTGAAGACGTGGTTTGAGAGCCGGTAGCCGGCTTCGTCATCGTCGTCATCCGCAGGGTCATAATCGAATGCCCAGCCGCCTTTCGGATGATGGACCAGATAGCCCAGTTCCGAGCGTTCACCGTCCCAGAACCGCATGACAGTCGATGAGGAAGGCGATTTTTCCCAAGCCTCCTTGTCGAGATGGCCATCCGCATCCAGCGGCGCATGGATGTCATAGCCGCGATGGAGATTGCCGTCCGGAAATTCCTTGTTGCGGGCCATGACCAGATGGATGTGGTAAAGCGTCATGTCATTCTCCAATTGATGCTGTTGGAAGTTTTGACGTCATCTTGGCTTGCCGGTCCCGGTCCCGCCTTGATCTGGCGCAAACCGTTGATGTGGCTGCCGGGTTGCGTCCAGGGCCCGAGTGTGGTGTTGAAGACCATATGGAACCAAGCCGCCGGAAATGCGGCACATGGAGGACGCATGCAGTTTGAAGGCACTTCGGCCTATGTGGCGGAAAAGGATCTCACCGTAGCGGTCAATGCGGCCATCAAGCTCGAGCGGCCACTTCTGGTCAAGGGCGAACCGGGCACCGGAAAAACCGAGCTGGCCATCCAGATTGCCCAGGCGCTTGGCCTCGACCTGATCGAATGGTCGGTGAAATCCACCACCAAGGCGCAGCAAGGCCTGTATGAGTATGACGCCGTGAGCCGGTTGCGCGACAGCCAGCTGGGTGACGAGCGCGTCAACGACGTTGCCAACTACATCCGCCGCGGCAAACTCTGGGAAGCTTTCGCGGCTGACAGGAAAACCGTTTTGCTGATCGACGAGATCGACAAGGCGGACATCGAGTTTCCGAACGACCTGCTGCAGGAACTCGATCGGATGGAGTTCTTCGTCTACGAGACCGGTGAAACCATCCGGGCGCGGCACAGGCCGATCGTCATCATCACGTCAAACAACGAGAAGGAGCTGCCTGACGCATTTCTGCGCCGGTGTTTCTTCCACTACATCCGCTTTCCCGACATGGAAACGCTGCAGCGCATTGTCGATGTGCATTATCCGGGCATCAAGCAGGCGCTGGTGCGTGAAGCCCTGACCCAGTTCTACGAAGTGCGCGAGACGGCGGGGCTGAAAAAGAAGCCTTCGACGTCGGAAGCGCTCGACTGGATCAGGCTTCTGGTGTCCGATGATGTCGAGCCGGAGACGCTGCGCGGCGACGCCAGAAACGCGTTGCCGAAACTGCACGGGGCGCTTTTGAAGAACGAGCAGGATGTGCATCTGTTCGAAAGGCTGGCATTCCTGGCGCGGCAGCGCGGGGGCTAAGGATCTCGGAGCAAGATTGTGCCGGAACTGCGCAGGCAATATCATTTTCGGCCAAGCCCCAACGGCTATTTCGCATGGGATGTGTTGCGCCTGATTGATCTTTCGGCAAACCTGCCGGTTTTCGAACTGAGCCTGGACAAGATAGCTGAAATCGATGAGATGTGGTGGTTTCAGGCCGAGGACGATCGCCCCACACCGCGGGCAATCTGCAACCATTTCCGGCTGATGCAGCAGGCCGAACTGGATTTTCCCGTCATTGTCTGCCCGCAAGGGCGGATCATGGATGGCATGCACCGAATTGCGAAGGCTCTCACATCTGGGGCTCAATCGGTCAAAGCGGTGCAGCTGCTGCAGATGCCCGACCCCGACTACAGAGACGTTCAGCCGTCAGATCTGAAGACCTGACGGCTTGAACCTTAGCAAGCCGTCATATGGACACAAGCGTAAAGCCCGCACCTGTGCTGTTCGGCAGGTGGCTTTTTGGTGCGGCAGCGCGGAGATCAGTTTTCACTGGTAATTATTTGGCGAGGTTTGGCTGCTAGCGTGTCCCGGCTTGCACCGTTCACAAGGCCATTTCACTTGCAGTATGCCTCCCTTTCTTATGAAGTTCTCGGGCCCGCAATTTTTGCGTCGGCCGGTGGCGCTTTCCTGTTGCTTTACTTTAATGACCGGAAACAGCTGGCGGCTCTGAGGCTGGCCGGTGCCTTTCTGCTGTCGACGATCGGATTTGTCGCAGTCATGCTGGGAGACGCTGACCTCCACAAGGGGTTTCAGGTGGCCATCCTGTTTTCGCTTTTCTCCGGCCATTTCCTGTTGATCTGGGGGGTGACTTCGCTTTTCGGCAAGGATGTACCGCAGTTGGCCTTCTGGCTTGCGGCGGTTGTTGTCGCAAGCATCGCGATCTATTCAAGTCGGAACGGGTCGCTGTTCTGGCTTCGATATGCCGCTGTGAGCGGGTTCACCGCGTTTGTGTATCTGATGTGCTGCGTTTTGGTCTGGCGGGCAAGAAGCCATCGCGTCGATACCGTTGTCGCCGCGCTGTTTTTGATGCAGGTGCTTGTCGTCTCGAACCGGACCTTGCTCGTCCTGTCTTCAGGCATGGATCTGTCGACTCACCACGCCTTCAAGAAATCTGCCTTCGCAGCCTCAATGCAGACCGAGAACGCGATGTTCGCCATTGTAATCGGCCTTGCCTTGTTCGCGCGCTATTCCGTGACGCTTGTCAAGCAGTTGCAGCGTCTTGCGGAGACAGACCCTTTGACGGGGCTGCTCAACCGCCGTGCCTTCGAAGACAGGGTCCAGGCACTCAGAGCATCGTCGGCGCCGCTTTCGACCGGCCTGATCATCTGCGATATCGATCACTTCAAACGCGTCAATGACCGCCATGGCCATGAGGTCGGGGACCGGGCACTGAAAGCCTTTTCCCGGCTGCTTGAGCGGGAGACCCCGGAGACGGCGATTTGTACGCGGCTGGGGGGGGAGGAATTCTGCATTCTTCTTCCCGGAGCCACCGACGAGATGATCCGGCTGCAGGCGACACATCTGCGTGGCGCGGTCGAACGATTGAAAATATCCACAAAGGACGATTGCCTGCGCCTCACGGCAAGTTTCGGGTATTGCCGGCTTGATCCCGATTGTGATCTGATGACGGCGATGGCCGATGTTGATGCCGCAGTCTATCAGGCCAAGAACGACGGCCGCAATCTGGTGCGCCGGGCCGGTCCGGTCGTTCATGATGCAGACCTATTGCAGAAAACGGCCTGATTGTTGCGGCTGGTTTGCTTCACCGGAGTATTGACCTGCGTGAAAAGGCGGAAGGTTACGGAGGACATTGACCCCGTCACCGGGCGGAACTAGATTGGCACTCGTGGTGATTTGGCCGGCCGGCTTGCAGCCACGTTAAACAACTCGCTAAATGGCCGAAGGGCTTGTTCCCAGCGGACCGGTAGCGTTGTATTCGCAGCCGGTTTTTTTGTTGGAGTGAGCGTCATGCCGATCCGTATCCCAGATGGCCTTCCTTCCCGTGACGCGCTGGTGCGCGAGGGTGTGCAAATCCTCGATGAATCGATTGCCGTGCGGCAGGATATTCGTCCCCTGCATATCGGTCTTCTGAACCTGATGCCCAACAAGATTGCCACCGAGACGCAGATCGCACGTCTGATCGGCGCCTCGCCGCTTCAGGTGGAACTGACGCTGGTGCGGATCGGATCGCATGTCGCCAAGAATACGTCGGAAGAGCACCTGATCAACTTCTACCACACTTGGGACGAGGTGAAGCACCGCAAGTTTGACGGGTTCATCATCACCGGTGCGCCAATTGAAACCCTGCCCTTCGAGGATGTCACCTATTGGCAGGAAATGGAGCAGATCCTCGATTGGACAACCACCCATGTGCATTCGAGCTTTTTCGTCTGCTGGGGCGCAATGGCCGCTGCATGGCATTTCCACAAGGTTCCCAAGCGGGCGCTTGAAGAGAAGGCGTTCGGCGTCTACCGGCACCGCAACCTCAGCCCGGCATCACCGTATCTGATGGGGTTTTCAGACGATTTCCAGGTGTCCGTGTCGCGCTGGACGGAGGTTCGGCGGGAGGATCTGACCCCGGACTTTGATGTTTTGATGGAAAGCCAGCAGACGGGGCTTTGCCTGCTGCACGAAGCTTTCGCCAACCGGCTCTATATCTTCAATCACATCGAATACGATTCCGGCACGCTGGCGGAGGAGTATTTCCGCGACGTTGAGGCGGGCAAGCCGATCAAGCCGCCCTATCATTATTTTCCAGACGATGATCCCGACAAGAAGCCTTCAAACCGCTGGCGCAGCCATGCATTCCTGTTGTTCGGCAACTGGATCAACCAGGTTTACCAAACCACGCCCTTTGACATTGAGGAAATTGGCGAAGACCGGTTGCCCGACGAAGCTTGATGCATGAGGTGATCAAATGGTTTCATTTGACCGATAACTGATCTGCATGATTACAAGATGTGAGGATGTGCTTTGCGCATCCCGTTGGCCTGTCTGCGGCTTGAGGAGAGACTGAATGACCGGTGAAGTCGAAATACGCCCAATCACCATTGCCGATGAACCTGAATGGCGCCGGCTGTGGACGCTCTATCTCGAATTTTACGAGTCGAACGTGCCGGAAGAGGTGTATCAGAGCACGTTGTCGCGGATTGTTGGCGCGCATGACGTTGGCGAAGCGTCGTTTTACGAGCCGCGCGGCATGCTGGCGCTGGTGGATGGAAAGCCTGCCGGTCTGGTGCATTACTTCTATCACCGGCATGGCTGGAAGATTGAGCCGGTCTGTTATCTGCAGGATCTCTACGCGGCGCCGGAAGTCCGGGGCACAGGTATCGGGCGGGCACTGATCGAGGCAGTATATGCGCAAGCTGATGCCGATGGCTGCCCAAGCGTCTACTGGATGACGCAGGAGTCCAATGCGACCGCCCGCAAGCTCTATGACCGGATCGCCACGCTGACACCATTCGTCAAATACAGCCGCTGAAACGGATGGATGCCGGAACTTGCTGCTGGTGTGTGCGCTGGGCTGTTAATCCCATCGGGAGGGCATTGCTGCCCTCGGGCTGCGCTGGTGCGGCACCCGTTGCAGATGAGGCTGCAATATTGCCAAACAAGTGTTCGGAAAGTCAAAATCTCGAGTATCGGGTTTCATAAAATTTTAGCTATCCCGACCGAATAGTCTCTTTGCATTGACAGCCTATCGTCTGCTTTTCTTAGGGATACATTTATGAGTAATATCAATATTAAAAGACCCATGTGGGTCAAGATGGCCGGGTATGGCTTCGCTGCGGTTCTTTTCGCCAGCTCAATGATTGGCGGGCTTGCCTGGTACAGCCAATCCAAGATGAATGAGCATGCGGTGCAGAAGGAATTCGACGCCGATCTCGCTGTGCTTGAGGCAGACATGGATGCCCAGAAGCGTGCCGCTTCCGGACTTGCGCTGGCTATTGCCAGCGAGCCAGAGATTGCTGGTTTGATTGCGGCAAATGCGCGTGAAGACCTGATAGCGCGCTATGCAGAAAGCCTTCCGCGCGTGACCGAAACAAGTGGCCTCGGGCTCATCACCTTCAGCCGGAATGGTGTGGTCGTAGCTCGCGTTCACGCAACGAACAAATTTGGTGATGACATTCGCGGGCGCCGCAAGATGATTGTCGCCACGATTGCGAATAAGAAGCTGCACGCCGGTATTGAGCCGGGAAGAACCTCGGTCAACGTGTTTGGCACGGCACCCGTCATGCAGAATGGCCAGATAGCCGGCGTCGTGGATATCGGCAGCCAGCTTTCGGCGGACTATTTCTCCCGCATTGCTGAGGCGACCGGCTCCCTGATTGCCGTCCACATCCTGAAAGACGGAAAATTCGAGACGCAATCCTCGACATTCGGCGCGTCCAACATGATGTCACCGGAAGAATTGCGTGCGGTTTTTGACAAGGATCAGCCGCTCAAGATGGTTTCGGCAAATGAGCATGACTATGCGGTCAACGGAAAAGTGCTGAAGAACTTCTCCGGTGAGAAGATCGGCGTGATCGAAATGGCAGCGGATGTCACGCCTGTTGTTGTTGCGGGCACGGCCGCGACATGGTCTTCGATCGTTGGAACTGTCATCGTTTCGCTGTTGTCTCTGCTGGGCTTCTTCTTTTATGCCCGTTCGTTCTCCGGCACGATCAGCCAGATGACCGGCACGATGGTTCGGCTGGCCAATGGGGATCTGGAGGCCGAAGTCCAGGATCAGAACCGTTCCGACGAAGTTGGCGCAATGGCCCGTGCGGTCCAGGTCTTCAAGGACTCCGGTCTCGAAAAGATCCGCCTCGAGCAGGAGGCCGACCTACAACGAGATAGCGCCGAGCAGGCCCGTCATCGCAACAGCGAAGCCGAACGGGTCCGTGCGCAGGAAATGGAGCAGGCAACCAAGGGTCTGGCAGATGGATTGAGACATCTTGCTGACGGTGACCTTTCTTATCAGCTCTCCCAGCCTTTCGCCGCCGATTTCGAAGGCCTGCGCAGTGACTTCAATGCCGCCGTTTTGCAGCTTGGCAATACGCTTCGGTCGGTCGCTGAGGCATCGCAACAGATCGACACCGGATCGCGTGAGATCAGCCAGTCGGCACAGGATCTGTCGAAGCGGACCGAGCAGCAGGCGGCTTCACTTGAGGAGACTGCCGCCGCTCTCGACCAGATCACCGCGAATGTCAGCAATTCGACGCAGCGGGTCGAGGAGGCCGGTACCGTCGCAGTCAAGGCCAATCAGAGTGCTGTGCAGTCAGCAACCATTGTCTCCAATGCTGTCGACGCAATGGGCAGGATCGAGCAATCCTCGAGCCAGATCTCCAACATCATCGGCGTGATTGACGAGATTGCTTTTCAGACCAATCTGCTGGCGCTCAATGCGGGTGTGGAGGCAGCCCGTGCGGGGGAGGCCGGGAAGGGCTTTGCCGTGGTGGCGCAGGAAGTTCGCGAACTGGCGCAGCGCTCCGCTCAGGCTGCGAAGGAAATCAAGGATCTGATCCGGAATTCCTCCGTCGAAGTCGAAAGTGGCGTCCGGCTTGTCAATGAGACCGGCGAAGCGTTGAAGGCAATCGAAAGTTATATCGTAAACGTCAACGATCACATGAAAGCCATAGCACACGCAGCCAAGGAACAGTCTGTCGGCCTGTCGGAAGTCAATCTTGCGGTCAACCAGATGGACCAGGTGACGCAGCAAAACGCAGCGATGGTCGAGGAAAGCACTGCGGCCAGCGCTTCACTCTCAGATGAAGCCGGTCGGCTGGGTACTCTTATCGGACAGTTCCGACTGTCGGGCACGACGAACGGACAGTCGGCAGCGCTGCGCCAGGTCGCAACCGCGATGGCTGAGCCCTCTTCATCCAGCCGGCGCCCGGCGCAGATTGATGGCAATCTTGCCGTCAAACCTGAGGAATGGTCCGAGTTCTGATCCATCTGCCGGCTTTTGCCGCCACACGGCCCTCCAAAGGGTTTGGCGGGCGCAGCCCGGTTTATCCAAGCCACAGCGCCGCAAAGGGAGATCCTTTGCGGCGCTGTGTTCTTTGACAGGTGGCGTAAAGGCGGAAGTGACTGCTTTGTTTGTTCTGAACGAGCAGGCGGCACCCCAACGCAAGGCAGGTAAACGCCAGACATGGTGGTGCTTGATGGCAGGCCGTTCGACCTATTTCCGTCTATGGATTATCGCCTCTAAACCGGTTGGCAATCGGCTCTGTATGCGGCTATTGTCGCGCCCATGTTTCTTCCGTTTTTCCTAGAACTCAAAGCCGCCAAGGTGCCGGTCTCATTGCGCGAATACCTCACCCTGATGGAGGGGCTTGGGGCAGGGCTGTCGCGTTTCGATGTCGAGGAGTTCTATTATCTGGCGCGGGCGTCGCTGGTGAAGGACGAGCGGCACATAGACCGGTTCGACCAGGTGTTTTCGCATTATTTCCGCGGTGTCGAGGCCATTGGCGGCGAGGCCGGTGTGGATGCGCGCAACCTGCCCGAAGAATGGCTCCGACGGATGGCTGAAAAGCATCTGAGCGAAGACGAGAAGAAACTTGTCGAGAGCCTTGGTGGGTTTGACAAGCTGATGGAGACGCTCAAGCAGCGGCTTGAGGAACAGCAGAAGCGGCATCAGGGTGGCTCGAAGTGGATCGGCACGGCGGGAACCTCGCCATTCGGGGCCTATGGCTACAATCCCGAGGGCGTGCGGATCGGGCAGGACCAGAGCCGGCACCGCCGTGCGGTCAAGGTCTGGGACAAGCGCGAGTTCAGGAACCTTGATGACACGGTGGAGCTCGGCACGCGCAACATCAAGGTGGCGCTGCGGCGTTTGCGCCGCTGGGTGCGCGAGGGCGCGGCGGAAGAGTTCGATCTTCCCGGCACCATTCAGTCGACGGCGGAACATGGCTGGCTGGATGTGAAGACCCGGCCGGAACGGCGCAATGCGGTCAAGCTGCTGATGTTCTTTGATATCGGCGGCTCGATGGATGACCATATCAAGGTGGTCGAGGAGCTGTTTTCCGCTGCGCGCGCCGAATTCCGCCACATGGAATATTTCTACTTTCACAATTGCCTGTATGAGGGCGTCTGGCGCGACAATCGCCGACGCCGTCAGGAGTTGCTGCCAACTGCGGAAGTGCTGCGCACCTACGGATCGGATTACCGGGTGATTTTTGTCGGCGATGCAGCCATGAGCCCCTATGAGATCGTGTCTACGGGTGGATCGGTGGAGCATTGGAACGAAGAGCCCGGGCAGATCTGGCTGACGCGTGTGCTCGATCATTTTCCCAAGGTGGCCTGGCTCAATCCGGCGCCGCAGGCCTATTGGCAGCATACCCATTCCACCGCGCTGATCCGGCAGCTTTTTGGCGACAGGATGTTCCCCATGACGCTTGCGGGACTGGAAGCGGCGACGCGTCAACTGACACGGTGAAACTGCCTTGCGGCGAATCGAAAACCGCGCAACAGCCTTCTTTGATACGACCAGACCTGATTGACGGGAGACAGCCATGACTATCGAAGCTTTCGGCCAGACTGCAGCCGGCGAGACTGTGCACAGGGTAACGATCGAAGGCGGAGGCCTGACGGCCAAGATCATGACCTGGGGGGCTACGTTGCAGGATCTCAGGCTTGAAGGCCACGCAGCACCGTTGACGCTCGGGTTTCCGGATTTCGAAAGCTATCCGGCGCATTCGCCCTATTTCGGGCAGACTGCCGGCCGGCATGCCAACCGGATTGCCGGGGGGCGGTTCGTCCTGAATGGAACAGCTTATCAGCTTGAATGCAACGAGAACGGGATCAGCCATCTGCATGGCGGCAGCGCCGGGATCGCCAAACGGCTGTGGAAACTGGATAGCCATGGCAGTGACCATGCGGTGTTTTCCATTGTTGATCCCGATGGTCAGTCAGGCTATCCCGGCACCGCGAAAATCGAGGCGCGCTATGAGCTGCGCCCCGGCGGCTGCCTGGCGATCACCTTTACCAGCGTTACCGACCGGCCGACGCTGGTGAATATCGCTCATCACAGTTATTTCACGCTCGATGATGCCGACGATATTCTTGATCATGAACTGATGATGGCGGCGGATCACTACCTGCCGGTCGATGCGGATCTGATCCCGACGGGGGAGATCCGGTCCGTAGAAGGCACGGATTTCGATTTCCGCGAATTGCGCCCGATTCGTCGTGAAGGTCCAGACGGTCAGCAAGTGCCATACGACCACAATTTCTGCCTGTCGCTCGAGCGGGAAGCGGTGCGAACCGTTGCGCTGGTGCGGTCGATACGCTCCGGTGTCGCCATGGAGCTTCGCTCAACCGAGCCGGGCCTGCAATTTTACACAGGCTTCAAGGTTGCCACGCCGGTGCCCGGACTGACCGGAAAACCCTATTCGGCCTGTGCAGGATTGTGCCTTGAAACCCAGAGCTGGCCCGACAGCCCCAACCATGCGGGCTTTGCCGGCGCGGTTCTGCGACCCGGTGAGAAACGGGTCCAGCACACCGAGCATGTGTTTATCCGGAGTTGAAGCGCAAGCGTGAAGACTTGACAGACGCCGGGAAATAGAAGCCCATGGACAGGTCTTATATAAGACCTGTCGTTCTGTTCTGGCGGATGGCTCTGGGGAGGACCAAGACCATGACGGTTATTCTGGCGTTGCTCAAGCCGCTGGCGGCTCTCAACACTGCGCTGTTGCGTCTGGGCCGCACCTTTGCCTGGGTGGCAATGGGACTTATGGTGCTGATCATCATCCTGCAGGTGTTCTTCCGCTATATTGTCGGCAGTGCCCTGGCCTGGCCGGACGAGGGCGCGCGCTTTCTGATGCTGTGGATGACGGCGATGATCGCGCCTTCTGCCTATCGCTGGGGCGGGTTCGTTTCCATCGAAATGGTCAAGGATTTGCTGCCGGCGCGGATTGGCTCCTTTCTCGGTCTGGTTCTGCTGGCGGTGTCGTTGACGGTGCTGGTCTACGGGTTCCAGCTCGGGCTCAATCATGTCAAATCGGGCTGGCTGTTCAATTCCAGTTCACTGAAGCTGCCGCTTGAGTTTATCGGGTTGGGGCTGGTTCGGATCAAGCTGGCCTGGATGTATATGTCGCTCCCGGTCGGGCTGGCGCTTATGACCCTTGTCAATGTCGAGCTCTGCCTGAAGGCGATTGCCCATCTGATCGACCCGGCGGCTGAACTGCCGGACGATCATGATCGCGTGATCGTGGCGGTGGAGTAGGCCATGCTGTTCTTTTTCCTGCCGCTGTTTCTCGTGTTCCTGATGATCGGCCTGCCGGTGTTTTTCGGCATGCTCGCCGCTCCCGGGTTTCTGCTCTGGCTCAATGGCCAGGAGCGCGATATCGCGCTGCTTTACCGCAATGTCTTTACCGGCATGGACTCGTTTCCGCTGATGGCGATTCCGTTCTTCATGCTGGCCGGCGAGCTGATGAACCGCGGCGGCATCACCATGCGGATTGTCGAGTTCAGCCAGGCGATGATCGGGCATCTCAAGGGCGGGCTTGCGCATGTGAACATCCTGTCCTCGATGCTGTTTGCCGGATTGTCCGGTTCCGCCGTGGCCGATGTTTCGGCTTTGGGGTCGATGCTGATCCCGGCGATGGAGAAGAACGGCTACACCCGCAAATTTGCGGCGGCGGTCACGGCAGCCTCATCGGTGATCGGGCCGATCATCCCGCCCTCTGGCATCATGATCATCTATGCCTATGTGATGGGCGAATCCGTCGCGGCGCTGTTTCTGGCGGGCATCGTTCCAGGCATTCTCGTCGGCGTCGGGCTGATGGCGGTGGTTGCCGTCATGGCCGAACGGCACGGCTTTCCCGTGGCCGCGCGCAAGGCGAGCTGGCCCGAACGCGGGCAGGCCAGCCTGAAAGCCTTCTTCCCGCTGCTTACGCCGGTGATCATTCTGGGCGGTATTCTCGGCGGTGTGTTCACGCCGACCGAGGCGTCCGCGGTGGCTGCGGTCTATGCCTTTATCGTGGCGCTGTTCATTCTCAAGACCATGGGCTGGGCGGACCTGCCGAAGGTCCTGACCAAGGCTGCGATGACAACTTCGGTGGTGCTGCTGCTGGTGGGCGCGGCGATGGCGTTCAAGACCGTGGTCAGCCTCTCGCACACGCCGGAAATTCTCGCCAATTTCATTCTCGGCCTGTCGGACAATCCCTATATCCTGCTGTTCCTGATCAATTTGCTTTTGTTCATTGTCGGGATGTTTCTCGATGCCGGGCCGGCGATCATCATTCTGGGGCCGATTCTCGGGCCGATCTTCACCGATCTCGGCGTTCATCCGGTGCACTTCGCCATTATCATGAGCGTCAACCTGACCGTCGGGCTGGCGACCCCGCCGATGGGGCTCGTGCTGTTCGTTACCTCCAGCGTTTCGGGCGAACGGGTGGAAACCATCGCCAAGGCAATTCTGCCATTCCTGCTGGTTGAGGTGGCGGTGATTTTCATGATCACCTTCATCCCGCAGATTTCGCTGTTTGTGCCGCAGCTGTTCGGTTTTGCACGGTGAGTGTCATGCAGGGGACATCGAAGATCTGCGAAAGCATTTGGTTGACAAGACCAGATGCGTCATCAATCCTATGTCTTATATAAGACAGCAACGGGAAACAGGTATCAAAGGGAGGGTTATCGATGATCTTGAAACGGGCAATGAAAACACTGACCGCGGCGGCACTCGGGCTTTCGGTTCTGGCCGGCGGCATGATTTCGGCCGCACAGGCAGCCGACATCAAGCTGCGCGCGACGGCAAACTCCAATGAAAATGACGAGGACTATGATGGTCTCATCGTGTTCAAGGATTATGTCGAAAAGGCCTCGAACGGCGCCATTGAAGTGGAGCTGTTCATCGGAACGCAGCTGTGTTCGACAGGGGCCGAATGCCTGCAGGGCATCGCTGACGGATCGATCGACATCTACATCTCGACCTCTGGCGGAGCCTCGGGGATCTTCCCTTACGTGCAGGTGCTGGATCTGCCCTATCTGCTGCGCGATGACCGCATTGCGGAAGCCGTGCTGACCGAAGGCACCTTCACCCGCGCGCTGCGCGAACAGATGCTGGCCGATTCAGGCGACATGATCCGGTTGATGACTGTCGGCAATACCGGTGGCTGGCGCAATTTTGCCAATACCAAACGCGAAATCCGCTCGCCGGCCGACATGGAGGGTCTCAAGATCCGCACCGTGGTTGCGGATTTGCCGCAGGAGCTAGTCCGCTCCATGGGCGCTTCGCCGACGCCGATCCCGTGGCCCGAGCTGTTTACCTCATTCCAGACCGGTGTGGTCGAGGGCACGCAGAACGGCATCACCGACATCATGGGTATGAAGTTTCCCGATGCGGGCCTCAAATATCTGACGCTCGATGGCCACTCCTACATGGGCGCGCTTTGGTACATGAACAACGACCGCTTCATGGGGCTGGACGAGAACCTGCGCCGTGTCGTCGTCGATGGCTTTGCCGCCCTGCAGCAGGCGACATTCGCCTCGCCGAAGCGCAAATCGATCGACGCCTACAAGGCGTTTGCCGAGATAGGCGGATCGGTTTACGTGCCGACGATGGAAGAGAAGGCGCAGTTCAAGGAAGCCGCAGCGCCGGTGTTCGAATGGTTCAAGACCAATGTTGAGGGCGGCGCAACCTTCTATGACCTGCTGGTGGCGGAAGCCGCGAAAGCCTCGGAGATGATCGATGGCGGCGCGATGAAGGACATGCAGTAAGGCCGCTCTGCCAAGGCTGAGACGAGAAAACCGCCCGGGTCATTCCGGGCGGTTTTTTTATCACGGACAATCAGCGAAACGGATACATCCAGGGCCGGTAGTCATTGATCAGGATCTCGGCGCGGCGGATCTGCTCCGGCGTCATCTTCTTCGCCACTTCCTCGATCGAAATGGCTGCATCCGGGTCGCCGCCAATGGCCGACAGACCGTACCAGAGATAGGCGCGCACCAGATCGACTGCCGTCCCGCGTCCGACCTCGAAATACCAGCCGATGCCCGATTGTGCACCCGGATGGCCCTTCATCGAGGCGCGCAAATACCATTCGAAGGCGCGTTCATCGTCGCGTTCAACGCCGAGACCCATGGCATACATGACGCCGATGAGTTCCTCGGCATCGGCATTGCCGGAACGGGCTGCGGGCAGGAACTCTTCCATGGCCTCCTCGAACCTGTGGCTCTCCATCAGTACCCGGCCCTGTTCGATCTCTGCCTTTGCAGGAAAGGCCAAGGCCAGCGCCATGCCAAGGGCGGTCAGGCCATAGACGGCGTTTGCAAGCGGAACATTCATTTGTCATTCTTTCGATCTGCGATCCTGACACCGACAATAGAGTCGGTGCAACAGGAGTGGCAAGACGGCTTGGCTGCTGTCGAAGGGAGGAGCTTGGGAATGAGCAGAAGGGAGTTGCCGGCCTGGCGAGGTCATTCGCGCCGTTGTCTTTCGGCTGCTCGTATCCTGCTTGCCGCATGTCTGGCGGGTCTGGGAATCTTGTACCCTGGGGGCACCACATTGGCAGATGTCACCGGCATCACACCGCTGCCCAAGCCGCTGACGGTGGCGGATTTTCATGATTTCGATCCGAAGCTCGCAGAGATCGGGCGGCTGCTGTTTTATGATCCGGTGCTGTCGGGAAACCGCAATATCTCCTGTGGCACCTGCCATCACCATGATCTGGCGTCCGGTGACGGGCTGGCGCTGGGCGTTGGCGAAGGCGGATCGGGGCTTGGCGTCAGGCGGACCACCGGCCAGGGGGCCGGCCGGATCGAGAAACGGGTGCCGCGCAATGCACCGGGGTTGTTCAACCTCGGTGCCCGCGAGATCCGGATTATGTTTCACGACGGGCGTCTGAGCATCGACGATATCTTCGGCAACGGATTCAATTCTCCGGCGGAGGAATATCTGCCGGAGGGCCTCAAGGGTATTCTGGCGGCGCAGGCGCTGTTCCCTCTCACCTCCGAAACGGAAATGGCCGGTAACCCGGAGGAAAACAAGATCGCCGGTGCGGCCTATGACAGGATCGATCATGTCTGGCCGTTGCTGGTCGAGCGGGTGCGTGGCATTGCCGGTTATGTCGAGCAGTTCAGCGCGGCAGACCCAGAAATAGGCGGCCCGGGGGACCTGAACATCGTTCATATCGCCAATGCTCTGGGGGATTTCATCAATTCCGAATGGCGCAGCACCGACAGCGGCTTTGATCGCTATCTTGCCGGGGACAATTCAGCCTTAGGTCCGGAAGCGCGCGCCGGGATGGAGCTGTTTTACGGCAAGGCCGGATGCGCAACCTGCCATTCAGGCAAGCTGATGTCGGATCAGGGATTTCATGCGCTCGCCCTGCCGCATTTCGGTCCGGGCCGGACGCGGCGGTTTGATCCCTATGTGCGCGATGTCGGACGGATGGCGGAATCCGATCGCCTTGAGGACGCCTACCGGTTTCGCACGCCGATGCTGCGCAATGTGGCGCTGACCGGCCCGTGGGGCCACAATGGCGCCTACGCCACACTCGAAGGCATTGTCCGGCATCATCTCGATCCGGTCGCCGCACTGGACGCCTGGAGGCCGGACATGGTGCGGCTGCCGGCCGACGAGAGACTGGCGAAGGTTGATTTCATCGCGCTTGACGACAGCCGCGAGCGGGCGCGGCTGAAGGCGCGGGTCGATGTCGAGCCGGTGGCGCTTTCCGATCAGGAGGTGAATGCGCTGGTTGCCTTTCTGGAGGCTCTGACAGGCGAAGCCAGGGGGCGGCTCGGACGTCCGGCACGTGTGCCGGGCGGATTGCCGGTGGATTGAGGCGCGGCTTGCGGCCACTGATTGGTGTCCAAGCAGTCTCTTTCGTCTTGCGTCTTATATAAGACTGGATAGAGTCCTGGTGGGACCTAGCCCTTCCGTGCCGAAAACATTCCGAGGATAAGAGATTGCAATGACTAGAATCGTGACCACCGGGGTCGCCGTGGTGGATTTCGTCTTTCATCTCGACGAGATGCCGAGACTGGCAGAGAAATACCGTGCCAAGGGTGCCGAGATCACCGGAGGCGGCGGTGCGGCCAATGCGGCCGCTGCCGTAGCCCGGCTGGGCGGTCATGCGATGCTGGCGAGCCGCCTTGGATCGGACCAGGTGGCGGACATGATCGCGGCGGGTCTTGAAGCTGATGGCGTCGACTGCACCATGCTGCGGCGGTTTGAGGGGCGGCGGTCCTCGTTTTCGTCGGTTTTCATCGACAACACCGGCGAACGGCAGATCGTCAATTTCAGGGATCCCGAATTGCCTATGGATGCGGGATGGCTAAAGGATTCATTGCCTGACCAGTTCGATGCGGCGCTGGCTGACACAAGATGGCCGGACGGGGCCGAAGTGCTGATGCGTACCGCGCGTGAGCGTGGTGTGCCGGGCGTGCTTGATGGCGAGGCGCCGATCCGGGAGGCGGAAGCGGCGCTCGATCTGGCCAGCCATATTGCGTTTTCGGCGCAAGGCCTGCGCGACTGGGCCGGCCATGACGATCTCGGCAAGGCGCTGGCGGATATTGCCATTCACACAGGTGCGTTCGTTTGCGTTACCGACGGTGCCAAGGGCGTAACCTGGCGGCAGGGCACAGCGTCTGGCTTTGAACCGGCATTTGCAATCACGCCGCTCGATACGCTGGGTGCCGGCGATGTCTGGCACGGGGCCTTTGCGCTGCGGCTGGGCGAGGGTGCTTCGCCGCCCGAGGCGATCCGCTTTGCCAGCGCGGTTGCGGCGATCAAATGCACCCGCAGCAATGGCCGTGCCGGCTATCCGGTGCGGGCGGAAACCGAAACCTTCATGAAAGAGGCTCAGTCATGCAGCTAAGCGCGGGCAAGCTATGGGGCATGCGCCGCATGGCCGATGACAAGGGATTGTTCAAGATGACGGCGGTGGACCAGCGGCCACCGATCAAGGGACCGATTGCCATGCATCATGGCGTTGCGGAAGCGCCATGGCAGGCGGTCGCCGATTTCAAGACCTTGCTGATCGAGACCCTGCAGGGCCAATCCTCGGCGATGCTGCTCGACCCGCATTACGCCGTTCCGCGAGGGCTCGGCAAACTCTCTCCGGCCAAGGGACTGATCGTGACGCTGGAGGATTCGGTGTTCGAGGAGACGCCGGACGGGCGGCTGTCCAGCGAGATCGATAACTGGTCGGTGGCCAAGATCAAGCGCATGGGTGGCGATGCTGTTAAGGTTCTGGCTTGGTACAGGCCCGATGCGCCGGAACACAATCGGCAGAAGCAGAAGGATTTCACCAAGCGGATCGGCGAGGCCTGCGCCCGCTACGATATCCCGTTCCTGTTCGAGCTGCTAGTCTATCCGCTGGCGAGCGATGCGCACCAGACAACCGATTACGTCGAGATGACCGGCAAGCGCACCGACCATGTGCTGCAATCGGTGGCGGATTTTGCAGCGCCCGAGTACGGTATCGATGTGTTCAAGCTGGAAAGCCCGGTTGCGGCCAAGGATGTTCCAGAGCGTGAAGGCCGGGATGTGCAGGCGGCATTCGACGAGATGGGCCGGCTTGCCGGGCGGCCCTGGGTGATGCTGTCGGCGGGTGCCGGCAAGGCCGAATTCCGCAATATTCTGAGCCATGCCTACCGGGCGGGCGCATCAGGCTATCTGGCGGGGCGTGCCATCTGGCTTGAGCCTTTCGGGCTTTATCCCGACTGGGACGCGATGCGGCAGGGGCTGGAAGCCGGGTCGGTGGATTACATGCGCGATCTCAACGCGCTCACCGAGGAGGCGGCAACACCGTGGGACCGGCATGAGGTGTTCGGGCCGGATGGCGCGCACTTCGCTCCGGCGGACCAGAGCTTTCGCAGCAGCTACGGCGATTTCGGCTGATGCCGCGGCGCCTCTCAGTCGAGCAGCAAGCGGTTGACGACGCGCGGCTTGTCGCCGGGGTTGGCGCCCGGCGCGATGATGACGGCTTCGCCCTGGCGGGGGACGGTGCCGGAGATTGCCTTGATCAGGTCCGGGTGGGTGACCATCAACTGGTTGCCGGCGCCATAGAACTCTTCCACCGCAGTGATCAGCTCGGGCGGGATGAAATCGGGATCCGCGCCGCCGACGATCGAATTGAGGTAGGCTTTGGTCTCGATGTTCGAACTGCCGAAGGCGAGTTCAGCGGTTTCGAGCGCGCGGCAGAACTCACCCGAATAGACCTCGTTGATCGAAACCGCGCGTGCGGCAAATCGCATGCCGATGCGGCGAGATTCCTGTATTCCCCGGTCGGTCAGGCTCTTCCGTTTGTCGCAGTCGCCAAGGTCCGGCCTGAGTGGTTCGCCACCGCCCGGTGTGCGGGAGTATCCCAGCAAGATGGTATATCCGCCCTGCGCCAGACGCGCCCAGGCCGCCTCGGTGGCCGAGCCTGGAGTGGGATGGGCGATGGCGACGATGGCCAAGGCAAGAAAAAAGGCCGCAGGCCAACGTCTCGGGTTCAGGTTCATGTCTGCAATCTAGTGTTTTTACCCGATGATGTAAGGGGGCATGTTGATGTCCGGTGAAACTCTGACCCTGGGCGTTCTGCCGCTTGGCCGGCCAACCTTCGATGTGGCGTTCGCAGAAGAGATGCTGGCCGGGATGATGGACGACCTCAAGGCCACCGGCCACCGGCTGGCCGGGCCGGGGAAACTGCTGATGGATGCGGCTTCCACTGAGGCCGCAATGGCGGAAATCGCGGCTGTCAAACCGGACCGGATTGTCGTGCTGCAGGTGACCTTTACCGATGCGGCGATGATGGGCCGTATCGCGCAAACCTTTGAACAGCCGCTGTCGATCTGGGCGGTTCCGGAGCCGCGGCTCGGCGGGCGGCTGAGACTCAATGCATTCTGCGGCCTCAATCTGGCATCGCATGCGCTGGGGCTGCGCGGGCGTTTGTTCTCCTGGCGTTATGCACCGCCCCATACTCAGGGTATTGATGTGTTGCTTGGCGAAACGCCGATGGTGCAGCCCCTTGATCCGGAAGCCCCGGAGGGAGATCCCTCTGCCGGAAACGCTTTGCTCGCCGACCTTTCGGGCAAGAGCATCGCCCGGATCGGAGCGCACCCGGATGGCTTTGATACCTGTGCCTATGACAGCGCCAAACTGGCGGTGCTGACCGGCATGACCGTGACGGGGTTTGAGCTTTCCGACCTGTTTGCCAAAGCCCGCTCGGCGCCTGAGGGTGCTGCGCGGGCTTTGCAGGCAGCCGTTGGCGCGCATCTTTCGGGTATGGAACAGGTCGATCAGACCGAACTCGACCGGTCGCTTAGGCTCAAGCTGGCGCTGGATGGAATGAAGGCCGACGGAGGTTTCGATGCCTTTGCTATTCGCTGCTGGCCGGAAACATTCACCGAGTATGGTGGTGCGGTGTGCGGACCGGCATCCATGATGGGCGAAAACCGTGTTCCCTGCGCCTGCGAGGCCGATGTCTATGGCGCGGCAACGCAATTGTTGCTGCAGGCGGCAAGCGATCAGCCGGTGTTTCTGGTTGATCTGGTCGACATGGACGCGAGTGACGACACCGCTGTGGTCTGGCATTGCGGGCAGGCGCCGATCTCGATGGCGGATCCGGATGTCGTGGCGCGGGCGACGATCCACACCAACCGGAAGATGCCATTGCTGTTTGAATTTCCTCTCAAACCCGGGCCGGTGACTTTTGTGCGGCTCAGTCAGGCGCGCGGTCAGCAAAGCCTGGTGATCGCGCGCGGCGAGATGCTGAAGCGCGACATGGCATTTACCGGCACCTCCGGTGTTGTGCGGTTTGATCGTCCGGCGGGCGAGATGCTCAGCCGGGTCATCGACAGCGGGCTCGAGCATCACATGGCGCTGGCCTATGGCGATCATGTTGCGGCGCTGGAAAGCTTTGCCGCCGCGGCCGGTCTGCCGGTGGTTCATCTTTAGAGTTTTTGTCAATTTCAGGTTTTGGCCATGGCAGACATCAGATACGGCATCATCGGCTCGGGCATGATGGGGCAGGAACACATTCGGACCATCGGGTTGCTTGAAGGCGCAGAGGTGACAGCCGTATGTGACCCGGATGAGGGCATGCGCTCGAGCGCCGCGCATCTGGCCGGTCCAGGATGCGCCGCGTTCACCGATCATCAGGCATTGCTGCAGTCGCGACTGTGCGATGCGCTGGTGATCGCGGCTCCCAATCATCTGCATCACCGGATCTTGAAAGATGTGCTGCCCGCAGATCTGCCAATGCTGGTCGAAAAGCCGCTGTGTACGACGCTGGCGGATTGCGAAGATATTCTGGCGCGGGCAGCCGGACGGACATCGCAGGTCTGGGTGGCGATGGAGTATCGCTACATGCCGCCGGTGGAGCGTTTGATCGCGGCCGTGCGGTCTGGTGAGACCGGTGCGCCGCGGATGATCTCCGTGCGTGAGCACAGGTTTCCGTTCCTGAAGAAGATTGGCGACTGGAACAGATTCGAAGCCAAGACCGGCGGCACGCTGGTGGAGAAATGCTGCCATTTCTTCGATCTGATGCGGCTGATCGCGCAGGCCGAAGCGGTTCGGGTTTATGCGTCGGGCGGCGCGGACGTCAATTTCCTTGATGAGGACTATGACGGCGTACGGCCCGATATTCTCGACAATGCCTTCGTGGTGATCGATTTCGACAATGGTGTGCGCGCCATGCTGGATCTGTGCATGTTTGCCGAAGGCTCGGGCTGGCAGGAGGCGATCGCGGTGACGGGCGACCTTGCCAAGGCCGAAGCTTTCGTGCCGGGTCCGTCGCGGTTCTCCGCTGACGGCAGGGAGCGGCATTCGGAATTTGTGTTGTCACCGCGGGCCAGCAAGCGCGAGAACCGCGAGATCATTGATGTCGACGCCGCTATCCTGGCAGTGGGTGATCACCATGGATCGACCTTCTTCCAGCATCAGAAATTTCTGTCGATGATCCGCGCCAATGGTGTGCCCGAGGTGTCGCTTGAAGACGGAATGAAGGCAGTGCGGATCGGGCTTGCGGCGGAACAGTCCGCAAAAATCGGGACGGCGATCGAGCTGTGAATTTCAGCGCAGATTGACCGCATAGTGGATGTCACGGGTGATGCAGCGTGACCACCGCAACTCCACCGGCCGGCTTTCAAGATCGCGCGCCAGCCGGCTGATCAGCAGCAGCGGCTCTCCCGTGTCGCAGCCCAGCTTGGTGGCGTCACGAGCGCTGGCGGAGATGGCCTTGAGCCGTTCTTCAGCGCTGCCGATGGTTATGCCCCAGCGGTCGGAATAGAGCCTGTAGACATTGTTGGGGATGATGGTCAGGTCATCGAAATCCGGAAAGCGGCTTGCCGGCAGCGTGATCGTTTCGATCAGCAGCGGCTGGCCAGACAGCGAGCGAATGCGCTCAATGCGGATGACTTCATCGGTGTCTTTCAGACCGAGCGCTTCTTTCTCTGTCTTTGTCGGGCTGGCGGCTCCTGTGCTCAATACTTTTGAGTCGGGAAAACTGGCGCTCCCCTCGTCCGGTGAGAGCCGGAAAAACTGGAACATGATGCGGCTTTCCTCAGGTTCGGCGACATAGGTGCCGCGCCCCTGACGCCGCAGCAGCAGATTGTCCGCCGTCATCGAATCGAGCGCCTTGCGCACCGTGCCCTGACTGACATTGAGCTGACGTGCGAGCTCCATTTCGCTGGGCAAGAGCATGCCGGGCGACCAGTCTCCGTCCACGAGACGCCGCATCAATCTGTCCCGGACCTGGGCATAAAGCGGCTTGAAGCCGATTGGCTCACGGTTGTCCGCGTCTGCCACGTCCGGTGCCTGTTTTTTCTCTTCCATGCTCTTCCCCGGTTGACTTGTATGCATGCCGTGTCTTATGTCTTATATAAGACTTGTCGATCCAACGCCATCAGAATACACTTTATCCACACTGGAGGACAAACGTGACCACCCCCCATTTGCTAGTTCATGACCACGCGGACAATGTCGGTGTCGTTGTTGTCGAAGGCCTGAAGGCCGGCACCAAGATGCTCTGTGTTGTCACACATGACAATTCAAGCTTCGAACTTGAATCCAAGGCCGATGTGCCGATCGGGCACAAGATCGCGCTCAAGGATATCAAGTCGGGTGATACCGCGACGAAATACGGCGAGGACATCGGCAAGTTCGTCGCCGATGTGGAAAAGGGCGCCCACGTCCACACCCAGAACCTCAAAACCAAGCGCTGGTAGGAGCCCACATCATGGCATCGAAATATTCCAACATGACATTTCACGGCTACCGGCGCGAAAATGGCCGGGTCGGCGTCCGCAACCACGTTGTCATCCTGCCGGTTGACGATATCTCCAACGCGGCCTGCGAGGCCGTGGCCAACAACATCAAGGGCACACTGGCAATCCCGCATGCCTATGGCCGTCTTCAGTTCGGTGAAGACCTTGATGTCCATTTCCGCACCATGATCGGCACTGGCGCCAATCCGAATGTGGCGGCTGTCGTCGTGATCGGCATCGAGCCGGGCTGGACCAAGAAGATCGTCGACGGCATTGCCGCCACGGGCAAGCCGGTGACCGGTTTCTCGATCGAGCAGAATGGTGATCTCAAGACCATCATGGATGCTTCCCGGTTGGCCAAGGAATATGTTCACTTTGCTTCGGAACTGCAGCGCGAAGAGTGCTCGATCTCGGAGTTGTGGGTTTCGACCAAATGCGGCGAGAGCGACACCACAACGGGCCTGAGTTCTTGCCCGACGGTGGGCAACATGTATGACAAGTTGCTGCCCGAAGGGATCACCGGCTTCTTCGGCGAAACTTCAGAAATCACCGGGGCAGAGCATATCTGCAAGACGCGGGCGATCAACGAGGAAGTCGGCGAGCGCTGGTACAAGATGTGGGAAGCCTATCAGAACGACGTTATCTTCGCGCATCAGACGGATGACCTTTCCGACAGCCAGCCCACCAAGGGCAATATCGAAGGCGGCCTGACGACGATCGAGGAGAAGGCGCTGGGCAATCTCGAGAAGATCGGCCGTACCTCGCAGTTCATCGACATTCTGGAACCAGCCGAAACACCACAATCCGGCAAGGGGCTCTATTTCATGGATTCCTCGTCGGCTGCGGCTGAATGCGTGACCCTGATGGCTGCCGGTGGCGCTGTGATCCACACTTTCCCGACCGGGCAGGGCAACGTGGTTGGCAATCCGATTGTGCCGGTGATCAAGATCTCGGGCAATCCGCGCACCCTGCGCACAATGAGCGAACATATCGACGTGGACGTGACCGGCGTGCTGACGCGTGAAATGACGATTGCCGAAGCCGGCGATTCGCTGATTGAAATGATCGTCCGCACCTCGAACGGGCGCGCCACCGCAGCGGAAGCGCTGGGTCACCGCGAATTCTCCATGACAAAGCTTTATCGTTCCGCTTAACTCGGCGAAACAAAAGAGGTTCTTCATGGCAGATATCGTCATTACCGAATTCATGGACGAGGCGGCGGTTCGCCGCCTCGCTGATTCTCATGACACGGTCTACGACCCCAAACTGGTCGATGATCCGGCGGCGCTGCACGAGCATCTCACATCGGCGCGGGCTCTCATCGTGCGCAACCGCACCCAGGTGCGCGAGACACTTCTGAGCATGGGGCCGAAGCTGCGTGTGGTTGGAAGGCTGGGTGTCGGGCTCGACAATATTGATGTTGCGGCCTGCAAGGCGCGCTCGGTCAAGGTGATTCCGGCGACCGGGGCCAATGATTTGTCTGTGGCCGAATATGTGATCACGTCGGCACTGATGCTGCTGCGTGGTGCCTATCTGCGTTCGGCAGATGTGGCAGCGGGCGACTGGCCGCGCCAGTCGATGATGGGCCGGGAACTTGCCGGCAAGACCATCGGACTCGTTGGCTACGGCTCGATTGCCCGTGAAGTGGCCTGGCGGGCGCATATGATGGGCATGCAGATCGTTGCCTATGATCCCTACCTGATGGCTGATCATCCGGGCTGGCAGATTGCCCGCAATGTGTCGCTGGATGCGGTACTGGAACTCGCTGATGTGGTGTCCCTGCACACGCCGCTGACCGATGCGACGCGCAACATGATAGATGCAAAGGCGCTTTCCAGCATGAAACCGGACGCGATCCTGATCAATGCGGCCCGCGGCGGTATCGTCGAGGAAACGGCGCTTGCCGAGGCTCTGAGAGCGGGCGAGCTCGGCGGCGCGGCGCTTGATGTGTTTGAAACCGAACCCCTGACCGCCGAAGCGGGAGAGAAATTCAAGGGTCTGGCCAATCTTGTGTTGACGCCGCATATCGCCGGGGTCACGAGTGAATCCAACGAGCGCGTCAGCCATCTGATCGCTGACAAGGTGCTGGAAGTGCTGGGGAGCAAAGCGTGAGCAATATGCTGACAATGACGCCAGAGGCCGTCATCGAATTGATCAGCGCGGTGCTGGTACGCAGCCGGACGTCTGAAGACAATGCCGCCTCGGTGGCACGGGCGCTGCTGGCGGCGGAATTGGCCGGGCAGAACGGTCACGGTCTGCGGCGGGTGGCGGCCTACTCGGCGCAGGCGCTGGCAGGGAAGGTGGATGGCTTTGCTGTGCCGACATCCGAACAGACAAGGCCGGGCGCGCTGGCGATTGATGCGGGCAACGGCTTTGCCTATCCGGCGATGGATCTGGCTCTCGACTGGCTGCCGGCAGCAGCAAAGGCGCAGGGTATTGCCATTGCCGGCATTCGCCGCTCGCATCATTGCGGTGTGGCGGGGGTGATTGTCGAGGCGCTGGCGGAGCGTGGCGTTGCCGCGCTGATGGTGGCCAATGCGCCGGCGGCGATGGCGCCCTGGGGCGGCCGGCGGCCGTTATTCGGCACCGATCCGATTGCATTTGCTGCGCCGCTTTCCAACGGCGCGCCTGTGGTGGTTGATATTTCACTGTCGAAAGTGGCACGCGGCAAGATCATGGCAGCATCCCAGAAGGGTGATCCGATTCCGGAAGGCTGGGCGCTTGATCCCGATGGCAATCCAACGACGGATGCCAAGGCGGCGATGGCGGGCACGATGATCCCGCTTGGGGACGCCAAGGGCACAGCCCTGGCACTGATGGTGGAGCTGCTCTGCGCCGGGCTGACCGGGGCAAACTACGCCTGGCAGGCCACATCGTTTTTCGATGACAAGGGTGATCCACCCGGAACCGGTCAGGCGATCATCGCTATTGATCCGGATGCATTCGGCGCCGGCGGCGATGAGCGTATGGCGCTGATGGCCGATATGATCGCAGGGACGGAGGGCGCGCGGGTTCCGGGCCGCCGCCGGCAGCAGATCCGCGCCGATTACCTTGAAAACGGAATTCCGGTGGATGCCGAACTGGCAGCATCCATTCGCGCTATCGGCGCCTGAGCCATAGCCATTCTCGTCGCCGTCAGTAAAGCAATCTGACGGCGACGAGAGTGATGGCCGGGAACATGGTCAGGATGGCGACCCGGATGATATCGGTCATGACGAAGGGGAACACACCGCGGTAGGTTGCTGACAGCGGCGTGTCCTTTGCCATCGAGTTGATGACGAACAGATTCATCCCGACCGGTGGTGTTATCAATCCGACCTCGACGACGATCAGCACGATGATGCCGAACCAGAGGGCGAATTCCTCCGGCGTCAGGCCGAAATCCAGTGCCGACATGATCGGAAAGAAGATCGGTACGGTGAGCAGGATCATCGACAGCGAATCCATGATGCAGCCGAAGATCAGATAAAGCAGCAGCACAGCGACCATTACAATCCATGGATTGAATCCCTGGCTTCCGACGAAGGCGGCAGCGGTCTGCGGCAACTGGCTGAGCGCCAGAAAGGCGTTATAGACGCCTGCGCCAAAGACGATGAGAAAGATCATGCCGGTGGCGCTGGCTGTGGCCAGAATTGACGTCTTCAGGGTTGAGCGGTTGAGCCCGCCATTGACGAGTGCAATCAAGCCGGTGCCAAATGCCCCGATCGCTGCAGCCTCGGTCGGGGTGAAAATGCCACCATAGATGCCGCCGACAACGGCGATAAACACCACCAGCACAGGCCAGACATCGACGAGACTGCGGAAACGTTCGGAGTAGGGCGCGCGTTCCCGCTGCCCGGCAGAGCCTGGTTTGAGGCGAACATAAATGGCAATGGCGATCATGTAGCCGATGGCTGCCAGAATGCCCGGAATGAAGGCGGCAACAAAGAGCTTGGCGATATTCTGTTCGGTCAGAATGGCATAAATGACGAGAATGACCGAGGGCGGAATGAGGATACCAAGAGTGCCGCCTGCGGCCAGCGCACCGGTGGCCAGTTCGCCCGAATAGCCATAGCGCTTGAGTTCCGGCAGGGCGACTTGACCCATGGTCGCCGCGGTGGCCAGGGAAGAGCCGCAGATCGCGCCAAAACCCGCACAAGCGCCAACAGCTGCCATGGCGACGCCGCCTTTCCTGTGCCCCATCCAGGTTTCAGCGGCCTTGAACAGCGCCTGGGACATGCCGCCCAGGGTGGCGAACTGACCCATCAGCAGAAACAGGGGAATGATCGAGAGCGAATAGCTGGAGAACGTGCCCCAGGTCAGGTTCTTGAGCTGGGCGAAAATCATCAGGAACGAGCCATTGATGAAATAGCTTCCGCCAATGCCGGTGATCAGCATGGCAAGGCCGATCGGCACCCGCAGAAAGATCAACGCCAGAAGAACGGGAAAGGAGAGCAGCGCGATGTCGATATTGGTCAATGTGCCGTCTCTCCATGGGACTGGTTCTGGCCGCTGAACTGGTCCTTGCCGGTGATCAGCGCCCTGACACTCAGGAACAGGCACCAAAAACTGACCAGCACAAAGCCAACCGCACCGACGAGGCCCGAAGCGTAGGCCCACCAGATCGGGTACTGGATAATGAATGTGGTTTCGCCATAGGCGAATTTGTCGAGTGTTCCAGCCCAGTGCTTCCAGGTCAGAAGCACCGCGATGGCGAACATCAGAAGATCGGACACTACGTCAATCAGCTTGTTGGCTGTGTCGCCCAGGTGCATGGTCAGTATTTCCACCGACGCATGCTGGCGGTTGATCTGAACCCAGGGCAGAAATGCGAAGACTGCGAACCCGGTACCGAGTTCAACAAGTTCGAAGTCCCCGCGAATCGGTCCAAGCCCTGCCCAGAGCAGAGCTCGTCCGGAGACCGAGGCAACGGTGGCCAGGATCACAGCGATCAGCGCCAGCCCGCCCAGTATGGCGAAGAAGGCTGCAAGGGATCGCATCAGACGGTCAATCCGGTCTAACATTTGAAATCTCCCGGTATCGCCGCGAATGCGGTCTGCTGCAGATGTTAGTGGCAGATTGAAATGATCTGCTGACATTGCTGGAGCTCTTCCAAGGTTCCGACCCAACGTCACCGGAACCAGATATACACCGGCGGGATTTGCCTTGGCTGGCAACCCCGCCGGCATTTCAAGGTTGATCGTGTTACTTGGTGTTTTCCGCGATCAATGCCTGGGCTTTTTCGTAAAGCGCTTCGCCGTCGATGCCCTTGGCGTCCATTTCCTCGAACCAGTTGTCGAGAACGGTTTCGGACGCGGCCTTCCAGCGAGCCACTTCTGCTTCGTCCAGCACAATGATTTCGTTGCCGGTGGCTTCGGCGATCTTGCGGCCGGGCGCATCGAAGGAGGCCTGGGTCAGACCGGCGTAGGCGGAAAAATCAGCGCCGGTATTGTCGTCGAGGATCTTCTTGAGATCGTCAGGCATGCTGTCGTACTTGGCCTGGTTCATCGCCAGCACGAAAGCGGCGGTGTAGAGGGCCTTGTCGCCCGAGAACTCGGTGTGGGTGTCCACCAGTTCGGCAATCTTGAGAGCCGGCGTGACTTCCCAGGGTATGACGGTGCCGTCGATGACGCCCTTGGAGAGCGCTTCAGGGATTGCCGGCACCGGCATGCCGACCGGCTCGGCGCCGAGTTCGGCAAGCATGCCGTTGATGACGCGGGTCGGGCCGCGCAGCTTCTTGCCTTGCATGTCCTCGAGCTTGCGGATGCCTTCGCCCTTGGCATGAATGACGCCGGGGCCATGGACCCAGGCGGCGAGAATCTTGACGCCCTTGAATTCGGTGGCTTCCATGTCGGACTTGAACAGGTCCCAATAGGCGCGCGACGTGGCTTCCGCATTGGTCATCATGAAGGGAAGCTCGAACACTTCCACGCTCGGGAAGCGGCCGGGCGTGTAGCCGGGAAGGGTCCAGACGATGTCGACCACGCCGTCGCGGGCCTGGTCCATCAGCTGCGGCGGCGTGCCGCCGAGGGACATGGCCGAGAACACCTCGATCTTGATGCGGCCACCCGATTCGGTGCCGATTTTTTCAGCCCAGGGAATGAGCAGCTCGGCCGGCACGTTGGCCTGTGCAGGCAGGAACTGGTGCATGCGCAGGGTAACTTCCTGCGCGGCAGCGCTGATCGACGACGCCCCCATTGCGGAAAGGGCGAGCGCTGCAACAGCAGCGGATTTCAGGAAATTGCGTTTTTTCATTGTATCCTCCCAGATTGATCTTACCGGCCAAAACCTCGGTCACCCCGGAAACTAAGGGTATTTTTTGCAACTGCATAGGGTTCGACACACATCATTGCGTGGTCTGTGCCCTCAGAGTGTATGTCCTTTCAGACTGCCTTCGGAAAGCTGCTGCTGGAATGGTGCCATTCGTCTCTCGAATTAACCGACCGATCGGTCAGTCTATAGGTGGAAATGAAGCTTCCGACAACATGTTTTTCAAGCGGATCCGCTTCGTGCTGCAGGATTCGGGTTGGTCTGAAGGCAATGCCAACAAGCAGGCTTTGGTTTGATGCGATCATTTGCCGGCAGAGCCGCCACCTGTCCTTCTCCAGCAGGCATTTGCCATTGACCCCGGTGTGCTGCCGGGGCAGGTGACGATAATTCCAAGTTTACCTGTTGATCCTTTTCCAAAAAAAGAAAATGATGCCGTCAGGGTGCGTGAGGTCTGTAACACCCAGGGAGGTATTTTATGGCGAATGTATCAATGACGGTGAACGGACGCTCCGTTACCGGCCAATGTGAGGATCGAACTCTTCTTGTCCAGTTCATCCGTGAGAATCTCGGGCTGACAGGAACCCATGTCGGGTGCGACACATCCCAGTGCGGCGCTTGCGTGGTTCATGTGGATGGCAAGGCGGTCAAATCCTGCACCATGCTGGCTGCGCAGGCGGACGGATCGGAGGTTTTAACGATTGAAGGCCTGTCATCGGGTGGCGAATTGCATCCGGTCCAGACGGCGTTTCGCGAGCATCATGGTTTGCAGTGCGGATTTTGCACTCCCGGCATGATCATGTCGGCTGTCGACATGATCGCACGTCATGGTGGTCAGCTTGACGAGAAAACCGTTCGTGCGGAACTCGAAGGCAATATCTGCCGCTGCACGGGCTACCACAACATCGTCAAGGCAGTGCTCGATGCCGCGTCAAAGATGGGCGACGGAGCGAAGGTCGCAGCTGAATAGGCATGCCTGAACAGGCAGTGGCGAAAGGCTAAGGACTATGCGGATTAACGAGAGGCGATAAGAGGACCGGGAATCTGAAGCGCTTGGGCCGGAGAAAACTTCCGGCTTGTGTGTCAGCTTCGGGTAGCGTCCCGGCAACGCAGCCGCAAATTCCGCAGCAGCTTTTCTCCATCACCCAACCGGAGGAGTTTGAGACATGGGAATGGAAGGCATCGGCGCCCGCGTGGCGCGCAAGGAAGACAAGCGGTTTATCACCGGCAAGGGCCGGTACACCGACGATATGGTCGTGCCGGGCATGAAACAGGCCCATTTCGTGCGCTCGCCGCACGCGCATGCGAAAATCAAGAGCATCGATATCTCGGCGGCGGAAAAAATGCCGGGCGTCATCGGCATTCTCAATGGCAATCAGCTGGCTGAAGACGCCATCGGCAATATTATTTGCGGCTGGATGATCCATTCCAAGGACGGCTCTCCGATGAACATGGGCGCCTGGCGCCCGCTGGCGCAGGATACGGTGCGCTATGTCGGTGACGCGATTGCCATCGTGGTGGCCGATACCAAGGCGCAGGCGCGGGATGCGGCTGAGGCTGTCGTTATCGACTATGAAATGCTGCCGGTGGTGACATCCGCGGTGGAAGCGCTAAAAGACGGCGCGCCACAGCTTCACCCGGAAGCAAAGAACAACCAGATCTTCGACTGGGAGATCGGCGATGCTGCGGCAACCGATGCGGCGATCGCGTCGGCGGCGCATGTCACCGAGATGCAGATCATCAACAACCGGCTGGTTCCCAATCCGATGGAACCGCGTGCGGCACTGGGTGTCTATGACGAGGGCGAGGATCATTTCACGCTGTGGACGACCTCTCAGAATCCGCATGTGGCACGGCTGGTGCTGAGCGCGTTCTACAACGTGGCGCCCGAAAACAAGCTGCGGGTCATCGCACCCGACGTGGGCGGCGGTTTTGGCTCGAAAATCTACATCTACCCCGAAGAGATCGTCTGCCTCTGGGCTTCCAAGCGCACCGGTGTTCCGGTCAAGTGGACTTGCGACCGGACCGAGGCGTTTCTGACTGACGCCCATGGCCGCGACCATGTCACGTCGGTCAAGATGGCGTTTGACGCCAACAACAAGATAACCGGATTCAAGGTCGACACGATCGCCAATCTCGGTGCTTACATGTCGCTGTTCTCGAGCTCGGTTCCGACCTATCTCTACGCAACGCTGCTGTCGGGTCAGTACAATATTCCCAACATCCACGCCAATGTGCGCACGGTCTATACCAACACTGTTCCGGTGGATGCCTATCGTGGCGCGGGACGGCCGGAGGCGACCTATCTCATGGAACGGACCATGGAAACGGCGGCACGGGAACTCGGGATCTCGCCGGCGGAGTTGCGCAGGACCAATTTCGTCCGCGAATTCCCGCATCAGACGCCGGTGATCATGTGCTACGACGCCGGTGATTTCGAAGCTTCTCTCAATGCGGCGATGGCAGCCTCCGACTATGCCGGATTCCCGGCGCGCAAGGCGGAAGCAAAAGGCCGTGGCAAGCTGCGCGGCATCGGCATGAGCTGCTACATCGAGGCCTGCGGCATCGCGCCGTCGGCGGCGGTGGGTTCGCTCGGCGCTGGTGTCGGGCTCTGGGAATCGGCAGAGGTGCGGGTCAATGCGGTGGGCACGATCGAGGTGCTGACCGGCTCGCACAGCCATGGCCAGGGCCATGAAACCACCTTCTCTCAGCTTGTCGCCGACCGTTTCGGAGTTGGCATCGACACGGTTTCCATCGTCCATGGCGACACCGACAAGGTGCAGATGGGTATGGGCACCTACGGTTCGCGCTCCGGTGCTGTCGGCATGTCGGCGGTGGTCAAGGCGCTCGACAAGGTGGAACTCAAGGCCAAGAAACTTGCCGCGCATCTGATGGAAGCCGATGAAAGCGACATCGTCATCGAGAATGGCGAACTCAAGGTCGCGGGCACCGACAAAAGCGTGCCGTGGTTCCAGATGGCGCTGGCCGCCTACACCGCGCACAGCATGCCCGAGGGCATGGAGCCGGGACTGAAAGAGGGTGCGTTCTACGATCCGTCCAATTTCACTTTCCCGGCGGGTTGCTACATCTGCGAAGTGGAGGTCGATCCCGAAACGGGCAAGACTGAAATCATCCAGTTTGTGGCCGCCGATGACTTTGGCAAGATCATCAATCCGATGATCGTTGAAGGCCAGGTTCATGGCGGTGTGGCGCAGGGCATCGGCCAGGCGCTTCTGGAAGGCACCCATTACGATGCGGAAACCGGTCAGTTGCTGACGGCGAGCTACATGGATTACACCATGCCGCGGGCCGACGATCTGCCGTCGTTCCAGGTCTCGACGACGGAGACCGCATGCCCGTCCAACCCGCTCGGCATCAAGGGCTGCGGCGAGGCCGGCGCAATCGGGTCTCCGCCGGCGCTGATCAACGCCATCACCGACGCAATCGGCAACAATGATCTGACGATGCCCGCGACCCCGCAACGGGTCTGGGCAGCGCTCGGATCGGCACAGTAGGAAAGGGAGGCAGACATCATGTATGCAACCAATTATCATCGCGCCTCCTCGGTCGAGGACGCCGTCAAGCTGGCTTCGGCAAATGACGAAGCCAAATATCTCTCCGGCGGGCAGACGCTGCTGCCAACCATGAAGCAGCGGCTCGCCGCTCCTTCGGATCTCGTTGATCTTCGCCATATCGCGTCGATGAAGGGGATTTCGGTCAGCGGAGGCTCCATCCGCATCGGAGCGGCCACACCGCATGCAGACGTTGCGAGCTCCTCAGAAATCGCGTCCGCCTGCCCGGCGCTTGCCCATCTGGCAGCTCATATCGGCGACCCGCATGTCCGGCATATGGGCACGATTGGCGGCTCGATCGCCAACAATGACCCGGCGGCGGACTACCCGGCCGGGCTGATGGCGCTGGGTGCCACAATCGTCACCAACAAGCGTTCGATCTCAGCCGATGATTTCTTCACCGGCATGTTCGACACGGCACTCGATGACGGCGAACTGGTGGTGGCGGTGGAAATCACAGCTCCATCGATGTGTGGATATGCCAAGTTCCCCAACCCGGCCTCGCGCTATGCGATGACCGGCGTGTTCGTCGCCAAGCATGGAGACGGTTCGGTGCGGGTGGCGGTCACCGGTGCAGGTTCGGACGGCGTGTTCCGGCATGCAGGCATGGAACAGGCGCTGGCTTCGGATTTTTCCGCCGGGGCGCTTGATGGCGTCACGATCGATGATTCCGATCTGATGGCGGATATCCATGCTTCGTCGGCCTATCGGGCGAACCTGGTCAAGGTCATGGCCAAGCGGGCTGTCACAGCAGCCGGCTGACACGCAGCCGGTGACGGCAACAGATACTGCAGGGCGGTCCTTTGGGGCCGCCTTTTTTCATGGGCGATCAGGCAGGCTTGCGCATCAGCGAAGCAGCCACGGCACGGGCATCGCGATCCGTTTCGTAGACATCGTCGATGGTCAGGGCGACGCGGCCATCATCAAGCCGGTCCATTGCGGCAGCGACGATGTCCGCCATCTCCAGAAAGCCGATCTGACCGGCGATGAAGGCTTCCAGTGCAATCTCCTTGGCGCCGTTGAGAACTGCGCCCTGAAGCCCGCCGCGCTGCATGGCGGTGCGGGCGAGAGCGAGGGCCGGGAAACGGGTCTCGTCGGGGGCATGGAACTCGAGCTGCGCCAGCTTGGCAAAATCAAGCCGTTCGACCGGCAGGCTGGCACGCCTTGGATGGGCGATGGCGTATCCGATGGCATGACGCATATCCGGTGTGCCAAGCTGGGCCAGAACCGAACCGTCGGTGTAGCCAACCATCGAATGGATGATCGATTGGGGATGGACGATCACCTCGATCTGTTCCGGGCGCATGTCGAACAGATGCCGCGCCTCGATCATTTCAAGCGCCTTGTTGAACATCGAGGCGCTGTCGATGGAGATCTTGAGGCCCATCGACCAGTTGGGATGCGCGGCTGCCGTTTCGGGTGTAACAGCGGCCATCTGTTCGCGGGTAAAGTCGCGGAAAGGACCGCCGGATGCGGTCAGGATAATCCGGTCGATGGCGTGGCGCTGATCCTGCTCCAGCACCTGGAAGATGGCGTTGTGCTCGCTGTCGACCGGCAGGAGCTTGCCGCCACCCGTGGTAATGGCCTGGTGAAACAGATCGCCGGCGGAGACCAGGCACTCCTTGTTGGCAAGGGCGATGTCTGCCCCGTTGGCGACGGCTGCCAGTGTCGGGGCCAGGCCCGCGATCCCGACAATGCCCGCCATCAGAAGATCGGTCTCGCGTGAGCCGGCCTCGATCAGCGCCGAGGGGCCTGCGCCGGCCTCGATGCCGGATCCGGCCAGCGCGGATTTGAGCTCGTCATAACGGCCGGGATCAGCCGTGACTGCAAATTGCGCGCCGGTCTGCCTGGCCTGGGCGGCCAGCAGCGCGATATTTCCCATGCCGGTAATGGAGGGGACTTCGAACACGTCCCGGCCGCCGAGATGGGCCATCACATCCAGAGTGTTGCGGCCAATGGAGCCGGTGGCGCCAAGAATGGATATGCGGCGTTTGCGTGTTACGGGGCTACTGTTCATGCTTTGCAATCAGGGGCTCTGGTTTTGCGGTCAAACCGCCTGGAGGTCATGAGGATTGGCCAGATCGCGGCGAAGGTCTGCCGAAGTAATTCTATGAACGTCATTTCACTGTGGCTGCCGCTGGCAAACAGCTGTTCAAACCAGTGGTCTTCTAGACCGCCCGTTGAGATCAAGCAATTCGACAAACAGGGCAGAGTGGTCAAGATTGCCGCCGTCGAGTTCGTCGGCCAGCCGGACGAAGCGATCGCGAATGGCCTCGACCATCGGCAGTTTGATGCCGAGCTCGCGGGCTTCGATAAGCACGTTGTCGAGATCCTTTATCTGCACCGCAACCCGGCCGCGGGCGACAAAGTCATCTTCCTGCATCCGCTGTCCATGCACCTGCAGGATCGTCGAATCCGCAAAACCGCCGGCCAGGGCTGCGCGAAACGCAGTCAGGTCGCCGCCACCGTCCGAGACCAGGAGGGTGGCTTCGGAGACGGCGCCGATGGCGATGGCAACGATGGCCTGGTTGGCGAGCTTGGCGAGCTGGCCCGCACCGCTGGGCCCGACCCGGATGGCGCGGCCCATGGCCTCCAGCATCGCCCTGGAATTGTCGAACACCTGTTCGTCGCCGCCGGCCATGATTGCCAGGGTGCCGGCTTCCGCTCCGCCGGTGCCGCCGCTGACCGGCGCATCGAGGTGAAAGACGCCGAGTGCCGATAAACGCCCGGCATGAGCGCGGGCCTGGCTTGGCTGGATAGAGCTCATGTCGATGACGGTTGAACCGCGGCTGAGGGCTTCGGCGACGCCGCTTTCAAACAGCACATTGGCCACGACATTGCCATCGGTGAGCATGGTGATGACGTGGCTCGCGTCTTTCACCGCCTCTGCGGGGCTTTCCGTCAGACGCGCGCCTTCGCTTTCAAGCGGTTTGGCCTTCGACGAATCGCGGTTCCAGACCGTCAGCTGATGGCTTGCGCCAAGCAGCCGTCGCGCCATGGGCAGGCCCATCAGCCCGGTACCGAGCAATGCAATCGAAGTCTTCATGTCTGGTGTCCTCTTCCACATTCCATCCTGCTGGAATCAGTACAGATGCCGGAGCGGCGTGGCAAATTCCAATCGATGCGTGAGGGATGATGCTCGTCTCAGACGTCCAGCTGCGCAAGTGCCTATACAATTGGCATTGCTGCACATAACGTGACAGGCATGAGTGAGTCTGAAACCCTTGATAGCCGTTATTCCTGGACGCGGCTTGGCGTGACGCTGGCCATTGCCGTGCTTGGCAATGTCGGCATGTGGTCGATCATTGTCATCATGCCCGCGGTGCAGGCGGAGTTTGCCGTTGCCCGCGCCGATGCATCGTTGCCCTACACCCTGACCATGATTGGTTTTGCGCTGGGCAATCTGGTGATCGGGCGCGCCGTCGACCGGTTCGGTGTCACCAGCGCCCTGATCGGCTCGGCGTTGACCATGGCAGCGGGTTTCGGGCTGGCCGCTGTCAGCGATTCGATTGTTTCGCTGTCGGTGATGCAATTCATTATCGGGTTCGGCACCGCGGTTGGGTTCGGGCCGCTGATTGCCGACATCTCGCACTGGTTCTATCGCCGCCGCGGCATTGCTGTGGCGATTGCCGCGAGCGGAAACTATCTGTCGGGCGCCATCTGGCCGCTTCTTTTGAGCGGTGTGCTGAGCGAACATGGCTGGCGCACCGCCTATATGGTGCTCGCGGTTGTGCCCGTGGTGCTGATGATCCCGCTTTCACTGCTGCTGCGAACACGGGTTCCGGAGGAAGCGACAGCGCATGCCAACCGGATGTCGCTCGACAATGCGCGATCGGTACGGTTTTCGCCAACCGCGCTGCAATGGATGCTGGGACTGGCCGGTATCGGTTGCTGTGTGGCGATGTCGATGCCGCAGGTCCATATCGTGTCCTACTGCGCAGATCTCGGCTACGGGCCGACGGTTGGCGCCGAGATGCTGTCGCTGATGCTGATGGGCGGGGTTGTGTCGCGGCTGATCTCGGGGCTGGTTGCCGACCGGCTGGGCGGGGTGATCACGCTTCTCATCGGCTCGACGCTGCAATGCATCGCCCTTTTCCTCTATCTGCCGTTTGATGCCCTGGTGCCGCTCTATGTCGTCAGCCTGATTTTCGGGCTGTCGCAGGGCGGGATTGTTCCAAGCTATGCCCTGGTGGTGCGCGAGTATCTTCCAGCCAGGGAAGCCGGCGCACGGGTGGGCTTTGTCATCATGGCGACCATCATGGGCATGGCCTTGGGCGGCTGGATGTCGGGATGGATCTATGACCTGACCGGATCCTACCGGGCAGCTTTCCTCAACGGCATCACCTGGAACTTCCTCAATATCGGCATCATGATGCTGATCCTGCTCAAGTCACGCGCACGGCGCGGGGATGCCGTGCCGGCGTGACCGGCAAGACGCGATCTGAATGGATACGGAGTGAGACTGGGTGGTGATCCCGGAAGGATTCGAACCTTCGACCCCAGGATTAGGAATCCTGTGCTCTATCCCCTGAGCTACGGGACCACGCGAGAAAGTCCATACAGAAAACCGGGCGGTTCTTCAATACGAAGAACCGCCCGGTTTCAATGTAACCGTGCCGGAGTGCGGTTCAGGCGGCGAGTGCCTTTTCGGCCAGCCTGACCCAGTAGGAGACGCCGACAGGAATGGCGTCGTCGTTGAAGTCGTAGGCCGGGTGGTGAAGGCTCGCGGTGTCGCCATTGCCCATGAAGATGAAGGCGCCGGGGCGGGCTTCAAGCATGAAGGAGAAATCCTCGCCACCCATGGTCGGCGGCTGCTTGCGTTCCACTTTTCCGGTTCCGGCGACGCTTTCGGCGATATCGGCGGCGAAATCGGTCTCGTCGGAATGGTTGAAGGTCACCGGATAGTTGCGGATGTAGTTGAACGTAGCTTCAGCGCCGTGGGCCGCTGCGACGTTGCGGACGATCTCGCCGATCCGGGTTTCAGCCATGTCGCGCATTTCAGGTGAAAGCGTGCGGACGGTGCCGGCCATTTCGACGGATTCGGGGATGATGTTGTAGGCCGATCCGGCGATGAACTTGGTCACCGAGACCACCAGCGATTCCAGCGGATTGGCATTGCGCGAGGCGATCGACTGCAGGGCTGTGACAATTGCCGAGGCAGCGACAATCGGGTCAATGGTCTGATGCGGCATGGCGGCGTGACCGCCCCGGCCCTTGATGGTGAGATCGAAAATGTCGGTCGCTGCCATGATCGGACCCTTGCAGATGGCGAACTCGCCAACAGGCAGGCCGGGCAGATTGTGCATGCCGAAAACCTTGGTGATGCCAAAGCGATCCATCATGCCGTCATTGACCATTTCGCGGCCTCCGCCGCCGCCTTCTTCCGCAGGCTGGAAAATCACGGCCACGGAGCCGGTGAAATTGCGGGTGGCAGCGAGATGGCGCGCGGCACCCAGCAGCATTGCGGTGTGGCCGTCATGACCGCAGGCGTGCATCTTGCCGGGGGTGCGCGAAGCCCAGGGAGCGCCGGTGATCTCGTTGATCGGCAGGGCGTCCATGTCGGCGCGCAGGCCGATGGCAGGGCCGTTGCCGCCGGGGCGGCCGTGGATAATGCCGACAACGCCGGTGCGACCGATGCCGGTGACGACTTCGTCACATCCAAATGACTTGAGCTTGTCGGCTACAAAGGCTGCCGTGTTGTGCACGTCAAAGAGCAATTCCGGGTCGGCGTGAAGCGTGCGGCGCCATTCCGCGACTTCGTCTTTCGTGGAGACAACTTCATCGACAAGCTGCATTTTACACCTCTGTGGCTTTGTGATTGTGATGTCAGGCAAACGGGAAAACTTGGAGTCGCCTTTTGCCATCTACCTGCCATATAGGCTAAGTAAGGGACCGTGACGAGTGAAAAGCGGCGCATGGGCGACCGCGAACATTGCGTCGACAGTCCAAATCGCATCGAGACGCTGTTTGAAACACTGGAAAATCGGAAGCCTGGAATGAGCCTAATGTTACAATCGCGTCGAATGGTCGCTGCATTGGCGATTACAGTGTTTGCGGCAGTGTCCTCGAGTGGCGCAGTGGCAAATCCGATGATTGCTGTCGACGTCGGCTCGGGCCGCGTGGTGGAGCACGAGCAGGCGTTCCAGCGGTGGTATCCGGCTTCGCTGACCAAACTCATGACCATCTACGTCGTTTTCAAGGCGGTCAAATCAGGCCAGCTGACGCTGGAAACGCCGGTGACAATGTCGGTGCATGCTGCCAAGGAACCGGCGAGCAAGATGTATTTCAAGCCCGGAGAACGGTTTCCGCTCGATTCGGCGCTGAAATACCTGATGGTCAAATCCGCCAATGATGTGGCTGTTGCCATCGGAGAAGCCGTGGCGGGGACGGAAGAGGCCTTTGTCGCCGAAATGAACTCTGCCGCCCGGCAGCTGGGGATGAGTTCCTCGCGGTTTGTCAATCCAAACGGCTTGCCCGGCGACGGTCAGTATACGACTGCGCGTGACATGGCATTGCTGGCGGTTGCGCTCAGGCGCGAGTTTCCCGAATTTGCGCATTATTTCGCCTATGAGGGATTTACCACCGGCAAGAAGAGCTACACCAATTACAATCTGCTGGTCGGACGCTTTCCCGATGCGGACGGCATGAAAACCGGGTTTATCTGCGCGTCGGGTTTCAATCAGGTTTCATCGGCAACGCGCAACGGCAAGACCGTGGTCAGCGTCGTGTTCGGGGCGCCATCGCAGGAAACACGCGCGGAAGAATCGGCGCGGCTTCTGCACAAGGCCCTGACGACAACGGCCTGGGGCGGCGCCAGCCTGCAGACACTTGCGCCTTACGGCGAGGGCCGTGATCAGGTGGCCGATATTTCCGGCGACATCTGCACGGCAAAGGCGCGTGCGGAGCGCTATGAGGGCCGCGATGTCGAAGGCAAGATGGTTCTCAACTCACCGTATCTGGTGCCGATGACGCGCAAACCACGTCTGGTTCAGGCACCGTACGGGATGCCGCGTGCGAGCATGGAAATCGCCCTGTCGCGGATCCCTGTTCCCGTGCCGCGGCCGGGAGGAACGCTGTCGGGGCAAGTCGAGCCGTTTGCCGCGTCGGCGTTTACAGCTCCGGCCAACGCCGCCGAGATGTTTCCGCTCCGCCCCGGTGTGCCGATTCCGGTTCCGCGGCCAGAAATCTGATTCCGAGAGAGCCTCAAAGAATGACTGTTGAGACCCAACCAGCGCGTGGCTGGAGCGCGCCGAGCGGCGTTCCCGTCTCGATCCTTACCGGCTTTCTGGGGGCTGGCAAAACAACGCTGCTCAACCGGTTGATTGGTGATCCCTGGCTCAGTGACGCAGCGCTGATCATCAATGAATTCGGCGATGTCGGGATCGATCACCTGCTGGTCGAGAGCTCAGGCGATGGTGTCATCGAGCTGTCGGATGGTTGCCTGTGCTGCACTGTTCGTGGCGAGTTGGTTGATACGCTGGCCGATCTCATGGACCGGATGCAGACCGGACGGATACGGCCATTCTCGCGTGTGGTGATCGAGACCACCGGTCTGGCGGACCCGGTGCCGGTGATGCAATCGGTGATCGGCCATCCGGCATTGGGCCAGTCCTACCGGCTCGAGGGCCTGGTAACGGTGGTGGATGCCGTCAACGGCATCGCCACGCTTGAAAACCACGACGAAGCGCGCAGGCAGGTGGCGGTGGCTGATACGCTGGTGCTGTCGAAAACTGCACTGGCTGGTGATAGCACGGCGCTGCGCTTGAAGCTTGAAGCCCTCAATCCGCTGGCGCGGATGGTCAACTCCGATGATCCGGATTTGAGCGCGCATAGCCTGTTTGATACCGGCGCTTACGACCCTGTCGCGCGCAGTCTCGATGTGGCGCGGTGGCTGAGTTCAGAACAGCAAGAGCATGCCCACGGACATGGCGGGCACCATCACCACGGACATGCTCACACGCATGATGTGAACCGGCATGATCAGCATATTCGGGCTGATTCACTGGTGTTCGAGAGAGCGATTTCGCCGGAGGCGCTTGCGATGTTTCTCGACCTGATGCGCTCGGCGCACGGGCCAAACCTCTTGCGGATGAAAGGCATCATCAAGCTTGCTGATGAGCCTTCACGGCCGCTGGTGCTGCATGCTGTCCAGTCACTGATGTCCGAGCCGGTGCGGCTGAGGGCCTGGCCGGAAGGGGCAAGGGAAGAAACCAGACTGGTGGTGATCACGCGCGACATGCCGGAAGGTTTTGTCGCGGAGCTGTTTTCAACCTTCGCCGGGGAACCGGGCATTGGCCGACCCGACCGTGACGCATTGACGGCCAATCCGCTGGCTATTCCTGGGATGCCGGCCCGGCGTTAGGGCCGGTTAAACGGAAGCCGGCAAACCTTTTTCAATGACAAAGACATGGCCACCCTCGATGGCGGCGCTGTCGAGCAATTGATGCCCGTCCTCCCGGCAGAAGTGCGGCACATCGATCACTGCCAGCGGATCGGTGGTCTCGATCCTGATGCGGGTGCCGATGGCCAGATCACGCATGTGCTTGCGGGTCTTGAGCACAGGAAGCGGGCACTTCAGGCCACGAAGGTCAAGCGCACTCTCACTGCCGTCACTCAATTGCTGCTCCATATTTTCCAGAATGGCTTGTCTGACTGGCCGGATTGCGGGGATTGCCCGGCGTTGAGCTGTGACTGCACCGCCGGATTTGGTGCCGGGACAGGGACGCTGGTTGCGGCAGCTGCCGGTACAGCTTGCCCGGCCCCGTCCGCAGCTGCGGCGGGGGCAGGGATAGGAGCGTTGGTCTGCTGGGCGGCTGGCGCTGTGCCTGGGGTCAGGGCCTGGAGTGGATTTCCGGTTGAAAAAAGACTGAGAACGGGCGCCGTTGCGGATTGCCCGCCATTGGCCGCGATGCGTGCCGCCTTTTCAGCTTCGCGCTCGGCCTGCCTTGCCTCGGCTTCTGCACGGGCTTGACTGGCGGCGATCCGGTTGGCTTCGTCGCGGTCCAGTTCTGCAACCGCTTTGATGAAGTTCTGATTCCAGGTTTTCTCATAGGCGTAATAGGCCGACGCCAGCGTGGTGGGCACACTTGCGGGAGGGCAGGCCGCGTTTGCCTGGAAACTGGCGTTCTCGACCTCCGGGATCTGATTGAAAACATATTGCCGGCCGCAGACATCGACCTTTGGTGGCTGCTTGGTCAGTTCGAAATGATCGTAACCGACCTTGAGCATTTTCCAGAATTCGAAATGTTCGTTGTCGCGGTGCTTTGCCATGTTTTCCGGCGTCATGCGGAACGGCAGCGCCTCGACCAGGAAAAATTCCTGCCCGCCCTTGAAGGCGTCACGGGCGAAACCGTAAATCTCGAGGACCTGTTCGTCGGTCATCGAGTAGCAACCAGCCGACGAGCAGGCGCCGTGAACCATCAGATTGGATCCGGTGCGGCCATAAGACCGGTCGTAGCTGTTGGGATAACCCATGTTGAATGAAAGATAATAGCTCGAATTCGGATTCATCTGGTGAGGATAGATTCGATAGTAGCCTTCAGGCGCCTGGCGGTCGCCTTCCTTGAATTTGGGGCCGAGTTTTCCGGACCATTTGCAGATTTCGTAGGAGGCAATGATATCGTAACGGCCATTGCCCTTCTGCTTCCAGACCTCGAGAACGCCTTCTTCCTTGAAAATCCGCATCATGATCGGCGAGCGCGTGCTCATGTCATGCGCTTTCATCTTGTTGACGAGCTTCGCAGGCAGCGGATGTTCGACCTTGTTGGAAACGGAATCCAGCGCATCCTGACAGCCGGTCAGGCCAAGAAGCAGAATAGGCAGAAAACGCAGCGTTCGGATCGGAGTCATTGGGTCTCTTGGACTTTGCAGTTGCAAGTTCTAGGGCCTCTTGGTTCGCATTCGACGCAACCCCGGGCCGGGCAATTCAACGCAATAATACTACCAACATGGTTCATGAAGCATTACCAAACTGGTGGTGATGCCTCATGCAGGGTCTCTGGCCGGTCAGGCGGAAGTCTGCCGAAACAGTCCGTGCCGCCGAAATGAGACTCTTCGTTTCACACCTACCCGCACCGGAAATCCTCAGGACCTCACGGTGTTGCCGAGACGATGTCCTTATTGGCGTGGAAAATGTGGCCCGAATGCGGCGATGATCAGCCGATGTGGCGCCCGATCTCCAGGAATTTCTTGCGGCGGTCAGCGCGCAATTCATCTCCGGAGCGACCGGCCATATCCTTCAAGGCAGAGGAAATGGTGTCGCCCGCGCGTGCAATCACACTTTCGGGGTCGCGATGGGCGCCACCGACCGGCTCGGGAATGATGCCATCAATGATGTGGAGACCGAGCAGATCTTCCGCTGTTATCTTCATCGAAGTCGCTGCATCACGCGCCCGTGTGGCATCGCGCCAGAGGATCGAGGCCGCGCCTTCCGGGGAAATGACCGAGTAGATCGCGTGTTCGAGCATGTAGACCTTGTTGCCTGTGGCAATCGCAATGGCTCCACCGGAGCCGCCTTCGCCGATGACAATCGAGATCAAGGGTGCGCGGAGATTGAGGCAGGTCTCGGTTGAACGGGCGATGGCTTCAGCCTGGCCGCGTTCTTCCGCGCCCACGCCGGGATAGGCCCCGGCCGTGTCGACCAGGGTGATGACAGGGATCTGAAACCGGTCAGCCATTTCCATGATGCGGATGGCCTTGCGATAGCCTTCCGGCCGGGCAGACCCGAAATTGTGCTTGATGCGGGTCTTGGTGTCGTGGCCCTTTTCCTGGCCGATGACGACGACGGGCTGACCGCGGAAGCGGGCAAAGCCTGCCTGAATGGCGGCGTCTTCTGCGAATTTGCGATCACCGGCAAGCGGTGTGAACTCATCGAACAGGCTCTTGGCATAGTCGTTGAAATGCGGACGGTCAGGGTGCCGTGCAACCTGCGTCTTCTGCCATGGATTGAGCTTGCCGTAGATTTCGGCCATGGCATCGCGGGCCCTGGTTTCGAGCCGGGCGATTTCATCGCCAGTGTCGATGCTCTCGTCTTCCCCGGCGAGCTTCCTCAGTTCGAGGATCTTGCCTTCCAGGTCGGAGATCGGTTTTTCGAAATCAAGATAATTGTGCATTGAGTTTTTCCACGCGGGCCATCGCATTTTTCGTCGCCAGAACCAGTCAAGCCTAGTCCGACATGTCTGTCACGCATTAGTTGGCGTGTTGCGAGCGGGCTTAATCGCGACTTTTTGTGGCTTTTGCAAGGGGGTGATGCTCATTGACCAGTTGCCGCAGGCGCTCGTCAAGCACGTGCGTGTAGATTTGGGTGGTGGAAATGTCGGCATGGCCGAGCAATTCCTGAACGGCGCGAAGATCGGCACCACCTGCCAGCAAATGGCTGGCGAAAGCGTGGCGCAACACATGCGGAGAGACTTTTGCCACGGGAATGCCGGCGCGACCGGCCACTTCTTTCAATTCACGGGCAAACACCTGACGCGACAGGTGGCCATCGGCAGAATTGGCAGGGAACAGGAAACCGGCTTCCTCGGCAGTTTCTCCGATCTCGGCCAGCCAGGTATCAAGAGCCGCGCGGGAGGGGCGTGACATCGGGACCATGCGCTCCTTGGCGCCCTTGCCGCGAATGATCAGAAACCGGCCGTCATCGGCAAGCACCCGGTAAGGCAGGCTGACCAGTTCGCTGACGCGCATTCCTGTGGCGTACAAGAGTTCGAGAAGGGCGCGAAAGCGGATGCGTCGCGCCGCTTCGTCCTTGTCCTGGGCCATGGCAATGTCGGTTTCCGCCTGAGCCAGCAGACGCGACACGTCGTCGATGCTGAGAACTTTCGGCAGGGCACGGGTTTTTCGCGGGGGGTCGATCACCCCTGTCGGATCGTCAGCGCGCAGGCCTTCGGCATGCAGAAATTTATAGAACTGGCGCAGTGCCGAAAGCCGGCGGGCCTGTGATGCCGGTGAAAACCCGCGGCTTGCCAGGTCTCCGATCACACCACGAATGTCATCGGCCTGGGCTTTGAGCAATGTGGTGCCAAGCGATCTGAGCACATCGGACGCATCGTCAAGGTCGCGGCGGTAGGCCTCAAGCGTATTGTCGGCCGCACCACGCTCGGCGCTCATCATTTCGAGGAAAGCTTCGGCGTTGGCAGCGCTGAGATCGCGCATGTGATCACCGGGTCCTGTCAGTTGTTGAGTTTTTCGGTGGGGACGCGCACGGTAACTTCGCGGTCAACCGGTTCAACATAGATAATCAATGCGAACATGGCGCCATAGACGATGCCGGCAAGCAGGGCGCACAAAAAAAGGAACCGAAACAGTGATGGCATAAGTACTCCGGCGGACTGATATTGAAGTGTTATGCGGCAGCCAGCGCGCTGTTTCAAGACCGATGCGGAATCCGGGGTATGCTTGACGCGCCGCCAGACATGGCCAATAGAGGGCGCGGATCATTGGCCCGAAGGGCGGGGGAGACAGTTGACTGAACCGCAGGCTATCGCGCCGGAACAGGATATCGAGAAGGCGCGGCGTGTGCTCGGCCATCGCAATCTGGTGTTTGTCGGTCTGATGGGAGCTGGCAAATCGGCCATTGGCAGGCTGGTTGCGCAGACGCTGGAAATTCCGTTTGTCGATTCCGATCATGAAATTGAACGGGTGTCCCGCATGACAATCCCGGAATTGTTCGAGGCTTATGGCGAACCTGAATTCAGGGCTCTGGAGGCGCGGGTGATCAAGCGGCTGTTGAAGACCGGGCCCCGCGTGCTGTCGACCGGTGGCGGGGCGTTCATGAATGATACCACCCGGACAATGGTGCTCAAGAATGGCCTGTCGGTGTGGCTGAAAGCCGACCTGGATGTGTTGTGGGCGCGGGTGTCCAAACGGGACTCACGTCCGCTGTTGAAGACCGCCAACCCGCGGCAGACGCTGTCTGACCTTCTTGACCAGCGCTATCCTGTCTATGCCAAGGCCGATGTGACGGTAACGTCACGTGATGACGACAAGGAAATTATCGCCTCTGAAACAGTCATGGCGCTCGCGCGGCTGGACAGCGGCCAGGATACGGTGCCGAATTCATGACCCAAACCTCTCCCCGTGAAACTGTTGGCGTAGACCTCGGCGAACGCAGCTATGACATTGTCATCGGACCGGGTCTGATCGCCGAGGCGGGGGCGCAGATCGCGGCCCGCAATCCCGGCATCCGGTGTGCTGTTGTGACCGACCGCAATGTGGCGGCAGCGCATCTGGACGCATTGCTGGAGAGTCTGGCAGCCAGCGGAATAGAAGCGGCGCCGCTGGTGCTTGAACCGGGCGAGAAAACCAAAAGATTTGATGAGCTGGTGCATGTCTGCGATCACGTGCTCGCTGCCCGGCTCGAACGCGGCGACGCGGTGCTGGCCCTGGGCGGCGGGGTGATCGGCGATCTTTCCGGCTTTGCCGCCGGGATCGTGCGGCGTGGCATGGGGTTCATTCAGGTTCCCACCAGTCTCCTGGCGCAGGTAGATTCTTCGGTCGGCGGCAAAACCGGGATCAATTCCTCGCACGGCAAGAACCTGATCGGCGTGTTTCATCAGCCCGAGCTGGTGCTGGCCGATACCGACGTGCTGGACACCCTTCCTATACGGGAGTTCCGGGCGGGCTATGCCGAAGTCGCAAAATACGGGCTGATTGACCGTCCTGAGTTTTTCGACTGGCTGGAGAAAAACTGGCGTGATGTGTTTTCCGGTGGCGAAGCGCGGATCAAGGCGATTGCCACGGCCTGTCAGGCCAAGGCCGAAGTGGTGGCTGCCGATGAGCGTGAGCACGGTGCGCGGGCGCTGCTCAATCTCGGTCACACCTTCGGCCACGCGCTGGAGGCTGCCACGGATTACGATGGCCGGCGGCTGGTGCATGGCGAGGGTGTAGCCATCGGCATGGTGCTGGCGCATGAGTTTTCAGCCCGGATGAACCTTGCGAGTCCCGACGATGCGGCGCGGGTCAGACACCATCTCCACGCGGTGGGCCTGCCGACCTCGATGTCGGATATTGAAGGTGAGCTGCCGCCAACCGATATACTGATGAAGCATATCGGGCAGGACAAGAAGGTCCGGCGCGGCGCATTGACCTTCATCCTGACGCGCGGCATCGGCCAGTCGTTTGTTGCCGACAATGTGCCGGTGGATGAAGTGTTTCGATTTCTGGAGGACAAGCGGGCATCATGATTGTGGAAACGATACTGGCAATCCTTGCCGAGCATGGCCTGACCATACTGGCAATCCTGGTCCTGATCGGCTTGTCGGGTTTCTTTTCGGGGTCGGAGACGGCCCTGACCGCAGCATCACGGGCCCGGATGCATTCGCTGGAAACCAGTGGCGATGAGCGCGCGGCCACCGTCAACGCGCTGATTGAACGCAAGGACAGGCTGATCGGCGCACTGTTGATCGGCAACAATCTGGTCAATATCCTCGCCTCGGCGCTGGCAACAAGCGTATTGCTGTCGATTTTCGGCGATTCCGGTGTGGCGGTGGCAACCCTGACCATGACGCTGCTGCTGGTGATCTTTGCCGAAGTGCTGCCCAAGAGCTGGGCGATCTCGACGCCTGACCGGTTTGCGATGACCGTGGCGCCGATCGTCAGGGCCTTCGTTGTCGTGGTTGGCCCGTTGTCGAGCTTCGTCAACGGGATCGTCCGCCATATCATGGCGCTGTTTGGTGTTACTTTCGCGTCGGAGACCTCCATGCTCTCGGCGCATGAGGAAATCCGGGGCGCTGTGGATCTGCTCCATCGGGAAGGCTCCGTGATCAAGGCGGATCGTGACCGGCTGGGCGGGGTACTTGATCTGGGCGAGCTGGAAGTCTCGGATGTGATGATTCACCGCACCTCGATGCGGATGCTCAATGCCGACGAGACACCGGAAACCAATGTTCGCGCGGTTCTCGAAAGCCCCTACACACGGATGCCGATCTGGCGCGGGTCGACCGACAACATCATCGGCATCGTTCATGCCAAGGATGTGTTGCGCGTGCTGGCTGAAAACCCCACCGAGCCGCACCGGATGGATGTGGTCAAGATTGCCCAGAAGCCGTGGTTCGTGCCCGATACGACCAGTGTGCCTGACCAGCTCAATGCCTTCCTGCGGCGCAAGGCCCACATCGCCATCGTGGTTGACGAGTATGGCGAGGTGGAAGGTCTGGTGACGCTCGAGGATATTCTTGAAGAGATTGTCGGTGACATTGCGGATGAGCATGACACCGAGGTGCAAGGGGTGAGGCAGGAAGCCGACGGCTCCATCGTGGTTGACGGTTCCGTTCCGATTCGCGATCTCAACCGCGCGCTGGACTGGTCGCTGCCCGATGATGAAGCGACAACCGTGGCCGGGCTGGTGATTCACGAATCACAGACGATTCCGGAGGAAAAGCAGGCGTTCACCTTCCACGGCAAGCGCTTTATCGTGATGAAGCGCGACCGCAACAGGATCACGCGGCTGAGAATCCGGCCGATGGACAAGGCCTGACAAGCCGGGATCGGGCAAGAGGTCTTACCAGCGTGTCGGTTCGCCCGGTGCCGATGCCTCGACTGCCATTGCATGCAGGCCGCCGTCCAGTTCATCCTTGAGCAGTTCGTTGACGGCGCGGTGGCGCTGGATGCGACTCATGCCGGTAAATGCAGGCGCCACGATGCGGATGCGAAAATGTGTTTCACCGGTCCCGTCGAAGGCTTCGTGATGGTCGCTGCCGGAATGATTGTGGCCGGCGTGGAGGTGGCTTTCATTGATCACGATCAGCCGTTCGGGGCCAAATTTTTCAGTCAGCGCTGTTTCGATGCGGTTCTGGCGGGACATGAAGATGCTCCTGGTGTATGGTGCGCGGTCACAAAATTCGACTGTTGCGATTTGCATGGTGGCATTCGAAGTCGAGACGGGGTACGCAGCTTGAATCACCCTTGTCAATCCTTGTTCGCTAACCTGTAGAGCACCATAATTGTCGCTATGAAATTGGATTCCAAATATTTTGACCGCATTCGGGTCCGCCGCAAGGGCGCAAAGCCGGCTGAAACTATAGCGCCGGAATGTCAGTGGGACGGCTGCAACAAGCCCGGCACTCACCGTGCTCCCGTGGGACGTGATGCCGAAGGGCAGTATTTCATGTTCTGCGTCGATCATGCGCGGGAGTACAACAAGGGCTACAACTATTTTTCCGGCCTGTCCGACGGCGAGATCGCCCGCTATCAGAAAGAGGCTCTGACGGGGAACCGTCCGACGTGGAAAATGGGCGTGGACCGGGCGGCAGCCAGCGGACCGAACCAATCGACCGCGAAATCCGGCTCGGCCGGGGCACAGGCGCAGATGCGTGATCCGCACGGCTTTTTCGAGACCCGCCGTCCCAACCGGCCGGTGCGTGCCCGCAAGCTCAAGCCGCTGGAAGGAAAGGCTTTCGATACGCTCGGTCTCGCCGGAAATGCGACATCGACAGAGATCAAGACCCGCTACAAGGAATTGGTCAAGCAGCACCACCCCGACGCCAATGGCGGCGACCGCGGTTCCGAGGACCGTTTTCGCGCCGTTATCCAGGCCTACCAATTGTTAAAGCAGTCTGGTTTCTGCTAAGCGAACAGTCTAAGCAGGACCGGACAGGAGAGACGGCCCACAGGCATATTAGCCAGGCCTTGGAGACATGATGAGCAAGATCGACCTCGATATCACCAATCTTCCCGACACCACCGTCAAGGTACGCGACGTGTTCGGCATCGATTCGGACATCTCTGTTCCGGCCTACAAGGAGCGGGACGCCTATGTGCCTGACCTTGATCCGGACTATCTGTTTGACCGCGATACCACTCTCGCCATTCTGGCCGGATTTGCGCACAATCGCCGGGTGATGGTTTCGGGCTATCACGGCACCGGTAAATCGACCCATATCGAGCAGGTCGCAGCCCGGCTCAACTGGCCTTGTGTTCGTGTCAACCTCGACAGCCATGTCAGCCGTATCGACCTTGTCGGCAAGGACGCGATTGTCGTGCGCGAAG
>CAXBIE010000016.1:0-63930 GCA_963975635.1 uncultured Hoeflea sp. | reverse complement strand
AAGGCCGCCGCGAGACATCGCGGCGGCTTTTTTATGCGGTCCTGTGTGACTGTCCACCGGCATCCAGCGGCACCCGCCAGAGCTCTGTTTACAGTCCCTTCAGGAACGGATTGGTGCGGCGCTCGTCGCCGATCTTTCCACCCGGGCCGTGGCCGCAGATGAAGCCGACCTCATCGCCCAACGGAAACACCTTGTCGCGGATGGAGTTGAGCAGGGTCTGGTGATCACCACCGGGCAGATCCGTGCGGCCAATCGAACCTGCAAACAACACATCTCCCAGATGCGCAAAGCCTTCGGCGCGATTGTAAAAGATCACATGGCCGGGCGCATGGCCGGGTGTGTGGAACACTTCAAATTCGTGCGCGCCGAACGAGACTTTGTCTCCATCGTTGAGCCACTGGTCCGGCGTGATGTTGCGCACCTCCATATCCAGCCCGAACATCCTGGCCTGCTCTTCAAGGCCCGAAAGCAGGGGAATGTCGGCTTCATGCGGACCGATGATCTTGACGCCAAGTTTCTCGCGCAGCTCGTCGGCGCCACCGGCATGGTCAATATGTCCGTGAGTCAGCCAGATCGCCTCGATTGTCAGGCCGTTCTCGGTGATGGTTTGCAGGATCACATCGACATCACCGCCCGGATCAACGACCACACCTGATTTGGTTTCCTGGTCGAACAGCACCGTGCAGTTCTGCTGAAACGGGGTGACGGGGATGATGCCCGCTTGCAAATTGCCCATGATGATTTTCGTCCTTGTTCAGCGATTCGTTTCCCGCAAACTGAACGGGCGGAAGAGCGATGTCACCCTCCCGCCCGCATGGTTTTTACAGGTATCCGTCGTTTTTGCCGAAACCGGATATCAAGCTGTCTTAGCTTGCGTCCGGCTTGTCGTCGTCGCCACTCTTGTTGCGGCCATCACCCTTGCCGTTTTTGACCGTTTTGCGGCTGTTGTCCGTCTTTCCATCGTCGGAAGGCTCCGGTTCGTCCAGTTCCAGCGTACCGGAATAGGTGACCTGCGGGAACGGGATAGAAATACCGTGCTCGTCAAAGGCGATCTTGCCGGCCTTGGTGATCTCGCGGCTCGTCACCCACCAGTCAGCCGACTTGGTCCAGTAGCGCAAGGTCACAGCCACCGCGCTGTCGCCAAGCTCGGAAACATAAGCCCAGGGTTCGGGATCGCTGAGCACCCGGCTGTCGGCTTTGGCCAGCTCCAGCAGAACCGACTGCGCCTTCTCGATGTCGTCCTCATAGCCGATGCCGATAACAAGGTCATGACGCCGTTCAGGCAGGCGGGAATAATTGGTCACCGGAACATTCCACAGCTGCGAATTGGGCGCCATCCGGTAGAGGCCATCAAGCGTTTGCATCTCAGTTGCAAAAAGCCCGATCTCCTTGATGGTACCGGAAATCCCGTCCGCATCGATGTATTCACCGACCCGGAAAGGCCGCAGCACCAGAAGCATGATGCCCGCGGCAATGTTCTGCAGTGTACCCTGCAAGGCCAGACCGATCGCCAGGCCGGCAGCGCCCAGTGCGGTGATGATCGAGGCTGTCTGAACCCCGAACTGACCAAGCACCATGATGACCACCACCACCAGCACGGCGTAACGGACAAAGATGGAGAAGAAACCGACCACGGTCGGGTCGATCCGGTGCGTCCGCTTCAGCAGGGACCGCACCCAGCGGCCCAGAAGCCGCGACACCGTCCAGCCAACAATGAGAATGAAGATCGCACCGATGACAGAGAGCGCATAGCTGACAATCAACACCTGCAGCCCGTTGATTGCGTCTCCCCAGCCCCCCAGCATTTGCCCTAACTGGGATTCGGATGCTGTCGTCACCAATTCTTCCATTCTGCCTCAACCACCTTGTTGTTTGATTTCTGCCGCACCGTAACCGGTGTTTATATGCGGCCTATCTTAACTGTCCGTCCGGTTCCACCCCAGGACCCGAAATCTCGCCGGATCCGGAGCTTCGGGAAGGAACCGCCCTTCAAGGGTATCAAACTGGAAGCGCTCCGCTTTCTTTCAAGGTGTCGAGCACGATTGCGGTTTTGACGTGCTGCACCGACTCGTGCGGCAGCAATACATCGCTGACGAAAGCCGACAGGCTTCGCAGATCAGGCGTGACCACCTTGATGATGTAGTCCATCTCGCCGGTCAGCGAATAGGCTTCCAGAACCTCCGGCAATCCGCCAATCAGCCGCGCGAAGCGCTGGGCGTTGTCACGATTATGTGTCGCAAGCGTCACCGTGATCAGATTGACGATGCCGATTCCGAGTTTCTCCCGGTCGAGGTCGGCACGGTAGCCGCGAATATAGCCCTCCTGCTCCAGTCGGGTGCGGCGGCGTGAACACTGCGACGCCGACAGGTTGATTTGCTGCGACAGCTCATTGTTGGTCAGCCGCCCGTCCTCTTGCAACAAACGGAGCAGCTTGCGGTCGAACTCATCCAGACGCACAGAAACTTCCAATCATGATGTCCTCATGCATTTATCATGCACCATTTGCTGAATACGCGCGATGAATGCATGCACCTTGCAGCGAATATGCAGCATCATGCGCAACAGTCAACCAGTGCGGGCGATCATGATCCGCACGGACAAAAGAGGAGAGACGAGATGGGCCCCTTCCCGCACGATGCACCGCGCGCGAGCATTTCAGAAGACAACCCGGCAGGCACCAACGGTTTTGAATTTGTCGAATTCGCCCATCCCGATCCCGAACAGCTGGAAGCCTTGTTTGCCCGCATGGGTTACCAGCCGGTGGCGCGCCACCGCACCAAATCGATCACAGTTTGGCGCCAGGGCGACATCAATTACGTCCTAAACGCCGAGAAAGGCTCCTTCGCTGACCGGTTTGTCAGCACCCATGGCCCTTGCGCGCCGTCGATGGCCTGGCGCGTGGCCGATGCTGACAAAGCACTGGCCCATGCCGTGTCGAAAGGTGCGGAAGAATACACCGGCAACGACAAGACACTTGATGTCCCGGCCATCGTCGGCATTGGCGGCTCATTGCTCTATTTCATCGAAACCTGGGGCGACCAGGGTTCACCCTTTGACGCTGACTTCGACTGGCTGGGCGAGCGCGACCCGAAGCCATCGGGTGCAGGCTTCTATTATCTCGACCATCTCACGCACAATGTTATTCGCGGCAACATGGACAAATGGTGGGATTTTTACCGGGACCTGTTCAACTTCAAACAGATCCATTTCTTCGACATCGAGGGCAAACTGACAGGTCTCGTCTCGCGCGCCATCACCTCGCCATGCGGCCGGATCCGCATCCCGCTCAACGAATCCACCGATGACAAGAGCCAGATCGAGGAGTTCCTGCGCAAATATAACGGCGAAGGCATTCAGCATATCGCAGTCGGCACCGACAACATCTACGACGCGACAGACTGGATTGCCGACAAGGGCGTCAAGTTCATGCCCGGGCCACCCGAAACCTACTATGATCTGTCCACCACCCGTGTCCACGGCCATGAAGAGCCCATCGAGAAGATGAAGAAGCACGGCATTCTCATCGATGGCGAAGGTGTGATTGACGGCGGCATGACCAAGATCCTGCTGCAGGTCTTTTCCAAGACCGTGATCGGCCCGATCTTTTTCGAGTTCATCCAGCGCAAGGGCGATGAAGGCTTTGGCGAGGGTAATTTCCGCGCCCTGTTTGAATCCATCGAGGAAGACCAGATCCGCCGCGGCGTCATCGGCGAAGCTGCGGAGTAAGCCAGCATCGCAAAGCATAAAAAAGGCGGCGGTCCCAACGGAACGCCGCCTTTTCTCATTTCAGAATTCAGATGCCTATTCGGCAGCGGTCTTCCTGGGTTGCACCTCGGCCATATAGTCATTGACCAGGTTCTGGGCGATTTCGCCGACCGAGAAGCTGTAGGGCCCGATTTCCGACACCGGTGTCACCTCGGCCGCAGTGCCTGTCAGGAAGCACTGATCAAAACCCTCAAGCTCATCAGGCATGATCGCCCGCTCGATGACTTCGTATCCACGCTTTTTGGCGAGGCCAATGACTGTGCGACGGGTGATGCCATCGAGGAAACAATCGGGCGTCGGCGTGTGGATCTTGCCATCACGCACGAAAAACACATTGGCGCCGGTGGCTTCTGCCACCTGGTCGCGCCAGTCGAGCATCAGCGCATCGGCATAACCGCGCTCCTCTGCCCGGTGCTTGGACAAGGTGCAGATCATGTAAAGCCCGGCAGCCTTGGAGCGTGAGGGCGCGGTCCGCGGATCCGGCCGGCGGTATTCAGCGATGTCGAGGCGAATGCCCTTCATCCGCTCTTCCGGCTTGAAGTAGCTCGGCCACTGCCAGATCGCGATGGCCAGGTTGATCTTGTTCTTCTGGGCAGAGACGCCCATCATTTCCGATCCGCGCCAGGCTATCGGGCGAACATAGGCGTCATCAAAACCCTGCCGTGCCAGAAGCTCGACGCAAGCCTGATCAATCTCGGCAACGCTGAAAGGGATCTTGAAACCGAGGATCTCGCCCGATGTGTGCAGGCGCTCGGTGTGCTCGGTCAACTTGAAGATTTCGCCGCCATAGGCGCGCTCGCCTTCAAACACGGCGCTGGCATAATGCAACCCATGGCTCAGAACGTGGATTTTCGCATCCTTCCACGGTACAAATTCGCCATTGAACCAGATTTCACCTTCGAGTTGGTCAAAAGGTACGGACGCCATCACGTTTCCTCCAGGCGGTATGCCGCCGTGATAATGGTTGTTTGAAGCCGGTGTCGGTGACCGTGGAGCATGCGCCGGATTGAGGCGGAGGCAAACGGGCATTGGCAAGCCGGCGGGCAAGACCAGTTTGCCTCGCGCGCAAATCGACGCTAGCAATTGCGCCAATTTATGTCAACATAGCTGACATATTCGAAAGGAAAAGTCGCCATGAGCCATTCCGGCGCAACGAAGTCCGATTCCGTGGAAATTCTCGAACATCCCATGGGTGAAGCCGACGGCATCGATTTTGAGATCATTGAGCTTCTGTTCTTCGCCTATCGGGACTTCATCTCGGATCCCGATGCAATTCTTGACACATCCGGTTTCGGGCGCGCCCATCACCGTGTTGTCCACTTCGTCAACCGCGAGCCCGGCCTGACGGTGGCAGCATTGCTCGATACGCTCAAGATCACCAAGCAGTCGCTGGCCCGGGTGCTCAAACAATTGATTGATTCTGGCTACATTGCCCAGGTCGCAGGACCTGAAGACCGCAGGCAACGCCGCCTGTTCCCCACAGCCAAGGGCCGCGAACTCGCTTTGGCATTGGCAAGGCCACAGTCTTGCCGTATCGCCAATGCACTCAAAGGTCTTGAGGAAAGCGAACGGACAGCGGTCAAGACGTTCCTTTCCGGTATGATCAATCCTGCCATTGGCAGCGATGCGGCGGATTAGGACGAAAGCAGAGAGGGACAAGAGCGATGACCAACCCATTGCCGGACGATGACGCGGCCCATCTGCTCGTTGTCGATGACGACACCCGCATCCGTGATCTTCTGTCACGCTACCTTACCGAACAAGGGTTTCGCGTCACCACTGCCGCTGATGCCAACGAAGCCCGCCGCAAGCTTGAAGGCATGGATTTCGACCTTCTCATCGTCGACGTGATGATGCCCGGCGAAAGCGGTCTGTCGCTGACCCGCTCCTTGCGGGAGCTCAAGACCGTGCCGATCCTCATGCTTACGGCGCTTGCGGAAGGCGAAGCCCGGATCGACGGCCTTGAGGCCGGCGCCGATGATTACCTCGCCAAGCCCTTCAATCCGCGCGAGCTGGTGCTCAGGATCAACAATATTCTCAAGCGTGGCGGTCAGCCTTCCCCTCCAAAGGTCGAGCAGGTGGTGTTTGGCCCCTTTACCTTCGTCATTGCCCGCCGCGAGCTCAAGAGGTCCGGCGAAGCGGTACGACTGACCGACAGGGAACGCGAGATCATGGTCACCTTCGCCGAGAATGCCGGCGACACGGTGCCTCGCCACGAGCTGGTCGGAGCTGACATCGAAGTTGGCGAACGCACCATTGACGTGCAGATCAACCGTCTGCGCCGCAAGATCGAGGATGATCCCGCCAACCCGGTCTGGCTGCAGACCGTGCGCGGTATCGGCTACAGGCTGAGCGTCGAAACCAAGGTCTAATGTCGCTCTCGCCAACCGCCCGGCTGGCGATCAGCCATCTTCACCAGATCAGTGCAACCGGCATGAAAAGACCGACCCCGGTGCCTCCCCGTTAGGAACAAGGCGTGAGTCCGATTTCCTTAACCATTTGAGGCTAATTTAGCTCAAAATCATGGGGAAAATCATGTCACTATTCTCACGTTTCGGAGTGGTCAAAACAGTCACTGTTGTGACCACAACAATTCTGCTCATCGCACTCGTCATCATCGAGGTGGCGGTCTCAGCCAATATCAGCACCCGTATTCAGGCTCAGGCAATCAACAGCCAGAACACAAGCCTGCGCACCGCCGCGACGATTGCTTCGCGCGATCTTCCGGGCACCGCGGTGTCCTGGGCAGAAGACGGCAACGTCAAGCGCATCGAGATGGAGACAATCCCGACCGAGTTTGAAAGCCATGAAATGATCGACACCATCGGTCGCATGACCGGCCAGACGGCGACGATCTTTGCATGGGACCCGGAGACCAAGGATTTCTGGCGCAAGACCACCAACATCATCAAGCCTGACGGCAAACGCGCGGTCGGAACGCCATTGGGCCAGAAGGGCGCTGTGTATCCGGTCCTGACCAAGGGCCAGACATTCCGCGGCGAAGCGGTGATCCTGGGAACGCCCTATTATACCATTTATGAGCCGATCTATTCGCCCACCGGCGAAACCATCGGCATCCTTTATGCCGGAGTCCGCTCGGCCGAGATCGATGCGATGGCCAGCGAACTCAACTGGACCATCGGCACCGTGGCTGTCCTTGTCCTGCTGGCTGGCACGGCAATCGCCGCATGGGTCAACAGGCGGGTGCTCTCCGGAATCCCGCGTTTGACAACAGTGGCAACATCGCTCGCAGAAGGCGATCTCGACATCGAGGTTCCCGGCGAAGATCAGCGCAATGAGATCGGTTCTCTGGCCCGGGCCCTGACTATTCTTCGCGACGGCGCGATCGAAAAGCGCGCCCTTGAGGAATCCTCCCAGCGCGCCCGCCAGGAAACCGACGCAGAGCGCCAGCACCGTGAAAACGAGAAGGCCTCGCACGACCGGGAAGTTGAAGAAACCATCGCCGAACTTGGCACAGGACTCAGCGCACTCAGCGACGGCAATCTGGGTGTCCGGCTGCAGCACCCGTTCTCCGGCAAATTCGAGAAGCTGCGGACTGATTTCAATCACGCAGCCGAACGTCTGAGCCAGACCATGGCGGAACTGCATGACGAGACCCATGAGATCAACGCCGGTGCATCCGAGATGCAGTCAGCAACCGATGACCTGTCTCGCCGCACCGAACAGCAGGCCGCCTCGCTTGAGGAAACATCGGCAGCACTTGATGAAATCACCGCGACTGTCCGCAGCGCTGCAACCCGTGCCGAGGAAGCCCGCGACATGGCTGAAAAAGCACAAAGCAGCACTGTCAATTCCCGCAGCGTCGTCTCCAATGCCGTCAATGCCATGTCGCGCATTGAATCGGCATCGGGTGAGATCTCCAAGATCATCAGCGTGATTGACGAGATTGCCTTCCAGACCAACCTGCTGGCGCTCAACGCCGGTGTTGAAGCTGCCCGCGCCGGGGAAGCCGGCAAGGGCTTTGCCGTGGTCGCCCAGGAAGTCCGCGAACTGGCCCAGCGTTCAGCCAGTGCCGCCAAGGACATCAAGGGACTGATCACCAAATCCGGTGAAGAAGTGTCAAGCGGCGTACACCTCGTCAACGAGACCGGCGAAGCGCTCGGCACCATCTCCGAACAGGTGGCCGCAATCAACGAGCACATTGCCTCGATTGCCACGGCCGCCCGCGAACAGACCACCGGCCTTGGCGAGATCAACGGCGCCGTCAACCAGATGGATCAGGTCACGCAGCAGAACGCGGCCATGGTCGAGGAAGCCACGGCAGTGATGCACAAGCTCGCAGGCAGTGCTCGCAAGCTGACCGGCATGGTTGGCCAGTTCGACATCGGATCAGCCAGGGCTGGAACACACGCAGCTCCCGCGAGAAGCCGGGCTGCCTGATCCAGACAATTATCTGCAGCGCCTGCCGCTGTATTGAGAGACCCGGCCCCGCAACGTGAGTTGCGGGGCTTTTTCATGCGCGGCCAATCGCGGCAACGCCCCTTCCCCGAAGCTGTTGATCAGTCACACCATCAAATTCACTCACGGCTGTAGCTCTTTGCCCATCCATCTGGCTATAAAGGCTAAGGCGCGCGCTGCCACAAGCGCCGCACTACAGCGCCGCACATCCCATCGGATGCGCAAAGGCCGCTGTACCATTTTGAAATGATGCATGTAGGTTACCGCTCAAAGGAATCCATTTGAACGCGACATGCATTGGGAGGCAAACCGGGCTACTGACATGACCAGCATGGACTCCATACGCCGGGAATATGAGCGCTATCCGCCGAACGGGTTGCGCCGCTTTACCCGCTGGTTCACCAAGCGCATTCCAACCCGGCTGTATGCCCGTGCCCTCTTGATCATCATCGTCCCGATGGTGCTGCTGCAATCCGTGATCGCCTTCGTCTTCATGGAGCGGCATTGGCAGACCGTGACGCAACGGCTTTCCATGGCAGTCACCCGTGACATCGCCGCCATCATCGACGTGCTCGACACCTTCCCGCAGGATACCGCCTACGACGACATCATCCGGATCGCGCGCGAACGGCTTGAACTGAACATCGCCATCGAACCACCCGGCGATCTGCCTGCCCCCAGGCCAAAACCGTTCTTCTCGATCCTCGACCAGATCCTGTCGGAAGAGATCACCCGCCAGATCCGTCTGCCGTTCTGGATCGACACGGTGGGCAACTCCAATATCGTCGAAGTAAGGATCAAGCTCGAGGACAAGATCCTCAGGGTGTTTGCCAAGCGCAGCCAGGCCTATGCGTCCAACACCCACATATTCCTGCTTTGGATGGTCGGCACATCTCTGGTGCTTCTGGTGATCGCCATCCTGTTCCTGCGTGGCCAGATCAGGCCGATCATCAAGCTGACCCAGGCCGCCGAAAGCTTCGGCAAAGGCCAGCGCATGCCGGATGATTTCCGCCCACGCGGCGCCGACGAGGTGCGCCGCGCCGGCGTCGCCTTCATCAAGATGCGCGAACGCATTGAACGCCAGCTTGAGCAGCGCACAGCGATGCTGTCCGGCGTCAGTCACGATCTGCGCACCATCCTGACACGCTTCCGGCTGCAACTGGCCCTGGTTGGCGATGGGCCCGAAATGGACGATCTCAACAAGGACATCGACGACATGCAGTCGATGCTCGACAGCTATCTTTCCTTCGCCCGTGGCGAAGCAGAGGAGGATGTCGGCGCGGTCAGCCTCAACGAGGTTATCGAGAAAATGGCCGCCGATGGCCGTCTGCGCGGCGCCACAGTGACAGTGTCAGTGGAAGGTGACGACGAGATCAATGTCCGCCCCAATGCCTTCACGCGGCTTCTGACAAATCTGGTCTCCAACGCCTGCCGCCATGCCGACGAGGTTGCCATCGTGGCCAGCAACCGCGGCAGATGGCTGACAATTGCAATTGACGACGACGGCCCCGGGATTCCCGCCGACGCCAGAGAGGATGTGTTCCGGCCTTTCTATCGCCTCGATGCCGCACGCAATCAGGATGAAACCGGAACCGGCCTTGGGCTGGCGATCGTCCGCGACATCGCCCGCAGCCATGGTGGCGATGTCACGCTGGCTGACAGTGCCATGGGCGGCTTGCGCGCCGTGGTCCGCCTGCCGGCATAAAGCCGCAGAAGAAAACGGCAGCCGGTCAGGCTCACCTGATCCATGTACCCGTGAAAATTGGGGAGGTTGCAGCAGACTGTGCGCATCCGGCAGGAGGCGTGGCGTGGCAGGTCACATCAACCGGGAGCCATTCGCGACTGTCTTGTCGACCGACGCCAGCACCACCGCCCCTGCATCGTCCATAAATCCCAGCGTCAGCACCTCCGACATGAACGGGCCGATCTGCCGCGGCGGAAAATTCACCACCGCCATCACCTGCCGTCCGACCAGTCCCTCGGGCGTGTAGTGCTCGGTGATTTGGGCCGAAGATTTTTTCTCGCCGATATCGGGGCCGAAATCGATCCGCAGCTTGAACGCAGGCTTGCGCGCTTCGGGGAAGACTTCGGCGGCAATGATGGTTCCGGTCCGGATATCGACCTTCTCGAAATCGTCCCAGCTGATAATCTGGCTCATGGAAATGCTCCGCGTCGTGTCAATTCAACCGGCAAGCTCGCGTGACCGGTCGGCGGCGGCACGCAGTGCTTTGTCGAACAACGGCTGAATACCGTCTTCCGCCATCAGCACCGAAAGCGCCGCGGCCGTGGTGCCGTTGGGTGAGGTCACGTTCTGCCTCAGCGTTGCAGCCCCGTCCGGGGACTGGTGCATCAATTCGCCAGCCCCCGTGACGGTTGCGCGTGCCAGGCGCATGGCGAGGTCCGCCGGCAAGCCGCATTTGCGGCCTGCCTCAGCCATGCACTCGGCGAGATAGAAAACATAAGCCGGCCCGCTGCCCGAAACCGCGGTGATGGCGTCGATCAGGGCTTCATCCTCGACCCATTCGACAGGACCGCAGACCGATAGCAGCTTTTCGATTTCCGCCCTGGCTTCGGCGCTGACTGCGGCATTGGCGACCGCGCCGGTGATGCCACGGCCGACCATGGCCGGCGTATTGGGGATCGAGCGGACAACCGCGCCCCCCAGACGTTCCTCGAAATAGGCCAGCGTCTTGCCGGCGGCCACCGACAGGCTGACCGTCTTCGGGCCAACCAGCCCGGTCAGCCCTTCGATCACTGTATCCATGATCTGCGGCTTGACGGCCAGCATGAGGATACCGGCGGCCATCCCCTCCGGCGCAGCACTCTCGCACCGCACGCCGGCAGATGCCAGCCGTGCCGCCATAGCCTCCGAAGGCTTGGGGTCGATAACCACGATTGCAGCCGGGTCGGTTCCTGCATTCAGCCAGCCATTGAGCATGGCGCCGCCCATATTTCCCGCACCGACAAGAACCAGCGGACTGACGGGAGAAATCATCTCAGGCCTCGCCACGGGTTTCGAACATCACTGCGGTGACGGCGGACTTGGCGTCCATCCCCGACCAGACGACAAACTGGAAGGCCTGGAAATAGGCTTCGCAGGAATCGAGCGCATTAGACAGCAGAACCTCGACCTGACGGTTGGTCGGCTCGGCGCCGCCTGCCAGCAACAGCGACTGGCGGAAAATGACAACATGTTCCTGCTGCCAAAGATCGAAGTGCCCCATCAGCACCTGCCCGTTGACATGCGACAGAAGCTTCATCACCTCGGTAACCCGGACATCGGGAACCTTGATGTCGAACGCGCTGGCAATATGCAGCGCCTCGCAATCCTCCATCCAGGAAAACGAGACATGGTAATCCGTCCAGTGCCCCTCGACCGTCATTGCGATCTCGTGCTCGCCTGACCGCTCGAAGGTCCAGTCGTTGGATGCCGCCACGAACTCGATCATGTCCACAGGATTGGAATGCCGTTCGAATTCGAAATTACTGAGATTCATGCCCCACCTAGCTTCATTTCAAGCGCCTGAAAAACCGCTGTAACCGGCCCCAGGCAACCACCTCATCCACGCATGATTCACCCACGACCCGGGGTGTCCGCATTTGCGACTCCTACCGGGGCTTTTGGACGCCCGTTCCGAATCATCATTTAGAATCAGTGTATAAATGCAGAGTCTCAGCGCCAGTCCCCCGGCAGCATTTTGTCAGCAGGAGCCTGTGGACCAAGCTGCCAAACTGATTCCGCCGTGACTCATAACTGACTCAGGCAAAAGGCTTTTTGAGCCTCACTGCCCGGTGGATAACCTGTGTAAAAAAAAGTGGGTAAAAACAGCCAGTCCGGCAATCCCGGCCCGGACCTTTGTAGCGGCGGCCCGATTTCAGGCTTCGGGCTGGTCCGCAGCAGACTTTGAAGAGTGCTTTTGCTCGAGCGCGTCGAGCCGTGCTGCCAGCGCATCATTCTCTTCGCGCGCCTTGATCGCCATGTCGCGAACCGCTTCAAATTCCTCGCGCTTGACCAGATCCATCGAATTGAGAAGCCGTTCCAGCTGACTGCGCATCGCCGTTTCCATTTCGCGCCGCACACCCTGCGCAGCCCCGGCGGCATCCGTCATCACCTTGGCAAGTTCATCAAGAAGTCTGTTCGATCCGCTGTTCATTGCTCTCATCCCTGTTTCGGGTCAAATCCGGTCCATTGCACCAGAATGCCGGACATTCCTGAGGTAAGCATTCCGGCCTTGAGTTGCAAGCCAAAGCACGCGGCGCAAGGCTTGCGCAAAGCCCGCATGCCATGTCACAGGAGCAAAGCTGCCGCAAGACAGCTGTAAAAGCTGGCTTCAAGCCATAATTATACGGGTGCGGGGTCGTCATATCCCCGGCACACAGGAAGGAAGTCGCATTGGAGCATACCGCAACACTGTTGTCGCTCATGGCTTTCCCGGACATTGATCCGGTGATCTTCGCCGTCGGCCCGGTACAGGTGCGCTGGTATGGTCTCGCCTATGTGATAGGCATCATGCTGGGCTGGCGCTATGCCCGCAAGCTGGTCGAGAATCAGAAGCTCTGGCCTGCAAGCGGCCCGCGCATGACCGCACTCGATATCGACGATTTCTTGCTCTGGGCGACTGTCGGCATCGTTGCAGGCGGGCGGATCGGCTACATCCTGTTTTATGACTTTGCCGCAGTATCGGCCAATCCATGGCGGGCGCTTGAGATCTGGAATGGCGGAATGTCGTTCCATGGAGGCCTGCTTGGAACCCTGGTCGCCATGATGCTGTTTGCCCGCAGCCGCAACATCCCCGTCTTCAACCTGTTCGACATCGTCTGCGCGGTTGTGCCGGTAGGGCTGTTTTTCGGGCGGCTGGCGAACTTCATCAATTCCGAACTCTGGGGCAAGCTCACGGACGTCCCCTGGGCTTTCGTGTTCCCTACCGGCGGCCCTTTCCCGCGTCACCCGACGCAATTGTATGAAGCCGCCCTTGAAGGTGTGCTGTTGCTGTCGGTGCTGGCCTGGCTGATCTACCGGCAACAAGCCCTTAAATACCGGGGATTGATCTCGGGCAGTTTTGTGGTGGGCTATGCCCTGTCCCGGATATGCGTGGAGTTCTTCAGGGAACCCGACGTCCAGATCGGATATCTCGCCGGCGGCTGGCTCACCATGGGCATGGTGCTTTCGCTTCCAATGCTGGCTGTAGGCTTGTGGGTTCTCTCAACCGCCAGACCCCGCGATTGAGCAAACCCGGAAAGGTTGCCGCGATGACGCCGCTCGCTGAAAAAATCGTCAATCTGATCCGGCAGTCCGGCCCGCTCCGGATCTCGGACTATTTTGCGCTTTGCCTGGCCGACCCGGATCACGGGTACTATCAAACACACGAGCCTTTCGGCCAGGCCGGCGATTTTGTCACCGCCCCGGAAATCTCGCAGCTGTTCGGTGAAATGATCGGGGTCTGCCTAGTGCAGGCATGGCATGTGCAGGGGGCACCCGCCAATACGCGCATCGTGGAAATTGGCCCGGGCCGTGGAACGTTGATGTCGGATGCCCTGCGGGTGATCGCCAAGCTTGCCCCCGAACTTTATTCAAGCGCGACCATTCACATGGTCGAAACCAGCGAGCGGCTGCGCAACGCCCAGCGGCAAACTCTGATCCGGATCAAGCAGCGCATCACCTGGCACGATACACTGGAAGACATCCCTTCAGGGTTCACGCTGCTGGTTGCAAATGAGCTGTTTGACGCCATCCCCATTCGCCAGTTCGTCAAGACACCGCAAGGGTTTATGGAACGCCTCGTCGGCCTTGATGATTCCGGAGCCCTGGCATTTGGCCTTGGCCCCGGCGCCTTCGACACCTCTTTGCTTCCCGTGGATGAAGCCAATGTTCGCGATGGAGAGGTCTTCGAGATTTCGCCCGCACGCACAGCAATCATGCAGGCCGTGGCGGCAAAGCTGGTGCGCGACGGCGGCACCGCGCTGACCATAGATTACGGCCATCTGAATTCCGGCTTCGGAGACACCTTGCAGGCCGTCTTCCAGCACGAATATGATCCGCCGCTGCAGCGTCCGGGCGAAGCCGACCTGACAAGCCATGTCGATTTTCAGGCGCTCGCAGAAACCGCCAAGGCGGCCGGCGCGCATGTCCACCGCCCCATCACCCAGGGCGATTTTCTTGTCGGACTCGGCATTGTGGAGCGCGCCGGGGCGCTTGGAACCGGCCGTGACAGTTTGACTCAGGCCACCATCAGCGACGCCGTCAACCGCCTTGCGGGCGAAGGTGAAGGCCGCATGGGTGCGCTGTTCAAGGTGCTTGCCATCAGCGGCAAGCCGGCCAGGATTGCACCATTTGATCCCCAGACTGCTTGAGGTGGTGAATTGACAGACGCGGCCGGTATGGCCACCATCTGCATGCAGTCAGGAGAATTCTGCGGATTCGGCTTACCCTCTGGGCCGACGGGAGGACCAAATCATGACGGTTGACCGCAGCGCACCGCAACCGGTGCGGAGCGCACTTCTGGATGAATTTTGCAATGGAAACCGAATCGATCACGGCTTTTTCAGCCGGGCCGGCGGTGTCTCCAAGGGCCTGTATCGCGGCCTGAATGTCGGCCTGGGATCCAGCGACGACCGGGCAGACGTGACGGAGAACAGAACCCGCGTCAGCCGCTGGTTTGATTTCGGCCCCGACCGGCTGGTCACTGTGCATCAGGTGCATTCTCCGCGCGTCCAGATCGCCACGCTGGAGAATCGCGCCGAGCGGCCCGAGGCAGATGCTCTGGTCACCAACACACCCGGCCTCGTGCTGGGCGTACTCACAGCTGATTGCGGACCGGTGCTGTTCGCCGACCCGGAAGCCGGCGTCATCGGCGCAGCCCACGCCGGCTGGCGCGGCGCTTTTGACGGTGTCCTCGAAAGCACCATTGCCGCGATGCAGGCTTTGGGCGCAGAACCGGCGAGAACGGTGGCCGTTCTCGGCCCTTCGATCAGTCAAGACAATTACGAGGTCGGTCCGGAATTCGTCGACCGGTTCCTGCAGGCCGATCCGGCGAACGAAACCTATTTCTCGGCGTCCGGCAAACCTGGCCATGCGCTGTTTGATCTGAAACAATTCACGGTCGACCGGTTGAACAGAGCCGGCGTAAGGGCAGAGATGCTCTCCGACTGCACCTACGCCGATGAACAGGCCTGGTACTCCTACCGGCGCTCGACTCATCGCAACGAACCCGATTACGGACGACAAATCTCCGCTATCGCCATCAAGGAGGACGCCCATGGCCCTGCATTTTGAACGCGAGGAATACGCCGCCCGTCTGGAGAAGCTGACAGCCAGCATGCGCGAAGAGAAACTCGATGCCATCCTGCTCTTTGCCCAGGAGAGCATGTACTGGCTGACCGGTTATGACACCTTCGGCTTCTGCTTTTTTCAGTGCCTGGTGGTCAAGGCCGATGGCACGATGACGCTTCTGACCCGGTCGGCCGACCTGCGTCAGGCGCGCCAGACCTCCAACATCGAGCGCATTGTGGTCTGGACTGACCGGACCAATGCCGATCCGGCGCTGGATCTGAAGAACCTGCTCTCCGACCTCGACCTGCTCGGCGAACGGATCGGCGTGGAATATGACACCCACGGCCTGACCGGCGCCAACTGCCGCAAGCTCGACAATCAGTTGCAGAGCTTTGCCGAACTGGTCGATGCTTCCTATGTCGTCAGCCGGTTGAGACTGATCAAGAGCCCTGCGGAAATCGCCTATGCCAGACGCGCGGCTGAGCTGTCAGACGCGGCTCTTGATGCAGCCATGCCCTTGATCAAGCCCGGCGCTGATGAAGCCGACATCCTGGCCGCCATGCAAGGCGCGGTGTTCTCCGGCGGCGGCGACTACCCAGCCAACGAGTTCATCATCGGGTCAGGCGAGGATGCGCTGTTGTGCCGCTACAAGGCCGGACGCAGACAGCTGACAGAGACGGACCAGTTGACGCTGGAATGGGCGGGCGTCTTTGCCCACTATCATGCGCCGATGATGCGCACGGTTATCATCGGCGAGCCCACGCCCCGTCATGTTGAACTTTATGAAGCCTGCAGGCTGTCGCTCGATGCCATCACGGAGATCCTGAGACCCGGCCACACGTTTGGCGAGGTGTTCGATGCCCACGCGGATGTGATGGATGAACACGGTCTGACCCGGCACCGGCTCAATGCCTGCGGTTACGCGGTTGGCGCGCGGTTTACACCGAGCTGGATGGAGCACCAGATGTTCCACGCAGGAAACCCGCTGGAGATAGCGCCTGACATGACGCTGTTTGTTCACATGATAATCATGGATTCCGAAACAGGCACTGCCATGACACTGGGGCAAACCTATCTGACGACGGCGGATGCGCCAGAGTCCCTGTCCGCCAAACCGCTTGATCTGATCATTGCGTCATAGCGGCGGGCTTGCTGTTTTGACCTGCGCTGTTCCAGGTCCACGGTCCGCCAGGACCCGTAAGCGATTGACATGGCTGCCCCGGAAACTTCATAACAAGGGCGGGAAACAGGCGGGACACATGATGCAACGCATCAAGATGATCGGGATGATGGCTGCGCTGGCAATGGCAATTGCCGGCTGCAACAGCACCGAGCAAACGCTTCAACCCATACCCGGGGATCAACAGGCTGCTGCCGGAACGGCGCCCGCAGGCGGCATTGATCCATTTGCCGGAACAGCCAGTCCGGTGGCGGGAGCACAGCCCGCAGGTGTTCCGTCCGCAGGCGCGCAAACCGCTCCTGCCCAATCGCAGGCCACACTGGCTGCCGGACAGGTGCGAGGCCAGATCCGTTTCATGCCGGTCATCGGCGCACCGGTGAATGCCGTGACCCCGTTGTCGCGGCAGCTGGCGGTGGAAGCCCGCAATCGCGGACTGCTGATCCTCAGCGCCTCCGATTCCGGCGGCGACCATGTTCTCAAGGGCTATTTTTCCGCTGACAATTTCGATGGCAAGACCACGGTCTATTATGTCTGGGACATCCTCGACCCGGCAGGCAACCGGATGACCCGGGTCCAGGGACAGGAAACCTTTGCCGGCGGCTCCGGCGATCCCTGGGCGTCTGTCCCAGCCAGTGTGATGGAACGGATCGCGGCTCGCACCTTATCGGATTATGTCGCCTGGCGCGGCCTCTGAAGCGCTGCCGGAATGTGCTTTACCGGCGTCACTGTGACAGAAGTTTAACAGAAAAATCACCCCTGCAGCCGATGCGTGCTTGCAATCATCAAAACCCCCGCTAAAAAGCGGGCCAACGGGTTGGCGCCCCGTCCTCCTGCGTGATCCTGCGCAGGCTGCGACGCGGCCGAAAAAACAGGCGGTCCCAAATGAAGGTTTTCGCAGGAAACTCGAACCGGCGTTTGGCAGAGTCCATTTGCAATTATCTCAATGTGCCTTTGGGCAAGGCAAGCGTCCGGCGCTTTGCCGACGAAGAGATTTTTGTCGAAATTCAGGAAAATGTGCGCGGCGAGGATGTGTTCATTCTTCAGTCCACGTCCTATCCGACAAATGACAACCTGATGGAACTGCTGATCATGATCGATGCCTTCCGGCGATCTTCAGCAAGACGGATCACCGCCGTGCTGCCGTATTTCGGCTATGCCCGCCAGGACCGCCGCGCATCAGGCCGCACACCGATCTCGGCCAAGCTGGTGGCCAACCTGATTACCGAGGCTGGCGCAGACCGCGTTCTCACGCTCGACCTGCATGCCGGTCAGATCCAGGGCTTCTTCGACATCCCGACCGACAATTTGTTCGCCATTCCGGTGATTGCCCGTGACATCAAGGCCAAATACGAGCTGGAAAATGTCATGGTGGTATCTCCCGACGTCGGCGGCGTGGTGCGCGCCCGTGCGCTGGGCAAACGCCTGGGCTCGCTGCTGGCCATCGTCGACAAGCGCCGCGACCGTCCCGGCGAATCCGAAGTCATGAACATCATCGGTGAAGTCGACGGCAAGGACTGCATCCTGATCGATGACATCGTCGATTCCGGCGGCACTTTGTGCAACGCCGCTGAAGCGCTGCTCAACAATGGCGCTAAATCCGTCACTGCCTACATCACTCATGGCGTGTTGTCGGGCGGTGCCGTGGCGCGGGTCTCGTCTTCGAAACTCAAGGAACTTGTCATCACCGACTCGATCCAGCCGACTCAGGAAATTCAGAACGCACCCAATATCCGCGTGCTGTCGACTGACGCGCTGATCGGCGAGGCCATCAACCGCACCGCCGCCGAACAATCGGTCTCCAGCCTGTTCGACTGATACCGGTTGGAGCCCGACCTTCGGCCGGGTTCCAGAAAAGCCCGGCTCCGGCTCTACAGCCGGTTCATGAGAGCATTGTCACAGCTATACCGGCCAGTGTGGCAGCCCCGAGCACCGCAAACAGATTGACGTGAAAGCGCAGCAAGGCCACTCCCGCACCGAGCGCGATGGCAAGTGCTGCGACGTTCAATGTCGAAACTTCGGGAACCGGCAGGGTAAACGGCCAGATCTCCACCTCGCCCACCGTGCCAAACAACACATTGAGCGCGAACCACACCGCCAGGTTCGAAATCACGCCGACCACTGCTGCGGTGATGGCTGACAAACCGGCTGACAGCCATTTCACCGAGCGCAGCCGCTCGATATGCGGCGCGCCGGCAAAGATCCACAGGAAGCACGGTGCAAAGGTGAAGAACAGCGCCAGCGTGCCGCCCAGCAACCCGCCCGTGAGCGGATCCAGCCCCGCCTCCCGCGCGCCGCCGAGAAAGCCGACGAACACCAGCACAAGGATCAACGGACCCGGTGTCGTCTCGGCCAGCCCGAGCCCTGCCAGCATGTCGCCGGGAACCAGCCATCCATGCACCTGCACCGCCTGTTGTCCGACATAGGCAAGCACTGCATAGGCGCCACCGAAGGTGACAATCGCTGCCTTCGAGAAAAACGCCGCCATGGCAGAGAAGGCGTCGGGAATGCCCGGCATGAACAGCAAGGCGGCCAGCGGCAGCAGCCAGATCGCGCCCCAGACAAGCACCGTGCGAAGCGTCGGTCCGGCCAGTCCCGGCAACCCGGAGACCGCAACATCACCGGCACGCTCGACCACGACCGGCGCTTCTTCCCTGACCGGCATGGAAGCGAGAATGCCGGCAAGGCCCGCCCCCAGAACAATCAGTGGAAACGGCAGTTTCAAGAATGCGATGCCAATGAAGGCCGCAATCGCCAGCACCCAGGCAAGCCGCGATTTGAGCGCCCGCCTGGACACCTTGATCAACGCCTCAAGCACGATCGCCAGCACCGCTGCTTTCAATCCGAACAGAACGCCGGCCACCACCGGCAGATCGCCATAATGGAAATAGGCCGCTGACAAGCCCATGATGATCGCAAAGCCTGGCAGAATGAACAAAAGCCCGGCCAGCAAACCTCCGCCGACGCCGCGCAGCAACCAGCCGGCATAGGTCGCCAGCTGCATGGCTTCAGGACCGGGCAGCAACATGCAGAAATTCAGCGCATGCAGGAACCGCGGCTCGTCGAGCCAGGGCCGGTCTTCCACCAGCTCGCGATGCATCAACGCGATCTGGCCGGCAGGGCCGCCGAAAGACAAAATCCCGATGCGGCCGAAGACACGGAACAATTCGGACCATGCAGGAGAAGATATCGAACTCATGATGCAGCCTTCCCTGGCGTCCAGGTGTGAGTCTCTTGTGTGGCGTGACGGCACCATGCAAACAGCGCATCGTAAATCACCATGCATTTTTCCAGCTGTGCCAGATCATCATCATCCAGAGATGACAACCCCAGTGAAATCGCCAACAGCCCGGCCGATTGCGGCTCGATCTCTAGATCCCCGGTATCCGCACCACGGACAATGCGGGCCAGGTGCCGCAGGGCAGGATCCTCGATGCCGAACAGGTCAAGCAGCGTATCGACACTGCACAATTCCCCGTTCTCTCCCTTGTGAGAGTAGGTCACTCCATCGACATCGAACGGGATGCCGCCAAGTTCCGCGGCGATATCGACTACCCATTCTGCCTCGACGAAATGAAACTCTGCCCTCGGATCAATGAAGCGGCGCACCAGCCAGGGAAAAGCGATGCGGTCGATCTTGGGCCTTTCGCGCGTGATCCAGCGGGTCGGTTGCGGCAACAGGAGCGGCACATCCGGCCCGCGTTGTTTGAGCACCAGCCCGCCGGCCGCGTCATAGGCATCGATACCGCCTTCAAGGTATCTGGCGTCGATACCTCTTGCACGCAGCCGCGCCACCGCCAGCTGGCTGACATTGTTACCGTGCAGGCAGTAGACAATGACAGGCTTGTCCAGGAGCGCAAGTTCCGGCCCCCAGACGTCGGTTTGCATGTGGTCGCGCCACACCGATCCGGCAATCGCGCGCGCCTCTTCCTCGAACTTGAAGCAGCGGGTGGCGGCGACCACTGTCGGCCAGTTGCCGGTGCCGGACAGATTGGACAAGTCTTGGGCTGAGATGGATTTCGACATGATGATCCCCTTCGCATAAAAACGAAGGGCGGAACTTGGGCTCTCGCCTGCAACGGGGAGTCCACCCATAACCCCGTAACATCAGTTTTAAATCATCGGTCTGACAAAGCAAGACACCAAGCCGGTGTAAGACATCAGATGACGGCTCATGCCATATCGAAGGAAAGCGCCATTTCCGAGCGCAACCAGCGTTCGAACGCAGCCGTCTCCCTAGCCTTGAATGAATGGTTGCGGGTGATGAACCAGTAGGCGGCGCCGGTGGAAAAACGTCCCTCGAACGGTGCCACCACCCTGCCCGCCACCAGAGCATCATTGGCAAGCGTTTCCCAGGCGAGAAATATCCCCTGTCCTGCCACCGCAGCGTCAAGACAGAGCGAAGCGTCGGAAAAGGTCGGGCCTTCGCACAAATCCGCAGACGTCAGGCCAAAGGGTTTGAGCCAGATTTCCCAGTCAAAAAGCGCACCTGCGTCGCGGATTACCGGCACAGTGCGGATCTTCTCAGGCCGTATCAGCACTTCGGCTATAGCAGGACTGCAAACCGGAAAGATGCGCTGATCGAGCAACTTGCTGGTTCGCTGACCAGGCCAGGGGCCATTGCCGACCCGAATGCACATATCAACATCGGATGTATTGGGATCAACCAGGGCCGTGGTGGCGTCGACCCGGATGCGGATGGACGGGTTGGCATCGTAGAATTTCTTCAGCCGCCACACCAGCCATTTCGCCGCAAACACCGGCGCCACCGACACCACAAGTGTATTGTTGCGGGATTCGGTCGCCCTCGCCAGCGCCATCGACAATTCCGCCATGCCGGCAGTCAGGTGCGGCATCACCAATTCGCCCACGCAATTGACCACGAGGCCCTTGGGGTGCCGGATAAAAATCTCGCTGCCGAGTTGCTGCTCGACTTTCTGGATCTGCTGACTGACAGCGCCAACTGTGACACCGAGCTCCACAGCTGCAGCCTTCAGGCTGCCCAGCCGCCCCACGGCCTCAACCGCGCGCAAACCGTTCAGTGGGACAAGATTGAGATTTCTCATGCAGTTTTTCTATATAAGATTTGAGGTAACATCGATGGATTAAGGCCTGACAGGCGAATATCATATACGCATGCTATACTCAATTCTTGATAGGATCGCTGGGATATTCCAGGCTGCAATCCGCACCCTCACTGAAACATCCGCTGGTGAAGAACCTGCTCAGGCCGACCCGCTGTCGCATCCCGACATACGTCGCATGTCGCTGCGCGAACTGGCCGACCTGCCCTTCGACCCTTACGACCTTGAGGAGCAGAACCGGACTGACCGTCAAAGGTAACTACTCCGCCCGCTGAAAACCGCAGCACTGTCGATACCGGTCCGGCGGCACCCGCCTTGGAGTTTTCAGCCGAGATGCTCTGGACCGATAGCATTGCCTTGGCTGAAAACCCCCAATCCCTTGCAATCGCGCGGTTGCTCGGCTATAGCGGCCACGTCCGTGCAGACACCCTTGGAGGCAACGCGGATGAAGCGCCGGAAACGGCGCTTGATGTTTTTTTGGGACCGGCGCAAACCGATGACCAGAAAGCAGCCCCAGTTAGAACCTCGAAAGGATATATGCCATGAGTAATGCTGCATATGAGCTTAAGGCCGAGGCGCGCGCACAGGTTGGTAAGGGGTCCGCCCGTGAACTTCGCCGCAATGGTTTGATTCCCGCTGTCATCTACGGTGACAGCAAAGACCCTATTTCTGTCGCGCTTTCGCGCAAGGATGTGACCAAGAAGATCCACGACGGCGGTTTCCTGACCACTCTCGTGACCATCGTGGTCGACGGCAAGAAGCACTCCGTGCTGCCGAAGGACTATCAGCTTGATCCCGTCCGTGACTTCCTGATGCACGTCGATTTCCTGCGCGTGTCGAAGAACACCCAGGTGACCGTTGAAGTACCGGTGCACTTCGAAAACGAAGAGAAGTCCCCCGGCCTCAAGCGCGGCGGCGTTCTCAACGTCGTGCGTCACACGGTCGAGTGCAACTGCCCGGCCAATGCGATCCCGGATGCGATCACCATCGATCTCACCGGCCTCGAACTCGGCGCCGGCATTCACATCTCGCATGTCACGCTGCCTGAGGGCGTCGAGCCGACGATCACCGATCGCGATTTCACCATCGCCACCATCGCATCGCCTGCCGGCCTGAAGAGCGACGACAACGCCGCTGGCGACGACGACGCTGCAGAAGAAGCAGCCGAAGGCGACAGCGAAGAATAAGCTGTCCTGGCAAATTATTGAGGAACAGGTTCCATGTTGCTGATCGTAGGCCTTGGAAATCCCGGATCTCAATACGCCAGGAACCGGCACAATGTCGGGTTTATGGCGGCGGACGCAATTGTCCGCCGCCATTCGTTTTCCGGGTTTTCGAAAAAATTCCGGGCTGAGGTCGCCGAAGGCACATTGGCCGGCGAGAAAGCTCTTGTTCTAAAACCCATGACCTTCATGAACCTGTCGGGCGACAGTGTTGGCGAAGCCATGCGGTTCTACAAGCTCAACCCCTCCGACATCATCGTCATTCATGACGAACTCGACCTTGCCCCCGGCAAGCTCAAGCTCAAGACCGGCGGCGGCAATGGCGGCCATAACGGGCTGAAATCCATCGACGCCCACTGCGGCAAGGACTACAAGCGGCTCAGGATCGGCATCGGCCATCCCGGACACAAGGACCGGGTCAATCCGCATGTTCTGGGCGATTTCGCCAAATCGGATCAGGATTGGCTGCAGCCGTTGCTCGATGCCATCGCCGACCACGCCGAGCTGATGGCCAAGGGCGACGACGCGGGCTTTCTCAACAAGATCGCGCTGGCCACCGGCACCACCGAGGTCAAGCCCGGCAAACGGGCCCGCCCCGAAGCACCAGCCGGCGGCAAACCTGGCGCGTCCGGCAAATCCCACATTCGGCAGGCGCGCACTCCAACCCAGCCCAAGACGCTGCCCACCTCGGGCCCGATGGCAGACATGCTGAAAAAGCTGTTCGGCAACAAGGATTAGCGGCGATGGCCCGCGTCGATTTCGATATCCGCGAAGCCGAAACCGGCGACCTTCCAGCCCTGCTTGCCCTGTACCGGGACCTGCAACCCGATGATCCGGACATCGACGCCGGGGCCGCAGGCGAACGCTTCCAGGAAATCCTCACCCATCCCGGAATGTCGGTATTGCTGGCGGTATCGGAAGGCGTGGCTGTTGCCACGATTACCCTGATCATCATCCCCAACCTGACCCGCCGCGGCGCGCCTTACGCCTTGATAGAAAACGTGGTGACCAAACCCGCACACCGTCAGCGCGGATATGCCGGCGCTCTGCTTCACCACGGCTTCGCCAAAGCCTGGGAGATGGGCTGCTACAAGGTAATGCTGCTCAGTGGCTCGAAGGACCCGGCCACGTTGGATTTCTACCGACATTGCGGCTTTGTCCAGGACAAGACGGGCTTCCAGATCCGCCGCCCGGCTGCTGTCTGAACCAGACGCCTGTGGCAAGGCGCCCTCACACAATCGTCATTCCTGGTTGAACGGCAAACTTGCTAAGCTGTGCCGACATGCAAACGCACGGAGGAGCCAGCATGACCATGTTCGAAAGAGCCGCAAGGGCGATAGCCTTTCCAATCATCATCCTTCTGACTTGCATCGGAGGCGCCATGGCGGCTGAAAACAACCTCACCTTCCAGGGCATCGCCATCCAGGGCTATGATCCTGTGGCGTATTTCACCGACAACAAGGCTGTGCCCGGCAATCCCGAGATCACCGCCTCTTACGACGGCGCTACCTATCAGTTCGCCTCCGGCGGGAACAAGGCTGCCTTCGAAGCGAACCCCGGCAAATATGCCCCGCAATATGGCGGCTATTGCGCCTATGGCGCGTCCCAGGGCTACAACGCCTCAATCGAGCCGGAGCAGTTCACCATTGCCGACGGCAAGCTCTATCTGAATTACAATGCCGACGTACGGAAGCGCTGGAACCAGGACCGCGGCAGCTATATCAGCAAGGCTGACGCCTACTGGGCCTCACAGTAAAAGGCTTGATGGTGGGCAACAGACGCCCCGCCTACAGCTCGGCGACGCGCTGCCAGAACAGGTCGATAAAGGCGCCGGCCCCGGCTTCGATCAGGGCTGCCATGCCAATGCCTGCGCCATCGACCAGAAGCATCGCACCGAGCCCGCCAAAGACCGAGAACATCACCGACAGCCGGAGATTCTTGAGACTGTCGAGCCGGTAATACCCGGCGTCGTCATATTCGGTTCCCCAGAAATGGTCGGCCCAGCCATATCCGCCGGAGACAAGAATATTGACGGCTGGAGTGTCCGACAGCTTGTCCGGAAACACGTTGAACACGGCCCGTGTGACATGGCAAATCGCGCCAAGCAGAGCAAAGACGAGCCCTGCTGCAACGAAATGCCAGGTGGCCAGTTCGGTCTCCATGATGGACTCTCCTTGGATTGGTCGATGCGCAGACTTGCACAAAGACCTTTCCATGCGGTTGATTGCGCCGGCGGATAGGCGGAGCCGATGCTCAGCCCCGCCCATCCTCACTCACGCCCCGGACATTGCCTGTTACAGGTACATGCCACCCGACACTTCGATGCGCTGTGCAGTCATCCACTGATTGTCGCCGAGCAGAATGCTGGCGATGGCGCCGCCAATGTCGTCCGGCAGACCCGCCCGCCCCATCGCGGTGACGCTGGCGACAAAGGCATTTGCATCAGGATTGTCACGCACAGCGCCGCCGCCGAAATCGGTCTCGATCGCGCCCGGAGCGATAACATTGACGGCAATGCCGCGTGGCCCCAGTTCCTTGGCCAGGTAGCGGGTCAAGACCTCGACGGCGCCCTTCATGGCCGCATAGGCCGCGTATCCAGGCAGACTGAAGCGGGCGAGACCGGTGGACACGTTGAGAATACGTCCGCCATCGGCAATGAGAGGCAACAGCCGCTGGGTGAGAAAGAACACGCCTTTGACATGAACCTTCATCAACGTGTCGAACTGGTCTTCCGTGGTCTCGGCAAAGGCCGCATTGATGCCCATACCGGCATTGTTGACCAGATAATCAAACGAGGTTCTCTGCCAGACGCTCTCCAGCGTTTGCGAGAGTTGCGTGGCGAACGCAGCGAATTGCCGCGAGTCTCCGGTATCAAGTTGAAGCGCCACCGCCTTGCAGCCGAGCGCCTCGATCTCGGCGACCACGGCAGCGGCCTCGTCAGCCCGCGACAGATAGGTGATGATGACATGCACGCCTTGACGGGCAAGGTGGAGCGCGGCATTGCGCCCCAGCCCGCGGCTGCCACCGGTGATGAGTGCGATTGATGTGGTCATGACAGGCTCCTTCGGTTCAAGATGGCCGGAACATAGACGTGGCATCTCCGTGAGGCCTGCCGGATCCTCCGTGAGTCCTGCCCAATCCTCCGGAACTGCAAACCAGAGAGTGACCGGGCAGATCTGATGGCGTATTCCTTTCGGCTGAAAGGGATGGCTCATGACGATTCTGGATCTGGCTCGAAAAGTGGATGACTACATCGGTGACAGCAGTGAGATGATCAAAGGTGTCGAGACCGAGATCGCCGGTCTTTACCTTCACCGCCAGGCAAGACCGAGCCCTTTCGAGGCGACAGTCTACCACCCGGTCATCTGCCTGAACCTGCAAGGCCGCAAGCAGGTGGCAATCGGTGACAGGTCCGTGGAGTTCGGCGTTGGTCAGTCGCTGATTGTCAGCCATGACCTGCCGGTTGCCGCACGTATCACCGAGGCCAGTCCCGAGCAGCCTTATCTGGCGATCATCGTGGCATTGGACATTGCCATCCTGCGCGACCTCAGCGGACAGATCGGCGACACAGCCCCTCGTGATCACCACGCCGGCGCACTCTCCACCAGCATCACCGATGCGGCGCTCGTCCACGCAATGAGCCGCTACTTTGCTCTTGTCGATGATCCGCTTGAAGCAAGGGTTATGGCGCCGCTGATCCTCAAGGAAATCCATTTCCGGCTGCTGATGGCCAGTCACGGCGGCATGCTCAGGCAGCTGATGTGGCGCGACAGCCATGCCAGCCGCATATCGCGCGCCATCGGCCGCATCCGGACGGAGTATCGCAGCTCCCTGACGGTCGCCGGCCTGGCCGATGAAGCCGGCATGAGTCCATCCTCGTTTCACGACCACTTCAAGCAGATCACCGGCACCACCCCGCTTCAGTATCAAAAGGACATGCGCTTGATGGAGGCGCGCCGGCTGATTGCGATGGACGGGTTCTCGGTCTCATCCGCGGCCTATGAGGTCGGCTATGAAAGTGCGACGCAGTTCAGCCGGGAATATTCGCGGAAATTCGGCAGCCCGCCCCGCAATGATCTGCACCGGCCAGCGGACGTCTCGGAGAACCCTGCCGTTTAAAGGCGCACTTGGACCGGCGCCCGCCACCACGCAAAGCCGACGCCCACCGGCGTCGGCTGCAGGTAGTTCAGTGCTCAGCGCATCATAAGACCCATGCCCATCCCCATCGCTGGCATCATGATGTCATTGGCGGCTTTCTTCTGTGTGTCATCAAGCACCCCGTACAGGTCCTCGACGGCTGCCCGCATCTCCTTGAGCTGCTCGAGCCGCGCCTCCATGAAGCTCTCGGCATCCCCGAGGCGCTCGGGCAGTGATTTTGCTGAATAGTCGTCATCCATCATCGATTGCATCAGCCCGTTGCGGTTTTCAGCGTGGGCACGCACGGCGTCGGCGAATTTGTCCCATTCGGCCGACTGATCGTCCCTGATGCCCAGTTCAGCCTTGACGAAGGCCAGCCTGCCATCAACCCGATCCAGCATTCCATCCCAGCCGAAACCCATCATCGGCTCCCGTCCCATCATCGGGCCGCTACCGAAGGGGCCATTCATCATCTGCCCCATACCCCAGCGCGGCCACCAGTCACGGCGTTCATCATCATTGTTCTGGGCCAGTGCCGTACCGCCCGAAGCTGCAAGCATGGCAAGGACCGGGATCACTTTAACAAGGATTTTCACTGTCATCTTCACACCTCCATCAAGCCCTGAAAAGGGCGGTTAACAGAGCTCGATCATAAATGGCGCGGAAATTTCTGCATTGATGTCTGTCAATACCGGATATGCTCCCGCCTTCAGGCCGTGGCGGTCCGTTCACCCCTTGACGCAGCGCGCCACATCCATACAAAGCCGCAAGTATCTACTTGAAGGACCAAATTCCATGGGTTTCAAATGCGGCATCGTCGGGCTGCCAAATGTCGGCAAGTCCACACTGTTCAACGCACTGACGCGGACTGCCGCCGCGCAAGCTGCGAACTATCCGTTCTGCACCATTGAGCCCAACACCGGCGAAGTGGCCGTCCCCGATCCGCGGCTGAAGAAACTCGCAGCGGTGGCAGGTTCCAAGGAAATCATTCCGACCCGCATTTCCTTCGTCGATATCGCCGGCCTGGTGCGCGGTGCGTCAAAGGGTGAAGGTCTGGGCAACAAGTTTCTGGCCAATATCCGCGAAGTCGACGCCATCGTTCACGTGCTGCGCTGCTTTGAAGATGACGACATCACCCATGTCGAGGGCCGCATCGACCCGGTCGGCGACGCCGACACCATCGAAACCGAGCTGATGATTTCCGACCTCGAGAGCCTCGAGCGCCGCACCGAGCAGGCCCGCAAGCGCGCCGCCTCCAAGGACAAGGAATCCATGACGGTGCTGCCGATGATGGAAGCCTCGTTGAAACTGCTGCAGGAAGGCAAGCCGGTCCGCACCATGCTCAAGACGCTGGCGGACGAAGACCTCGACATCCTCAAGGGCCTCAACCTGCTGACCTCACACCCGGTTCTCTATGTCTGCAACGTCTCCGAAGCCGACGCGGTGGACGGCAATGCCCATACAGAAGCCGTCGCCAGGATGGCAGCCGAACAGGGTGCGGAAAGCATCATCGTCTCCGCGGCGATCGAATCCGAAGTGGCGCAGTTGCCCGATGAGGAAGCGGAAGAGTTTCTCGGTGCCTTGGGTCTGGAGGAAGCCGGCCTCGATCGCCTGATCCGCGCCGGCTATCATCTGCTCGACCTGATCACCTATTTCACCGTCGGTCCCAAGGAAACCCGCGCCTGGACCATCGAGCGCGGCATGAAGGCCCCTGCCGCCGCCGGCGTCATTCACACCGATTTCGAACGCGGCTTCATCCGCGCCTTCACCATTGCCTATGATGACTACGTCACGCTGGGTGGCGAAGTGCCCGCCAAGGAAGCCGGCAAGGCACGTGACGAAGGCAAGGAATATGTCGTCCAGGACGGCGACGTGATCCACTTCCGCTTCAACACCTGAACGGCACGCTCAACCGGTCCGATACGAACAAACAGTCCCGCAGGCGTAAACCGGCGGGACTGAATTCCACCTGAAACGGAGTTTCCGTTGAATACCGGCCTGTCAGCTTTTGTTCGCCGGGCAGGTCGACATTCCAAACAGCGAATAGAGCGGGCAAGTCCCGAACAGGCCGGTCAACAGCGGCACGATGCCGATCAGCGCGAAGTAGCGCCAGGATGCATCCGGATAGACAAAAAACATGGCAAGCAGCACAAGGCCTGCTACGATGCGAAGGACGCGGTCGATACCGCCGACATTGGATTTGAACATGTTTGATGCTCCCTTTTGTAGATTTGGCGATCCTGCCAACATGCATGCATAATACAGCATATATCAACGAGCACTTTGACAGGGATCAATTGGGGGTCCCGGCACGGCATTGATGATCCGTTTACAGGCGGATTTGTCCCGCCGGCAGCCGGGCAAACCCTTTGACACTTAAAGGAAACCTTCTAGATTGGCTCCGCAGCAACCCTTACTGCGCGCCAGGGGAAAGAGACCGACATCAATGTTCAAGGACGACCTTCTCTATTTTGAAGACATGCCGGCCGGAACCGTGTTCCCGCTCGGCCCGAAACATGTCACAGCAGACGAGATCATTGCGTTTGCCATGGAGTATGATGCCCAGCCCATGCATCTTGATGCCGAGGCCGGCAAGCAATCGATCCTTGGTGGCCTCGCAGCGTCGGGATGGCACAGCTGTTCCATGATGATGCGGATGATGACCGATTCCTACCTGCTGCGCGCAGCAGCAGAAGGAGCTCCCGGTGTCGACTTCGTGAAATGGAAAAAGCCGGTGCTTGCGGGTGATGTGCTGTCAGGCGAGACCCGCGTCCTCGACAGCAGGATATCTCAGTCGCGCCCCGGCATCGGCATCCTCAATCTGCGGCATGAATTGCGCAATCAGTCGGGCGATACGGTGCTGGAATCAGAAAACCCCGTGATGATCCGCCTGCGCAACCCGGAGAGCACCAGTTCATGAGCATTGATCCGTCATTCGAACCAGGCGCCCGCCAGGAACTGGGCAAATACCTTTTCACCGCGGATTCCATTGTGGAATTTGCCCGGCAGTTTGATCCCCAACGCTTCCATGTCGATGCGGAAGCCGCCAGGGAAAGCGTGTTTGGAGGTCTGTGCGCGTCGGGTTGGCACACAGCATCCGTCTGGATGAAGCTTAACATCGCTTCAAGCGCTGTTGAAACCCGCAAGGCGCTTGCCGAAGGCCGTGCGGTGCCCGAATTCGGCCCCTCGCCGGGTTTTCGCAATCTGCGTTGGTTCAAGCCGGTCTTTGCCGGCGACGAGTTGTCTTATGCCCGTGTTGTCAGGGGAACCCGCCCGCTCGCGTCACGTCCCGGCTGGTCGATTCTTGAGCTGACCTGCGAAGCCCGCAACGAGACCGGCGAACTGGTGATGAGCTTCGATTCCGCCGCGCTGATAAAATTCCCGGACACAACCCAGACCTCATCATAACCAAGACTGAGGAAGGGCTGCTCCGTGTCAGGCGTAGCCCCTCCCCTGCATCGAATGGCTATCAGTGGCCCTCGTAGGACACCAGTGTCCGCACCTGTACACCGAGATCCTCGAGCTTCTTGCGCCCGCCGAGATCGGGCAGATCGATGACAAAGCAGGCGGCGACGATATTAGCGCCCATCTGGCGAAGCAGCTTGACAGCCCCTTCCGCCGTTCCGCCCGTTGCGATCAGATCATCGACCAGAATGACGCTCTCGCCTTCTGCGATGGCATCACGGTGCATCTCCATCTCGTCCACGCCGTATTCCAGGCTGTAGGCCACGCGCACGGTCTCGTGCGGCAGCTTGCCCTTCTTGCGGATCGGCACGAACCCGGCAGAGAGCTGGTGCGCCATTGCCCCGCCAAGGATGAAGCCACGCGCTTCGATACCGGCCACCTTCGACACTCTCAGGCCCGCATAGGGATGCACAAGCTCGTCAACAGCCCGCCGGAATGCCCGCGGCTGCCCCAGCAGCGTGGTGATGTCGCGAAACAGGATACCCGGCTTGGGATAATCCTTGATGGTGCGGATGGAGGCGCGAAGTTCGTCTGAAAGATCGGACATGATGTCTCCCGGATGGATATCTCAGTGTGCGTCGGGTCAAGTCCCTGCGCAAGATGCATGGGCGCTGCCTGCTCCAGCCCGCAGACCGGATAAGCAGCGGGTTGACGCTTCAAGGAACGGCAACCAGCGACTCGGACCTCGGCAGCGTAAGAGATGTATGGTCTGGACATGAAAACGCCGCCCTCAGGCGGCGCAATCAAATTCGATCTGAACGGGTCAGATATCAATGTTCCTTGCTGGCGAACACCGACTTCTTGGTCAGGAACATCAGCGAAGCGAAGATCGCCAGGAAGATGATGACCATAAAGCCGGTCTGCTTGCGCTCTTCCATGTGCGGCTCGGCGGCCCACATCATGAATGCCGCAACATCCTTGGCATACTGGTCAACGGTCTCCGGCGAGCCATCGTCATAGGTCACCTGCTCATCGGAGATCGGCTGGGCCATGGCCAGCGCCGGACCGGCGATGAAATAAGGGTTGTAGTGCGCACCCTCAGGCACTTCCACGCCCTGTGGAGGCTCCTGGTAACCGGTCAGCAGCGAATAGATATAGTTCGGTCCGCTCTCGTTGTAGCCGGTGAAGATGTCGAAGATGAACTGCGGAAAGCCGCGCTCGACATAACGTGCCTTGGCCAGAAGCGAGAAATCCGGAGGAGCTGCGCCGTTGTTGGCATAGGCTGCTGCTTCCGTATTCGGGAACGGCGACGGGAAGTGGTCCGACAGCACGGCAGTGCGGGTGTACATTTCGCCGTCGCCATTCGGGCCGTCTTCAACTTCGTAGTTTGCTGCCAGGGTCTTGAGCTGATCTTCCGAGTAACCCAGATCCTCAAGCGTGCGGAACGCCACGAGGTTCATCGAATGACAGGCCGAACAGGTCTCAACGTAGATTTTCAGGCCACGCTGCAACTGACCCTTGTCATAGGTGCCGAATGGGCCTGCAAAGGACCAGTCAACCTCCTTGAGGTGGTTGATCGGGTAGTGCGGGGTTCCACCTTCTTCCGCGGCAGCTGCCGGGGCGACGCCAATCATGGCAGTCAAGGCGAGCGGAACGATGCTAGCAAGAAGCTTTTTCATATTTCAGATCCTTTCCGTCGCGCCGCTCAGCCGCGGGTTTCTGGTGACGCAGCCGCAGATGTCGCAGCCCCGCCATTGCCGCCTTTTTTGGCGAGCACGGCTTCGGTGATGGAGTTCGGCAGACGCTTGGGTGTTTCAATCAGCCCCAGCACCGGCAGGATGACGATGAAGAACCCGAAGTAATAGAGCGTCGCGATCTGAGCCATGGTTGTGTAGGTGCCTTCCGCCGGCTTAGCGCCAAGCCAGCCGAGGAAAATCGCGTTGGCCACGAAAATCCAGAAGAACAGCTTGTACCATGGGCGGTAGACCGCCGAGCGAACCTTCGAAGTATCGAGCCAAGGCAGCACAAACAGCACTGCGATGGAGCCGAACATGGCCAGCACGCCGCCAAGCTTCGAGTCGATCGGCCCGATGTTGAAGGTGATGGCGCGAAGGATCGCGTAGAATGGCAGGAAGTACCATTCCGGAACGATGTGCGCCGGGGTCTTCAGCGGGTCTGCCGGGATGTAGTTGTCCGCATGGCCGAGGAAGTTCGGCATGAAGAAGATGAAGTAGGCAAAGACCATCAGGAAGATGCACATCGCCAGCGCGTCCTTGACGGTCGCATAAGGCGTGAACGGCACCGTGTCGGTCTTGGTCTTCACTTCAACGCCGGTCGGGTTGGTCTGACCGGTCACGTGCAGCGCCCAGACGTGCAGGATCACGACACCGGCGATCATGAACGGCAGCAGGTAGTGCAGCGAGAAAAAGCGGTTGAGTGTCGGATTGTCCACCGCAAAGCCGCCAAGCAGCAGCTGCTGGATCGGCTCACCGATGCCAGGGAATGCCGTGAAGAAACCGGTGATCACCGTCGCCCCCCAGAACGACATCTGACCCCATGGCAGCACGTAGCCCATGAAGGCTGTCGCCATCATCAGAAGCAGGATGACAACGCCGAGGATCCACAGCACTTCGCGTGGAGCCTTGTAGGAACCGTAATACATGCCGCGGGCAATGTGCAGATAGACCGCAACAAAGAAGAACGAGGCGCCGTTGGCGTGCATGTAGCGCAGCAGCCAGCCGGAATTCACATCGCGCATGATCTTTTCGACCGACTGGAAGGCGATCGCGGTATCGGCGGCGTAGTGCATGGCCAGCACGATGCCGGTCAGCAGCTGCACCACCAGCATCACCATCAGGATGCCGCCGAAGGTGTAGGCGTAGTTCAGGTTCCGTGGCACCGGGTAGGAGACGAAACTGTCATGCACCAGCCGCGGCAGCGGCAGGCGTGAATCGATCCATTTTCCGAAACCGGAAGTTGGCTGGTAAGTCGAATGATCACTGCTCATGGTCTAAAGCCCCCTCAGCCGATTTTGATGACGCTGTCAGACACGAAGGCGAACGGCGGAACCGGAAGGTTCTCAGGTGCCGGGCCCTTGCGAATGCGGCCAGCCGTGTCGTAGTGCGAACCGTGGCACGGGCAGAACCAGCCGCCGAAATCTCCGGCCTGTCCGAGCGGCACACAACCCAGATGGGTGCAGGAGCCGATCATGACGATCCAGTTTTCCATGCCCTCGCCCGCAGAGCGGTCAAGGTCGGTTGCCTCTGAACCGGCGGCGATGTTTGCGTTGCGCGCCACCGGATCTTTCAGATCGTCCAGCGCCACAGCCTTGGCTTCAGCAACTTCCTCGTCGGTGCGGTTGCGAATGAACACCGGCTTGCCGCGCCATTTCACCGTCAGCGACATGCCCGGTTCGAGGCTTTCGACGTTGACCTCGATCGAGGCCAGCGCCAACGTCGAGGCGTCTGGGTTCATCTGGTCGATGAACGGCCAGGCAAAACTGCCCACGCCGACCACGCCCGCCATCCCGGTGGCGATATAGAGAAAATCGCGGCGGGTGGGTTCGCCCGCGCCTTCGCTTTGTGTCATTGGCTCACTCACGGCTCAACGTCCTCTTCAAGCTGCGTCTGGACAAGTATCCCGTCTCACTGCTGCACGCAGATCCGGCTCCTCCGCTATAGGCAGATTCGGCCATTGCCGACAATGCGGCGGAATTCTGTCAATCGCGCGGTTTCTATGCGGGATGGAATGAGAAGTCCAGACCGGACGATGGTAGAAGGGCACAATGTCGCGGAGAATTTCCGCCAACTATTCCGCCGCTTCATCGACACCGATGAATCCGCCTGACTGCCGCGCCCACAATTCAGCGTAAAGCCCGCCGCTCTTGATCAGTTCGGAATGGGTCCCGCTTTCAATGATCCGGCCATTGTCCATCACCACCAGACGGTCCATCCGGGCAATCGTCGACAGCCGGTGAGCAATGGCAATAACGGTCTTGCCGTCCATCAATTCATCCAGATTCTCCTGAATGGCGGCCTCAACCTCGGAATCAAGCGCTGATGTCGCCTCGTCCAGCACCAGAATCGGCGCATTCTTGAGCATCACCCGCGCAATGGCGATTCGCTGCCGCTGCCCGCCCGACAGCTTGACCCCACGGTCGCCGACATGGGCATCGAGCCCCTTGCGGCCACGCTGGTCGGAGAGCAGCTTGATGAAATCGAGCGCTTCGGCCCGGCGCGCCGCTTCAAGAATTTCCGCATCATCCGCATCGGGGCGTCCGAAAACAATATTTTCGCGAATCGACCTGTGCAGCAACGAGGTGTCCTGGGTCACCATTCCGATCGAGTGACGCAGTGATTCCTGTTTTACGGTGGCGATGTCCTGACCATCGATCTCGATCCGGCCGGATTCCAGGTCGTAAAACCGCAGCAGCAGGTTGACGAAGGTCGACTTGCCGGCGCCGGACCGGCCGACAAGTCCGAGTTTCTCCCCGGGCTGGATGGTCAGCGTCAGCGCGTCTATCACCGGTTGATCGGTGTTATAGCCGAAGCTGGCGCGGTCGAAATGAATGCCGGCTTTGTCGACGACAAGCTCCTTTGCATTCTCGTCATCTGCCAGACCAATCGGTCTTGCCACCAGTTCCGCCGAATTCTGCAAGGTTCCGAGATTGCGCATCAGGCCGTTGAGCTGGGTCATCATCCGCCCCAGCAGCATGTTGAGACGCAGCACCAGCGACAGGGTGAAAGCAACCGAGCCGACGGAAATCGCTCCGGCGAGCCACAGATCGATGGAAAATCCTGCAATAATCGCGATCATCAGCCCCGAAAGCGCAGCCAGCGACGCGCGGACCCCGGTCAGGTGCCGCGTAAACGGCATGATCGTCGCGATGAACTGATCGAACCCCTCGCGGATATAGCGGTCATTGTCCGCGTCTCGCGCATAGAGTTTCAATGTCTGGATATTGGAGTAACTGTCGGTAATGCGTCCGGTCAGCATGGCCGAGGCTTCAGCACTTGCCCGGGCATGACGGCGGATACGCGGCACGAAGAACCGCGCCAGAAAGCCGAAGACCACGATCCACACCAGCACCAGCGCCGAGAGCCGCCAGTCCAGCTGCGCCACCAGCGCCATGGTGGTCACGGTGTAGATCATGATGAACCAGACCACCTGCAGCAACGAGACCATGAAATCGCCGGTCGCCTGCCCTGCCGACCAGACCTTGGTGACGATACGCCCGGCGAAATCATTCTGGAAAAACGCCAGGTTCTGCCGCGACACATGCGAATAGGCCTGCCAGCGAACCAGATTGAAAAATCCCGGGACGACGGCCTGTTCTTCAACCAGCGCCGCGATGGTGACCACCGCAAAGCGCGCCAGAAGAACCACGAACAGCATGAAAGCCAGCGCCGGACCATGCGCAGCGATCAGCCCGTCCCAGCCTGCAGCCGGCTTCGATGCGTCAAGCACATCGACCAGCTGCCCGACGAAGTAGAACAATGCCGCCTCGAGCAGGGCCACCAGCCCGCCCAGCGCCAGCATGGCCGCAAACGCACCTTTGGCCTGACCGACATAGTGCCACAGGAATTTGCGCGTCGAGTCCGGCGGCCGATAACTCGCACGCCGGACAAACGGGTCAATCCAGCCTTCGAAAAGGTCAAGCAGGGGTCTGAAGATCATGCGCGAAACAATAGTGCGCAAGCCGGGTTTGGCAATATGGTCACTCCCTACTGTGCCGCCGTGGCATCTGCATCCGCGTCGATAAACCCGCCGGACTGGCGCGACCACAGGTCGGCATAGATGCCACCGGACCTGATCAGCTCATCATGCGTGCCGGTTTCGACAATCTCGCCCTGGTCGAGCACCACCAGCCGGTCCATTTCGGCAATCGTCGACAGCCGGTGCGCGATGGCGATCACGGTCTTGTTCTCCATCAAGGCAAACAGGTTTTCCTGAATGGCCGACTCGACCTCTGAGTCGAGCGCGGAGGTCGCCTCGTCCAGCACCAGAATCGGTGCATCCTTCAAAAACACCCGCGCAATGGCAATGCGCTGTCGCTGGCCGCCCGAAAGCTTCACGCCACGTTCGCCAACATGAGCATCCAGTCCCTTGCGCCCGGCAAGATCCTCCAGCCCCTCGATGAAATCGAGTGCATTGGCTTTCCGCACGGCCTCTATGATCTGGGCTTCCGTGGCGTCCGGCTTTCCATAGGCGATGTTGTCGCGCACCGAGCGATGCAGCAGCGAGGTATCCTGGCTGACCATGCCCACCTGCCCGCGCAAACTGTCCTGGCTGACTTCGGAGATGTCCTGGCCATCGATCAGCACGCGCCCGGATTCCAGGTTGTAAAACCGCAGCAGCAGGTTGACGAGCGTCGTCTTGCCCGCACCGGACCGGCCGACGAGACCGATCTTCTCGCCCGGCTTGATGGAAAGCGACAGATCCTCGATCACGCCGCTCTGCTTGCCGTAGTGGAAGCGGACATTCTCGAATGCGATGGCGCCCTTCCTGGCGACAATTGCGCCGGCGCCAGGGCTGTCCACCACCTCATGCGGCTTGATCATCATGCTCATGCCGTCCTGGACCACGCCGATGTTTTCAAAGAACCCGGAGACCTCCCACATGATCCATTGCGACATGCCATTGATCCTGAGCGAAAGCCCGATGACGACGGCAATCGAGCCGACCGAGACAATCCCGGTCAGCCAGAAGCCGATCGACATCGCCGAGACCACAAAGACCAGCACCGAATTGTTGAAATAGATCAGCGACTGGAACAGCGTCACCTGACGCATCTGCCGGTGCACGGTCTGCAGGAACATGTCCATGCTTTCCTGCGCATAGCTTTCCTCGCGGCCCGCATGCGAGAACAGCTTGACGGTCGAAATATTGGTGTAGCTGTCGACCACCCGGCCGGTCATCGCCGAGCGTGCATCCGCCTGGTCGGTCGAGATCCGCTTGAGTTTGGGCACAAAATGCATGATCAGCCCGACATAGACCGCGATCCAGACCAGGAGCGGCAGCACCAGCCGCCACTCGGCGCTGGCCACCATACCGATCATGGCAATGAAATAGACCAGAACATAGACGAACACGTCGAGCAGCTTCATCACCGCTTCGCGAATCGACAGCGATGTCTGCATCACCTTGGTGGCCACCCGGCCGGCGAATTCGTTGGAGAAGAAGCTCAGGCTCTGGCGCAGCAGGTAGCGGTGCATCTGCCATCGCGCGATCATCGGATAATTGCCCAGAAGCGTCTGGTGGATGATCAGCGAATGCAGCACCACGGTGACCGGCAAAGCAATCAGCACGATAGCGCCCATCAGCAACAGCCGGTCTGATTCGCGCGCAAGAAAGCCCTGCGGATCGGAGGTGGCGAGCCAGTCGACAATCGAGCCGAGAAAACCGAACAGCAGCACTTCGCCGACCGAGATCAGCGCGGTGAGAACCGCCATGGCGATCAACCATGGCGCAGCATCGCGCGAATAATGCCAGCAAAACGCCACCAGCCCTTCCGGCGGCGCGGAAGGCGTTGCCTCGGGATAGGGATTCAGTCGACGTTCAAACCATCCAAACATGGAGGTCTCCTTGAGAAGTAGTGCATGCCGCAAGTGAACAAGGCAGCGGCAAAACCGAAAACGAAACGGAGGTCACGCGATGGCGTGGGTCGCCAAACCCGCAGACCGTAAAAGTTCAAAATAGAAACTGAAACCGCGAGAAACCTGTTGATCAGCGACCCATGGCCGCCGGATGAAGGCTGAGATAGATGATGCGCATTACAGCCTCCGTCAGGTTCGCGTTGAAGATGGGATTTTTTAGCCCAGATTCGGCCTCCCCGCCAGATTGCAGCTGCTGCTTTGTCCGCTATCCGGGCGCACTGGCTTGATATTGTGATAAAATGAGCACAGAACCCATTCTCATGACCAAACCTCTTATTGCGCTCTACCAACCCGACATACCCGGCAACACCGGCTCGATTCTGCGCCTCGGTGCCTGCCTCGGCCTCGGCATCCACATTATCGGGCCCGCCGGATTCGACATGACCGACCGTTCGCTCAAACGCGCAGGGATGGACTACATCGAGATGGCCAATCTCACCCGCCATGACGGGTGGGAAGAGTTCGAGGTCTGGCGGCAAGCGGAAAACCGGCGTCTGGTGCTGATGACCACCCAGTCCGCCACGCCCTATATCGATGGCGGTGACCAGACCATCATCGCCCAGGATGTGGTGCTGTTCGGACGCGAAAGCGCCGGCGTCCCGCCCAAGGTCCATGAGGCCGCCGACGCCCGCCTGACCATTCCCATGATCGACGGCCGCCGCAGCCTCAACCTTGCCATGAGCGTCGCCATCATCGCCGGCGAGATCACCCGCCGGTTCGGGCTGTAGCGCAACGCCAGATCAGGCATAGCTGACGACTTCGAACTCGATGCCATTCTCGTCATCGAAATAGAACCGGCGGCCGGGTTCGTAATCGGCGTGATTATAGGGAACATATCCCAAAGCCTTGACCTTGGCCTCGGCGGCATCGAGGTCATCGATCACGACGCCGACATGGTTGAGACTGCCGACCCTGTCTTTATGGATGCCGTCGCGCGCACGGACCTCCTTGGGTGTGTAGATCGCCAGATAGGCATCATCGGTTCCCACATGGATCGACAGCCCACCATTGAGCGCCGGCCCCTGCCAGCGGATTTTCCAGCCAAACACCTCGCACAGCCATTTGGCCGTGGCGGGCGCGTCGTTGACGGTGAAGTTGACATGTTCGAGGGTGGACTGCGTCATGATGTGCTCCTGAAACTCATGGTGATTGCCTGTGATGAAAACCATGTTAATTTCTCAAGTAAACTTGAGGTCAAGAGGTTTTTTCATTCATGCCGACGCCCAACAAAAAGGGTCTTCTGACCATTGGCGAAGTCGCCAGCCGCACCGGCCTGGCGGTTTCGGCGATCCGGTATTACGATGACGAGGGATTGGTCTCGGCGCGGCGCACGCCGGGCGGCAAGCGCATGTTCCTGCGCTCGGATATAAGGCGCTTGTCCTTCATCCTGATCGCCCAGCAGCTGGGATTCTCGCTTGAAGAGATCCGAATCCAGCTCCGGCAGCTGCCGCTCGAACGCACGCCCAACAAACGTGACTGGGAGAAGATCAGCCGGGGTTTCCGGGCGCATCTGGATGCCCGCATCGGCATGCTCGAGCGTCTGCGCGACCGGCTTGACGGCTGTATCGGCTGTGGCTGCCTCTCGCTCGACGCCTGCAAACTCTACAATCCGGAAGACCGCGCCGCCGGTCACGGCGCCGGCCCGCGTCTGGTGCTGCAGAAATCAACGGATGGGGCGTCAGGGTAAAGCAGTTCGGCGGGTCAATCCGCGCTCGGCAGCCGGCGCATGGTGAACTCAATGGTGTCGCCCTCGCCCGGCAGCGGACGCCAGCTTTCGACTTCCGTCCAGTAGGCGGCCTTCGGCCAGGTGGAAAACCATTCCCGCGCCTTGTCGCGCGCCTGACCACGGCTCAGCCGATAGGTCTCGCGAACGAAGCCACCCGACAGACCATCGGTTTTCTCTTTGCGCGCGCGGCTGATTTCGCGGCGCAGCCCTTCAAGCGGCGGGCGCTGTTGATACCGTCTCATGGTCCTTCCTCGGCCTTCATGGCTTGGATAACTCTACCCCAAAACCATGTGTCCGGCGAGTCTTGTTCAAACTGCGGCAATCGGGCTTTACGGGCGTGGTTACATCAGGTCGACTCGGCTGCTATGAGTCCGGCAAATCCAATATGAGGCCTCCAATGAAACGCCCAATCCTGCCAGTCGGCCTGCCCGACGATATCGAGGAAAAGAAGATCAAAGCGCGCGAGTGGTTTGAGAAATTGCGCGACCAGATCTGCCTGAGCTTCGAGGCGCTTGAGGACGAAGTCGATAATCCGCAGTCAAGCGGGCAAGCCGGGCGCTTCGAACGCACCCCGTGGCAGCGCGACGAGGGCGCAGGCGGTGGCGGCACCATGTCGATCATGAAAGGCCGGCTGTTCGAGAAGGTCGGCGTGCACACCTCGACGGTTTACGGCAAGTTTTCTCCCGAATTTCGCGCCCAGATTCCCGGCGCCGAAGAGGATCCCCGCTTCTGGGCGTCGGGCATCTCGCTGATTGCCCATCCGGTAAATCCGCATGTGCCGACCGTGCACATGAACACCCGTATGGTGGTGACCACCAGCCAGTGGTTCGGCGGCGGCGCTGATCTCACGCCGGTGCTCGACAACCGGCGCACCCAGACCGATCCCGACACCCAGCTGTTTCACCGCGCCATGGAAATCGCCTGCAACCGCCATGCCGTGGCCGATTACCCGAAATACAAGGACTGGTGCGACGAGTATTTCTATCTGCCGCATCGCAACGAGGCCCGCGGCATCGGCGGCATTTTCTACGACTGGCTGCACACTGAGGACGAGAATGGCGGCTGGAACGCCGACCTTGCCTTCACCCAGGATGTCGGCCGCGCCTTCAATATCGTCTATCCGAAGATCGTCCGCTCCAATTTCAACAAGCCCTGGACCGATGCAGAGCGCACAGAACAACTGATCCGCCGTGGCCGCTATGTCGAGTTCAACCTGCTCTATGACCGCGGCACCATCTTCGGGCTGAAGACCGGCGGCAATGTCACCTCGATCCTGTCCTCGCTGCCCCCGGTGGTGATGTATCCATAAGGGAGAACCGCAACCGCAGCTGAGCGGGAAATATCCGGATTTGTTGCCGCCTGCATCAGGTTTGATGCAGCACGGCTCTATGTGCGAGGCGCTCGCATCCGGCGCAGCGCTTCATCGACCATGTGATTGGCGATCTTCATGCGGATGGTCGCCGCCTCCCGCCATTCCACTGGCGACCGGTCGGGGTGATTGCGCCGCGCGAAGCTCCGCCGTTTCGATTGCAGCATCGCCGCTGTATCAGAGGCCAGCAAATTGATGTCCTTCGCAACCTCCTTTGGGCTCAGCCGTTTGAAGTGCGAAATGTCGATCGCCGGCTCCGGCCTTGGCGCAGGCGTGACTGGCTTCGGCGAAGGCCTGGGTGCGTCATTGTGAACGGCCGGTTCCGGCCTTGGCGCTGAAGTGGATGTACCGGTGTGATCGGCCAGATCGGCCGCCCCGCCCTGCTCCCTGCCGGGCCAGGGTTGCGACCTCAGACTGGCGCCAACGAAGCTCGAATTCCAACCCCGCATGGCTGTCCAGGACCCGGATCCGTCCGCTGCGGTGTCTGCCCGTTCGTTGCTGACGCGATCGAGAACGGCCTCGAACGAACTCCAACCCCCAACCATCCCGAAATCCCGCTTCCTGAGGTGCCAACGTGGCTGTCAGGAATAACGAAACAAGGTTAACACTTTCAAAAAAGTGCAGATTCCCGTCTTGCGCAGTGTTCGGGCAGCAGCATGAAACAAAGGCCGGCAGCAACGGCTCCGGCCTTCGTCTCGACTGTGCCGGAACCTATTCAGGCTTGAAACTGGCCGCGGCAATTTCGTTGATCTCGGCAAAGATGTTGGGACCGCCGCAAATCACCACCGTGCCATGATCGAGGCTGGTTTTCGGATCGGGCTTGACGATGGTCCCGCCAGCTTCCTCGATCATCAGCATGCCGGCCACGCAGTCCCAGGAATTCATGAATTCCTCAAGATAGCCGATCAGCCGGCCGGCGGCGACATAGGCCAGCATCAGTGCGCCGGAGGCGTTGCGGAAAAACACGCCGCCGCGCTCGACGACCATGGTGAGCGCCGTCACCGCTGCCATGCCGGGGATGCGCCCCGAAAAGCCGATGCCGACCGAGCCCTGCCCCATGTCGCCGGTCTGCGCCACGCGCATCGGCTTGCCGTTGACGAAAGCACCGCCGCCCTTGGCTGCGGTGAACATTTCGCCCGAAGACGGTTCGAAAATCACCCCGACCACGGCCTCGCCGTCCCTGGCGCAGGCAATGGCCACACACCATTGCGGCAATCCGCGCACGAAATTGGCGGTGCCGTCGATCGGATCAATCACCCAGTTAAAACCGCTGCTGCCGGCCTTGCGGCCATGTTCTTCACCGACAATGCCGTCATCGGGCCAATGTTCGGCAAGCGCTGCGCGTATCAGCGTCTCGGTGTCCTTGTCGGCATTCGACACAAGGTCCTGATGGCCCTTGCTTTCGATGACCAGGGTATCGATGGCTTCAAAATGTGTCTTGGCAAATGCGCCCGCACGCCGGGCGAGATCGACGGCAAAGTCCAGTCTGTCTTGATACTGCAAGGGATTTCCATTTCGCTGAGATTCGATTGCGCCGACCCTATGCCGATCCTTGCAGACTTGCCAGTGCGCGCTCAGCCGAACCGGTCTTGGCCGCAACGGATGCAAATGCGCCCGATCCGTGTTACATTTGCAACCTGCAGGCCTGTCGCGGCAGGCTGTGCAGATCAGTGGTTTTCATCATCGAAGAGAGGAGACAGCCATGAAGACCTTCCATTGCGGATCCCTCGTTCCTGGTTGTGAATGGCACACCCGTGCCGACAGCGAGGCGGAAATCGTATCGCGGGCCATCGATCATCTGCGTCAGACCCACGGCGAGACCACAATCCGGCCGTCGATTGTCGAGCAGATCAAGGAACGCACGCTTGAGGAGACGGACGCCGCCTGACGGGATTTTCTCCCGCTGCAGCTTATTCTATCACATCGAGCAGCGCAGACTTGCCGAGAGTGAAATTGCTCTCGACCCAGCGCTCTTCGAGCGCCGCCAGCTGTGCGCCCATCTCCGGGCCGGGTTTGATCCCCTTGGCGATCAGATCCGCTCCGGCGACCGGAAATACAGGCCGCTCCCATTTGAGCGCGCGGGCCAGGTGACGGCTGTGGCCCGCCGTATCGGTCAGTGCGGCGGGATCGCTTTCCGTGCGGCTGCGCGCCGACACCAGCGACAGCCTTATGCGGTCGGTCAGCGGCTCCACCCCGAAACTGTAGAGCAGCCGCTCAAGGGCGGTGATCGCCAGCGTCGGCTTGACCACCGGCGCTTGCGCCCATTTGACCAGCCGGTCGGCTTCCGCCCGTGACATCTTCAGCCTTGCCGAAAGCGCCCGCATGCGCTCCACATCCGGCGGCACCATGGCCATCAATCGCAACATCGGATCCGGCACCCAACCGAGCGCGGTTTCAGTGGCAATCAGCGGCGCCACGGAATCAATGCCCCATTTCTCGCCTTCCGGCAGCACAGCGGCCAGCACGCCCGACTGGCGCATCCACAACAGGGCCCTCCCCGGATCCCGGGCATTCAGCAACGTCTTGAGCTCTTTCCAGACACGCTCCGAGGACAGTTTCCCCAGACTGTCTCGGGCTCTGGCGCAAGCCTTCAGCGCGGCAGCATCGGGACGACCGGCACCGTAATGGGCAAAAAACCGGAAATAGCGCAGAACCCGCAGATAATCCTCGGCGATACGCGCATCCGCATCCCCGATAAAGCGGACCGTTCGTGTGGAAATGTCCTCAAGCCCGCCGACAAGATCGATGACATTTCCGGCCTGGTCTGCATAAAGCGCGTTGATGGTGAAATCCCGCCGTTCGGCGTCAACCTGCCAGTCCTGGCCAAAATGTACCTTGGCCCGCCGGCCATCGGTCTCGGCATCATGCCTCAGCGTGGTGATCTCGAACCCGCGCCCATCGATCACCAGCGTCACCGTGCCATGCTCAATGCCGGTCGGCACCGCACGAATGCCGGCCGCCTTGGCCCGCGCCATCACCTGCTCGGGCGCCCAGGTCGTGGCAAGATCGGTATCGGTCACCGCCTCGCCCATCAGCGAATTGCGCACTGCACCGCCCACCACCCGAACCTCTTCGCCCTCATCATTGAGCAGCGCAAAAATCCGGCCAAGCGCCGCGTCCCTGAACCAGCTTTCTTCAGCCACGTTCGCTTCAGTGCTCATGCATAGAGCCTTTCATACATGGTGCGAATGATCCCTGCGGTCACGCCCCAGATGTGGTGTTCGCCATAGGGCATCACGTAGTAATGCCGTTCGATACCTTCCCAGACACGGCTTTCACGCTTGTGGTTGGCCTGGGTCATCAGAAAGGCGAGCGGCGTCTGAAACACCGCATCCACCTCGTCGGGATTGGCGGTAAGTGTGAAGCCCGGATGCACAACCGCCAGCACCGGCGTAATCCGGAAACCGGTGGTGGTCATATAGACCGGCAGACGGCCAACCGGCTCGACGAAGCGGCGATCGAGCCCGATCTCTTCTTCCGCCTCGCGCATCGCCGCAATCTCCACACTGCCGTCTTCCGGGTCCACTGCCCCGCCGGGAAACGCCACCTGGCCCGAGTGCTTGCGCATTGCCGCGGCACGGCGGGTCAGGATCACCTGCGCGTCCGGCCCGGCGTCGATCACCGGAACCAGCACCGCCGCTTCACGCAATGGCACCCCCGTCAGTTCTGAAACAAGACCGGGATTGAGCACGTGATCGCCATGGCCCAGATGCGCCGGTTCGGGCCCGAAGGCATGGTCCGGGTTGTGCTCGCGGGCGCGCTTGCGGAAATCGTCGGCATCAAACACCTGCGGCATGGCAGAAACGCTGTCAGTCAAACACCTGCCTCCAGCCGGGCCATCGGCATCACCGGAAAAACCGCACCGCCCGAACGGATTGCATACATCGCCTCGCCGTCGATCTCGATTTCCTCGCCCAGCGCCAGAAGGTCATAGGTCACCGCCCGGTTGACCAGCGCTTCCAGCCGGCCGCGCACCAGGACATAGGGCTTGAGCTGATCGGTCTCGCCGGTGATGACGAATCGCAGCGGATTGTCCGGCCCGGCGCGCACCACATCGCCGACATTGGTGCGGATAGTCAGCAGCTGATTGCCGTCATCTTGGCTCACGGTCATCTCGACCGCCAGAAAAGGCGCATCCTCGACACGTATTCCGATCTTTTCCACAGGCGTGACGAGATAGGTCTTTTCATCCTCATCGCGGCGCAGGACGGTGGAAAAAAGCCGCACCAAAGCGGGCCGTCCGATTGGCGTGCCCATGTAGAACCAGGTGCCATCGGCGCGGATTTCCATGTCGATATCGCCGCAATAGGGCGGATTCCAGCGTTCAACCGGCGGCAAACCGTCCTTGCCGGCGTTGCGGTCGGCCTGAGCGCGCGAAATCAGCGCGGCAAGATCTGCCGGATCTGATTTCATCTCGGTCCTTGTTTTTGCCATTGTCCTGTCCAGCTATGGTTAAGGGTAACCAGATAGTCATCTGAACGGCTCTTGTCAGCCTTTCAGCGTAGAATAAGCTGTTTGCGAGCCTAATGCATGTCGCGTTCAAATGGATTCATTCGAACGATAACGCACATGCATTATCTCGAAGTGTTACAGCGACCTTTGCGCATCCCATTGGATGCGCGGCGCTGTAGAACCAGAACGCGCGGAGAAACCCATGGGACGCATCGACACTGGCGCTAAGCCGATTGACGAGAAAGCGGTGATCGCCGCGGCAGAACAGGCGCTGGCGGATATCTCCGCCGTCAAGACAGCCGTTTCGGACGTCATTTTCGGACAGGAAAGCGTGGTCGAGCAGACCCTGCTGGCCGTGCTTTCCGGCGGTCACGCACTGCTGGTTGGCGTCCCGGGCCTTGCCAAAACCAAGCTGGTCACGACGCTTGGCTCGGTTCTAGGCCTCAGTTCAAACCGCATCCAGTTCACCCCCGACCTGATGCCGTCCGATATTCTGGGCTCCGAAGTCATGGATCAGGACGAGACCGGACGGCGCTCCTTCCGCTTTGTGCCCGGCCCGGTGTTCACGCAATTGCTGATGGCCGACGAAATCAACCGTGCCTCTCCGCGCACCCAGTCGGCACTGTTGCAGGCCATGCAGGAATATCAGGTCACCGTCGCCGGCGCTCCGCACGATCTGCCGCGCCCGTTTCATGTGCTGGCCACGCAAAACCCGCTGGAGCAGGAAGGCACCTACCCCTTGCCTGAAGCCCAGCTCGACCGCTTCCTGATGCAGGTCGACGTGCCCTATCCGGAAATGGCCGCCGAACGGCGCATCCTGCTGGAAACCACCGGCGCGCAGGAAGCCGTTGCACGGCCTGCCATTACCATGGAGCGGCTGATGGCGATCCAGGCGCTGATCCGGCAGATGCCGGTGCCCGAGTCGGTGGTTGACGCCATTCTCGAACTGGTCCGCGCGGCACGCCCCGGCCATGGCAATGCACGCGTTGACGAGACCGTCTCCTGGGGCCCCGGACCGCGCGCCGGACAGGCGATGATGCTCTGTGCCCGTGCCCGCGCTCTTTATGACGGCAGGCTTGCCCCTTCCATCGATGATGTCCGCGCCCTGGCTGAACCGATCCTGCAGCACCGCATGGCGCTGACCTTCTCGGCCCGCGCCGAAGGCATCGGCATCCGCGATGTCATTGCCGGCCTCGTCACCCCGAAAGCCGGGTGAGCCGATGGCTCCGATCGGCCAGCTTACCCAGCCCACAGCGCGTCTTGATGCGCTGGCTCGCGCCCGCCAGCGCGCAGCCCTGCTGCCCGATTGCCTGGCCGAGGCCAGACGCGTCGCCAACACCGTGATTGCCGGCTGGCACGGCCGCCGCAAGCGTGGCATCGGCGAAACCTTCTGGCAGTTCCGGCCCTATGTCGACGGCGAATCGCTGTCGCGCATCGACTGGCGCCGCTCGGCCCGCGATGACCAGCTCTATGTGCGCGACCGGGAATGGGAGGCCGCGCACACGATCTGGCTGTGGGCCGACCAGTCGCCCTCCATGCTGTACAAATCCGATGTCGCGCTGGTCAGCAAGGAAAGCCGCGGACTGGTGCTGATGCTGGCGCTGGCCGAAATCCTTGCGCGCTCCGGCGAACGCGTCGGCTGTCCCGGCGTCATGGAGCCGGTGTCCTCACGCAACGCCGCCGAACGATTGGCGCTGGCCCTGGCGCACGCGCCGGTCCAGACCACCCTGCCCGATCTGGGGCGGATCGGGCGGATGAGTGATGTTGTCCTGATCGGCGATTTTCTCGACGCCGACGACACGCTGGAAAGCTGCATCGGCCCCGCCGCCCGGCGCGGCATCCATGGCCACATCATCGAGATTTCCGATCCCGCCGAAGAAACCTTTCCCTACACCGGCCGCACCGAGTTCCGCGATCCCGAAACCGGCCAGAAGCTGGTGGCCGGGCGCGCTGAAACAATCGCAGCGGACTACCGCCGGGCATGGCTTGCCCGTCGCGAGGCGCTGGCGCAGGGCGTCCGCCGCATGGGCTGGAGCTTCCTGCCGCACCGCACGGACCGGCTCGCCTCGGAAGCACTCGCCGCGGCACACGGGCGTCTGTCCGGCATTCCCGCAGCCAGAAAGGCGGCATTGGCATGATCGCAGGCTTCCCCCTGGCCTTCGGCGCACCGGCAATTCTTTTCGGATTGCTGGCCCTTCCGGTTATCTGGTGGCTGTTGCGGCTGACACCGCCACGCCCGCAGGCCGAACCTTTTGCGCCGCTGGCGATTCTTGCCCGTGTTCTCAAGGCAGAGGAAACCCCCTCACGCAGCCCCTGGTGGCTGACCGCCCTGCGCCTGTTGATTGCGGCGCTGGTGATTCTCGCACTGGCCGAACCCGTCCTCAATCCGCGCGACCGGGCACTCTCATCCAACGGCCCGCTGGCCCTGATCATCGACAATGGCTGGGCCACCACGCCCGATTGGCAGGCCCGGACCGACGCCGCTGAAGCCCTGATCGATGAAGCAGGCGACCTCGATATCCCGGTATCGATGGTGTTTACCGCAAACCGCCGGCATGACGCCACGCCGACCTCAGTGGAGACTGCCCGCGACCAGTTGCGCGCCGCCAAGCCGCAACCGCTGCGTCCCGATCGAAGTGCTGCGGTCTCGGCACTGATTGCCGCACTTGGCCAGACCCGGCCCGGAACCATCGCCTTTGTCTCTGATGGCGTTGCCACCGAAGACGCAGAGCCGGCGCTCAGCCGCCTGTCGGAGCTCCAGCCGGCCGCCATCCGCATCATCGGCTCAGCCGGCGCCACGGCTCTTGCCCTGACCGGCGCAGACAACGGCGCCGACAACCTGAGCGCCACCGTCAGCCGCCTTGGCACGGCAGCCGCAGAACGGTTCGACCTGATTGCCAGCGACAGCAAGGGCCGCAACATCGCAAGTGGCGAGGTCCGTTTCGAGGCCGGCGCGGCGGAAGCCACCGGCACCATCTCGGCACCCTTCGAAATCCGCAACGACATCGCCCGGCTTGATGTGGCCGGGTTCGAGACGGCCGGATCGGCCCACCTGCTGGATGACAGCTTTCGCCGCCGCCGGGTGGCGCTGATATCGGGCGAGGCCGCCGACATTGCCCAGCCACTTCTCTCGCCGCTGTACTACATCAACCGCGCGCTCTCGCCCTATGCCGACCTGATTGAAGCAGGCAATGACGAGATGGCGGCATCGGTCCCCAAGCTGCTTGAACAATCGCCCGCCGTCATCGTCTTGTCGGATATCGGCACCCTGCCCGAGGATGTGAGCAAAGCGCTTGGGGAATGGGTCGAGCGCGGCGGCACACTGATCCGCTTTGCAGGCCCGCGGCTGGCCGCGGCGCCCGCCGATGACCGCTTGTTGCCAGTGCTTTTGCGCAAGGGCGAACGCGAACTTGGCGGCGCGCTGTCCTGGATCGAGCCGCAACCGCTTGCGGATTATCCCGCCACCGGGCCATTTGCGGGATTGCCGACACCGCGCGATATAACGGTCCAGCGCCAGGTTCTGGCTGAACCCTCGGCAGACCTGGCAGCCCGCACCTGGGCAAGCCTCGCCGACGGCACACCGCTCGTCACGGCAGCGGACCGCGGCGCTGGCCGGGTGGTCCTCTTCCACGTTACCGCCGAGGCAAGCTGGTCCAACCTGCCGATCTCCGGCCATTTCGTCGACATGCTGCGCCGCGTGGTGCAACTCTCGCGCGCTGTCTCCGGCGGCGGCGAGGCCGGGTCCGGCATCCTGCCGCCCTGGCGCCTGCTCGACGCCAATGCCGCCTTGCTGCCGGCCAGCGGAGACGCCAAGCCGCTTGATCTGACCGGCGGCCCGGCAATGCGGGCTGGCCCCGACAACCCGCCGGGACTGTATGGCGGTGAAGACGGTTTTGTCGCGCTCAACCTGTTTGCTCCCGGCGATGAGCTTGCACCGGTCAGCATTCCGGAGTTTGAAGCCCCGGTCACGCGTTCCGCGATTGCCGGCGACAGCGCCGTCGATTTCAGACCCTGGCTGTTTGCTGCCGCATTGATTGCGCTGATTGCCGACACGCTGATCGTGCTGCTTCTCAACGGCGCGTTCCGCCGCCGCAGCCTGAAACCGGTGTCTGCAACCGCAGCACTGGTTTTTGCTCTGGGCCTGTCGCTGTCACTTTTAGCTGCACCGGGCTCATCCCGCGCCCAGGATGCCCAGCCAGGGGATGCAGAACTGCTGGAAAGCCTTGACCGCACCCGTCTGGCCTATGTCATCACCGGCGATGATGAAGCCGACAATATCTCCAGGCTGGGGCTCGACAGCCTGTCGCGTTATCTGTTCAGCCGCACCGCGCTGGAGCCCGGCACAGCCATCGGACTCGACATCGAGACCGCGCCCCTGTCGCTCTATCCGCTGATCTACTGGCCGATGAGCGAGGATGCCGATATTCCCTCTGCCGGAGCCATCAGCCGGATCGACGCCTATATGAAAAGCGGCGGCACCGTGCTGTTTGACACGAGAGACCGGATTGTCGATCTCGGCGGCGGTTCCAGTGCGCTGACCGTGCGATTGCAGCAGATCCTGGCCAGTCTCGACATTCCCCCGCTTGAGCCGGTTCCTGCCGATCACGTGCTGACCAAATCCTTCTTCCTGCTCGACACATTCCCGGGCCGCTATTCCGATGGTCCTCTATGGGTCGAGGCAACGCCGCAATCCGGCGATCCGGCAGAACGGCCGGCACGCTCGGGCGACGGGGTCTCCTCGATCCTGATCACCGGCAACGACATGGCGGCGGCCTGGGCCGTCGACGATCAGGGCTTTCCGATGTTTTCCACCGTACCGGCCGACCCCTGGCAGCGCGAATATGCGTTCCGCGCCGGCGTCAATATCGTCATGTACATGCTGACCGGCAACTACAAGGCAGACCAGGTCCACATCCCCGCACTCCTCGAACGGTTGGGACAGTAAGATGAGTCTGGCTTTCGATCCGTTCCTGCCTCTGCCGGTGATCCTGGCAATCGCCCTCCTGGCGCTGCTGCTCGTCGGCTGGGCCCTCGCCAAGCGCATGCGCGGGGCTGCCCTTCGCGCGCTGGCACTTTCAGCCCTTGTGCTGGCACTGGCCAACCCTGTCGCCAACTTCGAAGACCGTGAGCCGGTAACCAGCGTCGTCGCCATCGTTGTCGACCGCAGCCCGAGCCAGATGAGTGCGGATCGCACCGCCCGCACCGATGCCGCACTGAAAGCGCTGACCGAGCGCATCGCCAGATATCCCGCCTTCGAAACCCGGATCATCGAAGCCGAAACCGACCCCGACGCGCAATCGCCGTCGACACGGCTGTTCGAAGCCCTGAACTCCGGGATTCGCGATGTCCCCAGCTCCCGGCTTGCCGGCACCGTGATGATCACCGACGGACAGATCCATGACGTGCCGGGATCGCTCTCCGCGCTGGGGCTGGACGCCCCGCTGCACGGCCTGATCATTGGCGACGCCGATGAAAAGGACCGCCGCGTCGATGTGCTGCGCAGCCCCCGTTTCGGCATTGTCGGCGAAGACCAGGAGATCGTGTATCAGGTCAGTGAGGATGGCGCCGCCTCCACCGGCTCTCCCGTCGATGTAACGGTGCGGGTCAACGGCGAAGAGATATCCACCGAAACCGCCCCCACCGGTGAAGAGGTTTCCTTCTTTCTCAACCTGCCGCGCGGCGGCGAGAACATCATCGAATTTTCTGTCGGCGAACTCGATGGCGAGGTCACCACCGCCAACAACCACACCGTCACGCTGATCGAAGGCATTCGCGAAAACCTCCGCGTGCTTCTGGTCTCCGGTGCCCCGCATTCCGGCGAGCGCACCTGGCGCAACCTGCTCAAATCCGATGCATCGGTTGATCTGGTGCATTTCACCATTCTGCGCCCGCCGGAAAAGCAGGACGGAACGCCGATATCCGAGCTGTCGCTGATCGCCTTTCCGACGCGGGAACTGTTTGTCGAGAAAGTCGACGAGTTCGACCTGATCATCTTTGACCGCTACCAGAACCGCGGCGTGCTGCCGGTTCTGTATTATGATTACATCGCCCGCTACGTCGAAGACGGCGGCGCATTGCTCGTCGCTGCCGGACCGGAATTCTCAGGTATTGAATCCATCGCCGACACACCGCTGGCGCCCGCGCTGCCGGCTGCCCCCACCGGCGCGGTGACCGATGCCGGCTATTATCCACGCTTGTCAGACAATGGCCGCCGCCACCCGGTCACCCGCACATTGCCCGGCAGCGCCAATGAGCCACCCGACTGGGGACGCTGGTTCCGCACGGTCGGCGTCGGCAACACCACCGGTGATGTCGTCATGAGTGGCGCCGACAACGAGCCGCTGCTGGTGCTCAATCGCTATGGCGAAGGCCGGGTGGCGATGCTCTTGTCCGATCATGGCTGGCTGTGGGCGCGCGGCTTTGAAGGCGGCGGGCCGCATGTGGCGCTCTACCGCCGCATCGCCCACTGGTTGATGAAGGAACCGTCCCTGGAAGAAGAAGCTCTGCGCGCCACCGCCAACGGCAGAACGCTGGTGGTCGAGCGCCAGACCATGGCCGACACTGCAGATCCCGCCACCGTCACGCTTCCCTCGGGCGAAACCCGCGTGATCACGCTTTCGCCGGCCGGAGAAGGTCTGTTCCGCTCCGAGCTGGTGCTCGATCAACAGGGCCTGGTCGAGGTCACATCGGGAGACCTGCGCGCCCTGGCGCATGTCGGTGCTGTCGACGCCCCCGAGTTCCGCGCCACCGTGTCGACAACAGATGTGATGGCACCTTTATCGGCGGAGAGCGGCGGCCTGACCACGCGGGTCAATGCCGACGCCAGCGATCTGCCGCAAATCCTGCCAACCCGCTCCGCCACGGTCAACGCCGGGGAGCGCATGGGCCTGCGCGCCAGCAATGAAAGCGTGCTCAAGGGCGTGCGGTCGATACCGCTGTTTGGCGGTTTCCTCGGCCTGGCTCTGATGATTCTCGCTTTGGGCGCCACCTGGTTCCGCGAAGGTCGGTGACCGCGCATGGTTGGAAGCGTCCGCGAAAGTGGCCGCTTTCAAGCTTTCATAATCATCACGCCGCATGCAATCGCGCCGACCGATACCCATCTCCAACCGCTGACCGGCTCGCGCAGGATCAGCGCGGCGATGATGACAGCGAACAGGATGCTCGACTCGCGCAACGCCGCGACAAGGGCGATCGGAGCTTGGGTGAAGGCCCAGACCGCGATCCAGTAGGAGCCCAGCGACATGGCGCCCGCCGCAATTCCGGTTTTCCAGGCCGGCGCCATCGCCGAAAATGCCCCCTGCCCGCGCGCCCAGGCTGCATAGGCGATCATGCCCGCGGCGTCGCCCACCACCATCCAGAGAATGAAGCCGGACGATGTGCCGGCAACGCGCGCCCCAATGCCGTCGACAAGCGTGTAACTCGCTGTAAATCCTGCCGTTCCTATGGCATAGAACAGGGCTTTGCCGCCCATTTTCCGCCCCGCCCCCCCTTTGACGGCCATCGCCACGATCCCCACAGAGATCGCGAGAATGGCAACAAGCGCAGAGGGTGCAAAGGAAACGCCGAGAAAGGCAAACGAGAACACCGTCACGATAAGGGGTGCGGTTCCGCGGGCGAGCGGATAGGCTTGGCTGAGATCGGCATGAGCATAGGCCTGAACCAGAAACAGCTTGTAGCCGACATGCAGCGCAGCCGCTGCGCCGATCCATAGCCAGGCCTGTGGGGCCGGCTGGGAGACGAAGGGCAGGATCGGCAGGGCGATGACCGCCTGCACCACCGCCAACAGCAGCACGGTGGCGCCCCGGTCCAGACCGAGCTTGACCACCGAGTTCCAGCCGGCATGAAGCAGGGCTGCGGCAAGGACCGCGGCGAAAACATGATTGTCCATGGGTTACCTCCACAAGGGGCGCGCGGTTTCCGCCGCCCGCTGCGCTTCGCTCAGTCCGATGCCGGCAAGCGCCTCGGTCGTCAGGCGGGCAAGCGCGCGCCAGGCGGTATCGCGGCGCCACCACAGCCGGAAAAGCTCACGTGGGGCCGGAAACCGTACGACCAATCGGTGGGACATATCGCTGTTTTCATGTGTCATTGCCTCTTATAGCCTTGTCAAAATGGCAATGAAAAACGATAGTTTCTCTCCAACAATGTGAGGTTTTCGCACATGAAACGCAGCCTTCTCCCCCTCACTGCGCTCCGCGCCTTCGAAGCCACGATGAGACATGGGCAGATGAAGCGGGCCGCCGACGAGCTCGGGGTCACCTATGGCGCGGTGAGCCGCCAGGTGAGAGGGCTTGAGGAGAGTCTCGGGGTGGCGTTGTTCGAAGGGCCGCGCAACAGGCTGATGCCGACCCAGGCCGCGCTCGAGATGCAACCCGCTCTGCAGGAGGCCTTCGACAAGATGGAAGCGGCAGTTTCGCGTGTCATGCATCGCGACCGCCGCACGCTGGACGTCTCATGCCTGAGCACACTGGCGATGCGCTGGCTCATCCCGCATCTGTTCGATTTTCAGGAACGGCACCCCAAGATCAAGGTCCGGATGACCGCCGACGACAGTCCCGTCGACTTCGCGCGACAGTCACTTGATGTGGCGGTTCGCATCGGCACCGGACCATGGGGACCGGCACAAAGCACTGACTTGTTTCCGGACGAGGTTGGGCCCGTGCTGAGCCCGAAGCTGCTCAACAGTCTGGAAGCTGCGGGCTGGAAGCAGCTTTCGGACCTGCCGACGCTGCACACCCGCACCCGTCCGGCGGCTTGGCGCGACTGGTGTCAGCAACAGGGCGTTGCAATGCCGGCGGGCGGTCAGGAATTCGAGCATTTCTATTTCATGCTGGAGGCTGCAACCGCCGGTCTCGGAGTGGGGATCGCCCCGGAGATTCTTGTCAGGGCGGACATACGAGCCGGCCGCCTGATCGCACCGTTCGGGTTCCACCCCTCGGGGCAAACCTATGTGGCCTTGACCCCGGCATACGCAGACCCCGACGCGGTCCTGTTCACCCAGTGGCTCAAGGACATGGCTTTACGGCCGTCCTGACTGCCCACGCCTGCGCCCGGACCGTGGCACACCCTGATCCCGGGACCGGCGCGGACTTGCTCAGCTCGTCTTCAGCTGGCTTTCGAAAGCGCCTCTGCGTCGCCGAAATAGCTCATCTGGTCTTCGGCCCAGGCCTTGATGCCATAGGTTTTGACGGTGTGGCGCAACATCTTCATGCGCTGCCGCCGCTCTTCTTCCGGCATCGCCAGTGCCTGTTCGATCGCCGTATCCATCGACCGGTGCGAGAACGGGTTGGTGATCACGGCCGACGAAAGCTCCACCGAAGCCCCGGCAAATTCCGACAGCACAAGCACGCCGTCGCCGTCCACGCGCGCCGCCGCATATTCCTTGCAGACCAGGTTCATGCCGTCGGCCAGCGGCGTTATCCAGCAGACATCAGCCAGCTGATAATAGGCAATCAGGTCCTTGAACGGCACGGCGGTGGAGATCAGCGCCACCGGCTGCCATTCGAACGATCCGAAGGTGCCGTTGATCCGGCCCGCCACCTGTTCGATCTCGGCCTGGATTTCTTCATAGGCAGCCATGCTGCGGTTGGCGCCAACCGACACATGCATCAGCCGCACATTGCCGTGCATCTCGGGGTGCGTCTGCAGCAGCCGTTCATAGCTTTCCAGCTGTTGCACGCCACCCTTGGTATAGTCGGTACGGCCGACCGACAGGATCAGTTTGCAATCGCCCAGTTCCGAGCGGATGGCCACGGCCGCCTCGCGCGTCTCTTCGGCCTCGGCGCGTTCCTGGATATAGTCCCAGTCAATGCCAACCGGGGCGCTCGAGATGCGGATCTTGCGGCCCTGATACATCACCGATTCCGGCACCCGGCGGTCCGACAGCGCCGTGCCTTCCCAGATGAAGTCCGGATTGACGTCCTTGCGCACCACCGATCCGACTTCCAGAAGACTTTGCGCCACATGAACGAAGTTCACGGCATAGCGGGGAATGTGGAAACCGACCACATCGCAGGCCAGCAGGCTGTCGACGATCTCGCGCCGCCACGGCAGCACGTTGAACATGTCGGCAGCCGGGAACGGCGTGTGGTGAAAGAACGAGATCCTGACGTCGGGGCGCAGTTTGCGCAGGTAGCCGGGCACCAGCCAGAGATTGTAGTCATGCACCCAGACCACGGCTCCCGGTGCGGCTTCCGCCGCTGCGGCTTCGGCAAAGGCCCAGTTCACTTCCCGGAATGTCGGCCAGTCGACGGGGTCGTAGTTGTAGCGTTCCTTGAACGAATGCAGGATCGGCCAGAAGGCCTCCTTTGACGTGATGTGGTAGAAACTCGAAACTTGGTCAGGCGTCAGCGGCAGCCGGGTGACGGAGTATTTGCCATAGCTGTCCTCGATCTCGATGACCCGCTCGAATTCCGGGTTGGCGGCATCGTCAGCCAGTTTCCAGGCGATCCATGCCCCCTTGTCAACGCGGCCGAAGAAGCCTTTCAGCGTCGGAACAATGCCGTTCGGGCTCTTGTTCTCCTTGAAAACGATCTTTCCGTCTTCCTCGACTTCCTCGTAGGGTTGACGGTGATAAACGATGACAAGATCGCTGGCCATATAATCAATATCCTTTTGGTAGTTCGTGCATGTCGAACGCACGAATAGCCTCCAATATGCCCGCAGCGCCGTGCGCTTGCGCCATATGGAGGTGCTCAAGATGAGCAACGCGCTCAACCAGAGAAGGTTCCGAATTTCCAACCGCCACTGCGGGCAAACCGCATTCCAGCATGGAAAGATCGTTGAGCGTGTCGCCGGCGCAAAGTACGCGGCCCGGTTCGATTGCCAGATATTCCACCAGCCGGCGCAGCGACGGGCCCTTGCTGACGCCGTCCGGCAACACATCAAAGAAACGGTTGTCGGAAATCAGCCATTGATGCCCCATTTCCTCGATGATCGTGCAGGCCGAGGCATCGAAAGCCGATGAATCAAGATCGTAGCTGACGCGATAGCGGAAATCGGTCGGCTGCAACGACAGCCCCGGATGGCCCTCAAGCCGCGCCTTGACCTTGTCACCTGCACTGCCCCACCGGGCAGCGATCTCTTCCTCGAGATGCATGATCGGCGCCACGCCGCTCTCGGAGGAAACCGTGGCAATGGTGGTGCCGACGTCGCCGACAGCATAATCGGGCCAGGGAACACCGCGCTCGCGGCACAGCTCACCGATAAACTCGGGGTCGCGGCCGGTCACGAAGATTAGCCCGACCGTTGCACGGTTGGCCTCGATCCAGTCGTAAAGCCGCTTGCGGTCCTCATCGGAGCCACCCAGAAACGTGCCGTCGAGATCCGTCGCCAGCACGAACTGCCGGGTGTTCAGTGCGCCGTTGGGAGTGAGTGTCGAATTCATTGCAATGCCTCTGTGGCCATGGTGACGGGATGGTCAATCGATATGGACAGCCCGCGCCGTTCACCCTGGATCGGGCGCGCCCAGTAATCGGAAAACGTCTCTTTGACATCCGCACCCTGGTGCAGGATGCGGTAGACGCTTTCGCAAATCGGCATGTGGATATTCATGCGCCGTGCCAGGTCCATGACCGAGATCGAGTTCACCTCGCCCTCCACCACCACGGCCTTGCCCTCAAAGCACTGCTCGCGTGCAATGCCCTTGCCGAGCTGCACGCCCAGCGACATGTTGCGCGAAGTCTGCGACGAGCAGGTCAGCGTCAGATCTCCGGCCCCGGCAAGTCCGGTCACCGTTTCGCGGCGTCCGCCAAACACATCGGCCAGCGTCTTCATCTCGTCCATGCCGCGCACGATCAGTGCCGCGCGGGTGTTTTCGGCAAATCCGGCGCCCGTCATCATGCCGCAGGCAATGGCGATCACGTTTTTCACCGCACCGCTGACTTCAACGCCGACCAGATCGTCGGAAATATAGGGCCTGAAGAATTCCGAGCCGAGCGACAGAGCCAGCCGCGCCGCCGGGCTGGAAGCGGTGTCGAGCCTGTCGGCATAGGAAAACTGGAACGCGATCGTCGCTGCGGTGAGATGACCCATTGCAGTTTCGGTGGCAAAGGTCGGCCCCGACAACGCCCCGATCTGATGGCCCGGCAGCATCTCCGATGCCGCCTCGCTGAGCAGATACCCGGTCCCGGCTTCAATTCCCTTGGCGCACAGCGCGATGGGAACGTCCTTGGCCAGATGCGGACGCATCTGCGTGCAGATGTCACGCAAGGTCCGCGACGGTGTGACCAGCAGCACGGCTTCCGCGCCTGCAAGGGCTTCCGCCATGTTGGTGGTTGCGGCAATGCCCTCCGGCAAACCGATACCGGGAAGGTATCGCGGATTTTCATTGCGGCTGTTGATTGCCTCGACTGTAGCCTGATCTCTTCCCCATATCGCCGTTGTACGGCCGGCGCGGCGCGCCACGGAGGCCAGTGCGGTCCCCCAGGCCCCGGCACCGATCACGCAGATTTTCGCGTAGGGACGTGCAGGAGAAGACAGGTCGTCGGCTTGTTCGCCTAGATAAGTCATATGGCTCTATCTAGGCGATCCCGCACTGCAGCGCAACCGTTGCGATGCTGCATTGCGGCAAAAATCATCCAGAACCGACATCGGATGTTCTGTTTTCGTCGTGCATTTTCAGCGTTTCTTGAGGCTGTTCATGTCACGAATCTGTGCCCGTTCGCTTCAAGCAGCGCCGAGGCTTGCGCCATGTCCCGTTCGGCGACCAGCAAGTGTTCGCCGTCAAAGGTGCACAGGACGAACACGCCGATACCGGCCGCCGAAAGCGGCGCGACGAGCGAACTGACGATCCCCGCCGCATCGAAGGCAAAAGGCCCGACGGTCCTCAGGCACAGCCAGTCACGGCTTGATTCGATCTCGTCCGGGATTCGCTCCTGCAGGCAGACGATGGTGGTCTCGTCATCTGCTTGAACCACCGCCCGGAACCCTTCGCCGCCGGCCCAGCCCGGAACCGCCGCATCCTGTGCGAGCCGTGCGATGCCGTAACGGCCTGGCACCATCCGCAACCGAAGCGAGTCCGCCATATCACATCTCCTCCACCGGCTTGCGGTCGCGGTGACGGATCTCGCCTTCAAGCGCCATGGCATCGGTATCGCCGTAGCAGGCGGCCAGAAGCCGCCGCGTATCGAACGGTCCGGGCATGCTCAGTGCGCCGGGCCGTGTCGGCTTGAAACCAAGCGGGGCGTAATAAGGCGGATCCCCCACCAGCAGAACGGCGGAACTGCCGTTTCTTTCTGCGGCTGCCAGCGCGATACGCACAAGTTCACGGCCGATACCGAGATTCTTGTGCGACGGCCGGACCGCAAGCGGCCCCAGCAGATGGCCATCAACCGAGCCTGCGCTGATTGGGGTCATCCGCACCGAGGCAATGATCTCGCCGCCATCGCTTGCAACAAATGACAGGTGCCGGTCATGCGGCCCTTGTTCGCGCACTCTTTCGGAGGAGCGCACGAACCGGCCCGGGCCGAAGGCTTCTTCGTTGATAAGCTGGATAGCCGCGTCGTGAGACGCGTCTTCGGTGAGAAAGACAATATCCTGAAAGGGCATGGTGGTATTTCCGGAAAAAAGCGACAAGACGTGATGAACTGCCCACGCAGAGCGTGGGGGAGTGGTCTTTTCAGCGTCGTCGCAAAGCCCTGGCTGGCATCCGGTTTTCCTCTTCGTCCATCGCCCATAGCAAAGCAAATCCTTGTCGTCCAATGCAAAACGCACCGTTCACCCTCTTGGCCTTCGCTTTTTTGCCTGCGGGGCCTATGTCTTGGGAAAGGAGAATGCTCATGGGAATGCTGGTAGATGGCGTCTGGAAGGACGTCTGGTACGACACGAAATCCACAGGTGGCCACTTCAAGCGCAAGGAATCATCCTTTCGCAGCTGGGTGACGGCCGATGGCAAACCGGGACCTTCGGGCGATGGCGGCTTTGCCGCCGAGGCCGGCCGGTACCACCTCTATGTCTCGCTGGCCTGCCCCTGGGCGCACCGGACGCTGGTGTTCCGCAAGCTCAAGGGACTGGAAGACGCCATCTCGGTCTCCATCGTAGATCCCTATATGGGCAAGAACGGCTGGGAATTTCATGACCGCGACGGTGGCACTGCCGATCATTTAGGTGGCAAGGATTTCCTTTGGCAGGTCTATGTCGCGGCCCAGTCGGACTATACGGGCCGGGTGACGGTACCCGTGCTGTGGGACAAGAAGACCAACACCATTGTCTCCAATGAATCGGCGGAAATCATCCGCATGCTGAACTCGGCCTTCGACGCGATTGCCAGCCCTGCACCCGATTACTATCCGGCGGAACTGCACGACGAGATCGATGAGATCAACGCAATCGTCTACAGCAAGGTCAACAATGGCGTTTACAAATCCGGATTTGCCACAACGCAGGAGGCCTACGGGGAGCATGTCAAGGAACTGTTCGATACGCTCGACATGCTCGATGAACGGCTTCAGGAGAACCGCTACCTGACCGGTGACCAGCTGACCGAAGCCGACTGGCGTCTGTTCACCACGCTTGTGCGCTTCGATCCGGTCTATGTCGGCCACTTCAAGTGCAACATCCGCCGTATCGCCGACTACCCTGCCCTGTCGGGCTATCTTCGCGAATTGTATCAGATCCCGGGTATCGCCGGGACCGTGAACATGGATCACATCAAGAACCATTATTACGGCAGCCACGACACCATCAATCCCACCGGCATAGTCCCGGTTGGACCGGAATTGGATCTTGAGGCGCCGCACGGACGCGACAGGCTGAGCAAGGCGGCCTGACGCATCATCTGATGGTCACTGTGACCTGAAACACAAAAGGCGCGCCCTTCACCCGGGCGCGCCTTTTGCATGAGAAACCAGTGACAGGTTCAGCTCTTGATCTTGTAGCCCGTCTTGAAGGTCCAGCCGATGATCCCCAGACAGATCAGCATGAACACCGCGATCATCATCAGGCTGATGCCGATATTGATGTCGGCAGTGCCGTAGAAGGCCCAGCGGAAGCCCGAGATCAGATAGACCACCGGGTTGAACAGGGTCACGGTCTGCCAGAAGGGTGGCAGCATCGAAATCGAGTAGAAGCTGCCGCCCAGAAACACCAGCGGTGTAATCACCAGCAGCGGCACCATCTGCAGCTGTTCAAAGTTTTTCGACCAGATGCCGATGATGAAGCCGAACAGGCTGAAGGATATGCAGGTCAGCGCCAGAAACGCCAGCATCGCGCCCCAGTGCAAAATCTCGAAATCGACGAAGAATTCCGCCGTGCCGAGAATGACCAGCCCGATCAGCGCGGATTTGGTTGCCGCCGCCCCGACATAGCCCAGAACGATTTCGATGAACGACACCGGCGCGGTGTGCAGCTCATAGATCGAGCCGAGAAATTTCGGGAAATAGATCCCGAACGAGGCATTGGATATGCTCTGGGTCAGCACCGACAGCATGATCAGTCCCGGCACGATGAAAGCCCCGTAGCTGACACCATCGATTTCATCGATGCGCGAGCCGATCGCGGCGCCAAAGACAATGAAATACAGCGAGGTTGACAGCACCGGTGAAATCAGGCTCTGCGACAGGGTCCGGAAAAACCGCGCCATTTCGAATGAGTAGATGGATCTGACGGCCTGGAAATTCATGACTTGTCCTCCACCAGACCGACAAAGATGTCTTCAAGCGAGCTTTGCCGTGTTTCGATATCGCGAATAATCAGGCCGGCCTCCTTCAGATCGCCGAACAGCGAAGCGATGCCGGTGCGCTCGCCATTGGCCTCGTAGGAATAGACCAGCGTCTGGGTCTCGGCGTCATACTCGAGTTCATAACCGCTGAGCGAGTCCGGAATGGCCTCCAGCTTCTGCATCAGCTCGACACGCATCTGCCGCTGGCCCATGCGCTGCATTAGAGTTTCCTTCTTTTCGACCAGCAGCAGCTCGCCCTTGTTGATGACACCCACCCGGTCAGCAATGGCTTCCGCCTCTTCGATGTAATGGGTGGTCAGGATGATGGTCACGCCATCGGCCTTGAGCTGCCGCACCACGTCCCACATTTCCTTGCGCAGTTCCACATCGACACCCGCGGTCGGCTCGTCGAGAAACAGCACCCGCGGCTCGTGGCACAGCGCCTTGGCGATCAGCACACGGCGCTTCATGCCGCCGGACAGTTCCATCGTCTTGGCGTCTTTCTTGTCCCACAGCGACAGTTTCTCGAGAATGCTCTTGAGCAGTGCCGGATCATTGCGCTTGCCGAACAGGCCACGGGTGAAGCGCAGCGCATCCATCACCGTCTGAAACGGCTCAAGTGCGATTTCCTGCGGAACCAGCCCGATCAGCGACCGAGCCTGGCGAAATTCGCCCACCACGTCGTGCCCGCCGACCTTTGCCAGGCCGGAACTGGCATTAACCAGCCCGCAGATGATCGAGATCAGTGTCGTCTTGCCGGCCCCATTGGGGCCGAGCAGGGCAAGGATCTCGCCTTCGTCAATCTCCAGATTGACATTCTTCAGCGCCTGAAAGCCGCCATCATATTGCTTGGACAGGTTCTGAACCGAAAGGATGGCCGCCATATTCTTCTTCTCAAAATCGATGGAAATCAAAGGACGGCGATGAGGTGAACACTCGTGCCAGACCCGATAGACGAAAGTCGCAGTTGCTCAGAAATAAGCGCTAACGGCCCGCGTTCAAGTGCGCGCCGGCAATGTCGCGTCAATTCCTGTCAGCAGTCCTGCCTCACCAGCGGGTGCTTGCGCTTGCATGATGTCACGGCCAGGACAGTACATTCTCACCAGAGGTGGCTGACCTCAACCTGCCCCGCAAGCTCGGCGAGCCGACGTCGCGTCGCCGCGGTCACGCCGTCGGGCAATGCGTCGAGGGCGAAAAAGCCACTTTCAACAATCTCCCGGTCCGCAAGCTTCGGGGCGGTCTGCGAAACCGTGCAGCGGTAGAATGCGACATGATCGCGACGGCTGGTGCGGGAGTTGAAATACATGGCAAAAAGCTCCGGCTGGCCGGCAATCTCGAGATTGCCTTCCTCGCGCAATTCCTTGATCAGCGCATCATGGAGTGTTTCGCCGCGCTCTACACCCCCGCCGGGCATGTGCCAGCCCGGCACATAGGTATGGCGCACCAGAAACACCCGGCCCGCCTCATCGAACGCTGCGGCGCGGACACCCAGCGTCATGCCACGGGAGATCGCAAACCATACGTGGAGCACCCGGGTTACCAGCCGCGCCCGCCAGTTGCGCATTTCCGGCGGCCTGTGAACTTCGCCCGGCACGGCTTGCGGCGCCTGGGCAGGATCGGTATTGCTCACATCATGTTCCGGCTTGCTCATATTTCCGATGTCCATCTTGGCCCCATGCCCCGTTTGTCCGTCGCCCAACTCGCGTCCAAGCGCATTACCGGCTATGTGAACTGGCATCGCAACCGGCGCAAGCATCTCTTCGGCAACACGCTGGAGAATGTGCTTGGCGGGATGCGCCAGGCCATGCCTGATCATGTGGCAATTACCGGCGATCTGGTCAATCTGGCGACACGCACGGAAATCGAGGCTGCCGGGCTCTGGCTCGAAACCCATTTCGACCCGCATAAGACCACCGTGGTGCCCGGCAACCACGACGCCTATGTGCCCGGAGCGCTCAAACGGGCCACGGCGACCTGGCGGCCCTGGCTGCAGTCGGATACGCCCGCGCCCGATGGCTCGCTGTTTCCCAGCTACCGCAAGCGCGGACCGGTTGCGCTGATCGGCTGCTCCACGGCCAATGCAACACTGCCTTTCATGGCCACCGGCGATTTCAGCCGCAAACAGGCCAAGGCTGCGGGCCGTCTTCTCGAGCAGGCCAAGAAGGACGGGCTCTACAGGGTGGTGCTGATTCATCACCCGCCGGTGCGGGGTGCGGCTCCCGTGCACAAGCGGATGCGCGGCATCGGCCGCTTCGCCAAGATGCTCAAGCAGCACGGCGCCGAACTGGTGCTGCACGGCCATACCCATCTCGACACGCTGCATTATCTCAAGGGCTGCGACGGCCCCGTGCCGGTGGTGGGCATTGCCTCGGCAAGCCAGGGGCCGGGCGGCCGCAAACCGCTCGCCGGGTTCAACCTGTTCGAGATCGACGGCGAACCGGGCAACTGGCAAACCCTCCACCGCCGCATGCAGCTGGGAGGCGAAGGTCCGGGCATGGTGGAAAATGAGGCAGGCGTGATCGCCCTGGAAGAAAGCCTCTAGATGTGAGGTTTCAATAGGTTGTCCATTCGGGGCTTTGCGAGGAGACTGGAG
>CAXBIE010000015.1:0-64047 GCA_963975635.1 uncultured Hoeflea sp. | reverse complement strand
AATCGTGCCGATGTTAACGTGCGGCTTATTGCGCTCGAACTTACCCTTTGCCATCGTCCTGATATCCTGTAATTCTGTTGGCAGACTGTGGATCCGGAGACGTTTGACCCTGATCCCGCGAGAGGTTAACGCGACATAAGGGTTTCGCTCTGGTTTCGCAAGTAAAAATCTTGCGTCCGGAAAACGTGAAAAACCGTGCCAATGGCACCAAAACATGATCGCAGGCAACCTCAGCATAAGCGTCGTCGCGCACCAGACCAACGCGTTCGCGACGCCATCCCCTCAGCGGTCCAAGCAGTGTCCAAACCATCCAGATCCGGTGTTTTGCAGCAAAGAAAGCCTTGGAACCGTCGGCCGGAAATCCCGCAAACCGGCGAAAACAATGAATTTAGGAAGACGGAACGAAGGCATCTGGAGCGGGTAGAGGCAATCGAACCCTCGTATTCAACTTGGAAGGCAGACGTATTATTCAATGATTTCAATACCCGGTTCTACGCGGTTGTTCACTTATCTGCAGAACTGATCCATTCGGGCACCTCGGTTCCATAGTTTGGAAGGCGCTGCAAATGAGCCTCCATTCTATCCGGCGTCCTGTCGGGCCGTCGCTGTGCAAAACCGCGTCACCGTCGACGCTTCAGAGCCGCTTCCGCCGCGACTGTACCGGGAAGTGAGGATGCCATGAAAAAGGATCAGACAACTTCGATACCGGCATTTTGAAACTGGTCGAGCAGCGCACGGGGGGCGGCCCGATTGGTGACCAGGGTTCCGATCCCGTCCACATCCCATGCTTGGACGCGGCTGGTGGCACCCAGTTTGGTGTGATGGGCGAGAACCACTGTTCGCACCGCCTGCGCCGCCATGGCAATCGCAATTTCTGCCTCTTGCAGGTCGTAGAAGAACGAGCCTTTCGCCGGGTGTAGGGCCACGGGCGCAGAGAAGCAGAGATCGACCTCGAAGCGGCGGATTTCCGACAGCGTGAGTTCTCCGACAGTTGCGGGCACATCAGCGGCAATCCGGCCGCCCAGCAGGACAACATCCAAGCCACCGGCTTGCAGCGTGGTGGCCACGTCCACCGAATTGGTGACGACCGAAATACCGGGGACCTTCACAAGCTCACGGGCAAAAATAGCGGTGGTCGACCCGGCATCCACCATGATCGTCTGTCCGGGCTGGATCAGACCGACCGCCTTCTTCGCGATTTCTGCCTTTGCCCGGTTCTGGGTCGCCATGCGCTGGCGAAAAGGATCTTCACTCCGGGTCTCGGGCAGGACGGCCCCCCCGTGGACCCGCGCCACCTTGCCGATCTCTTCGAGGTCGACCAGATCACGGCGCACGGTTTCGCGCGACACACCCAGCATTCCGGCCAGCTCATTGGCGCTAACCTGCTGGTTGACGGCCAGCATCGACAAGATCCTTTGGTGACGTTCTTTTGCCCACATCAGGCAGCCCCATCGCTTGCACCGCGACGCCGCATCAGCGCCAGGGTGAGCTTCATGGACAGGACCGCGACGCAGACAATTGCCATGACGCAGGTGGAGAACGCCGCCGCCTGCGAGGTCAATCCGGCATCGTCCAGCCGCATGATCGTCACCGCAGCGACGCTCAGCTCGGGTGTGGTCAGGAACACCACTGCCGACAGAGTGACCATGGAGCGCATGAAGAGGAAGAAGAAGACCGAGACCAGCATCGGCGCGATGAAGGGTGCCACGATATCGCGAGCCGTGCGCCCAAGACCGGCACCGAGGCTGCCTGCTGCCTCTTCCAACGCAGGGGGAAGCTGGCGAAAGCCGGTCATCACGGTCAGGAAAGCCTGGGTGTGGTAGTGGTAGAAATTAACGATCCCGATCAACGCGGCGGTACCATACAGCAGGTACAGCGGTGTCGCGGTTGAATTGAACGTCAGGATGTAGGCCAACCCCAGCACCATCCCCGGAACCGCAGCCGGCATGGCGGCAAGGAGCTGCACCGGCTGGGCAAGCGCCTGCGGCAGACGCCGCAATCCAAGGCCCAACAGGAACACCGCCACGGTTCCGCCCGCTGCGGCCGCCAGCGAGATCAAGATGGTCATCCAGAGTGATGAGTACCCGCCCGCCAGCGTAATGTCATAGTGCTTGGGCGAGAGGGACATGTTGTATGGCCAAAGAGTAACGAAGCTGGCATAGACAACAATGCCGATTACAGCGACGATGCAGGCACAGATGAGGACCGACAGGGCCGCCATGCACAGGTCTCGCACCGGTGCGAAGACCGGGCGATAGGGCACCTGTCCGGTGACTTGCACCGCCTGCTGGCGTTTCATCGCCTGCCGCTCGATTGCGTAGGACAGCACCGTGGGCAGCAGCAGCATGATCCCCACCACAGCCCCCATGTTGAAATTCCGCTGGCCGACCACCTGACTGTAGATCTCGGTCGCAAGGACCGAATAATCCCCTCCGATCACCGCCGCGTTGCCGAAGTCGGTGATCGTGATGGTGAAGCAGACAAAGCCCGCGTTCAGGATGCCGAAGCGCGCCGAGGGCACCGTCAGGTCGCGGAATTGCCGCCAGGGCGAGGCCCCCATGACATCCGCCGCCTCGTAGGTGCGCGCATCCAGCAGCACAAGTGCAGCGCCGATGATCATCACCGCCTGCGGCAGCGCATAGAGCGTGTTTGCGATCAGCAGGCCCCAGAAGCCGTAGATCTCGATTTCCATACCCAGGGCCCGGCTCACGACGCCGTTGCGACCCAAAAGAAAGATCAGCCCGAGTGCCTGCACAAGGGAGGGCGCCAGCAGCGGCAGGACGATAATCGCCCGGATCAGCCACTTGCCCGGAAAGGCGCAGCGATAGAGGCCCTGCGCGATGATGAATCCCAACAGCACGCTGAGCAGCGTGGTCGCCCCCCCCATGACCAGCGAATGCCGCGTCGCGCGCCAGAACCCGGCAGAGCCCAACACCTCTGTGTAATTCGCCAGCCCATAGCTGTCTCCCACCGTAATCGAGCGCAAAAAGACGATCAGCATCGGGTATGCAAAGAAGAGGAACAATCCCAGCAGCGGCAGGCCAACACAGGCCAGGGTCAGCAGGCGGTCGAAATCAAGGGGCGCGCGTCCGGCCCGCGCCGGGGCCTGATCCTGCAGGCTCATGCTGGGACAGCTCCGGACTGGATAGACTTGGCTGGAGCCTCGTCGTCGATAACCCATGTACAGGCCTCTGGCGCAACGCGAAGCGACACGCGGTCGCCCGTGCGACAGGGATTCACGCCATGGGTTTCCACGGTCAGCACCCCGACAGGGCTGTCGACCTCAAGCCGCCGCAGATTGCCGAGAAAATTGATACTGCGCACGGTGGCCGCACCGTCCGCGTCGGGGACAAGGTCGATCTGTTCGGGACGGATGCAGGCCAGGTGCGCCCTGGCCGCCCCGGGGCGGGTCGCCAGCAGATCGGGAAAGAGCTGACCTACGTCATCGGGGGACAGCAGATTGCTGGTACCCATGAACTCGGCCACGAAACGCGTAACGGGCCGGTGATACAGATCCTCTGGCGTGCCGACCTGCACCACGACACCATGGTTCATGCAGATGATCTTGTCCGCCAAGGCCAAGGCCTCTTCCTGGTCATGGGTCACCATGAGGGTCGGTATACCAAGGGCGCGCTGCACCTGGCGGATCTCGTCGCGCAATTCGGCGCGGACCTTGGCATCCAGCGCCGAGAGCGGCTCGTCCAGCAGAAGCACACGCGGATCGACCGCGATCGCCCGGGCCAGAGCGATGCGTTGCTGTTGCCCGCCCGACAACTGGCCGGGTAGCTTGTCTGCGACCTGCGGAAGCTTCACCAGCTCCAGCAAGTCTGCAACCCGTGCGACTATCTCGGCCCGCGCGGCGCCCCGGATCTTCAAACCATAGCCGATGTTCTCCGCCACGGTCATGTTGGGGAACAGGGAATAGGACTGGAACACGATGCCGAAGCCACGCTTGCGGGCAGGCAAATGCGAGAGGTTGGCGCCGTCCAGCGTGATCTCTCCCCCGTCGAGGTCCGCCAATCCAGCGATCAGCCGCAGCAGCGTCGTCTTCCCGCAGCCCGAGGGGCCAAGCAGGCAGACGAATTCGCCCTTCTCGATCCCGATGGAGACGCGATCGAGCGCGGTGAACGTGCCGTAGGTCTTGGTGGCATCGCGGACAGTCAGGTACATGGGGTCTTGCTTTCCTTGGGCGCGCAGACGGCCCGCGACCGTCTGCAAGGTGTCGGGGCGACCTGGGTCGCCCCGGTCTCCGGCCTCAGCGGCCGAATTTCTCTTTCCAGGTTGCCTTCACGGCGGACTGGTCGGTGGCGGCCTTCACAAAGTCTATCTTGGCCAGGATGGTCGAGATATCAGCGGGAAGTCCAGCCGCCTCGGCGGCCTCCGAGGCATCGACGCCCGGCACGGTGATCAGCGCCTTGTACTGCTGATAAAGGCCAATTGCCTCATCCGACATGGTCCAGTCGAGGAAGGCCTTCGCCGCCTCGGGGTTGTCGGTGCTGGCCATCAGGCCGGAGGCCTCCAGCTCGTAGCCCACGCCACCCTCAGGGAATACCATCGCCAGGGGATAGCCTTCCTCGATCGACTGCATCGCGGTGAAGGCGAGCGAGATGCCCACGGTGTATTCCCCTACCCGCGCGGACTTGCACGGCTTGGACCCCGAGGAGGTGTATTGCGCCATATTCGGATCAACCGCTTCCAGCTGCGCCCAACCGGCCTCTTCGCCCATGCTCTGCAGCACCGCGTTAACATGCAGGTACCCCGTACCGGAGGAATTCGGGTCGGGCATCAGCACCTCGCCCTCGAACGCCGGGTCCTCGAGGTCGGCCCAGCTGGAAGGCATCGGCAGCCCCTTCTCCTTGAGCCGCGCTGTGTTTACGCAGAACGCCCCCATATAGCCGATGGGCGCGAACCACTTGCCGTCCGCGTCGCGGAAGGTGTCAGGCAGCACGTCGACGCCCTTTGCGGCATAGGGCACCAGCATTTCGAGGATTTGCGGATCCATCATGGCGCTGACCGCCCAGCCCCAGATCACGTCGGCCTGCGGGTTACCCGCCTCGGCCAGCAGCCGCGCGCCCAGCTTGCCGGTAGACAGACGCAGCACGTTGATCTTGGTGTCGGGCATGGCCGCCTGCGCGGCTTCGACATAAGCCGCGATCTCTTCTTCCTCGAGCGCGGTATAGACCGTCAGCTCATCCGCCAGGGCCGGAGCCGCGAAGGTCATGGCTGCCAGCGACAGCGCGGTGGTATAAATCCAGGTCTTCATGATCATCTCCGTTTTGGTTCACATCCTTGTCCGGACCTGTGCCCGGTCGTCCTTAGACCTTTGAAGGGCCCATTCTGGTTTTCTGCCCGGTGCGGCGGTTAATCCGACGTGACTTTTTTTGGGCAATATGTGTAGTCTTGCATTATTGTGGCATTTGTCCACTGAAAATCTCAAAGCGGGTGCCCGCAGCGAGGCACCTCCCGAATCTGAGGAATTTTTATGCAATCACATATGCCCAACTCAGAGACGGACCGGCTGGCGCAGTTCGCAGACACTCTGGCGAATATGACCGATGCGATGGCCATGACCTATTTCCGCAAACCGCTGGATATCGAAGCCAAGGCCGACGATTCGCCGGTGACACAGGCCGACCGTGCCATTGAGGCCGCGATGCGCCAACAGATCACCGACGTCTTTCCCACCCACGGCATCCTGGGCGAGGAACAGGAGGACGCCAGACTGGACGCCGACCGCATCTGGGTCATCGACCCTATCGACGGCACCAAGAGCTTCCTGTCCGGCATGCCCAGTTTCGGCACGCTGATCGCCTGCCTGGCTCACGGTGTGCCCGATATCGGAGTGATTTCAATCCCGCCCACGGGCGAACGCTGGACCGGCCAGCGCGGCGCACCCTCGCGGCTCAACGGCGTGCCCTGCTGCACCAGCGGGCAGCAGAGTCTGTCGGAGGCGATCCTCTATACGACCAGCCCCGACAGCTTCGACCCAGCGGGACTGGCGCAATTCGAAACTTTGTCTGAAAAGGTGGCGATGCGGCGTTTCGGGGGTGATTGTTATGCCTATGGTCTGCTGGCCTCGGGCCATGTCGACCTGCTGGTCGAGATGAACCTGCACCCCTATGATTACATGGCGCTTGTGCCGGTAATCGAAGGTGCTGGCGGGGTCATTACTGATTGGGATGGCCTGCCCTTGACGCTGACCTCCGAGGGAAAGGTCATTGCGGCCGCAAGCGCCACGCTGCATGCCGAAGCGCTGATGGCACTGCGCCAAGAGAAACAGCAGCGGTAACCTCCTGTTTCAGCCAGATCGCAACGGATACGCCCATTTTCGAGCTGGCAGACTGTCCGACAGGCCGAACGAACGTCGCTACGCTGTAAACACCGCAAACGGCACGCTTTGTGCAACCGTACAACAGCATCTAAACAGGGCGAAACGAAAATCGATCGGCCCCCATCGCCAGGCGTCGGCCTGTGCTCCTGCTCAGCTACCGCCTTAATTCAGCGCTTAGCTGCCGTTAATACAGCCGGCAGCGAATGACGGCTCGCCGCCCGCTTGAGATCTTTGCTTGATTCTGTCACTCAGGAACTCAGGGCACATTGCTGCCGTGCGACCAAACAATCAAATTTCCCTCGAAAGCTGACCTTCATGACTTTGGCAGGGTCCAAAGACTCCGGCGTTGGTCTTGTACGGGAAACCGTGCAACTGAAACCAGTTGCGGCACCCTTACGCACTGTTCCATACTGGCGAGGGTTCCCCTTCCCGCGAGATGTCAAGGATCACCATGTGAGGAGATCTCCATTTCGAGCAGGACAGAGGCGAGGCACTTGCCATGTGCATCAAGCGCCAGAGACCGGGTGACGCCCCCCGTCAATGCGCCCCGAATGACGAAATTGAGCGCGTGAAGCTGAGGGAGATCGTAGCGGGTGACGTTTTCTGCGGCGAAAGTGCCAAAATGCATCGCGAGCTGTTCGGGCGTCACGCTGTCCCGGATCAAGGGCCAGTGCGCAACGTCGTAGGCAATCAGCGAGATGTTCGATATATCGCCCTTGTCGCCGGTTCGCGCGTGGGCGATGTCATGCAGTCTCACACTGGACCTCCTTCATCTCGAATGTCGTGGCCACCTGAGCCGCGGGCACCAACGTCGAGGCGATGGCGACGATCTCGCGCAGACTCTTGGTAACCCCGCCGCCGCCTGCTGGCCCGGCAAGATAGAGGGCTTCCACTTCTTCCCCGATCATCTGCGCTGTCTCTGCATCGCGGCAGCGCGCGCCGTAACGCATCCGCACTTCGGGGGTGTGGTCGCTACCTGCGCCACCTGGCCAGACCGAATTGACCCCGATCAGTTCGCCGCGCGCTTCGGCAATGCGCGCAGAAAGAGGTGCGAGCCGGTCCCGTACAAGCGAGATGGCGAGGTTGCCGCGCGCCACGCAATTTGCTCCGGCATAGCTGATCTGTCCTTCGCCCAGCCAGCCGTCGCGATACCCGACCGAAACTTTCAGCAGCCCGGTGGCCTGGCTCCCATTCGCCCCGCGCACGGCGATGCGGTCCTTGCCCAACTCCTCAAAGTCCACGCCCGAAAAATCCGCAACGACGTCGGGTTGCAGATAGCGCGCGGGATCGTGGATTTCATACAAAAGCTGCTCGATGCAGGTTGCGCGCGTGATCCCTCCCCCCGTGCCGGGTAGTTTGGTGATCACAGCGTTGCCGCTCGCATCAACCTCGGCTATGGGATGACCGAGGTTGGCGAGGTCAGGCAAGTCCTTCACCCCCGGGTCGACGAAATACCCCCCGGTGATCTGGGCCGCGCATTCCAGCAGATGCCCGATCAGGATACCGCGCCCAAGACGGGTCCAGTCGTCGCGCGCCCAGCCAAATTCATGCGCAAGCGGGGCAAGAAACAGCGTGGGATCGGATGCGCGTCCGCAGATGACCACATCAGCGCCCGCATCCAGCGCGGCCACCAGCCCATGCATACCGATATAGGCATTCGCCGACACAAGGCGATGACCAATTGCTGCGGCGGGCGCGCCGGTCTCGTCAAGCACGAATTCTCCGATCCGGTCGAGAATGTCATCGCCGGTCACTGCAGCGACCTTCAGCCCGTTCAGCCCAAGTTCGCGCGCCAATTCGAGTGTCCGTTTTGCCGCCGCGCGCGGGTTTGCCGCGCCCATATTGGTCACGATGCGCGTCCCGTTTCTCACGCAACCGGGAAGCACCGCCCGCATGCGCCGGTCCAGAAGCGGATCATACCCCTTCGTTGGGTCGCTCATCCTTGCCTGTTGGGCCAGCGCGATGGTGCGCTCGCCCAGGCATTCGAACACGAGGTAGTCAAGCTCTCCGCGCTCGGCCAGGTCAACTGCAGGCGCGATCCGATCGCCCTGAAATCCGGCGCCGGCGCCGATACGAATTGTTCTCATGCCAAGGCCCTCCTTTGCTGGCGGCCCAAAACATGGGCACCAGCGAGCAAACCAAGCGCGAGGAACGGCGTGACCGGCTGCGGATAGATCGCCAGCGCGATAACCGCTGCATAGATCGTGATGTCGATAGACCTGTATCCAAACAACCGCGCGCCGGACAACAGTGCAGGCACCGCCAGTACCAGCGCCAACCCAGCCGCAACCGCCTCAAGGATATCGAGCGGGCCACCGCCAAGCAGCATTCCCGGATACAACAACAGCAGGAATGGAACGATGTAGGTGACTGCGCCAAGACGCACAGCTTCGCCCGCGGCGGGCAACCAGTTGGTTTTGGCGATCCCGGCCCCGACGAACACCGCCACGCAGACCGGGGGTGTGATCACCGAGATCGTGGCGAAGTAGAAAACAAACAGGTGGGCAGCCAGCGGGTCGACCCCGACCGCAGTCATCGCCGGCGCCAGCACGGCGGCTACCAAAACATAGGCTGCCGTTGTCGGCAGGCCCATACCCATGATCAGACAGACCGCGCCAACGATCATTGCCACCAGCACGACGGAATCCCCTGCCAACGACACAATCAGCGACGAAAGCGAGACGCCTATCCCGGTGAGGTTGATCATCGAGACAAGCACCTGCGCGCCGGCCAGCAGCACACCGATGATCACCAGCCCCTTGCCGGCATCTTCAAGGCCATCAATCAGCTTGCCCGCCATCTGGCGCAGAGAAAGCCGCCCTGCCTCGGTTGCGACAAAGGCGATCAACAGGCCGACAATGCCGTAAAAGGCAGAGGTCGCGATCGAACGTCCCAGCCAGATCCCGATACCGAGGCCGCCCAGCGCCGCCAGGATGGGTGCGATACGACGCGGGGCAAGGATCGTGGCCCACGCCGGCATTTCGTCCTCCGGCACGATGGCAAGGTCACGCCGCAGCGCCACGAAATGGACGGTCATGAAGACTGACATGTAAAAAAGCAACGCTGGCAGGATCGCCGCAACGATGATCGTCCAGTAGGGCACGCCCAGGATTTCCGCCATGACAAAGGCCGCAGCCCCCATGATCGGCGGCGCGATCTGGCCGCCGGTGGAGGCCACCGCCTCAACCGCTGCAGCAAAAGGGCGCGGATATCCAAGGCGTATCATCATCGGGATGGTGAAATTGCCGGTGGTCGCAACGTTGGCGACCGCCGAACCCGAGATCATACCGAACAGGCCGCTGGCGATGGTCGCGATCTTCGCCGCACCACCAGGCTGGCGCCCGCCGAGCCGCATGGCCAGATCCATGAAGGCCTGCCCGCCGCCGGTGTGCAGCAGCAGAGCGCCGAACAGCACGAAGGCCGCAATCACCGTGGCAGCGACACCGGTGAGCATCCCCCATATGCCCAGATCGCCAAGAAAGATCGTTTCGGTCACGAAGGCGGTGTCAAATCCGCGATGCCGCAGCGGCCCCGGCAGATAGCTCCCAAACAGCGCGTAACCCAATCCAATCAGGACAAGCACGGGAAAGATCAACCCGACGGTTCGCCGCCCCAGTTCCAGAACGGCTAGCACGAGCCCCGCCGTCAGCGCCATGTCGAGCGTCGTCGCCCATGGCAGCGTGGTCATGATCGTATCGTAGTTCACCACGATATAGCTACAGGCGGTCACCGAAACGGCGCATAACGCCAGATCGATAACCATGCCCACCGGCCGCCAGGATCTTCCGGCGCCCAGTGGATAAAGCGCAAAGCCCAGGCAGGTCACAAGCGCAAGGAAAAGCGCGCGTTGGATGAGCCCTTCAAAAGGTCCAGTGGCAGCCGTGTAGAGAACGAACAGACCGACGACGATTGCCAGACTTTTCTGGACGCGCGCGAGTGCCATGGAGTGGCCCTTATTCGGTCGGTTGAAGCTTGGCAGGAAGTGTGATGCCCTGCTCTTCGAACCAACGTGCAGCACCCGGATGCAGCGGAATCGTCCCGAACTGAAGCGTCATGTCTGCAAGGTTTGCACCCTTCAGGCTTGCCATCGCATTCGCCTGCGCCTCGGTGTCCTCCATCACCGCCTTGACAATCTGATAGGCGGTCTCCTCATCAATCGAAGACGGTGCAGCAACTCCGACGCCAAAGCTCCAGGTGGTGTAGGCAGGCACGCCATCGGCGGCACCTTCGGGAATATCCACCACCGAGATGTCGGGCATTTTCGTCCGCAGCAGGTCTGCCTGTTCGGGGGTCAGCCCGAGGATCGTGATGTCAGTCGATGTCGCGATATCCATGGTCGAGCTGTCAAGTTTTTCCCCGGAACCGGATTTGACATAGCCCGCAACGCGGTTGTCCTTGATCATGTCGACCACATCGGTGGTCGATCCGCGAACATAGTCCGCAGTCAGTCCAAGCGTGCTGAACACGGCTTCGGTCGTGGCTTCGGTGGCTGATCCCTTGATCCCCGGATTGAAACGGACTTTAGCCAGATCGTTCAGGCTCTTCACCCCGGAATCTGCCCGCATCACCACGTTTTGCGGAGCGCCAGTGTAGACCCACAGCAATTTCAGATCTTGCGGCTTGCCATCAAACTCGCCCGTCCCTGCGACCGCGTGTTGCGCCACATTGGTGGTGACAAGCCCAAGATCCACCTGTCCGCGCTCCATGCGGCGGATGTTGTCCATCGTCGCACCGGTCTCAACGACAGAGGTACGCAGGCCCTCGGCCTTTTCGTTGATCAGCTGTCCGACAGCGACGAAGTAGCCGTAATGGCTGGACGAGGCCGAGGTGGAGCCGATCAGCAGATCCTTTTCCTGCGCGGCCAGTGGCGCGGCAAGAAGAGTTGCGCCCATCAGGGCATAAATGAAGCGTTTCATGAAGTCCTCCCATTTTTGCCCGGTGGTCCGGGCCATAAGCATCATGGTGCAGCGGGTCTATTGTTAAAAGTGCGATATTGTTGATAATTGATGCATGAAACGCAACATTCCCTCCATCGACGATTTCCGTATGGTGCTGGCGCTGATCCAGGAGGGGTCGTTCCGGGCGGCATCCGAAACGCTCGGCTTGTCGCCTTCGGCGCTGTCCCGGCAGATCGCGGTCCTCGAAGCGCGCCTTGATACCCGTCTTTTCGACCGCGATACCCGGAATGTCACGCCAACCGCATCCGGCCATGCCTTTGGACGGCTGGCAGAGCGCATGATAAACACTGTCGATGATGTGATGTCGGAATTCGAGGCGCATCTTTCCGCCAGGCACGGGTGCCTGACCATTGCGGGTCTCCCTTCCGTGACGGCCGGTCTCTTGCCCGGCCTGCTGGCGAGTTTCGCGGAAATCCATCCCGACATCGATCTGCGAATTGTAGACGCTCTCTCCGGCAGTGTGATCGAGGCGGTCGAAGCCGGGCGCGCAGACATTGGCTTTACCGCAGGAACCATCTCCGCCCGCTTGCGCCTGACCTTTCATCCTCTGCTGGACGATCCTTTCGTCGCCGTTGGCGCCCCGGACGGGCCGCTGGCGGAGGACCGCAGCTACACGATGGCAGAGTTGCTCCGGATGCCGTTCATCGCAATGGAAACGGGTACCAGCGTTCGCGAACTTCTGGATGGGGCATGCCAACGGGCAGGAACGGTGCTGGCTCCAAGGTTCGAAGTCGCCCACCTTGCAACAGCGGGGGCATTGGTGGCCGAGGGACTTGGTATCTCAATCCTGCCGACGCTTACGCTTCCCGTGCTACCGATGGAACGCCTGATCCAGCGCCCGATTCGCAATTTCGGCGCCAAGCGGCGTATCGGACTGGTCCACCAGCCCGGGCGGTCACTGTCGCCGGCAACCAACGCGTTCCTGAAACACATTCGACAGCACTTGCAGGCTTTTTGATGAGGTATGCGCGCTGCCGGAGATGTTCTGTACCCTGAGAAATCGAGCAGAGCCCATCAAAGCAGACATTCAAGCCAGGCGAAGCGAAGGTCTCCCTACCGCCTGATCAGGAGCATTGTTCAGTCTGAGCCAACAGCAGCTTTTGGGAAAAACACCGTTGATGGCGAACGACCAACAGGGAGGCGCAAAGCTGCGCGGCAGGACTACTGATTTGGCGGTGATGTACGGCCCCACGTTGCGCGGGGCAGCTCACGATCAATTTTCGGTATGTTCCGCCAATTCCAGGGTGTTTTCGATGTCGATGCCGAGATATCTGACGGTGTTTTCGATCTTGGCGTGGCCAGGCAGCATTTGGATCGCCAGAGATTGCCAGTCGCCTTGCAGATCATAGCGGCCCTTGTCCTACGCAGGGAGTGGGTGCCATTGTCCTGCGGCCGAAGACCGTTTGCGGTGACCCATTCATCAACAAGTCGCGCATACTGCCGGATGCTCAGGTGACCTGCCGGATCAACGCGGCTTGGGAAGACATGGCCGTCAACAGCCCCCCACCCCTTCGTTCCAATCAGGCGAGCAGGCTCGCCCTCACATCCGCTGCGATCTCGAACTGTACCGGGCAACCAATTTTCTGCTGAACACTCATGCCTAGCCAAGCACGGCCTTGGGAAAATAGAAACTGACGATCCAGTTGGGCATGTCGACAATTTCCGAAATGCGCAAATCACCCGCAACACTGCAGAGCATATAGGCGTCGACCGCGGACATGCCGTTGGTGGTGCAAAGCCAGTCGATCATCCGGCTGACGGCTTCCTTTGACGCGATCATGAGATCGGGGCCGACGCCCGTTGTCACGCGATAGCCCTTGTGATCGATATGATTGGTCACCGGTCCGGCCGTCTCGAAGCGCGGCGATGGCAGCTGCGCATTCTTGATGAGATCGACTTTGATTTCCACATTCATCGGGCTCTCAATGGCCGTCCCGCAGATTTCGCCATCACCTTGGGCGGCATGGGTGTCGCCAAGCGAAAGCAGGGCGCCGGTAACTTCGACCGGCAGATAGAGTGTTGTTCCCTTGCAATTGTCGCGAATGTCCATGTTGCCGCCGACATTGCGCGGCGGGACAATGCTGTGCAGGCCTTTCTCCGCCGGTGCCAGGCCAATGGTGCCGACGAAAGGTTTCAGCGGCACAGCGCCAAAACCGGTGAATGCGGCGGGCTTCAACAGGGATGTATCGTATTTCCAGATGTGCAGTGCCGGGTCAGTGAACTGGTCGGCCAACAGACCGAAGCCCGGAATGTTTGCGGTCCAGCCCCAGCCGGACGGGTGGAAATCGAGAAAAGTGATGGCCACGGCATCGCCAGGTTCAGCGCCATCGACGAACACCGGACCTGTTACCGGATTGACCTTTTCGAAATCCAGCGCCTTGAGATCATCCAGTCCGGCCTCCTCGTGCAACTGGCCGCCGGATGCATCAATGGTCTCGACCGCGATGGTTTCACCGGACTTCACCGTCAGCACGGGGGAGTTCGAATTGTCCCAGCCCAGGTGATGATGATGCTTGTGGATCGTGTGATTGCATCCCATGTCAAAACTCCTTCGTGCCTAGCGCTTGCGTTTGACCAATTCCTCGATTTCCCGGTTGCCCATCACGCCATTCGGCAGAAAGGCCATGACCGCGACGATAACAACACCAAGCAGCAGCCCGGACAGGCCAAGCACTTCGGGCAGCTTGACGCCTGCAATGTTGGGGCCTGTTTCAAGCCATCGCACAACTTCGAGCCCGATTGAAATCATCAAGGTTCCGAACACAGCGCCGGTGACGCTGCGCAGACCACCCAGAATGAGCATTGCGACAGTCAGAAAGACGAAGTTGAAATAGAACGGACGCGCGGAAATGGTGCCGAGATAGAAGGCATAGGCGATGCCGGCGGCGGCGAAAAACAAGGTCCCGATCACCCAGGCAATCAACCGTACCCGGAAGACATCGACCCCCATGGCACGCGCGCCGACCTCGTCATCCGCAGAAGCGCGCAGTTTCAGCCCGACTGCACTTTCCCTGAACACCCGGGCGAGAAAAATGGCGATGATGACCAGCACAGTCATCTGCGGCAGATCGAAGATCTTCGGGATTCCGAACAGCGCCTGATTGCCTTTGAAAATGTCGGTCCGGTAGAGAAAGATCGAATGGACGATGACAAGTATGGCGATGCTGACAATGGTTACCCCGACACCGGTCAGGCGAGCCATGAACAGGCCGGTGGCAAGCCCGAGCAGGCCGGTAATCAGCAGCGCCAGGAGTGCGGCACTCACTGCGTTCATTTCAAAGGCGTTCAGACCCCACGGCGCATCGGGCAACGAGATCGCCTTCATCGCAATGGGCGTCACACAAATGGCCGCGACATAGGCAGCGATGCCCATGAAGGCCGCATGGGAGAAACTGGTGATGTTGGCGTTGCCAGTGAATACCTGCAGCCCGACCACGACCAGCAGATTGACGAAGGTGGCATAGAGAATGCGGGCCTGATAGCTCTCGCCCCAGAGGTAGTAGGCACCGACGATGGCCAGGATGACCAGGCTGAGCAAGGCGCTGCCAAGCAGCCCCTGGCGCTGGGCGTTGTTGAGAGCAGGAAACCTCATATCTTGTCTCCCTTCTCGCGCGCGGGTGACAGGATGCCATCGGGCCGCCAGATCAGTACCAGCGCCACGAGGGCGAACACCACCGCATGAGCAAGCCCGCCAGCACTTTGCGGCAGAAGGATTAGGACCGCCACTTCCGTTACACCGAGAAGAAAGCCTCCCAAGACCGCTCCGGGCAGACTTCCGAAGCCGCCAATCACACAGGCGACAAAGGCCACCAGCACCGGATCGAAGCCCATATGCGGCTGCACACTGCCACGCCGCGCCATGATGAAAATGCAGGCCAGCCCGGCAAGCAATCCGGAAATGGCAAAGGCACCGGCGATAACCCGGTTGGCGCGAACACCGCACAGCCGAACCATCTCGAAATCAAGCGCTGCGGCGCGCATGGCCATGCCCAGAGTGGTCCGGCGCAGGAAGAATGTCAGCGCCAGGATGGCAAAGATGGTGGTCACGGTTTCATATATCTGCAGCGACGAAATCCGGATGGTGCCAATCGCCAGCGTGCGATCGAGAAAAATGAACTGGGTTGCCGCCATGGGACGCGGCGAGCCGAACAGCAGGAACAGATTCTGCAGGATGATGCTGACCCCGAATGCGGTCAGCAGGCCTGTGGTCAAATCCGCGCCGCGCACGGTTCGAAACGCAACGCGCTCAAGGGCGACCGAGGCAAACACGCAGGCCGCGATAACGCCGATCATCAGGATGAAGGGATTGTTTGTCAGCAAGGTCCCCATGATGACCATTGAGTAGCCGCCAAAGGCAATGACCTCGCCATGGGCGAAATTGACCAGCCCCATGATCGAAAAGACAATCGCAAGTCCCAGCGCAATCAGCGCGTATTCGGCGCCGAAGCTCAGCGCATTCAGGCTTTGCTGGATGAAATAGTCCATCAGCTGTGCACTCCTGTCAGCTCGTCCATCAGATCGCTTCCATCCCCGAACTCGGCCGCTGTTCCCTCGCGGGAAATCAGTCCGTTGTTGAGGATGTAGACCTTGTCGGAGACACCGATCGCCGCAGCAGCATTCTGCTCGACGAGTAAAATCGTGATCCCGCGCGATTTCAGTTCGCGGATGATGTCGAAAATCTTGGCGACGATCTGCGGCGCCAGCCCGAGTGACGGCTCGTCGAGAAGCAGAATTCGCGGACGTGACAGCAGGGCGCGTGCAATCGCCAACATCTGCTGCTCTCCGCCGGAAAGGGTTCCCGCCATCTGCGCGGCACGCTCGCCCAGTATAGGGAACCGCTCGAACCACTCGCCGATTTCCGACGCAAGTGTTGCCTTGTCCTTTCGCATCGCACCGCCCATGGTCATGTTTTCTCGCACCGAAAGATTGGAAAAGATCCGCCTCCCTTCGGGGGAAATCGCGATGCCTTTTTTACAGCGCTCCTCGATTGACAGGCGCGCTATATCATTGCCCAGAAGCTTCACGCTGCCGGTGGACTTTGCCGTCCCGGTGATCGCTGAAAGTGTTGAAGTCTTGCCCGCTCCGTTGGGGCCCAGAAGCGAAACGCACTGGCCCTCGGATACGGAGATTTCGATCCCGTGCACGGCTTCGATAACACCGTGGAAAACCTTGAGTTGGCTGATTTCAAGCATCCGCGTCTTCTTCACTGCGAGAGTGGGCTCTCCGGGCAGAAGCCCGGAGAGCCATGGATAAGCGCGTTGTCAGAACGACGGCGCATTGGACGGGATTTCCTGGGAAACCACCGTTCGCACGCCATCCTTGAAGCCGACAACAGGGATCGCGCGGAGCGCGTAGCTACCGGTGTCCTTGAACGAAATCGATTCAACCGACATCACCGGGATGCTGTCAGCGCTGCGGATGGCTTCACGGATTGCCGTCGGGTCGTCACCGCCGGCCTTTTCGATGCCGTAGGCCATGATCTTGATCATGTCCGCGCCAAGCGAGGGGAACAGACCGCTGACCGGCACGTCGATTTCCGAACAGGCCTTCTGGAATGCTTCGATCCGGCTGCCGGGCACGGCCGGTGCAAGCGTGCCGAAGAACACCTTGTCGAGGATTGCCGGATCTTCCTGTGCGAGTGCATCAAGAGACGGATCGTCAAATCCGTCGGAACCCACCACCCAGGCATCGAGGCCTGCGGAACGCATCTGCCGGATCAGAATGCCGATGTCGGGCATCGCCCAGGAGATATAGACGGCATCAGGAGCCGGATCGAGCGCCTTGAGTTCAGCGATCTGCGGGCTCCAGTCGGTCGTGCCGGAGGTGTAGTTGAGCTTTGTCTGCAGCTTGCCGCCATTGGCTTCGATCACTTCCGCAAACCATTCCGGCGTCTTTGCCGACCAGGAACCGCCGTCATCGGACGTGAAGATCGCAACATTCTTAACGCCCTGCGCGAGCGCATAATTGGCGGCTGCTGCGGCAGTGTAAGGATCCGGAGAAACATTGGTGAGGAAGTTGTCGACCACACCGCCGTGCATTTCCACTTGCGTACTCTGCGACTGGATTACCGTGACGCCACTTGCGCCGGCAATCTGGGCGACAGGAATCATCGTGTCGGAGAACGGAATTGTGCTGATTGCGACAACACCCTGGCCGACGAATTTCTCGGTAAGCGAAATGGCCGACTGGGTGTCAGAACCGGTGTCCTGGATCAAAAGCTCGAGATTGCGGCCGCCAATGCCACCGTCACGGTTGATCATTTCCACCATGCATTTGGCGCCATCAACCTCGTTGTAAGGTGCGTAGTCACCGGTCAGTGGAACCGGCAAGCCGATCTTGATGGTGTCCGCAGCATAGGTCGGACCTGTCATTGTAACCAGACCGACAGTTGTCGTCATCAATACATTCTTCAATATGTGCTGAATTTTCATGAATCTGCTCCTGTTATTGTCATGCGCCTTTTCCGAGATACGCATTTATGACCTCCGGATTTTTCGTCACATCGGCGGGCAGGCCAGAGGCCACGAGACTGCCCATATTCATGACCGTCAGCTTTTCGCAGGCGGACAAAATGAATTTCAGATCGTGTTCAATCAGGATGATCGCACAGGGATGGCGCTGTCTGAGCCAGGTGAGGTTCTCGAACAGCTGATCGGTTTCCTCCGGATTCATGCCTGCGGCCGGCTCATCAAGCCTCAGCACCCGCGGTCTGAGCGCCAGCGCCCGGACGATTTCCAGCCGCCGCATCTGCCCGTATGACAGGCTCTTGGGTGATTGATCGACATCGCCCCGCAATCCGAAGCGGTCTATTGCATGTTCGATCAGGTCCGGATCGTGATTGGGCGTTCCGGGCTGCTGGCTCTCGGCAACTTCGATATTGCGCCGGACCGACAGGTTGGAAAACAGGCGCAGATTTTGAAATGTCCGCGCCACCCCGATGCGGGCCTTCTCATGGGCAGCGAGATCCTGGATAGGCCTGCCTTCCAGCAGGATTTCACCGGCGCTCAGTTTGAGCAAACCTGAAATCAGATTGATCATGGTGGTCTTGCCGGCACCGTTGGGACCGATCAGACCATGGATCTCGTTCGCCTCAACCATGAAGCTGACGCCATCAACTGCCTTCACACCCCCGAAGCTCTTCGATACCCCCCGGATTTCCAGCATCTAGTAGACTTCCTTGTAGAGGTTGCACTTTTCCTGCCAGTCGAGCCCCTCAAGCTTATTCATTTCTTGCTTCTTGTGATCCAGGTAGACATTGACGAAATCGTCGCCGAACCAGCTTCGCACCGCTTCGGACTTGTCCATGACCTGCAGTGCGTCGCCCAGACTCTGCGGAAGCCGGTGAAAGCCGCGTTCGGCCAGATCTTCCTGCCCGAGCAAAGACAGGTCTTCCTGGGTCGGGGATGGCGGTTCCACAGAATCGCGAATGCCTTGTGTGCCGGCAAATACAAGAGCGGCATAGGCGAGATACGGACTGGCGGCCGCATCCACCGCCCTGACTTCGAAATTGTACTGCCTGGCGATTGCCTCGCTGTCCTGGCTTGAAACCGGGCAAATGCGCACGGAAGCTTCACGGTCGCGATAACCCAGATTGTTGAACGCGGCGCTCCAGCGATGCGGTGTCAATCGCAGATAGCTGATTTCCGCGGGCGCCAGCAGCGCCATGATCTGATCGAGATATTTCAGAATGCCACCGATGAAGTGGCGTGTCAGTCCGCTCATTCCATGCGGGTCTGCCGCGTCATGGGTGAGCGGATTGGTCTGGTCATCAACGAAACTGAAATGGATATGGACGCCATTTCCGACACTGCCGGGATCGAGGATCGGCGAAAAGCTGGAGTTGACGCCAAACCTGCGCAGCACGTCATCGGTTAGAATGCGAAGGATAACCGCATTGTCAGCGGAGGTGATCCCGATCGCAGGCTTGTTGGTGATTTCATACTGGGAAGGACCATATTCCTTCATGAAGGTGTCGGGCTTGCAGCTGGTCCGCTCCAGCTCGGCAATCAGGGCCTCCGCCCAAGCCTGCCCGTCCCGAAAACCTTTGAGACCGAAGGAATCACCCGCACGAACGGGTGCATCCTTCAATTGAAATTCATGCTCAAACGCCGAGAGAACCGTAGCGCCGGAGAGCTTATGCAATGCGCTTAATGCCCGTTTGGCATGCGAGCGGGTGCAAAAATCCCACGGCTCGCCTTCCAGGCTCTGGATATCGCCAAGCGCAACATCGAGAGCCTTGCCGGGATCGCCCATCTGAAACCGCGCCTGCGCATCGGGAACCAAGGCCAGGTCGCCAAGCGAGCCGAAGGGGCTTTCAGCGATTGTGTCAAAACAGGTAATCTGTACATTGGTCGGCGTCCAGCCGACACCGCGGACGCTGCGCTTGTTCCATTCGGACACTGGAAAAGACTTACCCCGCACCAGACCGGCGATGTCGGAGGTAGCGACAAAAACCAACTTGCTTTCACCGGAACTCATTCGGCGTCACTCCCCAATTCCAATGGTCGGTTCGTCGCGCAGCCCGTCCCACTGCGCTATCCGTGCCCTGGTTGCCTCCCAGTCCATTTCCGCCAGCGGAATCAGCAACGCCTCAACCAATGCGAAGGCGGGGACATAACTGTCCCACAAGGTACCTGAATCGATCGGCACCGAAATCAGTTCGCTTGCGCCCTTTGCACAGGGGCTGATCCATTGATCGGTGATGACAATCGTCTGTGCTTTGCAAGTACGGGCCTGACTGGAAAGCTGTTCGAGACTGGCCTGGTAACGCCGGAAATCGATAACCAGCACGATGTCCTTCGGGCGAAGCCGCAACAGGTAGTCCGGCCAAATCTCCTGATCTGCGGGGATATGGTAGACGTCCTTGCGAATCTGGCAGAGGTGGCGGACGAAAAAGCCTGCGATCGAGTCGCTCATCCTGCCGCCGATCATGTAGATCCGGCGTTTGGGATCGCCCAGAAGCCTGCAGATCCTTTCGAACTGCGCCGGCGAAACACGTTCTGCCAATTCCGCGTTCAAGCTTTCGATCCGCTGAAGGTAGGAGACGAGAGAGGCTTCCTGCTCCGTCAATTGGCCTTCGCGCAAATCAATCGGCGAGCGATTGCCCTGCTTGAGTTCCTGCACCAGCTTTTGCTGGAATTCCTGAAACCCGGCAAAACCGAGTTTGGTGACGAAGCGGGATATCGATGGGGCCGAGATCCTGGCCTTGCGGGACAGCTCCTGAATCGGTTCGAGGCCGGCAAAGGGATAATCAGCCATCAGGACAGACTTGAGCTGCCGTTCAGCCGGCGTCAGCTGTTCGATCATGTCCTCCATCAGATGGCGAATTTGCACTGACATGCCCCTTCTTCAGCCCCACGATCACCAGCTAAGCAATTTGAAAAAAAATTGTCAAACGGAATATTTGACTTGAATTTGATAGAATGTTTTTGCAGTGTCTGAGCCTGAATCCGGGGTGGAAATGGGAGGCGAGTTTGGATTTATCGCGGGAAACGCCGTCATCTTACGGGCTTTTGAGCCGACCGGCGGACCCCGAGCCGGTTGAAATCATCAACGCGGAGTCCACGAGACCGATCTTGATGATCTGCGAGCATGCAGGGCGGGCGATACCAAAAAAGCTGGATACTCTCGGGCTGACGGACGATCAGCTCGCCATGCACATCGCCTATGATATCGGCACGGAAAAAGTGGCCCGCAAACTGGCGGCCCGTTTCGGTTGCACGCTTATTGTGCAACGCTACAGCCGGCTGGTTCTCGATTGCAACCGCCCGCCCGATACCGTGGAGTCCATTCCGGTTGTCAGCGATCACATCAGCATTCCCGGCAATCAGGACCTGACGCGCCGGGACCGTGACGCCAGAACACGGGAAATCTTCGAGCCCTTTGCGGCGGCCTGCAAGAAGCATGTGACCAAACCGCATCTGCGCTACACCTATTCGATCCATAGTTTCACCCCATCGATGAACGGTCTGCGCCGTCCCTGGGATGTAGGCTTTCTCTATCGCCGCCCTCAGAGCCGTGGACGCAACCTGCTTGAGCTTGCCGGCAGGCTCTGGCCGTCGATGACGCTTGGTGACAATGAACCCTACCAGGTTGCGGATGAAACCGACTGGTTCATCCCCTCTTGTGCAGAACCTCGGCAGATCCCCCACAGCCTGATCGAGATACGCAACGATCACCTCATCACCGACGCCGGCTGCGAGCAGTGGAGCGACCGGCTTTACGAACTTTTCTCTCACTTTATGGAAACCAACGATGCAACTGTCTCGTAATCTTCCGCTCGATCCAGCCGCTTCGGCACTGCTATTCATTGATGTCCAGAATTTCTGCGCACGTCGCGATGGCGGTGAATTCAAGGGGCTTGCGCAAGACGAGTTCAACGACAGTTACGGCTGGTTCTTCGACAAGTTCGAGCGCGAGACCCTGCCTAACATGCAGCGCCTCCAGTCCGCATTCCGCGGAAGAAACATCGAGGTGATGTACACGGTTATCGAAAGCCTGACCAAGGACGGGCGCGACCGCAGCCTTGATTACAAGATCACCGGCTTCAATGTGCCGAAAGGGTCCTGGGACGGCAAGGTGCTGGACGCGATCGCGCCGGAAGACGATGAAATCGTCCTGCCGAAGAGTTCCTCATCTGTGTTCGTCTCCACCCATATCGACTACATCCTGCGCAATCTCGGGGTCAAGCAGATCGTGATGTCCGGGCTGGTGACCGATCAATGCGTCGAAAGTGCTGTCCGTGATGCCTGCGACCTGGGCTACCTGGTAACCCAGGTAACCGATGCCTGCCTGACCTACACCCAGGACCGCCACGACAATTCGCTCAACACCATCAAGGGCTATTGCCGTCAGGTGACCACAGCGGAACTCCTCGCAGAGATCAGCGACTAGGCCAGACCGGCATGTAAAGAAACACCAACCCTATGTGCCGTGGATTACGTCCGTCAACGATTACAGTCGCTGGCAAATTCGAACAGCTGACCTGTTCGGATTTGCAGCCAATGCCCGCTCTGCAGAAGTGTACGATTAACGTCGAACGACCGGCTTGTGCGCGCAAAGCGGTCGCGTAAGTTGACCCTCTTACCGGGGTTTTGAGACTGAAAATTCCCTTCAGCATCAACTCCGGCGATCCTGTCAGAAAAACTGGTGCGGCTGCGACCAATCAGCCGACCAGTTCGCGCACCGCATTTAGCAAGAACTCATCCTGATAGTGACCTGCGGCAAAGGACAGGCCAACCGGACACCCTTCCACAGTCAACAGCGGCGCGGAGATTTCCGGCAGCCGCGCGACGCCGGAAAATGCGGTGATTGTCATTGTCGGATCGTAAAAGTCCATCACCGCTTCAAGCGTGTTGAGGGACCCTTTCAGGGGAGCGATTTTCGGTGTCGTGGGAAAGCAGATCACTGTATCGGCGGCGAAGAAGGCATTGATCTGCCTGAAGAACCGTTCGCACCTCGCGATGTTGTCCAGCGCCGCCGCGCGGTCGAACTTCCGGACATTTCCATAGGCCATCGAGAAGGTGAAGCCGAGTTCCGGCTTGCAGGCCTCGATCCAATTGCCGACTGTGCTTTGAAATTCGGCAGTTTGCAGATCACGCAATCCTTCCAGATTGCATGCCTCAAGCTCGCGCTGCGCCCCGACGATCTCGGAAAACCTTACCGGCTCGACAGCAACGCCGGTGTTTTCCGCTATTCGATCCAATGCGCAGCCAACCTGATCCTGTACGACGGAATCGGCGATCTCCAGCGCATCCTGCAAGACAAGGATGCGCCTTGGCGACGGTGTTGGTGATGCAGGGCCGTTGAGCAATGCGCGCATCGCCGCATCGAGCACATCGAACCGATCCGCCAGCACACCGACGGTGCTGACGCTGGGCTGAAACGGCAGAACCCCAGCCTCGGAAATCCGATGCAGAGAAGGACGCATGCCCCAAAGGCCGCAAAGGCTTGCCGGGACACGGATCGAACCTCCCGCGTCGGTGCAAAGCGAGAAATCCGCAAGGCCATTGCCGACAGATGCAGCAGACCCGCTGGATGAGCCGCCCGGAACCCGATCCGGCGCTTTGGCGTTGCGGGGCGTGCCGAAATGGACGCTCTCCCCATCGAGGCTATAGGTGAACTCGTCCGCAACGACCTTTCCGACGCAGCGGGCACCAGCGCCAAGCAGTTGATCGACACAAAGGGCGTTGTGAACCGCTGCCGGTTGCGCGTCCCGCCACGCCGGACTGCCATAGGATGTCCTGCATCCTGCGAGGTCGATGTTATCTTTCACCGTGAATTCCAGCCCATCAAGCGGTCCTTTGCGCAGCGGGGCGAGATCCAACTGTTCGATCAGTCCTTTGGATGGGTCTGGTGCGGGATTAGGCATGTAGTCTTTTCCTGGTGCGCGAATCTGAAGGGCATATCGCGTGACCCTACTCCACTGCATGGGTGCATACACGCTCACATGTGTCGGATAAATCCCGGAACCTGTGGCATGGTCTGCGGTGGTACCGTGTCTGGTTTGTGATCCCTTGATCGAACCCACGAACCACCGGAATGGTGTCGGTTTCCGCCCTTGGCCGATGTGCTCCTCAACGGCAGATTTCAAGTTCACTACGCCCGGCTTAAGGGTGCAAAGCGGACAGAAGAACGGTCGACATCTACTTGGACATAGACGCAGGGCTGAACGATCCTTCCATGGTGGGCAAAGGCACCGACGGCAAGGAGAACTTCACGTAAAAATCGTAAAATCAGATCGACCCGGCTACAAGGCCAAGGCAGGCGCGCAAGGAACAGTACTCCGCCACTGGATCCAGGCGCGGGCCATCAAGGGCGCACCAATTGACCTTTCCGACGTCGCATCGTGAGCAATCCCCGCGGATGCCCCGATGGGAACCGTCTACACGCTCTGTACGGCATGGACACAAGAGCTGTTCGATGAACTGCTGACCATCCCAGTCAACAAAGAGTTCGATCCGCGAATCGCGTTCGACGGCAGCATTGCGTCGTTGAACAGCTGCTACCGGCGCGATCAGGAAGGTCCGGGCCATACTGAGCTAAAGCGTTGCCGGAAAACTGCCAGACTGCGAGAAGACCCGTGAAATCCCCGCCGTAATGAAGTTTGCAGCCCCGAAGCCGCGCAGGGTCGCCCTGACCGACGAATGGGCGCAGGCGATCACCACAAAGGCAATGCAGCGTGGCGCCTATTCGCTGGCGCTCACCCAGGCGCTGCAATGGGATAGCGGTTTGCGCCGTATCCACATCATCGGCAAATGGCAGCCGGGCGCTGAAGGCAGCGGCGGCGTGATCCGCGGCAGCCGCCGCCGGGTCGGGCCGCTGATTGTCAACGAGGATACTGGCCTGCCCTGCTCGAACCGGGAATACACGAAACTGTGGAGAACCATCACCCGCGAGATCGGGGTACCGGGTGCCGTATGGCCGATGGAGACCCGCACAGGTGCCGTGACCGAAGTTGAGGAAACGTTTGGGCTTTCGATAGCCGGCAAGTTTGCCGCTCATTCGAACACACGAACGACGCTTGGCTATGTCCGTGACGTTGGCGTGAAGGTGTCGCGCCTGGTGGCGAATGCCCGGCGTAAAATGCGCAAGATCTGGATCGCGTGGAACAGTGGAACTGGAAAAATTGCCAAAGAGCAGGAAAGATGAATGCAAACAACATCTTGGATTGGAGCGGGTAGAGGGAATCGAACCCTCGTATTCAGCTTGGAAGGCTGCTGCTCTACCATTGAGCTATACCCGCATTTCACGACCCCATGACGGTGGTGGAGGAAGTTGGATTTGAACCAACGTAGGCGAAGCCAACGGATTTACAGTCCGTCCCCTTTAACCACTCGGGCATTCCTCCGGTCCAGCCGTCAGGGTCATGCATCCAAGATGGACAACCTGAAACGCTCAGGCTCGCGGGCCAAGTGATTGGTTAGAAACACCTGCTCCGCGGTCGGCGTTATGACGGCGCGCGGTTCCCGTGTCAACACGGATGACGACAAAAACCGACAGTTCTTGCACATCGTGGGTGGACCGGCCTTTCGACACAGCAGCGGACGGCGGGAAACCGCCCTTCCCGCGCCGATTGCACGGCGCGGCAATTGGAGTATAAGGCCGCCATGAGCAAAGATGACGATACCGGAGCGGCCGGTTCCAACCGCGACACCCATTACGCCAAGCTGCGCCGCGCCCATCGCGACGCAAAACGCGATCAACAGGGCCTGCCGCCGGCGCAACCGCGCAGCAAGCGCGACCTGCCGGCGCGCAAGGGTGCGTTGTATGGTGAGCGCGTCGCTCCGGACACCATCTATCTGTACGGTCTGCACACGGTTCGTGCGGCGCTCGACAATCCGTCGCGGCGCATCACAGGCATGAAGGCCACCCGCAACGCGCTGATGCGGCTCGAGATCGCCGAGGACGCTGAGCTGCCCTACCCGCTTGAACTGGTTAGCCCGCAGGAAATCGACCGGCTGCTCGGCGATGATGCCGTTCACCAGGGTGTGCTTCTGGAAGCCGCACCGCTGACACCGCGGCCATTGTCGGCGCTCGGAGACACGCAGCTTCTGGTGATCCTCGATCAGGTCACCGATCCGCACAATGTCGGCGCCATCATGCGCTCTGCCGTGGCATTTGGTGCCGGCGCGCTGATCACCACCCAGCGCCACAGCCCGCAGGAATCAGGCGTGCTGGCCAAGGCTGCCTCCGGCGCGCTGGAAATGATCGACCATATCGAGGTCCGCAACCTCGCTGCGGCAATCGAGGAGATCAAGGCACAGGGCTTCACCACCATCGGTCTTGATTCGGAAGGCCCGGAACCGATCGAGGCCGGATTGTCGGGGAGTAGAATCGCCTTGGTGCTTGGCGCAGAAGGCAAGGGCTTGCGCCAGAAAACCCGTGAGACAGTCGATGTGCTGACCCGGCTCGATATGCCCGGCGAAATCAAATCGCTCAATGTCTCCAACGCCACGGCAATCGCGCTTTATGCGGCACAACAGCACCTGACCAAGGGCACACCGGCCTGATCCGGCGGCCTTGCGGCCAGCCCGGGACGGCTTCGGGATTGCGGCAATTGGGGACAATCTGCTGCCGCCAGGGCGGAAAGATAGCCGATCACGCGATTTTCGCTTTACAGGCGCGATCAATATGCTATCCGCATCCCCGCTGCCCTTGTAGCTCAGTTGGTAGAGCACCTGATTTGTAATCAGGGGGTCGCGGGTTCGAATCCTGCCGGGGGCACCACTTTTTTTCCAGTTGCAAATTCTGTCAGCCCGGCAAGCGCGCTTTGCGCGCCGAGCGGCAAGACACGCCCACGAAGCGGTCAGCCGCTCTGCTGGCACATGCTTGATTGTAGGCAGGCAGAAAGCTGTTGGCGGGTAAAACCGTTGCGGACGTACCGGGATACCGGTTGTCCTATTCATTTTCGCCGGCCCACATCTGCAGTTGCCTCTTCGCAGGTTCGGGACCAAACAACAGCCTGTAGAGGTCAAAGAGATCAGAGCGGGGCGAGGCAAAGAAATAGCAAAAATGCAGCCGGAAGAAGCGGAAGCGCAAATACCGGTATCTGCTTGCGGACATCCTGTCCGGAATACGAACGCTGAAGCGTCTGGGCTCCCTTGAAACAGAGGCCATGCCGACCTTCGATGCATAGCGCGCAACCGGTGAGGTCCGGCCACCGCATACGATATCCTGAGGCCCATAGATATCCGTCCAATCGACGTCCGCCCGGGCAACCGTGGCCATTGCCTGGCCAAATCCCTTCCCAGCCCCAAAGCCGCCGAGGCATTCGAATGCCGGCCCCAGAGTAACAAAGGCGAAACCGCCTTTACGTTTTGCGATATCCGGATTCCGGCGCAACACAGCTGCAAGGATGTAAATCGCCACGAATGTGCCGCAGCTGTGCGAGACAAGGACCACTTCCTCATCGTCATCAGCCTGGTTACTCAGCGCAACGATTAAATCGGCAAATTTCTCAATACGCGCCAGCATTTCCGGATGCACATTACGCGCCAGCCTGGCCATGAAATACCAGCTGTTCACCAGATACCAGAAATAGGTCCAGGGCTCGATGAGCCGTGTGAAGCCGTAAACGCCAGCCATCCATAACGCACTGCCGGCAACCAGGAAGAACCAGGACAACAGGCTTGCCACCCCCGACATCGCCAACATGCTGCCCCACGCCAGGACGACAGGGGCCAATAAAATTGGGGGAATAAGACTGACGGCGCAATAGAGCGCAAAACCGACCGCAGGATACAGACAGAAGATGCTGTGAGCCCAATTGCTCTTGAGCACCGCATTATATCCCCCGGCTTGCGCGTAGTGATAGAATGACCAGAGGGCGTCCGTCATTACGCGAAACCAAGACCTTTCAAAGTCGGGCTTGATCGTATCCCGCCAGTCAAGTTGCACAAATCGCGTTTCGACCGTGCCTTCCGGCCAAGAGACACGCCCGCTCCATGCCGCCGTACGGTCGTCCGTTTCCATTGCTGCATCGACTGGCGAGAGCGCCCCGCCAATCTGTCTTATTCTCAGAAAATTTGCGAATTCCGACCTTAGCAGAGCAAAGCTCTGCTGGACCGGACGTAAATCATATCCGGGACAATAAATGACGAGCCGTTTCAACTGATGCTCTGTTATGGCCCTGCTGCCCGAACAAAAATTGGCTTGGAGTGCGCCGATTTGCGCATCCTGTGTTCCCGATTGTATCACTTTTGGCCATGCTATTGGCACCAAAACCGGTTCGCAATTCCTTTATCGGCCCTGCGTCGCTCCGCACGCAGCGTATGGACACAAGTTGCCCTCGGCCTGCGCAGATGAAAGCTGAACGGGTGGACTGGTCCGCAGAGGTCAAATCACAGGCAGGTCAGAAGTGGCCGCCCAAGAGCCGGTCTATGGGGGCATAATCGTCGGTCAGGAGTGCGGGAGAGCTTCTTGCGATCAGCCGGTCGGTGAAGCTCTCGGCCATGGCCGCAAAGCGCGTCGGATCGGGCGCTGCGGCGGTGACAACGGAAAACGGTGTCGGCTTGTTCGCCGCGACCAGAACGAAAACCCGCTGCTCGCCGGGCGTTGGAAGACTCTCTTCCGTCCAAATTTCGACGTTGGCAAAAACTGCCTGCAGTGTCGCGGCGATGGCACTCAATGCCGCCATGCGCTCGGGATAATCGATCACATTCATCAGGAAGATCCCGTCTTGCGAAAGCCGCGAGCGGACCAACTCGAAGAACTCCCGTGTGATGAGGTGCGGTGGAACGGCAATATCACCGAACGCATCACCAATAATGACGTCATAGCGCTCACCAGGCCGCTTGCGCAGCGCGACACGGGCATCCTCGTCAAGGATTGTCATGCGCTCCGGCTCGAGCCAGAAATCGCGTACCGCGGTGGCAGTCACCTGCGGATCGATCTCGGCGACGGTGATCGGGCCGGTGTTGCGGTCCGCCCAGGCGCGGGGCACGGAGTAAGTGCCGCCACCGATGAAAAACGCGCTGTAAGGCCCCGGCTCCAGCCGGCCCCTTGCGATCGTGTCGAACATTGCCGTGAACTGGGAGAACATGGTCCTGGGCAGATCCCTGGCACTGGTTCCGTGCGACAGGTGGTCGAGAACCAGACGATTGACCGGCGAATCCGGCTCTCCTGACACATCGAGAACCCGAATACAGAAATACTGGCTTTCGGTGGTGCATGCAGACGGCCGGGTCAGCGAAAGCGCGCCAAGTGCCAGGGCCAGCGCAGAGGCGAACAGCGCGCCTGACGGAGGCCTGGCCGGCCGGGAAAGCCAAAACACCAGCGCCGCTGCGGCCAGGTAGATCGCGGTGACGATGCCCAGCGTCAGTGTTGTGCCCAGCCACGGGATGAAGACAAAACCGGCAAGCAGCGTTCCGGCAATTGCGCCAACCGCCCCGGCGGCGAACATGGCGCCAAGCGAGCGGCCGGATTGCACATTTTGCTGCATCACCGCGATTTGCGCCAGCACCGGCGCCGGCACCCCGGCAAACAGTGACGGCAGCAAAAACACGCCGGATGTTAAAAGCACGATGCTCCAGACCGGATGCTCGACAGCAGACAGGACCGGCCCGCCGATCAGGCGCAGCAGCAAGAGAGCACCGGCTGTGGAGATTGCGGCGGCGATCAAGATCCAGCCTGTGGTGACAAGTGCCTTGCGCGCCGGTCGCTCGGCGATGTGGCCACCCCACCAATGACCGACCGAGAATCCCGCCAGCACCACCGCAATAATGGACGTCCAGGTGTAAAGCGACATGCCGACATACGGCGCCAGCATCCGCCCGGCAACGATTTCAACCACCAGACTGACGCCCGAGACTGCGGCTTGAAGACCAACAAGCAGCCAGAGCGGCACGTGTGATTGGGGTGTCGGCATCGATCCTGCTCCCGGCAAAACAAGATTTGCATCTTTAGCCGCTACCGGTCTCAACACAAGCTGCGGCAGCGGCTATCAAGCAATTGATCTGCAACAATGTACATTCGGTCAGGCCGATGTATTTGTGGCACGCAAGCCGCCGCCATAGATGGACATGCGCGGCATCCAGGTCAGCACGGTATGTATCCTGTGGCCAGATCCAACCTGCAAAGGACGGCAGATTTCGTGAGTGACTTTTTGCATGACCGTTTGAAAGTTGGCCTGCTGGCGATTTCTCTGGCCGGCCTGTTTGCAGGGCTTGTTCTCAGCCTTGCCGGTTTTGCTGACGCTGCCGGATTCGTCTGGTTTGCAGGTGTTGTCCCGGTTTTAATTGGCCTCGTTGTCGAAATCGTCAAAAGCCTGAAAGCCGGAGATGTCGGCCTCGATATCGTCGCCGCCTTGTCGATGTCGGCGGCGCTGGCCTTCGATGAAACCCTGGCTGCTGCCGTTGTCGCCCTGATGTATTCTGGCGGAACGTTCCTTGAGAGTTTCGCGGAAGGCCGGGCCAGGCACGAGATGAGCAGTCTGCTGTCGCGTGTCCCGCGCACCGCATCGCGGCACCGCAATGGGGCGCTTGAAGAGGTGCCGCTGGATGACATCGAACCGGGCGATCTGTTGCTGATCCGGCAAGGCGATGTGGCGCCGGTTGACGGCACTGTGGCAACAGACCAGGCGGTTCTGGATCAATCCGCACTGACCGGCGAATCGCTGCCGGTCCACCTTTCCCGGGGGGCGGAGGTGATGAGCGGTTCCACCAATGCCGGCGACGCCTTCGACCTTAAAGCCACACGCCCGGCGGCAGACAGCACATTCGCCGGTATTGTCAGGCTGGTAGAAGCGGCGCAGAAATCAAAAGCGCCTATGGCGCGCCTGGCCGACCGCTACTCGCTGGTCTTCCTGGTGGTCACGGTGGCGATTGCCTTCGCAGCCTGGTGGTTTACCGGTGACCCCATTCGCGCTGTTGCCGTTCTGGTTGTCGCCACGCCCTGCCCTCTGATCCTTGCCGTGCCGGTGGCGCTGGTGGCGGGTCTGTCGCGGGCTGCGCATTTCGGCGTGCTGATCAAGGGCGCAAAGCCGCTCGAGGCACTGGCGCGGATCCGGACGCTGATCCTCGACAAGACCGGAACCCTGACCGACGGCAGGCCGGTTGTGGTTGCAATCGAGAGCTATGGCGAATTGTCGGAAACCGAAGTGCTTCACTTTGCGGCAGCGCTGGATCAGGCGTCGAAACACCCGATAGCACAGGCACTGGTGGTCGAAGCTCTTGCGCGCGGTGAAATCCTGCCGCTGCCCCAAAAACTCTATGAAACCGCCGGTGAAGGCATCACGGGAAGCATCAGCGGCAGACATGTGGCTGTCGGCGGCACGGGCTTTGTTTCAGCGCAGCTCGGACTGCCGGTTTCGGCACCGAAGGAGCGTGACACCGGCGAGGTTATCGTTGCGCTGGCGGTCGATGGCGAGGCGGCAGGTCATATCGTTCTGGCTGACACCTTGCGTGCAGGCACGGCAGAACTGCTGGCCGGACTTCGCGACCACGGCATTGGGCGTATCCTGCTTGCAACCGGCGATCGCCGTGCCGTCGCGGAAGCGGTCACCGAAGGCCTCGGACTTGACGCCGTGCGGGCAGAGCTGACGCCAGACCAGAAGGTCTTGCTGGTTTTGACCGAACGCAAGAACGGTCCTGTGATGATGGTCGGCGACGGGGTCAACGACGCCCCGGCACTTGCCGCCGCCGACATCGGTGTCGCCATGGGCGCGCGGGGAGCGGCGGCATCGGCAGAAGCGGCAGATGTGGTGTTGCTGGTCGATCAGCTTGACCGGCTTCTCGCCGGGCTGGAAGTAGCGCAACGCGCACAACGGATCGCACTTCAAAGCGTCGCTGTCGGGATCAGCCTGTCAGTGGCCGGGATGATTGCGGCGGCATTTGGTTACCTGACGCCTGTCCAGGGCGCCCTGCTGCAGGAGCTGATTGATGTTGCTGCCATACTGAACGCACTCAGAGCGCTGAGAATCAGGCCGACCGTTCTGAGCAGCACGCCTGCCCCACAACCGGTTACCCAGACCGCCTGACGCGCGGTTCGACCGGGGTTCTCAATACCCTGCGCCAGCGGTCCGGTTTTCTCCAGCGACGGACCTGTCGTGCCCTTGCATCCTGTCCTGCCTATCGCCATTGTCACCTGGAGAGTGGGAGTAAGCTCAGCGCATGACTTGGAAATTCAGTTTCATTGCCTCAACGGCGCCCGACGCGCAGGCGGCCGCGCAACACCTCGCAGCGCTCTACGGCAACACCCGCCAGCAGGATGCTGACGTGATAGTGGCGCTTGGCGGTGACGGATTCATGTTGCAGACGCTGCACGAGCAGATGAACAGTGGTCGCGCGGTCTACGGCATGAATCGGGGATCGATAGGATTTCTGATGAACGATTACTCGGATGAAGATCTGCCAAGCCGGATTGATGCTGCGGTGGAGAACATCATCCGGCCGCTCGAGATGATTGCCAAGGATACACATGGAACGACGCACAAGGCGCTGGCCATCAACGAAGTCTCGCTGCTCCGGCAGAGCTATCAGGCAGCAAAACTGAAACTGTCGATCGATGGCCAGATGCGGATGGAAGAACTGATCTGCGATGGCTTGATGGTGGCCACGCCCGCCGGGTCAACCGCCTACAACCTGTCTGCCCATGGTCCGATCCTGCCGCTGGACGCCCAGCTGTTGGCGCTGACGCCAGTCAGCCCGTTCAGGCCACGGCGCTGGCGCGGGGCGCTGCTGCCCAACAAGGTCAAGGTCACAATCGATGTGCTGGAATGCGAAAAACGGCCGGTCAACGCTGTAGCCGACCATATCGAGGTCAAGTCCGTGACCCAGGTCCAGGTTGCGGAATCGACCGAATCCACAACCCGGATTCTCACCGATTCCAGCCATTCATGGAATGACCGCATATTGGCCGAACAATTTCTTTACTAAAGCACAAACGGGAGGTTGAGCTGATGAATCGTACCACACCGAAAATGTTGCTGATGCTGGCCTGTCTGTTGCCGGCGATGCCAGGCCAGGCGATGACGCAGGACGTACTTACGTTGGCCGACACCGTGTCTCCGCGCATTCTGTTCCTTACCAGCGGCGGCCACTGGGAGAAACAGGACGAAGCTTTAGAGGCCGGCGGCGAGAACACGGAAGCTGGCGAATCGAACACCGGACCCCGGCGGGGCTATTATCGCCTGATTGCCATTCGCGGCGAAGATAACCGCTCCCGGCTTCAACTGCAGCAAATCGCCCTGACGCCGGATGGCCCGGAAATCGCAAGCTCCGCCGGAATTGACGAGATCAACAGTCTCGGCGGTTACATAACCGACATCCGGCCCGAGGATTCCACCGGTGCAGCGACCCAGCAGGGTTTTGGAGCCTACATTTATCTGAAGACGGACCCCGCGGTGGCAGAGCCGGAAACCTGGGCGCTTTACATCGATGAATTCGGCGAGATGAGCGTGGAGCGGTCAAGCAATTAAGGCCGCAATGCATCGACAAACCGTTCAGTTGACGACGTTGACGAAACAAGAGCGGCATTTGCCACCGTTCCAAAGCAGCATGAATGGAGTCAGATATGGAACATCTCGATAGTTATCTGACCATTGCGGCGGCTTTTTTCATTGTCACTGTATCCCCAGGACCGGCAAACCTCGCCCTTGCGACCGTCGCAATGCAATCGGGTCGTCTGGCCGGATTGTCGTTCGGTCTCGGTCTCTCAGCCGGGCTGGCTTTCTGGGGTGTGATTGCGGCAACAGGTCTTGGCGTCGTGGTCCAAGGCACCACCACCTTGTTGACGCTTCTCAAGTTGTGCGGCGGCGCTTATCTGATCTGGCTGGCAGTTCAATCGGGCAGATCCGCAGCCCGGAAAATGCAACAGACTGCTACCGCCGCACATAAGGGCGGATGGTTCTGGCGGGGGATGCTGCTCAACCTGTCCAATCCCAAGGCCGTTGTGGCCTGGATGGCTGCCCTTTCGATGGGACTGGGACAGGAAACCAACGCCCATGCGGTGGCCGCCGCCACGCTGATCTGCGCCGCACTCGGGTTTGCAAATTATGCAGGATATGCGCTGACATTCTCACTACCCGGCTTCATGGCGGGCTACCGAAGGTCCAGACGGTGGATTGAAGGCGTTGCGGCAGGACTGTTCGCCCTGGCCGGGTTCAGCCTGATCCGTTCGGCGCTGACCCGGTAAAACCGCATCCTGGCGTTCTACCTGAACTCCATGCCTGCCAGAGCCTCATGCCTGTTGGCACGATCAGTCGATATCAGCGACGTCTTCACCACCGCCATATACACGCTGGGCAAGAGCCGCTTCCATGAACTCGTCAAGGTCGCCGTCAAGCACGCCTTGCGGGTTGGTGCTCTCCGTCCCGGTGCGCAGATCCTTGACCAGCTGGTAGGGCTGCAGAACGTAGGAGCGGATCTGGTGACCCCAGCCGATTTCGGTCTTTGAGGCAGCTTCCTCGTTGGCCGCTTCCTCGCGCTTTTTCAGCTCCGCCTCGTAGATCCTCGCCCGCAGCATGTCCCATGCCTTGGCGCGGTTCTTGTGCTGCGAACGTTCCTGCTGGCACTGCACCACAATTCCTGTCGGATTGTGAGTGATGCGGACAGCCGAATCGGTGGTGTTGACGTGCTGACCACCGGCGCCGGACGCACGGTAGGTATCGATGCGGCAGTCGCTCTCGTTGATGTCGACATCAATCGAATCATCAATCACCGGATAGGTCCAGATGCTGGAGAACGAGGTGTGGCGGCGTGCCTGGCTGTCATAGGGCGAAATCCGCACCAGGCGGTGGACGCCCGATTCGGTCTTCAGCCAGCCATAGGCGTTGTGGCCCTTGATCAGCAGCGTTGCTGATTTGATGCCGGCCTCTTCACCGTCATGGATTTCCATCAGCTCCACCTTCATGCGGTGCTGCTCGGCCCAGCGGGTGTACATGCGCAACAGCATGTTGGCCCAATCCTGGCTCTCGGTGCCGCCGGCGCCTGAATGAACTTCCAGATAGGTGTCATTGCTGTCGGCCTCGCCGGACAGCAGCGATTCAATCTGTTGACGGGTAACTTCGGTGCGAAGCTCCTTGAGCGCGGCTTCCGCCTCGGTGACGATAGCTGTATCGCCCTCTTCCTCGCCCATCTCGATCAGCTCGAGATTTTCGGAAAGCTGCGCTTCGAGACGTTTCAGACCATTGATCGAATCGTCCAGGTGCTGGCGTTCGCGCATCAGCGTCTGAGCTTCCTGCGCGTCATCCCAGATCGATGGGTCTTCAGCCTTGGCGTTCAGCCATTCAAGGCGTTTTTGAGCAGGTTCCCAGTCAAAGATGCCTCCTCAGCAGGCTTATGGCCTGCTTGATTTCGTCGACAACGACCTGGGTTTCTGCGCGCATGGATCTCTGGTTCCGTCTGGTTATCAGGCAAGTCTTCTTGCCAAAGCGGGCGGACCATAAGGTCCGCCCCGCGTGATGTAAAGGCGTCCGGGCCGCCGATTTGTGAGGCGATCAGTAGAGTCCGCCGACACCATTGTTCACCGCCTGGTTGGCCTGTGGCGAAATGGTGGTGATGGCGTCGCCAGTGGCAAAGTCCTCAAGGCCGATAACCGAATAGATGTCGGACGGCCCTGTGCCGGGCTTGAAGGCTTCCATGATCACGTCGCCCTCGCCTTCAAACGCCTGCATACCGGTCTTGCGGTTGATCGCAATCAGCTTCATGCCCTGCGGCACGCGGAAATCGGCCGGCCGGGTGCCTTCAAGCGCCCCCAGCATGAACTCGTTGAACACGGGAGCGGCAAGCGCGCCGCCGGTGGAGCCACGGCCCATCGGCGTCGGATTGTCAAACCCGATGAACACACCGGCCACAAGGTCAGCCGTGTAACCCATGAACCAGGCGTCCTTTTCCTCATTGGTGGTGCCGGTTTTGCCGGCAGTCGGGCGATCAAGATTGACCTTGCTGGCCGCGGTGCCGCGGGTCACAACACCTTCCATCATCGAGGTGATCTGGTAGGCCGTCATCGGATCAAGCACCTGCTCACGGGTGTCGACCACTTCTGGCTCTTCCTGCGACAGCCATGCGGTGGCAATACAGGCATCGCAACTGCGCTCTTCATGCTTGAAGATGGTCTTGCCGTAACGGTCCTGAATACGGTCGATCAGCGACGGCTTGATCTGCTTGCCGCCATTGGCCAGCACCGAATAGGCCGACGCCATGCGCATAACCGTTGTCTCGCCAGATCCCAGCGACATCGCCAATACCGGCAACATGTCATCATAGACGCCGAACCGTTCGGCATATTCGGCCACCAGGTTCATACCCATGTCCTTGGCGAGGCGCACCGTCATGAGGTTACGCGAGCGTTCGATACCAAGCCGCAGCGTTGACGGGCCGGCGGAACCGCCACCATAGTTCTTCGGCCTCCAGATTTCACCGCCGGAAACGATCTCGATAGGAGCATCAAGCACCACCGAAGCCGGGGTGTAGCCATTGTCGAGAGCCGCAGCATAGACGAATGGCTTGAAAGCGGATCCCGGCTGACGTTTGGCCTGGGTGGCGCGATTGAACTCCGACTGAGCGAAGGAAAACCCGCCAACCATGGCAAGCACACGTCCGGTATGCGGATCCATTGCCACCAGCGCGCCCTGGATCTTGGGAGGTTGCCTGAGCCGCAAACGCGGTCCGCCTTCGCCGTCAATCTGTTCGACATAGACCACGTCTCCCGGCTTGAGAACGTCGGCTGCGGATTTGACGTTTCGGCTCTTCTCGCCCTTCAGATTGAGCCTGAACGCCCATTTCATGTCATCAGCAAGAATTGTACCGGTGGTCCGTTCCGAGGCGGTTTCGCCGGAGACTTCACGTCCGGGGCGCATGCCGACTTCAACCTGGCTCTCGGAGGCTGACAGTACGACGGCCAGCTGCCATTCGGGAACGTCACGCAGGCCATCCACTTCGCTCAATGGAACGCCCCAGTCTCCCGATATGCTGATATTGGTTATGGGTCCGCGGAAGCCGCGGCGTTCGTCATAATTGATCAGGCCCTTCTGCAGTGCCTTGCGCGCGATCACCTGAAGCCTCGGATCCAGTGTGGTTCGAACCGACAGTCCGCCTTCGTAGAGGGCGTCATTGCCGTAGCGATCGATCAGCTCACGGCGGACTTCTTCAGAAAAATACTCTGATGCGAACAGGTAAGACCCGGTCTTGCGCGGCGTTACGCCCAGCGGCTGCGCCTTGGCATCAGCCCCATCCGCAGACCGGACATAACCGTTCTCCACCATGCGGTCGATTACCCAGTTGCGGCGCTCGATCGCCCGCTCGGGGTGGCGGAAAGGATGGTAGTTCGATGGTGCTTTGGGCAAGGATGCCAGATAGGCGGTTTCGGCAATGGTCAATTCGTTGACCGACTTGTTGAAATAGGTCAACGCTGCGCCGGCGATACCGTAGGCGTTCATCCCGAAGAAAATCTCGTTGAGATAGAGTTCGAGAATACGATCTTTGGAATAGGCCTGCTCGATGCGGAACGACAGGATCGCTTCCTTGATCTTGCGCTCGTAGGTCTGGTCGGCCGTCAGAAGGAAGTTCTTGGCAACCTGCTGGGTGATGGTCGATGCGCCCTGCCGTGCGCCGGTGCGGATATTGTTGACCACTGCACGGGCCAGGCCGACCGGATCAACGCCGGGATGCGAATAGAAATTCTTGTCTTCGGCAGACAGGAATGCCGCCTTCACCCGGTCCGGAATGGCCTGGATCGGGAGAAACAGCCGCCGTTGGCGGGCATATTCAGCCATCAACTCTCCGGATGCGGAATGCACGCGGGTGGTGACCGGCGGCTCGTAGCTGTTGAGCACCTCATAATCCGGCAGGTCTTTCGACACATCACCGATGTACCAGGCGACACCAGCCGCAACCATCAGAAACAGCACTGTCCCGATCCCGAAGAAATATCCAATCAGTCGTATCATCAGCCAGCTACCGTTTGCTTGTCTTGTTGACCGGTCTGGCGGATGCCAGGACAACGGCCGATCATGTCTCGTGCCCGGTTAGCCCGGACAATGTGAATAAAATAGGGCGCGGTCACATTTACCAGATCACGAACGCGTCCTGCAAAGTGATGAAACCGCTTAAATCCCAACGCTATACAGGCTTCAAACAGATTCAGGTCCGAACGCTTGCGACTTGCCTCTTGATTGGACACGGGGTGTCCAACTGCCGGCCGATGAAATGCCGGTGTGTTGCACCGCATGGACAGCCCGGAATCGGTATTTGTCTTATCGTGCATCATTGCCTGCCCGCCAAGATTGTCTGGCGATAATTTTGCACAGACTGAGCCAGCAATTGCGCGGTGTTGTTTCGCCACTCTTCGTCATTGAGCAGTTTTTCATCCTCGCGATTGGACAAGTAGCCCATCTCCACAAGGACAGATGGCACATCGGGGGCCTGTAGCACGCGAAACCCGGCATGACGAAGCGGATTGTTGATCAGTTTGACCTGTCCTTCGAAGGAACTGATGACCTCTTGTGCAAGCCCAGTGGAATAGACCCTGGTTTCGGTCCGGGCCAGATCGACGAGGATCGCGGCTATGTCTTCCGGCGCGTTTTCAAGGCTCACTCCGACGATGGCATCCTCGCGGTTTTCCTGATCGGCGAGCGATTGGGCAACCGCGTCTGATGCCTTGTCGGAAAGCGTATAGACCGTCGCGCCACGCAGAGACCTCACGGAGATCGAATCAGCATGCAGCGATATCAGAAGGTCGGCGGCTTCGTCGCGTGCACGCCTGACGCGCGCCGACAAGGACAAGAAGCTGTCATCCGTCCGTGTCATCGCAACCTTGACGCCGTCAAGATCTTCCAGGGCTTCCTTCATGGCCTCCGCGAATGCCAGAGTGACATTTTTCTCCATTGAGCCCGCAGGTCCCTCAGCACCGCCATCAATGCCGCCATGACCGGCATCAATGACGATGGTCAAGATGTCATCCGAATCCTGTGAGGATTGTCCGCTGACCACTTCATCATCGAGTTCAGGCCACTCCGAGCCGGCGATTTCGGTCGAGAATTCCTGCTGATCAACGGTGGTGATATCAAACACCATGCGGTGGATTGCACCTTCAGCTTCCTCGCTTGATTCCACAAGTTCCATCTTTGCGGGCCCTGCGAATTCGAAGACCATGCGTGCCCTTCCCTTGCCGGAATTGCCGTAGCGGATGGAGGAAACAAGTCCACGCTGCTGCAGCGAATCGTCGGGAAATGCGAACACAGTCTCCGGCAGATCAATCACCGCCCGATAAGGATTGTCGAGATAATGCAGCTTGAACTCCGGCGCGCGCTCGAAATCCAGCACCAGCCGGACACGGCTGTCATCACCCGCCAATCGCGCCGCAATGGCGACATAACGCGACCCCACCGCATCATCCGGCTTTGCAGATACGCCTGAGACCGCAAAGACAAAAAAAACAATTGCTGCTGCGCAAAACAACGAAAAGACTCGCGCGAGATAATGAACCTCACGCCCGCCCAACCGCCATTGCTTCACATGTTGTCGCATTCGTCTGCATCCAGCTTTCAAACCAGGGCATCGCACACGCCCGTTCAGCCCCAGTCGATATCGGCAAACGGCGTCAATAGAATGGCACGATTCGGCCTGCGAGCACCGCACAAGCATCCCGTATTCAGGTTAACCATCCGTTCACCATAAATCCGCAGCAGGCTTCTTACCTAAATTCGAGCTGGGTCAACTCACTTAGTTGATCAACCGGATGCTCAGATGTTTTCAGTTGCCAGATCGCCAATCTGCCCATAAAAGCTTCCATTGGGTAAGTATATTGACGGGATAGAACTGTCACCCTTCCGGCCGCCGCCTGAAACAGGCCCAGGGCGCCAGGAGTGCGGATCGTCCGTCGTCTGATAAAAATTCTTGCCCGGAGCGGCCAGCTCATAGTTTCCAAATCGGGAACCCAATCTGACTGCTCCTGCCAGGCAATATGGCCGAAGATGCGGAGAGGCTAGTCAGTCTTCCACAGCACCAAGGCCAGGACAGTGATTAAACCCGGTGGGCGAGGACTCCTGCCACAACCTTCGCGGCCTTTGTTGCCGCACGCCCCTTCAGGGGCTTTCATCGGTCCGCAAGGACTATACGCAAATGAATTTTCGGCCGGCTTTTATGGTGCAAATGCGGATCTCCCAAAGTGTGAACAGGCCCCGGGCGGCAAACGCCCCGGTTTTTGCCCTGACCACTGCTCCATGCCGAGTACCGGAATACCTATCATCCGGCGCACTCCCAACTGACAATCCCCTGCCCCGACTTTCGGCGCGGCGGAGTCACGTATCGGGCGCGCGCCGAGGAGCTTACATTCAATGGCAGAAAAAATGCTTATCGACGCCTCCCATCCCGAGGAGACTCGCGTCGTTGTCGTTCGTGGAAACCGCATAGAGGAATTCGATTTCGAATCTGAGCACAAGAAGCAGATTCGCGGAAATATCTATCTGGCAAAGGTGACGCGAGTAGAGCCGTCACTTCAGGCCGCCTTTGTGGATTACGGCGGCAACCGCCACGGTTTCCTGGCGTTTTCGGAAATTCATCCCGACTACTATCAAATTCCGCTGGCCGACCGGCAGGCGCTGCTTCAGGCTGAAGCCGAGGACGCAGAAGGCGATCCGGACTTCGAGAGCGCCGACGAAGCTGACAGCGGCCCGAGCAAACCCAAGTCACGATCAAAGGCGAAAGCCGCTGAAGACGATGACGGCAGCGAAGACGGCAAGTCTTCGAAGTCCCGTCCGCGCCGCAGCCGCCGCGGCAAGAAGTCCGACGATACAGCCAAGACCGAAGATGCTGACGCAGACGCTGCAGCAGATGGCGAGGCACCGGAAGCTGGCAATGAAGCGGCCGATGCAACAGGCGAAGCTCCCACTGAGGAGGTTGTTGCTGCAGCGGACACGACAGAAGCCGATGCGACAGAGACTTCCGGTTCCAGCGATGGTGACGACGATGACAGCAAGCCGACCGAAATGGCCGCTGACGTCGAAGCCGACGAAATCTCCGAACCGGTAGCACCCCGCAGGCGCAAATCCAGAACCGATGATGATGACGCTTCCTCGGATGACGAATCCGTCGAATCGGTCGGCTCGGAAGACGCAATGGAAGAAGTTCCCACGCGGTCGCAGCGCAAGCCGCGCAAGCAGTACCGGATTCAGGAAGTCATCAAGCGCCGCCAGATTCTGCTGGTTCAGGTGGTCAAGGAAGAGCGCGGCAACAAGGGCGCGGCTCTGACAACCTACCTGTCGCTGGCTGGCCGCTATTCGGTATTGATGCCGAACACCGCCCGTGGCGGCGGCATTTCGCGCAAGATCACCAATCTGCCAGACCGCAAGCGTCTCAAGGAGATCGCCCGCGAGCTCGAAGTGCCGAAGGGCATGGGCGTTATCCTGCGCACCGCCGGCGCCAACCGCACCAAGGTCGAAGTCAAGCGCGATTTCGAATACCTGATGCGTCTTTGGGAAAACGTCCGCAACCTGACGCTGAAGTCGACGGCGCCGAGCCTCGTCTATGAGGAAGGAAGCCTGATCAAGCGGTCGATCCGCGACCTTTACAACAAGGACATCTCGGAAATCGTCGTCTCCGGCGAAGAAGGCTACCGCGAAGCCAAGGACTTCATGAAGATGCTGATGCCGAGCCACGCCAAGGTGGTTCAGCCTTACCGTGACCTGCACCCGATTTTCGCCCGCTCGGGCATCGAAGCCCAGCTCGACCGGATGCTGCAGCCGCAGGTAACGCTGAAATCCGGTGGTTACATCATCATCAACCAGACCGAAGCGCTGGTGGCCATCGATGTCAACTCGGGCCGCTCGACCCGCGAGCACTCGATTGAAGACACGGCGTTGCAGACCAATCTGGAAGCCGCCGACGAAGTCGCGCGCCAGCTTCGCCTGCGCGACCTGGCCGGCCTGATCGTCATCGACTTCATCGACATGGAAGAAAACCGCAACAACCGCGCGGTTGAAAAGCGGATGAAGGATTGCCTGAAGAACGACCGCGCCCGTATCCAGGTCGGCCGGATCTCGCATTTCGGCCTGCTGGAAATGTCGCGACAGCGGATCAGGGCTTCGGTGCTGGAAAGCACCATGCAGATCTGCCCGACATGCGGCGGCAACGGCCACATCAGGTCGCAGTCCTCGGTCGCGTTGCACGTGCTGCGTGGTGTCGAAGAGCATCTGCTCAAGAACACGACCCATGACATCATCGTACGCACCACCGGTGAGACAGCGCTTTACATGCTCAATCACAAGCGTGACACGGTAGTCGATCTGGAGAAACGCTTCGGCGTATCGATCAGCTTCTCGGCTGACGAAACGGTCGGTGCGAACCATTTCGCAATCGATCGCGGCGCGGCTGTCGAATCGCCGGTCAATATCGAGCACATCACCGTGAATACTCCGGTCTATCCGGAAGATGATGATGATCCGGAGATCGTTGACGAAATTGACGACGAGAGCACGGAAACCGAGGAGACCTCGGAAGCCCAGACCGATGATCGTCCCGAGCGTGAGGATGGCCAGGGTAAAAAGCGGCGCAGACGCCGCCGTCGGGGTGGCCGCAAATCAGACGACAACGGCAATGCCGATGGCGATGACCAGGCGGCTTCGGCCGACACTGGCTCCAGCCAGGACGACAATGACGATGACTCGGACGCATCCTCCGAAGAAGATGCGGCAGACGCGTCTTCCGAGGGTGACGGTGACGACCAGCGCCGTGGCAAGCGCCGTCGTCGCGGCAAACGGGGCGGCCGCCGCAATCGCGAAGAAGATGCGAATGGCTCGACCGATCAGACTGACGCAACCGCGCAGCCTGATAACGTAGCCGCTTCGTCAGAGGGAGCTGCGGAAGCCGACGCGACTGCGAGTGCTCCAGAGGCAGCGCCTGAAAAGCAAGCGGCGGATGCCGATGCGGCCACGGCTGAAGTCACATCTGCCGCTGAAGAAGAGAAACCAGCCAAACCGGCCCGGAAAAAGCGCCGGACCAAGGCGCAGATCGCGGCCGACAAGGCAGCCGAAGAAGCAGCAGCTGCTGCTCCTGTAGAGCCTGATGCGGTTATTGCGATTGAAACCAACGCAGAAGCCGACAGCAGCTCGGAGCCCGCAATAGAAACTGCCACACCGGAAGCGGCAGAAACGGAAGCAGAAGATAAGAGCGACGACAAGGATGCCGGCGGCAATGCGGCCCGCACCGATCTCGCCGCGATTGCAACGGCACCGGTGGTTACCTCGTCAACAACACCTGATGAGGAGAAGAAACCCAAGAAAGCCGGCTGGTGGCAGAAGCGCGGCTTCTTTTAAGCGCCGCTCACGTCAAAAATGCATCAGGAAAACCGGCGGGAGACCGCCGGTTTTTTCTGTTTATGCCACCACGGATGCAGGTTCACCTGGGTCAAACTTCCTCCGCTGCCTGCCCCCGTCCCGTATCGGCCAGATGAAACGCTCCAGGTGGCGATCATACCCTCCCCGGCGGAACGACGGCTGGAAATAAACTCGATTATTTTTCAAGCACGTAGGTGATCATCTGGCGCGGCATCTGCAATGTATCAAAGCCGATCGCGACGACCCGGCCTTGCTGTTTGAGGATGAGATCGGCCTCTGCCAGAGCTGCTTCGCTGTCAGCCAAAGCAGGGTCGACAGGGTCATTCGTCTCAAGTCTCGCCATCAGCGATTCTCTTGAAGCCCAATTGCCCATTGATTGGGATGTCTGATGTATCCAGCGGTTGAGGCTGAGAGCCAGACCCAACGTATCGGGCACATTTGTTGGCTTTGGATAGTGAACAGACAAGGCCCCGGAAACATACCCATCTGCGTCTGGAACCACTCGATAGAAGCGAATGGAGTTCACGTCCGACAACTGATCAAAAGGCAGGAGTTGCTGTTGCGAAATCTCTGCAACGGCCAGTGTCTGCGTCTGGTGGATTGTTGTTGCTTCAGGCTCTCCCCACAATTTTAGCCGGCGCTGAGCGGAGAAAAAACCGACGACCTGCAGGAAACCCACATAGGTCTGAGTCCCGTCAAGATCGGCGTTTGCCGCATCGGCATACAGATTGAATGCTCCCTCGGACGGCACATAGAACCGCGAGAAAACCGTGTCGAGGATGTCTATGGTTCGCTGACGGGCCGCCTGTCTTTGCGCACCTGAGAGATCCGGCCATAACCTGTCAAACAGCATTCTGGCCGTCAGATTCTGATTTATTGACCATTTGTGCTGCTCAGAACGATTTGGCGGAACCTCCGGGCTCATCGTAGACAGGGTCTTGTCTATCAGCTTGTCGGTGAAGCGCAGGGGAAATTCGTCATACCTATTGTCGCCGTTCTCGTCGCGAAGCTCCTTGATGTTCTTGTAGGTGACATTGATGTCGCCGCCTTCGGCAAGTTCGCCAAGGCTTCTCAGCCTGACGCCCCAAAAGCCGGTTTGCGGATCCTGGCTTTCCCAAATTGACCTGGCGAGCGCCTTCTTCCATTCCGCGGAAAACGAAAACAGGCCCAGTTCCTCAAGTTCGCTGTAGGAATCCAGACTCGACAGAATGTAGGGGGTTTCCGGCAACCTGGAAACAAACGACCCGACGGTGGACAAATCATCCAGATAGGCCCGCAACTCCTCAGGCTCGTCCAGTTTCTCGAGGAATTTGAGCGGATATCTGAGCACAAGCGATTGACCGGTGCTTTCGGCCAGATTTTGCAGATGCTCGATCACGTTCAGGGTCGGTCCGAAATATGTCGGCAACGGATAGGTGGGATCCATGAATGCCCCGGTTACCGGGTCCTGGAGGCCAAGATAGAACTCCATTTCATCGGTTGCATTGGCGAATTGAGGAATTCTGACCAATCCCGAGGTGGTCTTAAACTGGTTGTAGAGGTCATTGAATTTTCTGTAAGACTCCAGATAGTGACCATGATCGAACAGGTACAGGATCCCGAGTATTTTGAATTCGAATTCCGCTGTATAATATCCCTCGCTCTTCCTCTGGCTGCTTAGAGAAAATGCTTCATCCGCCATGCTCTTGAACCGGTTGGCACGCTCAAACAGAAACAATCCGAGCGCAAGCGGAACCGCGATCAACAGGATTACCGAGACGGTGAGGATCTTCCGGCGGGTCATTGAGTGCCTATTGGTTGCTGACTCACATAATTGAATTGCTCATCCAAATCCCAAGGCCGACGGCATCTGCCCTTCCAAGTCACTCAAGCCGAGTTCGCCAATCCTGTTCAGGAGTTTTTGCAAAATCTGGCGCGGTTGATTGTGTGACGGCAGATCGCCAGCAGCTTCATGATAGGTGGAGCCACCTTGCCAATCCATGATCCATATCAATGGCCATCAAGATTCGCTGCCGGGTTCAAATACCGGCTTGGCGCTTTGCTCGGCCTCAATATGCGACCGCTGGCCCTGCTGCTCGCGCGGGCTTTATCCCGGTTCGCTCAGCGTTCGCCAAACCAGCCTTCGATGCGATCAAGTGCGGTGACCATCTCCGAGTGATCCCCGGCATAGGAAAACCGCATGAACCGCGCACCGTCGACGGGATCGAAGTCCCTGCCCGGCGTCGCTGCCACATGGATTTCCGAGAGCATCTGACGGGCAAAAGCCATTGAATCATTGGTGTGGGCCGAGACGTCCACCCACGCATAAAAAGCGCCATCCATGGGGGCAGCAAAAGGCAAATCCAGCGACGGCAGCCGTTCGGCCAGCAACGCCCGGTTCTTCTGATACCCGGCACGCACTGCCTCCATCTCGGCGGTGCCGCCGAGCGCAGCTTCCGCAGCGATCTGCGACAGTTCCGGGGCGCTGATATAGAGGCTTTGGGCGAGGCACTCGACAGGCCGCACCAGATCTTCGGGCAGAACCATCCAGCCAATGCGCCAGCCAGTCATGCAGAAATATTTGGAGAAGGAATTGATCACGATGGCGTTGTCGGACACCTTCAGCGCTGTGCTCTCTTCGCCGCTCCATGTCAGCCCATGATAGATCTCGTCAGAAATGAAGGCCACACCGCGGTCCGCACACCAGGCGTCCAGTTCGGCGATGGCCTGGCTGGAATGAACCGCGCCGGTGGGATTGGCCGGGCTCGCAATCAACACGCCGGCGACACGTACACCGTTCTCGCGCTCCACCGCCTCAATGGCCTCAGGTGTCAAGGCATGACCGGTGTCGGCACCGACAGCGACCTCCACCACATTGAGGCCAAGTGCAGCGAGAATATTGCGGTAGGCCGGATATCCCGGCCTGGTGATGACCACCAGATCGCCGGGATTGAAGAGCTGCAGGAAGGCCAGATTGAAGCCTGCCGACGATCCTGTTGTCACAGCCACACGCGCCGGGTCCAGGTCAACGCCATATTCGCTCTTGTAGCGCGATGCGATTGCCTGGCGCAGACTCTTGATGCCAAGCGCGTCGGTGTAACCAAGTTTGCCGGATTCAAGCGCACGCGCAGCGGCTGAGCGTGCTGCGGCAGGCGCGGGATGGGCCGGTTGCCCCACCGCCATGGAGATGACCGGATGCCCCTCCCGCTTCAGCCGCGTTGCTTCGGCCAGAACATCCATGGCGTGGAACGGCTCAACCGATGGTTTGCGTCGAATGGTCAATACAGGCTCTCCTTGCCCATGAACCGGTTTGCCGGCTCGGGCGCGATTTTTAATGTTTGCCGCCATGCCGGCACAGTTGCGGCAATCTCCCGATCAGATGGACTGGCGCAGATACGGATGGCCGCACAAATGCCCGATTGTCGTGCCCTTCACAAGTGCGAGAGCATAGAGACTTGTTCTCATTGGGTGATTGCTTTTCCAGCCTTAGCCATTACCTTTTAGATCAAGGAAGAGGACACAGCGGAACATGGCGACTAACACCTGGGCAACGGCAACCGGTACACGAAGCGCAGGAGCGCTATGCCGAGCTATGGCGTCGGTAACAGCCGCGGTTCTGTCCCTTGCGCTTGCAGTGCCGGCTTACGCGCAGGGGCGCGTCGCGGTGGTTCGCGATGCCGAAATCGAAACCCTTGTGAAGGAGTATGCGGCTCCGGTGCTCAATGCGGCGGGTCTGAAAGCGAGCCGTGTGCAAATCGTTCTGGTCAACGATCCCAGTTTCAACGCCTTTGTCGATGGTCAAAGAATATTTATCAATACCGGCGCGCTTTCGGAATCGGCCGTGCCGAATGAAATCATTGGTGTGATTGCCCATGAAGCCGGGCATCTGGCCGGTGGACACCAGACAAGATTGCGCGAACAGATCGCTGTGGCCAAAACACTGGCGATCGTCGGCGGACTGCTGGGGGCCGGCGCGGTGGCAGCTGGAAGCATCTCGGGCAATGACGGAGGCGCGGAAGGTGGAGCGGCACTGATGGCGGCGACACCGTCGCTGGTTCAGCGCAATCTGCTAAGCTACCGCCGGTCCGAGGAAATGAACGCCGACCAAGCCGCAGCCCGTTACCTCAATGCCACCGGGCAATCCATGCAGGGCATGCTGACAACATTCCAGCGGTTTTCGCAGAGCCTGTCTTTGTCTGGGGTCCAGGTAGACCCGTATCAGGTCAGCCACCCTCTGCCACGTGAACGCATCGCGCTTCTGGAAGAACTGGCGCGCAAGAGCAAGTTCTTCAATGCCAAGGATCCAAAATCGCTTAACAACAGGCATCAGCTGATGCGTGCCAAGATCGCGGCCTATTCGGGCGGTGCGGCGGCTGTGGCCCGGATGTTTTCCCAAGACCGCGGCTCGCTGGCGGCCCGGTATGGCGATGCGATTGCCACTGACTTGTCAGGAAACTCCAGCGCTGCGCTTAAGAAGCTCGATGCGCTGATCCGCGAACAGCCCAAGAATCCCTATTTCCACGAGTTTCGCGGAGAGGTCCTGATCAAGCTTCGAAAGACTGACGAGGCAATCAAGGCGTTTGCACGGGCGATCAAACTCGACCGCAGCAAATCACCGCTGATCCGGGCACGCCATGGCTTTGCCCTTGTTGCATCGGGCAAGCAGGGCAACATGAAACGCGCCATCGAGGAATTGCGGGTTGCCATTCAAGCTGAGCCGGACAACTTCTCGGCTTACAGGCACCTTTCTCAAGCCTACGGGCAAAGCGGCGACATCGCCAATGCGGAGCTGATCATGGCGGAAGGCAATTTCCGCGCCGGGAACACCCGGGACGCCAAGGTCTTTGCCGCCCGTGCCCTGCAGAAACTGCCGAAGGGCTCGCCCGGGGCAATCCGCGCCAACGACATCTTAACAATCGGAAAATAGAAAGCTTGTGCAGCACGCAAGCCGTTTGCCGCATAGACAGTTACAAGGATAGATCGACATGGCATTTCAAAACCGCACGGGCCTGCTGGCCGCTCTACTCATTGGCATGTCGACCGCGCTGCCCCTGCCTGCTCTGGCACTGGACGATGCAGAGAAGCAGGAATTCGGGGCCTTCATTCGTGAATACCTGATGGCAAATCCGGAAATCATCGAGGAAATGCAGCAGGCGCTCGAGATCAAGAAGGAAGCTGAAACCAAGGTGCTGGCACAGGCGGCAATCTCCAGCAACAAGGATGCCATTTTCCACGCACCGGAGGATATAGTGCTCGGCAATCCGGACGGCGACGTCACCGTGGTGGAATTCTATGACTACAATTGCGGCTTCTGCAAACGGGCGATGTCAGACATGATCACCCTTCTCGACAAGGATCCGAATGTCCGTTTCGTTCTCAAGGAATTCCCCATTCTCGGACCGGATTCACTTGCAGCGCACCGGGTTGCCATGTCGTTTCGCGCCCTGGCGCCGGAACAGTATGGTGAATTCCATATCAAGCTTCTGAGCGGCGATGTCCGCGCCACCGAGGCTCATGCCATTGAAATCGCCAAGGGGTTCGGCGTAGACGAAACGGCCTTGAAGGCAGGAATGGATGACCCGGCGATCGACCAGTCAATCCGTCAGACCTATGAACTGGCGAACGCGCTGGGAATTTCAGGCACTCCCTCATTCGTCATTGGCGACGAAGCAGTGTTTGGCGCGGTTGGTGAAGAGGTCCTGCTTGGCAAGATCGCAAATATGCGCCAGTGCGAAAGCACCGTTTGCTGACCCTCCACACTCCTCTGCCAGCAAGAAGTCCGAGATCCTGCGCAATCGCTTGTGGAAAATGCCGCACGCCCGCGAATGGTGGCTCTTTGGCCTTGCCAGACAGTGTATGGGTAAAAGCAGATGGCTTGGACCGGCTGTGCCGGTTTCAAGGTCAATTAACGGCTCCTTGATACGTGCGGGCTTGTCACCAGGCAGTTCGGGGCTGTAAAGGACAGACAACCAGCGCGACGGCAGAATCCGCCGACCGCCACAACAAAAACAAAGGCAATAGTCCGATGGCAACACGAAAACCGTCGATCGACCAGGATCTGATCCGGGATCTGGCCAACATTCTCAACGAAACCGACCTTACCGAGATCGAGATCGAACAGGATGATCTGCGCGTGCGGGTGAGCCGTGCCGGTACGCCCCAGATGGTGCATGCGCCGGTTGCGCAAGCCCCGGCGCCCGCAGCACAACCGGTTGCCGCCCAGCCGGCAGAAGCCGCTGCTGGAGCAGCAGCAGCATCGGCCAATGCAGTGCCCGCTCCCATGGTCGGCACGGTCTATATGTCGCCCGCGCCCGGCGCGAAGCCATTTGTCGAAATCGGTCAGTCGGTCAAGGAAGGCCAGACCATCCTGATCATCGAAGCGATGAAGACCATGAACCAGATCCCGGCACCGCGCTCCGGCAAGGTCGTCGACATCATGGTCGCCGATGGCGATCCGGTCGAATTCGCCGAACCGATGATTGTGATCGAATAAGTGAGCGAGGCTATGTTCTCTAAGGTCCTTATCGCAAACCGCGGAGAGATTGCACTTCGGGTGCTGCGCGCCTGCAAGGAACTCGGCATCCAGACCGTTGCGGTGCATTCCACCGCCGATCAGGACGCCATGCATGTCCGGCTGGCTGACGAGAGCGTTTGTATCGGCCCTCCACCATCCCGTGACAGCTATCTCAACATTCACCAGATTGTTGCTGCCTGCGAGATCACCGGCGCTGACGCGGTGCATCCCGGCTACGGTTTTTTGTCGGAGAACGCCAAGTTCGCCGACATTCTGGATGCCCATGGCATCACCTTCATCGGACCGACCGCAGATCACATCCGCCTGATGGGCGACAAGATCACAGCCAAGAAAACCGCTGTGTCACTTGGCATCCCCTGTGTGCCGGGCTCTGATGGCGAAGTCACCGATGTCGAACAGGCGATAAAGGTTGCCGAGCAAACCGGTTACCCGGTGCTGATCAAGGCAACGGCTGGCGGCGGCGGCAAGGGCATGAAAGTGGCCCAGAACGCCGAGGAACTATCGGAAGCCCTGTCAACGGCACGATCGGAAGCGCTGGCAAACTTCGGCAATGACGCCGTCTACATGGAAAAATACCTCGGGCGGCCGCGTCACATTGAAATTCAAGTGCTCGGCGATGGCGAAGGCAACGCGATTCACCTCGGTGAACGTGATTGTTCGCTGCAGCGGCGGCACCAGAAGGTCTGGGAAGAAGCCAACTCGCCTTCGCTGAACGAAAACCAGCGCATGGAGATCGGTGAAATCTGCGCTGTTGCCATGCGCAAGCTGAAGTATCGCGGCGCAGGCACGATCGAGTTCCTCTACGAGAATGGCGAATTCTATTTCATCGAAATGAACACGCGCCTACAGGTGGAACACACCATTACCGAGGCGATCACCGGCATCGACCTGGTCAATGAACAGATCCGGATCGCTTCTGGCGGCGGGCTTTCAGTGAGTCAGGAAGATATCCGCTTCCAGGGCCATGCCATCGAGTGCCGTATCAACGCCGAGGATCCGAATACATTTGTTCCCTCGCCCGGCACGATTACCCATTACCACCCGCCTGGCGGACTCGGCGTGCGCGTCGATTCCGGTGTGTATCAGGGCTACAAGATCCCGCCCTATTATGACAGCCTGATCGGCAAGCTGATCGTCCACGGACGGACGCGTGTCGAATGCATGATGCGGCTGAGGCGGGCGCTGGACGAGTTTGTTGTTGATGGCATCAACACCACCATCCCGCTGTTTCGCGATCTGCTTGCCAATCCGGACATCGCGAATGGAGATTACGACATCCACTGGCTGGAAAAATTCCTTGCGGCAAAAGCTGGCAAATAAGCTTCAACTGACATCAGCACGGGGAAGCTGAGGTGCATCGCGGCTCCCAGCCCCAGATCACGCCTGATTTGCTGCTGCGTGCCTATGCTTCCGGCCTGTTTCCTATGGCCGATTCCGCCGACGATCCAGATCTTTTCTGGGTTGAACCGGAGATCAGGGGCGTGCTGCCGCTGGACGCGTTTCACATCTCCAAGCGGCTTGCACGCACCGTGCGGCAGGAACCGTTCGAAATACGGATCAATACGGCCTTCAGCGAAGTTGTCTCAGCCTGTGCCGAAAGTGTGGAGACCCGCCCCTCTACCTGGATAAATTCGACCATCAGCCAGCTCTATTCCGAGCTGCACCGGCTCAATCACGCCCATAGCGTCGAAGCCTGGCGCGATGGGGAGCTGGTTGGCGGGCTGTATGGGGTTTCCCTGCGCAGGGCTTTCTTCGGAGAAAGCATGTTCAGCCGCGTCACCGATGCGTCCAAGGTGTGCCTGGTGCACCTGGTCAACCGGTTGCGTGCACGCGGATTCGTGCTGCTCGATACCCAGTTCACCACTGAACACCTCAAACGTTTCGGAGCTATTGATGTTCCGCGCGATGAGTATGCCTACATGCTGGCAGAGGCGCTCGAAGGACCGGATCTGGCCTTTTCGGACGCATCCTGACACGAGACGCCACCTCCCCTCAAATAGCCACAGTGCCGCGTCATCAAGATGATGCCTTCAGCATGTTTCGTCTAATCCTCCGTTGCCACCCTCACAGCGCAGAGCCGCGTCTGCTCGCCGTGGGTGTCCATGATGCCAGAAGCTGTGCGCCGGATGGAACATACCTGGCGCGGAAGCGTTGAGGGGTTGAAGGAACGTTTACCCTACAGGAGTTGCCCTCGTGACATTGACACGTACATTACTCGCTTCCACGGCTATCAGCCTCTCCAGCCTTGGCTTTTCCTATGCTGCCCCTCTGGGCAAGCTCCACATTCCGGCCATCAGCCATACGAGCAACGCACCTTACCTTGTGCAGGTTCAGCTGAGTGTCAGCGACGCGGAAATTGCACTTGAGGCAGCGCTGCAGCGCAAGGCAGAAGCTGAAGCGACGGGTGGTGATCTCGCAGCCGCTCAGGCTGAGGTCGAAGCAGCCCAGGCCGGATTGCAGGAAGCTCAGGCTGCAGCAACACAGCCCGCCGAGCCGGAAGCAGAGCCACTGCCCGTGCCGGAACAGCCTGAAGCTGCCGCGCCAGAACCGGAGACGCCGCAACCGGCTGAGGAAGCGCCTGCGGAACCCGCAGCACCTGCAGAACCAGAGGTGGCGCCTGCCGTTGAGCTGCCGTCTGCAGAGCCAGCGCCGGAGCCTGTCGAAGTTCCAGCCGAGTCCGATCCTGCCGCACCCGAAGCGCCGGCGGCCACAGAGCCAGCCTTGGATGCACCTGTAACCGAGCAGAGCCCCGCTACGGATACGGAGCCAGCCGAAACAGCTCCTGCTGAAGAAGCCGGGGTTGAGGTGGAAATCCAGACCGAAACGCCTGTCGAAGTTGAACCGAAGGCGGAGGAACCTGCCGCGTCAAGCGATGCCGCGCCAAAGGTTGAGGCACCGGCAGCGGAAGAAGCCGCCCCTGCTGCGCAGCCGGCTCCTGCCGAAGGTACTGATGCTGCTCCGCAGAGCGAAGCGCCGGAAGCCGTCCTGACGCCTGAAACAGAGGAAGCCCCTGCGCAGAGCGGCGAAGCAACCACACCCGAACCGAATGCTGACACCGCCACGAGTGCTGGTGAAGACGCTGCGGAAGCCCCCCAGGAAGGGCAGGCTGACGGGACCACATCGACCGAAACGGATGAAGTTCTCACCCTGCCCGTCCAGGATGGTGCGCCCGTGCTTGACAGCGCCAAGGAAGAGCCTGCGGATCCAGCCCAGACTGATGATGGCCAAGCTACCCCTGCAGCAGCTGCGAGCGAGCCGGCGGCCCCTGCTCCGACCTCGGATGCAGAAGCCCAGGCTCCCGCCTCTCGAGGCGCTGCAGCGCCCCAAGCCGCGATGTTGGAGCAAGGCGAGCGCATTGCTGAAGAGCCGGCGCGGGAAGCGCAAACCAATGTGACCATCCTCAACCAGATCGACAACCGGACCATTATTGAGATCGACAACCGCACCGTTATCGAACATGACGAGCGGGACCGGTTGAGAGCCGGCAGTGACGAAGTCTACTACGAGCAATTGCGCGGTGGCCGGACCCGTGAGGTCATTGTGCGGCCGAACGGTGTGCAGCTGGTGACCATCAGCAACCGCTGGGGTGATGTGATCCAACGCAGCAGGGTCATGCCGGATGGCCGGGAGTATGTTCTGTTTTACGCCGAAGCCAACAGTGATGGTTCACGCCAGGCATTTGTCGATCCAGGCCGGAAACTGCCGCCTTTGCGTCTCGGCATTCCGATATCCGATTATATTCTCGATGCGACTGACGCCGAGCCATCTGCCTATCTCGATTTTCTGCTTGAACCGCCGGTAGAACAGGTGGAACGTCTTTACTCGGTAGAGGAAGTGCGTCGCTCCGCCCGAATTCGAGACAAGGTGCGCCGCGTGGACATGGATTCGCTGACCTTCGAGTTTGGCAAGGCGACGATTGCCGAAGACCAGATCCAGAGGCTCTCCGACGTTGCTGACGCGATGACCAGGATCCTGGACAAAAATCCCGCAGAAACTTTCCTGATCGAAGGTCATACTGATGCCGTAGGCCGTGACGAAGCCAACCTGCTGCTCTCGGACAAGCGTGCGGAAACCATTGCCGTGGCCCTGAGTGACGTGTTTGGCATTCCGCCGGAAAACCTGGTTACCCAGGGGTATGGCGAACGCTACCTGAAGGTCCGGACCGAGGCGCCGGAGCGGCTCAACCGCAGAGTCACAATCCGCCGCATCACTCCGCTGGTAACCCCGGTCGCGTCGCGCTGATCCCGGACGGTATAACCACAAGCTCAAGCGCCGCGCATTCTGATGGATGCGCGGCGCTTTGCCGTTAGCGCAAGCATAATATGGCCAAGATTATCCGGACTGTCACAGGCATTGCCTTGCGGATTCATATAAATGCTTTCTCACGCGGTCACACCATGCTGGAGTTTTGGTCGAAGCTTGGCCGCGGCATTCGGAATCCATGCGCTTTTGATCGTGCTTCTGCTTCTCATGCCCACCGCACGCAAATTGACACCCCAACAGATCGATAGCGTCTCTGTCGAGGTTGTTGTGCAAACGGCACAACCTCCTGCCGCGCCGGTCCGCGCAGTGGCCGAAACACCGCCCCAGGCCGCCCTGAATTATCCGGCGGTTCCGGCCATCCCCGACCTGCCCCAGCGCCCCGCTGAGCTGCCTTACCCGCCGCGAGATGAAATCCCCGTGAAAACCAAAATGGTGACCGCTATGCGCTTTTTTTCAGCTGCGGCCCTGGCTGATCCGCGGAACGCTCAGGCACGGCGGGCGATGGGTCAGCTCGCAGGTGACGAGAAAGCTGTCCAGATCTGCAATCTCGAGGCAATGGAGCAGGCGGCGCGGCACCGGACAAGCCTCCACCCGGACTTCGTCGTCGCCTATGCGACGGCCGATATTCTGATTGAGAATGATCTGGTTATCGCAGAAGGCGCAGCCCTTCGCAGCCGGCCGAACTGGCACGCTTTGCGGTACCGATGCAAGGTAGCAGCTGACCGGACAGGTGTGGTCGCCTTTTCGTTCGCGGTCGACGGCGCGATCCCCCGCACACGCTGGCAAGAAATCAGCCTGCCCTCAGGCAGCGACTGAAGCTGGAAATGCAGATCAGTTGCCGGTGCCGGGAGCCGGAATGTCGGACTGCTGCTTGCAATCCTTGAGCCAGACATCATAAACGGCATGGTCAACCGCGTTCAGCCCGGGAGAATCGGCGAACATCCAACCCGTAAAAAGACGCCGGATCTTGCGGTCGAGGGTGATTTCATCAACTTCGACAAAGGTCGTGGTTTTCGGCGCTTCAGTCTCGTCGCGGCTGTAGCAAACCCGCGGGGTCACCTGCAGCGCCCCAAACTGCACCGTCTCTCCGACATAAACATCGAAGGTGGTGATTCGGCCGGTGATCTTGTCGATGCCGGAAAACACGGCAACCGGATTTTCAATCCGCGCAGCGTGAGACGGAACCGCATGGGCAACAAAGCCGGTCGCGGCAACGAGCAGTGCGCCTGCGCTTCTTGCAAGTTTGTTCAGGTGGAATTTCATTCGCTTCACTCGTCACAGGGCTCGTGGAAGGCCGTTCCCGGCAGGTCTCCGGCGGCGAGCTTAAGCCGCCGCCGTCAATGAAGCGTTAAGCATGAATTGTGGCATGGCTGCGCCAAAGACATGGCAGACTGTCAGGATTTCGGTGTCCAGGCGTCATAATCGCCGGTTACATGCGGACGCGCACCCTGATTGAGGATCGACCCCTTGGGATGATAGGCGCGGCCCGTACCGGTCATGTTCGCCAGATGGTCTTTTTCCCAGGGCTTTGCCACATAAGTCTCGGCTGCAGGCGAGACATCTGTACGGTGATGCATCCAGCCGTGCCAGCCGGGAGGAATGGCAGAGGCTTCAGAATAGCCGTTATAGATCACCCAGCGGCGCGTGCGGCCTTCGGAATCCGAGCCGCCTTCGTAATACACATTGCCGGCAGCATCTTCGCCCACCCGGTTGCCGTGGCGCCAGGTGTGAAACCTGGTTCCCCAGGTCTGTCCGTTCCACCAGGTGAACATCTGAAGAAGTAGTGCCTTCATGAAAGCCTCTCGTGTGTGGACCTGACGGCTATTTTGCAGCCGCGTCTTGTTCCGCCTTATGGCCCGCTCAACCGGCATTGTCCAGTGCCGGTTTCCCGCAACCCACGCCCAATTGGTTCATATCAGCGATATATGGCCCATAGGCATTGGACCATCTCACCGCCAGCTGAGGACATCGCCGGCGCACGGTAGTCGTCTCAGCGCAATTTCATCTTGAAACCGAGATGGCTCTGGCTGAAGCCGAGGCGGGTGTAAAACCAGTGCGCGTCGGTCCGGGTGGCGTTCGACATCAACTGCACCAGACGCGCGCCGTTTTGTCTGCCCTGCTCGATTGCGTGGGTGATCATCGCATGCCCGATCCCGTTTCCGCGCATGTCATCACGGGTATGAACCGCCTCAATGGTCAGGCTCGAGCTGCCTTTTCCGGTGAGCGACGTGATCAAAGTGGTCTGGAACGTCCCGACCACTTCACCATCCAGAACAGCCACAAAGAGCTGGTCATTGGGGCTCGCGGAAATCCGGTCAAATGCTGCGAGATAGGCGGGTAGATCGGCCGGGTCGGCGCTGTCGCCATGCCCGCCAAGCTGATCTTGTGCAAACATCGCCGCAATGGCTGCGATATCTGACCGCTCTGCTGCCCGGATTTCAACACCCATCATCATCGCCTAGATTTTTGCCTGCGACAGTGTGGCTACGGAAAACAGGACACTGAACTGCTCGCACCAGATAACAACGGATCCCCACTCCAATGTATCGGTTCCCTCCGGGATGACATAGGTCTGATCACCCTTGTTGCCGCGAAGCGGACCGAGCGAGATCCATCGGCTGGCGCTCACATCAGCGGATTTCTTCGGATCGGGATCCTTGACCAGCCAAACCTCAAGGTCTGGACCGTTGGTGACATCGAAATCGGTAAATCTGAGCAGTGCGGCTCCGGCCTCAGAGACAAGAACCTGTGCCTTGCCGGAACCGCGATGAGCTCCGTCAGCATCGCGAAAGTCGCCGCTGCGCAGTTCACTCAGTTCAAATCCGGCGGGGAGCTCTTCACTGACCACCCGGTCCACGAAAGCCGGAGAAAACAGATACCAGAACGCGGCGCCAGCAAGAAAGCCAACGATAAACACCGGTAATGCGATCTTGTAACTTTGTGCCATGCAGTGCGCCCCATCGTCTAGATTACGTAGACTTCCTCTTGGTAACCTAGACGGGAGCCGTTGTGGCGCGTCAATTCCACTCCGGGCTGTTCACACAGATAATTTGGCCGCATTATCCTTTTGATTGAGCACAAAGGGGGAAGAATGTGATTTACAAATTCATATGCGCGGTTGCGATAGCACTGATGGGGATTTCCATCGCCCGGGCCCAGGACGGGCCAATCGGTATTGCCTTTGCCGAAGCACCTGAACAGTCCTCGGGCGTGTGCACCGGACAGAGCACCGACAAGACCCTTGCCTGCGCACGGGCGAAATGCGTCGAGGGCGGGGCGATGGCCGAGGACTGCCTGCGGGTGAAATGGTGCTATCCGGCTGGCTGGTCGGCGGATCTGTTCGTCCAGCACAAGGAAGGTATCCATTGGCACGAATATCTGTGTGGCTGGGACAGCAAGGAAGCCGTGATGGCGGCAATCGAGGTTGCCTGCGACCGCCAGCGCAGATCATTCATCACCGGATGTTCAGCCGTGCGATTGTGGGACGACAATGGCCGTGAACTCGAAGCCAACTGACGGGCGGCATCAGCCGGAGAGCTTTTTGGACATGATCAGTGCCGGGATGCCCGATTCGTCCTTGCCGCAATTGTCGGTTCGGCCGGTCTGGGCCATTCCGTGTGACTGATAGAACCCGATCGCCGGCTCATTGCCGGGATCGACTTCCAGCGACAGGGTTTGCGCACCGGGGAAACAGGTCTCTATTTCCGCGAACAGATCGCGGCCGATCCCCAGCCCCTGGCATTCCGGCCGGACGTAGAGCTGATGCAAAGACACGGTTTTGGTCTCTGCCGAGTGGCTGGCGAATGCCACGCCGCCGATCTGCTTGCCGTCATCGGCCACAAGAAATTCGCCATCGGGCCGCTCCATGGAGGCCTTGATCGCCTTCTCGGAATGCCAGTCTGCGATGATCTCCTCAACCCTCGCCGCCCCGTAGAACGGCGCATAAGTCGTCCTCCAAGTTTCGGCCAGCACGTCGCGGATGGCCGGAATGTCGCGTGCGGAAGCGGAGCGAACAAAGAACATGTGGTGTTTTCCCTGAGTGAACGGCCATGAGCCGTGCAATTGCATTCATGTGACCGGAGGAACGAGGAGTTTCATCCCGTTCCGGCTCAACGGTCAAGCAGCGACCGCACAGTTGCTGGCAAATGACCGGTGAAGCCGTTGGCGACCAGCGCATCAAACGCCTCCTTCACATCGGCGCCCATGGGCTGCGGTGACTGGAACCCCTTGTCGGGGTAAGCCGCCACGCGCCAGGTGTCGCCTACCATTTCAGCGATCACCGCGTCGAGTGAATGATCTTCGACAGGCTGTGCCGCCAAAGCATGCTGCGGAGCGGTGATCATCGACTTGATGCCGGGCCACGCCACATGCAGCGTTGCGCTCAGCCGTCGCCTTGTCTGCGGCTTTGTCACCCAGACAACCCGCTTTATGTCAGGCAATTCAGCGCGAACAAGTGCAATGTTTTCGCCAATATTGGTGGCCTTCTCCTCAAGCCGGATCGCCTCTGGCGGGACACCTTGGGCAACGGCGCGCTCCGCAAAGGCCCGAGCTTCGGAACCGGCAAAACGGTTTCTGGTCCAGTTGCCCGACGCGCCGGTGAACATAAGCAGCGGCGCCAGGCCAGCAGCATGAAGATCGGCGCAACGATCAGCCACACGAAGGTCATAGCTGCCGAGTCCAACGATGATGTCGGCGTTGTCCAGCGTCGTTTCGGTGTTGTGGTAGTCCCAGAGAACCTGGGCATACCGCATCACCAAAGCATCGCCGGATGGCACGGCTGGACTACTCCTCGATGCCCAGCTTGGCCTTGACCAGATCCTGCACCGCCTTCGGGTTGGCCTTGCCGCCGGTGGCCTTCATCACCTGACCGACGAACCAGCCGGCCAGCGCTGGCTTGGCAGCAACCTTGGCCACCTGGTCCGGATTGGCGGCGATGATTTCGTCGACAGCCTTTTCGATGGCGCCGGTGTCGGTGACCTGCTTCATGCCCCTGGCTTCAACGATCTCCGCCGGGTTGCCACCCTCGGTGAAGACGATTTCAAACAGATCCTTGGCGATCTTGCCGGAAATGGTACCGTCCTTGATCAGATCCAGAATGCTGCCGAGTTGATCGGGCGAAACCGGAGTCTCTTCAATGCCTTTGCCGGCTTTGTTCAAGCCGCCCAGCAGGTCATTGATGACCCAGTTGGCTGCGATCTTGCCGTCACGGCCGGCGGCGAGCTCCTCATAATAGTCGGCAATCGCCTTCTCCGAGACCAGGATCGAGGCGTCGTAGACGCTCAGGCCCATGTCGCGCACCAGCCGCGCCTTCTTGTCGTCGGGCAGCTCCGGCAGGTCCGCCTTCAGCGCATCGACGAAAGCCTGATCAAATTCAAGCGGCAACAGATCCGGATCGGGAAAATAGCGGTAGTCATGCGCATCTTCCTTGGAGCGCATCGATCGGGTCTCGCCCTTGGCCGGATCGAACAGGCGCGTTTCCTGATCGATGCTGCCGCCATCCTCAATGATGGCGATCTGGCGGCGGGCTTCGGATTCGATGGCCTGGCCGACAAAGCGGATCGAGTTCACGTTCTTGATTTCGCAGCGGGTGCCGAACTCGCCTCCGGGCTTGCGCACGGAGACATTGACGTCGGCGCGCATCGAGCCTTCATCCATGTTGCCGTCGCAAGTACCGAGATAGCGCAGGATCGAGCGCAGCTTGGTGACATAGGCCTTGGCCTCGTCAGCCGAGCGCATGTCGGGCTTGGAGACGATCTCCATTAGCGCCACACCGGAGCGGTTGAGATCGACATAGGACATCGACGGATGCTGGTCATGCATCGACTTGCCGGCGTCCTGCTCGAGATGCAGGCGCTCGATACCGATCTCGATATCCTCGAAATTGCCCTGACGGTCAGGACCAACCGAGATGATGATCTTGCCCTCGCCGACAATCGGATCCTTGAACTGGGAAATCTGATAGCCCTGCGGCAGGTCAGGATAAAAATAGTTCTTGCGGTCAAACACCGAACGGTTGTTGATCTGCGCCTTCAGGCCGAGGCCGGTGCGCACCGCCTGAGCGACACATTCCTCGTTAATGACGGGCAGCATGCCGGGCATGGCCGCGTCAACGAGGCTGACATTGGAATTGGCAGCCTTGCCGAATTCGGTCGACGAACCGGAGAACAGCTTCGAGTTGCTGGTCACCTGCGCATGGACTTCCAGGCCGATGATGATCTCCCAATCGCCGGTGGCGCCGGGAATCAGTCGTTTCGGTTCAGGGGTGCGGGTGTCGACGAGGGTCATGGCAGGCTCATTATCTATGAAGGATCAGCTCCCTGTCGGGTAGAACAAAGCCGGCCCGACTGCAAGGCTTTCCGGGCATTGAGGCCTCCAACCGGTCCGAAACCAAGTGCAAAAAGCTTGACCGAGATCAATGCGGGCTCACGACGCTGATGGGATTCTCTCTGCAACAGCAAAGAGGAGAAGATCATGAGCGTACTTGATATTTTCAGCCGTTTGACAAAACAGGCAGACCTGATGGACGCCATGATGACCAAGCTGGGTGTGGCGGACGAGATCTGGAAACTGCCCGACCATGCCGGCGTGCTGCGCCGCGCCGCCAATCGTTGCCTGACCTGCGACAGGCCTGACGCCTGCCAGCAGTGGTTGTCGCACGAAGCCGAGCCGGACGAAGCCCCCTCTTTCTGCCGCAATCACGACCTTTTTGCACGGGTGCTCCGCAATACCGATGCTGACGCGCAACCTGCGGCCTGATTTCATAGTTCCCTCTAGGCGGAAACTCTATCTCCGCCCAATTCAGAAACCCGGATTGCACCGTCGCGTCCGGGTCTTTTTTTGTTTTCGGACAATCCAGTGACGAATTTCAGTTGTCGTAAAGGCTGTAATCGTCGGTCCCCGGATCAACCGGACCACTGCCGGTTTCGAATTCCTTGACCATTTCGACTTTGTCGATGTCTTCATCCAGAGATTCGGAATAGGTGACGAAATAGGTTGTCACCCGGTAACCCAGGCGCTTGTAGAGCCGGATTGCATCGAGATTGCGGGCATGGGTGTCGAGCCGTGCCGAGGGAAAGCCACGCTCGATGATACCCGCCTCTATTTGCTCGAGAAGTGCCGTGCCGATGCCCCTGCCCTGAAATTCCGGCAAGACCCAGAGGTCGGTGATGAAGTCGTCCGCCTTTTCGCAAGAGCCCCAGCCGGCGAGATCGCCATCCCATTCGGCGACCAGAATATCGGGCCAGCACCGCGTGCAGAAATCGTAATAGGCTTCTTTGGCATTCTCGCGGAGCCTGTCGGCATCCTCGCCCCAGACGCGTATAGCCTTTTCCCATGCCGCCAGACCGATCTCAGCGAGATCCTGGGCTTCGGCAGAGGTGGCAGGCCGGATAGCTATCATTGAGACCGCTCCGCGGGTTCATGGCCCCAAAGACGCGAGCCAATTAAACCGACTTTCGCCGGAAATTGTAAAATCATCAAGCCCTGCACTGTTTTGCCGGGTAATATGGCAACAGTGCCGGAATTTCAGAACAGCACATGTGAGCCATTACATTGAACTGGCGAAGGACTGGACCTATGGTGAAGTGATCCATTACCGGAGCCTTTATGTTCTTACTGTCTGAGTCCCGATAAGGGGCCTGCGCGTCCCGCGTTCAACACGCCGCGCATGGCCCGACAAAAACATGAAACTGCCGACGTCGCTGACGCCGGCCTATGTTTTTGCGCGCTCAAACGAGCGCTATCCCGGACACAGAGACAATGGATATTTCTCGCGCTGAACAGCGCATTTTGCACCTGCTCGCACAAGGCGGCAGGATCGAGCCGATCCGTGACGACCGCAGGAAGATCACCGATCTGAAACTCATCACCCGCGAAGGCTGGCTGTTTGCCGATCTCGATCTCGAGACCTTTCGCAAGCTCAAGCGCAGACGCGCCATAAGTTCACGCCAGGGCCAGCCTTACGGCGTCACACGGCGCGGGCTGGAGCTGGTTCGCTCACAGCTGAACAACCGATAAATGCAAAGCGGCGCCTTCGGGCGCTGCTTCTACATCAACCAGAGTTGGAAAATTGTTCAGACACGATGGCCGGAGCCATCCTCTCACCACCAGGGTTTGGCTTCGAACCGGCCTGCGGCCTGTTCGATCACGTGAGCGGTTTTGAACAGGGTTTCTTCCTCGAACGGACGTCCGATCAGCTGCAGGCCGAGCGGCAGGCCCTTCGAGTCAAGGCCCGCTGGAACCGAAATTCCGGGCAAACCTGCCATATTGACGGTAACGGTGAAGACGTCCTGCATGTACATCTTGACCGGGTCGCTGGCCAGGCTCTCGTCACCGACGGCGAAGGCCGAGGACGGGGTGGCGGGCGTCAGGATGGCATCGACGCCAGCCTCGAAGGCCAGTTCGAAATCGCGTTTGATCAGAGTGCGGACCTTCTGGGCGCGCAGGTAATAGGCGTCGTAATAACCGGCCGAAAGCACATAGGTGCCGATCATAATGCGGCGCTTGACCTCCTGGCCGAAACCGGCGGCACGGGTTTTCTCATACATGTCGGCAATGTCCTTGCCGGGCACGCGCAGGCCGTAGCGAACGCCGTCATAACGGGCCAGGTTGGACGAGGCTTCGGCCGGCGCGACGATGTAATAGGCGGGCAGCGCATATTTGGTGTGCGGCAGTTCGATGTCGACGATCTCGGCACCGGCGTCCTTGAGCCAGGCAATGCCCTTCTGCCACAGCGCTTCGATTTCCTCGGGCATGCCCTCGATGCGGTATTCGCGCGGGATGCCGATCTTCAGCCCCTTCACCGAACCGCCAAGCGCCGCCTCGTAGTCAGGCACCGGCATATCGACCGAGGTGGTGTCCTTGGCGTCAACCGAGGCCATCGACTTGAGCAGGATCGCCGTATCGCGCACATCGCGGGCAATCGGTCCTGCCTGGTCGAGCGAGGAGGCAAAGGCAGCGATGCCCCAGCGCGAGCAACGGCCATAGGTGGGCTTGATGCCGACGGTGCCGGTAAAGGCTGCGGGCTGACGGATCGAACCGCCGGTATCGGTTGCCGTGGCGCCGGCGCACATCAATGCGGCAACTGCGGCTGCCGAACCGCCTGACGAACCCCCGGGCACCAGATTGGCGTTTGTGCCCTCGGCGCGCCAGGGATTGATTACGGGGCCGTAGTAGGATGTCTCGTTGGACGAGCCCATGGCGAACTCGTCCATGTTGAGCTTGCCCAGCATCACCGCACCGTCAGCCCAGAGATTGGCCGTCACGGTCGACTCATAGCGCGGCTCGAAGCCGTCGAGTACATGGGAGCAGGCCTGGGTGTGGACGCCTTCCGTGGCGTAGAGATCCTTGACGCCGAGCGGGATGCCCTCAAGCGCGCCGGCCTTGCCCCCGGCACGGCGCACGTCGGAGGCCTTTGCCATCTCGCGCGCCTTGTCGGCGGTGACCTTCACATAGGCGTTGATTACCGGGTTGGCCGCGTCGATGGCAGCCAGATAGGCGTCGGTCAGCTCGACACTTGAGAATGCGCCCTTGCCCATTTCGTCACGGGCTTCGGCGATGGTCAGACGGATCAGGTCGGTCATGCGGACAACTTCTTTTCAAAGAACCGGGAATAGCCGGAATCAGGGTAATCAAGGACAGCGCCACATTCAGTGAAGCCATGATTTTCGTAGAGCCGGACGGCGGCGGCAAGCCCCTCGCCCACGCCGGTTTCAAGAACCAGCCTTTCAATGCCAAGATCGCGGGCACGCGCGCAAATAGCAGCGAGCAAGGCCGAGCCGATGCGCTGACCGCGCATCGCAGGCGCAGTGAACATGCGCTTGACCTCGCCGGTGTGGATTCCGGCGTCCTGGCCCGCATCCTTGAGCGCGCCGATCCCCACGGCCTTGCCGGTGTCGTCACGCGCCACGAACACGGTCGTTTCACGCCCCGCCATTTCCTCGATGTTCAGGCCAAAGTGAAACTCTGCCGGCGCCAGCGGCACCAGATAGGCGTCCAGTGCTTCGACAAGCCCTGCGACGTCACGCTGAAGCGGGGATTCAATGGAGACCGAAACAGCCATCCTGTTACTCGACGACCTTCGGAACAACGAAGAAATTGTTGGCGGATTCGGGCGCATTGGCAACGATGTCTTCTGCCTTGGAGCCGTCGGTGACAACGTCCACGCGCTTCTTCATCGCCATGGGCGTGACCGAGGTCATCGGCTCGACGC
>CAXBIE010000014.1:0-65889 GCA_963975635.1 uncultured Hoeflea sp. | reverse complement strand
ATTTCCTGCAAGGCAACCCGATGGGCGATTACATCGCCTATGAGCGCGGCATGAAAGAGGGTGACATGCACCCGATCATTTCCGCCATGAACGTGCTTGGCTATGATGGCGGAACCTTGGGCAACCACGAGTTCAACTACGGCCTGGACTTCATGTTCAAGGTCATCTCCGGCGCGAATTTCCCGATGGTCTGCGCCAACCTTGCCAAGGGCGCGCTTGCTGAAAACCCGCGCGATGATGATCTGTTCCTCAAGCCCTACACGATCCTTGATCGCACCATAAAAGATGGCGCGGGCGCACAACATCAGATCAGGATCGGCCTGATCGGCTTTGTCCCGCCGCAGATCATGACCTGGGACGCCCGGCACCTGGCCGGCAACGCCGCCACCCGCGACATTGTCAAGGCGGCTGAGGCATGGGTGCCGCAAATGCGCGAAGAAGGTGCCGACATCGTCATCGCGCTGTCGCATTCCGGCATCGGCCAGCAGGACTGGGCGGAGAACCTCGAAAACGCCTCTGTGCCGCTGGCCGCCGTGCCCGGCATCGATGCCATCGTCACCGGCCACAGCCATCTCGATTTCCCGGGGCCGAAGTTTGACGGCGTCGCTGGCGTCGACAACGCTAAGGGCACCATATCCGGCAAGCCCGGCGTCATGGGCGGCTTCTGGGGATCGCATCTCGGGCTCATCGACCTGATGCTCGAGCGCGACGGCAGCGCCTGGAAGATCGTCAGCCACAGCTCCGAAGCCCGGCCGATCTATGAGCGCGTCGACAGGAAGATCGCCGCTCTGGTTGCCGACAAGCCGGAGGTTCTGGCGGCCGCCAAAGCAGATCACGAGTCGACCCTTGCCTATGTCCGCACCGCGGTCGGCAAGACATCGGCGCCGCTGCACTCCTACTTCGCTCTCGTTGCCGATGATCCCTCCGTGCAGATCGTCAGCCAGGCCCAGACCTGGTATGTCACCGACATGCTCAAGGACACCGAGTGGAAGGATCTGCCGGTGCTTTCGGCAGCCGCGCCTTTCAAGGCCGGCGGTCGCGGCGGCGCGGACTACTACACCGATGTTCCCGCCGGCGACATCGCCATCAAGAATGTTGCCGATCTCTATCTTTACCCCAACACCGTGCAGGCTGTGGTGATCAACGGGGCACAGGTCAAGGACTGGCTGGAAATGTCGGCCGGCATCTTCAACCAGATCGCGCCCGGAGCCAGCGACGCCGAACTGATCAATGGCGAGTTCCCGGCCTACAACTTCGACGTCATTGACGGAGTCACCTACGAGATCGACTTGAGCCAACCAGCAAAATACACCGCGAAAGGTGAGCTGCAGAACGCTGGCGCCAGCAGGATTCAAAATCTCGGCTTCAACGGACAGCCTGTTGATCCGGCGCAGAAATTTGTCGTCGCAACAAACAACTACCGCGGCGGTGGCGGCGGCAAGTTCCCGGAAATCGGACCCGACAAGGTGGTCTTCCAGGCCCCTGACACCAACCGCGATGTCATCGTCCGCTACATCATCGATCAGGGCACCATCAATCCCTCTGCCGATGGCAACTGGCGCTTTGCTCCGGTAGCAGGCGCAACGGTGCTGTTTTCAAGCGGTCCCAGGGCCACGGAGTTTGTCGAGGGCATCGAGGGCGTCGCCATTGAACCCGCCGGCGAAGGCAACGACGGCTTCGCGCTTTTCCGGATCACGTTGTAGTCCGGTGCATGCTTCCCCTTCCGGCACCCTGTGTGTGCTGTAAGGGGAGAAGCATCACCAGCCTGAAGGCCGGCGGCAATTAGCGGTTTATTGTCTTTCTGCCGAAGGCTTAGCAATTTGATTACCCGAGAATGCGACACTGCCCGGCAAATAAGCCACAGGATTAATTGCGATGACGGGATCAACTGGCCGCTCGATACAGCGGGACAAGACAAGCGTGAAAGCCAGGATTGACTGCATGGGTCAGAAATCCACCGGAGCGGTGGTCGATCTTTCCCCGCAAGGGATCTGCCTGAAACTGGACACAAGCATCCCCATGGCCCGCGGCGACAAGATCAATGTCGAAACCGAGGAAATGGGCCTTCTCATCGGCACGATACGCTGGATGAGAGGCGGGCGCATCGGTGCGGCTTTGGTGCTGACCTCAAACAACCGCGCCAAGGTGGAAAGCTACTACAAGATGTTCCTGCACAACCGGCAGCCGGCGTAAAAGTCCGTCTCGCAAACCGGTCAACCTGTCTCATAACGGCACGGTGCGCTCTCGTGGCCGCCCCAGGCACAGGCATGGACAACAGCCACATCGACGACCCAATGAAAAATAACAAAACAATTCATATAGATATGCCGGGTTCAAAGCAGCAAAACGCGTCATTCCATCCCCCAACATATCCTTCTTTCCAGTGTCAAAGTACGGGGCTGGCATTAAGTCTTTCCACACAGGTCGATGGCACTGTTGAGCTTCGACAGGAAACAGAGGGCGTATGGTCATGAAAAATCATGTGGGCCGCGCACATCCCAGGGATAAAACCCGGATGCGAGCCAAAATCGACTGCAAGGGAAATAAGACTCCCGGTTCCGTTCTTGACCTCTCCAAGCTTGGAGCCGGCCTTTACCTGTCGCGCGATATTCCCGTTACTTTCGGTGATGAAATTCACTTCAAAACCGAAGAAATGGGCCATCTGACTGGAACCGTGCGCTGGAGCCGCAGCCCGAGGGTCGGCGTGTCGCTGGCACTGTCCTCAAACACCGAAGCCAAGGTCAAGAGTTACTACAAGCTGATCGAGGACGCCAAATCAGCAGACTGATTTCCGGGATACATTGCGCCGGATTGAAAAGCTGCAACGACACCAAAGACCGATTGCGAGCTGACATTCCGTGATCTACTGTCACGTCAACGATTGCCCAGGCCGGCAATGATGTTACGGACAGGAACAGAGCACGAGAAAATTCATGTCGAGGATACGCATGGCATTCTATGTCATTGGTTTTTTGAGTGTCGTCGGCATTGTCGCTTTCCTGCTCGGGCCACGCCCCGCCTTCGACACCACGGTTGAATTTGACGAAACAACCCTGCCTGACGATATTGACGCATACTTGGCCGCTTCCGAAGCGCGGTTCGAGGACCTGCGCCCAGGCAATGAACGGCAGATCGTCTGGGCTTACCCAGCATCACGCGCCCGCACCCCGATCGCCATTGTCTACATCCACGGCTTCTCGGCCAGTTCCGGTGAACTGCGCCCGCTGCCCGATCTGGTGGCAAAAGACCTCGGTGCAAATCTCTATTATGCCCGTCTGAAGGGGCACGGCCGCAGCGGCGACGCCATGCTCGACGGCTCGGTTCATGGCTGGGTCAACGACTTTGCGGAAGCTGTTGCCATCGGACGCCGGCTGGGCGAGCGCGTCATCATCATCGCCACTTCGACAGGTGCATCACTCACCACCTGGGCTGCAACCCAGCCGGAGTTGATGCGCGATGTTGCTGGCCTGGTCCAGTTCTCGCCGAATTTCGGGCTTCAAGCGACGGGATCGACCCTGCTTGGCATGCCATGGGCCAGGCAGATGGTGCAGCTGATCATCGGCGACCGCCGGTCGTTCGAGACGCGGACACCGTTGCACGCCCAATACTGGACATCCGACTATCCGAGCATCGCCCTCCTGCCGATGGCCTCACTGGTCAAACTCGCCGATGCGGCACACCCCGGCAGCATCACCATCCCGTCGCTGTTTGTCTATTCGCCGCTCGATCAGGTCATCCGGCCCGAACTGGTGGCTTCCAAAGCCGCCCAATGGGGCGCGGCGACCAGGATCATCGAAGTCACTGATGACGATGACCTCAGCCACCATGTCATTGCCGGAGACGCGCTGTCGCCGTCCACCACCGACAGGCTGGCGAAAGAAACAGCCACCTGGATCGCCGGTCGGTAGTGCGATGTCCGGTCGCGCGGCCCCAATCGATCAGATGATCAGATTGGAGATGATCTCGTTGTCGGTGATGTCCTGGTAACTCAGGCCCGCCTGATCAAAGGCTTCAATCAGCCGTGCAAAATTTTCCGGTGACCGGGTCTCGATCCCGATCAGGATCGAACCGAAGTTCCGCGCCGATTTCTTGAGATATTCGAACCGCGAGATGTCATCCTCAGGACCGAGCAGATTGAGCAGGTCCTTGAGCGCCCCGGGGCGCTGCGGCAAACGCAGGATGAAGTATTTCTTGGTCCCGGCATAACGCATCGCCCTTTCCTTGACGTCGGGCAACCGCTCGAAATCGAAATTGCCGCCTGAGACCACCGCGACGACACTCTTGCCGGCAAGTTGCTCGGGGCCGAGCGCCTCCAGCGCCGAGATCGACAAGGCGCCGGCCGGCTCAAGCACGATTCCCTCGGTGTTGAGGATCTTGGTCATGGTCAGACAGATGGCGTTTTCAGGCACAGTCAACACCTGATCTGGCCGGAAGCGGCTCAGAATCTCGAAATTGCGTTCGCCGATTTCCGCGACCGCGGCCCCATCGACGAAATTGTCAATCTTGCGCAGCTTGACCCTGTGTCCCGCGGTCAGGCTCTCCTTCAGGCTCGGCGCGCCTGCCGGTTCGACCAGCAGAAAGCGGTCCGAATCAATCCGGCCTTCGAAGTAGCGCGCCGTTCCGGCTGACAGCCCGCCGCCGCCAACAGGCAGAACGACAAGATCCGGGACCTCGCCTTCCGGCAACTGCGCGGCGATTTCGGCGCCAACACTGGCTTGCCCTTCAATGATGTCGTCATGGTCAAACGGCGGCGCCATCAATGCGCCTTCAGTCAGTGCGAACTCCCGCGCGGCATCGTAGCAGGCATCGAAAAAATCGCCCGTCAAACGGATCTCGATGAACTCGCCACCGAAAACCCGCGTCTTGTCGATTTTCTGCTGCGGCGTGGTGACCGGCATGAAAACAACGCCCTTGCGCCCGAAATGCCGGCAGACATAGGCAAAACCCTGGGCATGATTGCCGGCGGACGCACACACGAACAGGTTCTGTTGCGGATTTTCCAGCAATGCCTTGCGGATGAAATTGAATGCGCCGCGGATCTTGTACGACCGGACCGGTGACAGATCTTCGCGCTTGAGCCAGATCCGCGCCCCAAACCGGGCCGACAGATGATCGTTGAGCTGCAACGGCGTTGCCGGGAACAGCTCTCGCATCTCGGCAAGGGCGCTGTCGACTGAGCGGCGAAAGTCATCGGGAGATTGTTTTTTGGTCATGACGGGTCTATGCCACGGGAAGCTGCCGGTTGCCAACCAGATGCGGCTTTCGAGAGGGCATGGGGTGCACGGTCATACTATCCGTTCCGCGGTGTTCATCGCGTCAATCGCCGGCCTCTATATCTCGGTGGCCATGCTGGCGCCCGCGATTGTCGATTTCTATTTCGGCAACCCCGACTGGCAGGTTTTTGCCGTCTCGTCCTTTGTGGTCGGAGCAATCTGCCTCGCTGCAGCCGCCGCCAATCGCGGCATCAACGCACCGTTTTCCAGACGTCTGGGCTTTCTTGTCGTCAATCTGCTGTGGATCACGCTTTCTGTCACCGGCGCCATTCCGTTTTACCTCGCATCTCTCGGGCTCGACATGGCCGACGCCCTGTTCGAGTCCGTATCCGCCGTAACCACCACCGGCGCCACCGTCATCTCGGGACTGGACACGGCGCCTCCCGGACTGCTGCTGTGGCGATCGCTGCTGCAATGGATCGGCGGAATCGGCATCGTCGCTCTGGGGCTTCTTGTGCTGCCATACCTCAAGGTCGGCGGCTTCACTGTTTTCAAGATGGAATCCTCCGACACGTCAGAGAAACCATTCGAGCGCTTTGCGCTGTTCGTGCGCGCCTTTTTCGCCATCTATATCGGTCTGACCGCCGTCTGCGCCATTCTCTACATGGTTTTGGGGATGAACGCCTTTGATGCCGTCAACCATGCGATGACCACCATGGCGACCGGAGGATTTTCGACCCATGACGCCTCCTTCGGAGCTTTCCAGTCCCCTGCCCTGGTCTGGACCGCGACCGTATTCATGACCATAGCCGGTCTGCCCTTTTCCGTGCTCATCCTGTTTGTGGTGCGCGGACGCTGGGATGCATTGCGGGACCCGCAGATCTTTGCCTATGCCGGAATTTTGCTGATCCTCACAATCCTGATTGCGCTGAGCCTGCGTCTGTCCAATGGCGAGGGCTTTGGCATGGCTCTCACCCACGCGGCTTTCAACGTCGTCTCTGTGGTCACGACGACCGGTTACGCCAGCGCCGACTACACGTTGTGGGGGCCGCTCAGTGTTGCCATCCTGTTCATGGCGACATTTCTTGGCGGATGTTCGGGCTCGACCTCCGGCGGCATCAAGGCCTATCGTCTTGTCATTATCTCCAGTTCCATCCGCTCCGGCCTGATGCGGCTGATCTATCCCAACAGCGTTCGCCCGGTACGTTACGGCTCCGTCGCGGTTGATCCTGACATGCAGCGCACTGTGGTGCTCTTCGTCTGCGCCTATATCGGCATCTGGGCTCTGGGATCCGTTGCCCTGGCCGCGACAGGACTTGATATCGAAACGGCTATATCCGGCTCCATTACTGCGCTGGCCAATGTCGGACCGGGTATCGGCCCCATCATCGGGCCGGCAGGCAACTTCAGTTCGCTTGGCGATCCGGCAAAGTTCATCCTTGTCTTTCTGATGTTGCTTGGGCGTCTGGAAATATTGGTGGTTCTGGTCTTGTTGCTGCCTGCTTTCTGGCGCGCCTAACCGCAGCCGGCAATTCGAACATCGCTAAATTATCAAACGATTAACCAAAACCTGCTTATCTCCCTTGCTGTGGGGAGAATAGCCGATGCACGCTTTGCAGGTATCTTTTGCTGATGAAACGGACGACCATCGACCTGACGGATCCGACGATCTGCGTGATCTGACAGGTTCCGATGAGGACCGCGCACGGCTCGAAAGAGCCATGAACGTCATCGGCTCGCAGGTCGGCGAATTGTCGGTCAACATCGCCGATACCAGCGGGATGGTCGGCGACGTCTCCAGTTCAATGTCAAGGCAGGCCGAAGAGTTTCACGCCCTGACCCGTGACATTTCGATGATTGCGCGCTCCAACCAGACGGTCGCGGATGCCTCCCGCGGGGCCATCGAATCGGCCAAATCCACCAAGGCCGGGCTCGACGCCACAACCCAGAGCGTTCACGGCATTCTCGGCAACGCGGTCTCCGACATCAAGTCGATGGCAACCAGCGCCACCGAAATCACCGGCGTTCTTGATTCCGTCTCTGGTCAGATCAAGGATATCCACTCGTTTTCCCAATCGATTCAAGGCATTGCCACTCAGACCCAGCTGCTGGCCGTCAATGCCGGCATCATGGCGGCCCATGCGGGTGAATCCGGCCGCGGCTTTGCGGTTGTTGCCGATGCCGTCAAGCAATTGGCGGACAAGACGAGCACCGTGTCGCGCGACATCGTCTCGCGGCTTGATGCTCTGCGCACCATCGTCGACAAGCTGCAGAAGCAGAACGTCGAGAACGAGACGGTGGCGACCGCAGCGCACCAGCGGTCCACAGAAATTGACGAAGAACTGCAGAAATTCACCGGCTTCAGCCAGACCGTGGCCGGCATGATCAGCGAGATCGAACGGATCAGCGATCCGGTCGAGGAAACCACAAGAGCCTGCTCGACAGTCCTCGCCAAGGTGTCCGATCTCGACAAGCAGGTTCACACCAGCGCCGAGATGCTGACCGCCGCCAGTTCCAAGATCGACCATCTGGTCTCCTTCTCCGAAAACGTGATCGGCGAAGTTGCCCAGAGCGGGATCGAAACCGAGGACACCCCCCTCATCCGCCACTGCATCGCAAAGGCGCAGGAAGTCGGCGCGATATTCGAACAGGCGGTCGCCTCGGGAGCATTGTCGCTGTCGGATCTGTTTGACGAGGCCTATCAGCCGATCGCCGGTACCAATCCGCAGCAGCACATGACACGGTTCACCAAACACACCGACCGTCTGCTGCCGCCCATTCAGGAGGCCATGCTGGATTTCGATCCGCGCGTCACCTTCTGCGCGGCGATCGACCGCAACGGCTATCTGCCCACGCACAACCACATCTATTCCCAGCCGCAGAGTGACGATCCGGTCTGGAATGCCGGAAATTGCCGCAACCGGCGGATCTTCAATGACCGCACCGGGCTCTCCGCCGGGCGCAACCAGAAGCCATTCCTGCTACAAACCTACCGGCGCGACATGGGCGGCGGCAAGTTCAGCCTGATGAAAGATCTTTCTGCCCCGATCATCATCAACGGACGCCACTGGGGCGGCCTGCGCATCGGCTTCAAGATCAACAGCTGAACCACGGCTCAGGTCCGCGCCTGTTGAGCATTGCTTGACAGGGATGGTGCGGACGACGGGTGTTGCAAAAGCCAAAGATTACAACAACTTGACACCCCTCACCTACTGAAAAAGCCTGTTGATTTCATTGATCAACTCGGAACGAGCCCCTCACCGATTTACCAAACTGATCCTCCGAGCAGGCTAAATCCAAGACGAACCGCTTTGGCGTCACTCGGTCGGCCTGAACATTAACCCCGGAGAATTTGCAGCCGGGCGATCCAAAATCGGGTAGCAACTCAGCAATCTAACCAATTCTCCGAATAGCAAGAGGAGAGACGGGTCTCAGGCCATCAGTTACACTTTATATGGTCGAGATTTCTTCAAACTCAAACGCGACATGGCATTGACTGAATTGGCGTCAGCATGCGAGTTGAAATGCGTTGCCCGCGATCTTACCGGGAGGTGCGCCGGTTTGTATGACAAAACACCGAGGGATAATTTCCACCTATTTTACGAAATTTGTGCGGCAACGGGTGATTAAGTCAAAGGATTTTGGGCATGCTGCGTTTTTTGTGCTTTCTGTTTGTCTTATGTCCTCTCGCCGCGAAAGCCTCTCCTTATGAGACTGATATTTCACTATGTAATGAGTCGAACGAAACACTCTATATAGCTGTACGCACGGAAGACGGAATTTTGACCGGGGGCGGCTATCCCACAGCTGGATGGACAGCCCTAGGCACCAGAAACCTCTTTAAAAGTTGCTACGATACTCGGGTCTCGCAGGGCTGGACCAAGCATATTCTCGTTGCGGTCCGCAGAGGCAACGGCTTTGTTCCTCTAAAGATCGACATTCAAAGGGGCTATAAATACGGCCTTCGGTCAGAGTTCTGTGTATCGGCCGATCTCAGCGACTTTAGCTACCGGGCCCGGCAGCAGAATGATCGCTCCTGCTCGGCGGGATATGTCCTGGTGCCGGCATCGGTGAACATCTACGGTGGCTACAACACACACTTCACAATGAATCTGACAGGTGAGATTCCAAAAGATGCCCTCCCGCTCGTAGGCGTCCAACCGACCAAGGAAGAGCTAGCCGCCCAAGAAGCGGAGATAAAGCGTCAGAACGAGCGCCGTAGGCGCGAGAGAGAAAAAAAGCGGCTAGATGCGGAGCGTGAGCAGCAAGAGCGCACGGCGGCGGCTCTAGAACGTCAGCGACTTTCATCCATGAATGAAAGCGATGTCTTTAAAGAAATCCGATCCGAGCTCACATCTGAACAAGAACAAGCGCGTCAGGCTTTCAGCAAAAGCCTCGAATGGAACGTCTTCGGCTTGTGCCAACCCGATAGCGACGTGCAGAATCTGGTGATTTTGTTTGGCAGCCCAGACAAATCCGGTCATGGCGCTGGGATCATCACCGTCATTGACAGAAAAAGTTGGATTCCAAGCTCTACCGAAGTTCGAGAGAGCATAAGAAACGCTAATCCGGACGGATCCAACGGCATAAACCAGTTGCTCGACAAACTTGACCATCCGATAGAGGAAGCAAAAATAAGGAATTCAAAATTTCATCGATATCTGACAAAGACGATGAATTACGACTTCTATGATGACAAGCCATATCTTTTAATCAAATGGTCCTCTGAGATGGTCAATCAAGGATTTTTTGCCATCAAGTCTCAGCAGCTTTGCATAAATGATTATGATTCATCAGCTCAAACAGGGACCGTATGCTTTGCATTTAATGAGATTAACAAGGGAAACAAGGTTGTATTCCCAAATGTCGAAGTCCAATTCGCCCAGTTTAATAAAGCCGAAAAAAGCGGCTCATTTGTACCGGGGATGACATTAGGAAAATACGAAAACATTTTCAATTGTCTCCTCAGGTCTCCGGATAGAAACGCTGCTGAAGGTAATTGAATGTTATGTGCAGGCTATCCAAGTCGAACTATTCCATGACGATCGACAGGTTTCATTATGGGCAAACTTATGAAGAGACGACGGAATGGCAAGCTGCATGAACAAGACACACATCCAAAGCGGCGCACCTGTTTCAAGGCAGAGCGGTGTTATGCGGATAAGGCAAAATCGAATGTGCTTACAGCAATACAAAACCCCTTGTACGCGATGACCATTAGCCATTACACACCCAAGGGGCATAAGATGTTCCGCATTATTCTGGCTTTATTGCTTTTGACGCTACCTGTCATCTCCGGCTGCGTGACTGGCGAGAGTAGCATAATTGAAACGTCCGAATTCCCCCTGAACGGAGATGGGATCGCCATATCAAAATCGAAAATTAGTAGAAAAGGAAAAAAAGAAAAAGATTATGATTTCATTCGCATACGTAAGTTCGACAATGAATACCTAATTGATACGACAAATTCAGTTATGTCTGAAGGTTTCCTCAAATTTGAGAAACTCAATATTAGGTTTTCTCATTTAAGCGATGATTTTTATATCGTTGAATCAACATCACCAAGAAATGGAACCCAATACTACCAAACACTTGCCAAAATTACAAAAAATGAATTTACCGGATATATACTGAGTCCTGATGCAACCACGGGAAAGATGCCACGTAATCTGAAGATTTCGGAGCTATACAGAAACACCCTAAGTGATCCGAAAGACAAAGCAGAAAATATCAGGAAACTTTTTTTGTACATGCAGAAAATGATCGGAACGAACCTAATCTCCGTGTCTATGGATTATAATATTTATGACTATTCGGATCCAAACTCAAAAGAAGCTGCTGAGAAATTTTTAAAACGTAATCGCGAAGAAAAAATACTTACGAAAAAGGCAGCAGACAGGGTTAAAAGGCTATCTCTTCTCAAGGAAATTGGGGCTATTGAGAGAGAAAAGCTCATCAACAAACAGTAGCTCTACGTTTCAAATTTGAAACCTACTTTGGCGCGGAATCTTAGACGATCTTGGCACGCATTCCTGAGAGTCTGATTCAAAAGCTTTTCTGCTATTACAAGGCCTTACAAATCGTCGCAAGAGCATGGGGATATCGGCCATGAGGATCAATGCTGCAGAACAGCCGGATGTATTTCTCCCTGCCCCCCTGGCCAGCCTGCAGCATCTCCCCAGCCAAGCGAAGGTGCGTTCGGACGCCCGATTAAAACCTCCCTTATCGACAAATCGTGATTCAATCCAATTGGTGTGATTTGCAGGAAGTGGATGATGCCTGGGCAGCCTAGGTTCTGGGATCGGTAGAACGGTATCAGCGGTTGAGCGCGGTCAACGGTGACACCACAGCTCAGTCGGTGTCCGATATCATCTATAACATGCTCAGCTATGTCTTTCACGAAGCCAGACGCGCCGCAATATGAAGCCCGCTGCGCCCTCCCCCACATTGGGACAGGAATACCAAATTCCCCACACCAATGCCGCCCTCACTCGCCGAGCATAGCCTAAAATCGCACCACAAGAGCATTCGCGGTGGCCGCAAACGGGCTCTAGGTGCCAAAAAGCCAATTGCCATGCCAGACAAGGCCAATGAGAGGTACCTTTCCTCCGAGCAATCAACGGTCGTCCTTTGTCCTGATCCCTTGACAAGGCAACGACGAAATTTGATTATTTCAACATGAAAATCTATAAGCTTTTTTCCGTAATCTGCCTTCTCCTTATCTCAGGCTGTTATGTCGGCGACGACAAAATCATTAGCGAATTTGAAAGCGTTGACATGCGCACCGTCTTTGCTGACGATCGTGCCGTTTATCAGTCCTCCAATGGCGATTATGTCCTCACGCTCGAGCGCGACGGTTCGCTCGTGAAAATTGCTAGATACAACGTCAAGGACAATCGGAAAGCAGACGGCAGCATAAAGGCGGTGATTGATCCAGGCGACCAAGAAGACTTTCTGATTGCCGCACTGAAACGCTCGGAAACACACTATTATCTTCAAGCTTTCAGACTGGAAAATGACGGTTCTTCCATCACGGTCTACGGAACCCGGTTCGGGTTCAGTGAGATTCAGGTCAAGGACAGGGCACATCTGCTCTCCCTGATCCGAAAGGATATCGAGAACGCATCGAAAACGCTTTACGAACGCATGGATGAAGCTGCAGGCCAAAGTGCTGCCTCTGCTGCCGAACAGAGCGTGATGGTCGCAGAAGAAAAGCGCAAGAAGGAGCGAGCAAAGAAGAAAGCAGTAGAGGACGCCAAGGCCGCCGAGATTGAAAAGAAAAAAGGTCCCAACACCGCAGTCCGTAGGAAATCGGAGAAGGACGGCAGGCGGTTTGCAGAATGTGTTTACACCTTTCTGCACTACGATCAAGAAATCCAGAAGGGTGGCGACAAACAGGTCTATCTGGATGTTCTGGAGGCAAAGGCGAATGCCCCGACCCGACTCAAGGATGAACTGAAACATTTTACCCAGTTTTCGTTTATCGCAGCCGTTCAACTGCTGGCCGGGCCTAATGCAAAATCACCTCAAGACCCGCTTTTTGAGGCAGCGAAGAAAGAAGCACGAGGCATCATGAATAAGAAGATTGCAGCGGCTATGAATTTGAAGAATTTCAAGAAGTTCCCGACGCCCGAAGCAAGAGCCGAGAGTGAATTCGCGGAAGTCGAAGCCTGCCTTCTTCATATCTATGCTAACAAGGTTTACGCGAATAATTACAGGCAATATCTGAAAAACGCGAAATAGCGCAAAGCGCCGCATTAGCCCTTTAATTTTCGTAAGCATCAAGCCGATTACTCGGAATTGATCGCAGGTCATCCGACGAAGTGGCGGCGTTCAGAGCATCAATCTGTAGCGATCTCTTCTCAGAAAGCACCGTTTCTATCTGTAGTGGTTCAGATGTGATCTGACAGGCGGCGGAATGGCCTCGCTCTACACCCGTACATCTGACCGGACGCGACTGGCAAAAAGCGGAATGGAAAAGGTGCAGAACAAAGACGCCCCTCACCTTTCAGGAATCCGCCCCTCACCCCATGTAAAATCAATAACTTAGAGGCGAAATGGTGCGGACGACGGGAATCGAACCCGTACAGCCTCGCGGCCGAGGGATTTTAAGTCCCTTGCGTCTACCAGTTTCGCCACGTCCGCACGTGACCTAGTCGGTATCCGACCCTCTTCACCCAAGCAAGGGCTCGGGCGGCTTTTGGACAAGAAAACAAAACGCCCCGCTGTGCGAACAGCGAGGCGCAGTGTGTCGAGACCGGGGGGCTGGTCCCGGAGGAGTTTCGTTCAGGCAGCGATCTTCGCTGCGATTTCGGCAACCCGCTTGCCCTGGAATTCAGCACCTTCGAGTTCCTGATCGGACGGCATCCGCGAGCCATCGCCATTGCTGGTGGTGGTCATGCCGTAGGGTGAACCGCCGCGCACGACATCATTGCCCATCTGGTCCTGGTACGCATAGGACAATGGCACAATGATCATGCCATGGTGCTGCAGGGCCGCCTGCGTGCTGATGATCGCCATTTCCGCGCCGCCATGCTGCGTGGCTGTCGACACCATCACCGAACCAACCTTGTTGACGAGTTTGCCTTCAGCCCACAGCGGGCCGGTCTGGTCGAGGAAGTTCTTGAGCTGTGACGCCATCATGCCGTAGCGGGTCGACACGCCGAAAATGATCGCGTCATAGTCTGCCAGCTCGAGTGGGTCGGCAATAGCGGCCTCCTGGTCGAGCTTGTAATGTGCGGCTTTCGCGACATCTTCCGGCACCAGTTCAGGCACCCGCTTGATGGTGACATCCGCGCCGCCCGCTGCCGCACCCTTGGCGGCCGCCTGGGCCATGGCTTCCATGTGACCCCAGCTCGAATAATAAAGCACCAATACCTTAGCCATCGTCGACTCCTGTGTAAAAGTTCCCGCCCGCAGCGGTTGATGCACTAGAGATAGACATTCTATCGTTCATGAAAACCCGGCAAACACAGCACGGATTGTTCACAATTCGCAGCACGAGTTGAGACTTGCTCCCTTGCACGGACGCGAAAAACGGGTCTATGCAGGACGGCTTGGCAAAGGAGTCCACCAATGAGCGAAGCTCGTACCGTCACCGCTGCAGCCCTCGCCATCGGCGACGAACTGCTCTCCGGTCGAACACGGGATAAGAACATAGGCCATCTCGCCGAACTGCTGACCGCCGCCGGGATCGATCTCGAGGAAGTCCGCATTGTGCCGGACGAGCAGGACCGCATCGTTGAAGCCCTCAATGCGCTCAGGTCCCGCTATGATTACGTCTTCACCTCCGGCGGCATCGGCCCGACCCATGACGACATCACGGCCGACGCGGTCGCTGCGGCCTTTGGCGTCGCCTGTACCCATGACGCCGACGCACTCGAGCTGCTCGGCGCCCATTACGCCGAACGCGGCATGGAATTCACCGAGGCACGCCGCCGCATGGCGCGCATGCCGGTGGGCAGCCGTCACATCGACAACCCTGTCAGCCGCGCGCCCGGATTTGTGATCGGCAATGTCCATGTCATGGCCGGTGTGCCATCGGTGTTCCAGGCAATGCTCGACAATGTGTTGCCGACCTTGAAGACCGGCGTGAAGATCCTCTCCGGAAAAGTCAGCTGTCCCTATGGCGAAGGGGATATCGGCGACCCGTTGAGCGCCATCGCCAAGGCCCATCCGGCAGTCAATATCGGCTCTTACCCGCGCTTTTCCGGCGATAAATTCTCCACCGAGATTGTCATCCGCGGCCGCGACCAGGCCGCGATCGACGCAGCCAGGGTCGATGTGGAAACGATGCTGACGAGCGTTGGAACCAAGCTCGGCGCGACAGCCGATTGATACGGATCAATGCGCCAGGGCGCGGCGCACAGCATGGTGGGATATCAACATCCAAACTGCGCCACGCCAGGGAGACCGCATCATGACTTTTCATACGATCCTCGCCGTCTATGCAACTGAAGCCGATGTGGCACCCGTAACCTCCGCTGTCGCCGGTTTTGCCGCAGGCAAGGAAATGCATCTGATCGGCTGTCACGGCGAACCATCGCAATTTGTCGTGCTGTCAGCCCCCATTGATGTTCCCGACGCGGCGACCATTGCTGCCTTGTACGAACAGGCCGATCTGCGCATGCGCGAAGTCGGCGAGGCATTTGACAAGGCGTGCGAGCGGGAAGGCCTGTCGCACGAATGGCGGCCGGTACGCTCTCCCGGCGGAGACAGTGCCATTTCCGCACTTGCCAGCGCCCGGTCCGCGGACCTCGTGATCGTGCGCCAACCCGACCGTGCCGCCAATGAGGACATGGCAACAAATGTCGAAGCACTGCTGTTTGAGGGCGGCCGTCCGGTCTTGTTCCTGCCGTCCGACGGCAAGCTGGCGACGCCGATCAAACGCATCCTGATTGCCTGGGACGGCTCTCGTGAAGCAGCCCGCGCCACCCATGATGCACTGCCCTTGCTGAAGGCTGCAGAAGCGGTGGAAATCGTCGTGGTGGACGCGGAAAAGCTGCCCGACATCGACGCGCCGCTTGCCGGCACGGACATCGCCAGCTGTCTGTCACGGCACAATATCCACGCCAATGTGACAACCGTTTCCAAGGGCGACGGCTCGACCGCCGAGGCCATATCCGCACAGGTCACCGCAACCAATGCCGATCTGGTTGTGATGGGTGCCTATACACATCAGCGGCTCAGAGAATGGCTTTTTGGCGGTGTGACCCGCGCCTTCGTCGAAAACTCCCCCGTGCCTGTCTTGATGTCACGCTGAACCCAACCAACAGGAGCGCTTGGCAGCATCCTGCCGTGCGCCTATCCAAGCAGCATCCAAAGGGCCACGCCGGCAAGCATGGAGGCAAAGAAAAGGTTCAACCGGCGCGCACTGGTCTCGTTGCGAAACATCCGCCCCAACCCGTCTCCCGCCAGCGTCCACAGCATGAATGCCAGCAGATTGTTCAACGTGAACACGAGCGAGATCACCGCCACACGCTCGCCTGTGCTGGCAAATGCGAATCCTGCAAATTGCGAATACATCAACAGGATGATGACATAGGCCTTGGGGTTGAGGACAAGCAGCATCACGCCGTCGAGAAAGCCTGCTCCCCTGTCGTCACCACCCGCATTGGCCCTGCCGGAAGTCGCCATCTTCCAGGCCAGCCAGAGCACATAGATTGATCCGGATGTTTTGAGCACGAGAAACAGGCTCGAGGCGGGGTCGAGCACGGCGACAAACCCTGCCCCCACAAGCCCTGTCACCACCAGTGTGGCGACATGATAGCCCACGTTGGCAGGAAGCGTGGCGGCCACACCGGACCGCGCACCCATCGCGGCAAAGAACATGTTGCCGGGTCCGGGACTGTAGGCCAATGGGAACAGGAACACCAAAAGCGCTCCGACAAATACGGCCATCACCTCAACCTCCTTGTGTGCGGTTTAGTGATTTTGGCGCACGCTCAAGTTCGCCGCCACCCGATTCCAGCCACGTGTTGCGGCATCGCGGCGCTTACCGGCTTGCTTTCGCCAATGGATTTCGGCTATTTGCGGCGCTTAACTCTTCAAACAGCAGCCATCAAGGTTGCCTGCACATTCAAGGAAGCCAGCCATGTCTCTTCCAGACAAAGCCTTTCCGGTCTCATGGGACCAGTTTCACCGTGATGCGCGCGCGCTTGCATGGCGGTTGAGCGGCAGCGGACAGGTCTGGAATTCCATCGTCTGTATCACCCGTGGCGGACTTGTCCCGGCGGCCATTATTTCCCGTGAGCTCGATATCCGCCGCATCGACACGGTTTCGGTCGCTTCCTACCATGACTATGTCAACCAGGGAGAGATGCAGGTCCTGAAGGAAATCAATTCGGAAATCCTGGAGACCGAAGGCGAAGGTGTCCTGATTGTCGACGACCTGACCGATACCGGCAAGACAGCGGCCATTGTTCGGGCAATGCTTCCGAAAGCGCATTTCGCCACGGTGTATGCAAAGCCGAAGGGCCGTCCGCTGGTCGATACCTTCGTCACCGAAGTGAGCCAGGATACCTGGATCTATTTCCCCTGGGATATGGGCTTTGCCTATGTCGAACCGATCGCCAAGGATACCCGCGGCTAGAAAGCTGCGACCAGAGCCACAATTGCTTTTTGCTTGAGGGTCTTCACCCGAGCGTTTTTTACATTGAATGAGCTGCAGCGACCCTTGCGCATACAATCAAGCGCGAGGCGCTGTACCGGGTCTATCGCACGCCGGATTTTCGGCAAGCCCTTCCCCATCACGCCCATGGACCAATGGTTTTGGCTGCTGAAGGGTTGATTTGTGCCCGGCGCTGCGCGCAATCGATCTCCAACACGCAACACGTCAGGCGCAGTGGCGGCTACATTAACTGTCTTTATATACATTAGCCTTAGTATTACAGATAAGAAATGAAGTTCCGGCTGGAATGATATCAGCTTGTCAAAGCCCCACACGGGCATGCAACGCGGCCTACTGGCATATCATTCCCATTCATGCAGCAAACAACATCACCCCGCGACAACCTGCTCAGACAGGTCCGTATCGTCGGCATCAACCTTGCCGTGATCGTTGTTGTGCTGTCAGCAGCCGCCATTGTTCCACGCAACGGCCAGGCGCTGGTGATTGTTTCACCCTGGAGTGATCCGGGACGGGTCATCAGGGTCATCTCGGACGCCGGTGGATCGGTGATGAACGGAACCGGGTCACCCAACGCCGCAATCGCCTATTCCGACGAACCCGGTTTTACTCTTCGCTTGTTCAAATCCGGCGCCATGCTGGTTCTCGACGGCAGTCTCGCATTTTTTTGCAGGAGCACATCTTCGCTATGAATTACATGACCTCTCTCCGCACCCGCGCAGCCATTGCGATCGTCTCGCTGCTGTGGATCAACCTCGGCATGATGGCGCTTCGATATCTGTGGGGGATGGAGGCCGACCCGGTCATCGTACTGGGTGGCGGCGCGGCAATCGCCGGTGTGGCAACTCTGACCTGGTGGCGCGACCGAACCGGAACGGCCACGCAGATTTCGACAGCCCTGGCACACGCGGCCAGCGTGGCCTTGCTGGTCTACGCCTTTTCCGGATCGCCGCTTCAGATCGACATGCACATGTATTTCTTCGCCAGCCTTGCGATCTGCGCATCCTGGGTCGACTGGCGGCCAATTCTGGCGTTCTCCGGCCTTACCGCCGTGCACCATCTTGCGCTTTTCTTCGTCATCCCAGCAGCGGTATTTCCAGGCGATACGGATTTCAGCCGTGTCGTCTTGCATGCGGGCATCCTCATTCTGGAGTCCGGCGCCTTGCTGGCCTTGGTGCATTCGCTGGCCAGCGCCTTTGCCCAAAACGATGAGGCAATGCGCAATACCCAGATAGCCAATGAACAGGCCACCGAAATGTCGCACAAGGCCGAAGCGGCACAACGCGAGAATTTGGACAACGCGAAACGGCGCGAAGCCGAACGCGCAGCCGACACAGAACGCCTGCAGTTCGCCATGGCATCACTTGGCGGTGGCCTCCGCCAGCTGGCGGATGGCGATCTCCGCGTCCGCCTCAACGACCGGTTTGATGACACCCTGGAAGTACTCAGGGGCGACTTCAACGGATCCATGGAAGCTCTTGAGCAGCTCGTTGCAGAACTCGGCGGCTCGGCGCGGGGGATGAGCGATAGTTCCAACAGTGTCTGCACCGACGCCGAGCGGATTTCCAAGCAGACAGAACAACAGGCCGTCTCGCTTGAAGAAACCGCCGCCGCAATTGGACGAATCACCGAAAACGTCCAGACAGCCTCCAAGCGCGCAAGCGAAGCCGGGCGTCTGGTCGACGAGACCACAAAAAATGCATCCGTCTCGGAAGTCATTGTCTCCAAGGCCGTCAACGCCATGACGGAGATAGAGGACTCTTCGCGTCAAATCGGGCAGATCATCACTGTCATTGATGAAATCGCGTTCCAGACCAATCTGCTGGCGCTCAATGCCGGCGTCGAAGCGGCCCGCGCCGGAGAGGCCGGCAAGGGATTCGCCGTTGTCGCCCAGGAAGTCCGTGAGCTGGCACAACGCTCTGCAAGTGCTGCCAAGGAAATCAATGCTCTGATTGAGACGTCATCGTCCCAGGTGAGCAGTGGTGTGACGCTGGTCAACCAGACCGGTGAAGCCCTCCGCGCGATTGGCGATCAGGTCAAGAACATCAACGAGTACATCTCCAGGATTGTCGAAACATCGCGCGAACAGGCCTCCGACATTTCCGAAATCAACGCGGCGGTGGTCAGCATGGATCAGACAACCCAGCAAAACACCGCACTTGTGGCGGATACGACAAAGTCGATCCTTGGGCTCGCCGCCGACGCAGATGGACTGGTGGCAAAACTTGCCGTCTTCAACGTCAATGAACGAAACGCCTCGCATTCGGTCACCAGGGCCAGACCAGCCGTTGCCGCCACCAAACCCGTGGCACCGGCACAAAGAGCGGTACGGAAAGCCGGTGGCGGCGGTGGAGCCTCTGCCGCAGTCGCGCAGGAATGGGACGAATTCTGATCCCGAATGGCGGCATTCAAACCGCTCTGGTTTGAAAAAGCCTTGGACTGACCGGTTAACGCACTATGTGGGGACACAGCATTTGTTGTGTCCCCGTTTTGTTTGCCGGCCGGACAGATCGGACAACACCGGGTCAAGGTTTCTTGTTGGCCCTCGCCCGACCGGCACCGGCACTCTCGGATCTGCAACCTTGAGCGATTGTGCTTTGAAAATTCGGTGTATCAAATTCGTCACAATTGCGTGACAAAATAAAACAGGGAGAATCGTTGGATATGATCGCATTTGACAGGCTCAAGACGCTGCTGGACCTGTTCAGGCACCCCGGTGAGACACAAGGACGGTTACGCAAGAAGCCCAAGCGGCAATCGGCGGCTGCTGTTTTCCGTGGTTCGGGCGACAAATGCGAATTGTTGTTGATCACCAGCCGCGACACGGGACGCTGGATCGTCCCCAAGGGCTGGATCGAGGAAGGTGAAGACGGAGCCGAAGCGGCCGTGCGGGAAACATGGGAAGAAGCAGGCTTGATCGGCGAAGCGCTGCCCGGTGGCCCCATTGGCCGGTATTACTACATCAAGCAAAGAACACGGCGCAACGATGCCGAATGCGAAGTCGATGTGTATCTCCTCAAGCTGCTCGAACAGCGTGATCTGTGGCCGGAGCGGGACGAGCGGCGGCGCAAATGGTTTCCGGTCGCCACCGCAATCGGCCTTGTGGCCGAAGACGGGTTGAAGACGGTCATTCGCGATGCCTTCCAGGTGCTCAAGGCCGCCTGACATCGTCGCCGCGAAGCAACGCCCGTTTCGGCGCGGCCCGGCATCAGGTCTCCCCGAACAACGATGCGGACCCCTCCCCGTGGCCGAGAGACTGACAGCCGCGATACTTGACTGCCCACCCTGTATAGGCATGGCTTCGGTACCAAACTTAAAGCATTGATTAGACATGACGGCCGGCCGGATTGAGTCGACCCACAACAGCCGACATTTGCCCGGCAGCAAGTTCTTGGCTTATCTGCGGGCAATGGCGCGGATGTCGAATTCGCGATTTGTCCTCGTTTTCCACAGTGCTCCTCCACTAGATATGGTGTGCAATAATCTGCCACCGACAACCTCTTGACGCATACGCCCGAGTCGATGCTTATAGGAAACACGTTGCGGCGGCGGCGCGGCTGGGATGTTAAGAGGCCAGTCAAATCCCGACATTTTTCGGTTCACAGCATCTTTCCCCGTGACATTCACGGCGGTTCGAGGGGCATGCTTTGATGCAAAAAAATGTCGGCGACCTGCCAACGGGGACTGGCGTAAATCTCTTGTTAATACTATATTTAGTGTTTGCAGCCAATCTTGCCACAAGATAGAGGATTTCCTGAAACGGGAATCACACCGAGTGACCGAGTATCAGAACGGGATGCGCAATGATTGAGCAGCCTGCGGGGAAGAATTTGCCGTGACGCAAGGAATGCGATCGGCTTTTGATTTATAAAGAGGACTAAAATGCGCATCGAACGTCGGTTCACCAAAGACGGCCAGTCAGCCTATGCAGAAATCGAATTCCGCAAAGCCACCAGCGAGATCAAGAACCCCGACGGTTCGGTCGTCTTCCGCCTCGCGGACATCGATGTGCCGGTGCAGTTCAGCCAGGTCGCAGCCGACATTCTGGCGCAGAAATATTTCCGCAAGGCCGGCGTTCCCGCGCATCTGAAAAAGGTCGAAGAAAATTCCGTGCCGTCATGGCTGTGGCGCTCGGTTGCTGACGAGGCAGCCCTTGCAGAGCTTCCCGAAGACGAGCGCTATGGCTCGGAAACCGACGCCCGCCAGGTCTTCGACCGGCTCGCCGGCACCTGGACCTACTGGGGCTGGAAGGGTGGCTATTTCACCACCGAAGAAGACGCCCGCGCCTTTATGGACGAGCAGGCCTACATGCTCGCCACCCAGCGCGTTGCCCCCAATTCCCCGCAGTGGTTCAACACCGGTCTGCACTGGGCCTACGGCATCGACGGTCCCGGCCAGGGCCACTTCTATGTCGACCCGTTCACCGGCAAGCTGACCAAATCGAAATCCTCCTACGAGCATCCGCAGCCGCATGCCTGCTTCATCCAGTCGGTTGAAGACGATCTCGTCAATGAGAACGGCATCATGGACCTGTGGGTCCGCGAAGCCCGCCTGTTCAAATATGGCTCCGGCACCGGCTCCAACTTCTCGCATCTGCGCGGCGCAGGTGAAAAGCTTTCGGGCGGCGGCAAATCGTCGGGCCTGATGAGCTTCCTCAAGATCGGTGACCGCGCTGCCGGCGCCATCAAGTCGGGCGGTACCACCCGCCGTGCCGCCAAGATGGTCGTTGTCGACATCGATCACCCCGATATCGAGGAATACATCAACTGGAAGGTCAAGGAAGAGCAGAAGGTCGCGGCCCTGGTCACCGGCTCGAAGATCGTGTCCATGCACCTCTCCGCGATCATGAAGTCCTGCATCAACTGCGAGGCTGACAACGACGCCTGCTTCGACCCCAAGCAGAACCCTGCCCTCAAGCGCGAGATCAAGGCCGCCAAGAAGGACCAGGTGCCTGAAAACTACGTCAAGCGCGTCATTCAGTTTGCCCGCCAGGGCTACACCGACATCGAATTCAAGACCTACGACACCGATTGGGATTCGGAAGCCTATCTGACGGTTTCGGGCCAGAACTCCAACAACTCGGTCTCGATCAAGGACGACTTCCTGCAGGCCGTTGAAGCGGACGGCGACTGGAACCTGACCGCCCGCAAGGACGGCAAGGTGATGAAGACGCTGAAAGCCCGCGACCTTTGGGAAACCATCGGCCACGCGGCCTGGGCGTCGGCCGATCCGGGCCTGCACTACAACACCACGATGAACGACTGGCACACCTGCCCTGCCGCCGGTCCGATCCGCGCGTCCAACCCGTGCTCGGAATACATGTTCCTTGACGACACGGCCTGCAACCTTGCTTCGCTCAACCTGCTGCGCTTCAAGGACAAGGACACCAAGCGCATCAATATCGCCGATTACGAGCATGCCGTCCGGCTCTGGACCATCGTGCTGGAAGTCTCGGTGATGATGGCGCAGTTCCCCTCGCACCAGATTGCCGAACTGAGCTACAAGTACCGCACGCTCGGCCTGGGCTTTGCCAATATCGGCGGCCTGCTGATGACCACCGGCATTCCCTATGATTCCAAGGAAGGCCGCGCCATCTGCGGCGCGCTGACCGCGATCATGACCGGCGTGGCCTATGCCACTTCGGCCGAGATGGCCGGCGAGATCGGCACATTCGCCGGTTACAAGGACAACAAGAAGAACATGCTGCGGGTGATCCGCAACCACCGCCGCGCAGCCCATGGCGAGATGACCGGCTACGAAGAGCTGTCGGTCAACCCGGTGGCGCTGATCCATGAGGACTGCCCGGATCCCGACCTGATCACCCATGCAACCGCTGCCTGGGACAAGGCGCTGAAGCTCGGCGAGAAGCACGGCTTCCGCAACGCCCAGGCCACCGTGATTGCGCCCACCGGCACCATCGGTCTGGTGATGGACTGCGACACCACCGGCATCGAGCCTGATTTCGCGCTGGTCAAGTTCAAGAAGCTCGCCGGCGGCGGCTACTTCAAGATCATCAACAACGCGGTGCCCGAGGCGCTGCGCACGCTGGGCTATTCCGAGGCCCAGCTGGCCGAGATCGAAGCCTATGCGGTCGGTCACGGCAACATCAACCAGGCCCCGGCCGTCAACCCCGGCTCGCTCAAGGCCAAGGGCTTCACCGACACCCAGATTGACGCCATCAACGGCGCCACCAAGGCCGCCTTCGACATCAAGTTCGTCTTCAACAAGTGGACCCTTGGCGAAGCCTTCTGCAAGGACGTGCTCGGCTTCACCGACGAGCAGATGAATGATTTCTCGTTCGACCTGCTCTCGGCCATCGGCTTCTCCAAGAAGGACATTGAAGCCGCCAACATCCATGTTTGCGGCGCCATGACGCTGGAAGGCGCACCGCATCTCAAGGTCGAGCACTATCCGGTGTTCGATTGCGCCAATCCGTGCGGCAAGGTCGGCAAGCGCTATCTGTCGGTCGAAAGCCACATCCGCATGATGGCCGCGGCCCAGCCGTTCATCTCCGGCGCGATCTCGAAAACCATCAACATGGCCAACGACGCCACCGTTGATGATTGCAAGAACGCCTACATGCTGTCCTGGAAGCTGGCATTGAAGGCCAACGCGCTCTACCGCGACGGCTCCAAGCTCAGCCAGCCGCTCAACGCCTCGCTGATCGAGGATGACGAGGACGAGGATGACGCCATCGAGGCGCTGGTGGCTCAGCCCGCCGCCGCCCAGGCCGTCACCGTCACCGAGAAGATCGTCGAGCGGGTGGTCGAACGGCTTTACCGCGACCGCGAAAAGCTGCCCAACCGCCGCAAGGGCTACACCCAGAAAGCCGTCATCGGCGGTCACAAGGTGTATTTGCGCACCGGCGAATTCGACGACGGCCGCATCGGCGAGATCTTCATCGACATGCACAAGGAAGGCGCTGCCTTCCGGGCCATGATGAACAACTTCGCCATCGCCATCTCGCTCGGCCTGCAATATGGCGTGCCGCTGGAGGAATATGTCGAGGCGTTCACCTTCACCAAGTTCGAGCCTGCCGGCATGGTGCAGGGCAACGACGCCATCAAGAACGCCACCTCGATCCTGGATTACATCTTCCGCGAGCTGGCCGTCTCCTATCTGGCGCGCAATGACCTGGCCCATGTCGACACCTCCGACTTCGGCAACACCGCGCTCGGCAAGGGCATTTCCGAGGGCAAGGCGCAGCCTTTCTCCAAGGGCCTGACCCGCGGCGCATCGCTCAAGGTAGTCACCGGCACCAGCGGCACGGCTGAACCGAAAGGCCAGGCCGACGCTCCGGCACCTGCCAAGACCACCCCAACCACCGGCTCTGGCACCGGCTCTTCTTCGGTGATCACCGCTTCGTTCTCGTCCAAGACCTCAACCAGCAAGTCGACCGGCAATCTGGCGGTCAAGTCCGCCCCCGAAGCCATCGCCTCCGAAGACACGGCCGTTGCCTTCAAGCGCGACTACGAGGAACGCGCCGAGGAGCTGGCCGCCGAGATCGCGATCGAGGAAACCCTGTTTTCCGACGAGGCCGCCGACACCGCCGCGAGCGCCAAGCGGCTCGAGGCCGACCGCCGCGTCAAGTCGATCATGCAGGGCTACACCGGCAACATGTGCACCGAATGCCAGAATTTTACGATGGTACGGAATGGGACATGCGAAAAGTGCGACACCTGCGGAAGCACGAGTGGGTGCAGCTGAGGATAGGTTTCTACACAAGCAATATTCTTGGGGCTTCGGCCCCAAGAATCATAAACGGAACATATCGGAAACACGAAAACGGGATTGTAAAACCACAGTTTGTAAACAGTGGATAACCTGTGGATAAACAATTATCCACAGCAAATGCGAAAAAAGCATTTGCGCGCAAGATAACACAACATATAGTGGGTGAGTATTTGCAGTGACCGTGATTTAGTGGTCAATTCTCTTAATGCACGTAACCAGACGATTCGTCAATGCCCCCTGTGGATAAGCATCAAGACGGCGAAACGAGCGATTGTCATTGACCCAAACTAGTTGGTCAACGACAGTAACAAAGAAGGGCAGCACGACGCTAATCGTACTGCCCTCGGAACAGCCAAGGCGGACCCGCCGCCCTTGCGTTCATGTGCTTTGCTAAGCATGGACATGCTGTTCTTTCGATCAACGGATGTCAAGCTTCAGGAGAGGTTTGCGTCAAAGTGATGCGGGAGAAAGGAGCGTGAATCATGTCCTCATACTACGTCAATAAGAATGCTCAATCCAGCGGCGATCATGAAGTGCACACGACTGGGTGCAATTTCATACCGGCGGATTCGAACAGGATCTATCTCGGTGAGTTCACAACATGTGCACCAGCAGTGACAGCGGCCAAGAAGTACTACAGCCAAGTTAACGGTTGTAAATTCTGCAGCCTGCCCTGCCACACGCAGTAACATAAAACATGACATGCGGATCTTCAATTGAAGGTCCGCATGCATTGTGAAATCCTCCCAAGAAGACTGAGGTAAGATATGCCGAAAGAACGCAAAACATTTGACGTTGGTCGCGATTCAGGTTCCGGAAAATTTATTCCCGTGAAGGAAGCAGAAAGACGGCCGAAAACGACGACGGTTGAGAGAATACCCAAGCCTGGCAGGGGCGACACTAAAGGAGAACCCTCTCGCCGATAACAGCAAGCTGCCCCATCAACCGGTGGGGCAGCACTCCTCTGGTGAGCTTAAATAACATCACGGAATGGATCCTCGGCTCGGAGGCCTGGGATGACGACGGAGAGAGAGTGTGCCGGACAACTGCCGCCGCCCCTCACCTGCAATTCCAAGCACTTGGCTTGCGCTAAGATACTGAAATTGCTTCGTCACCCGCAACGAGCAGAGGCCGAATCGCGGAAACCGCGGCACCCTCTCCTCGCCCCTTGGTGGGAGAGGATACAAAATCGCGGTCTTGGCTTCAGCTAAGTCGCAGATTTTGTTGGTGAGGGGGTCGGCCCGAGTCCAAAATCTGACGCAAGCCGTGCACAAACCCGGCCCCCGCCGCCAACAATCCCAGGCACTTGCGCAGAATCCGCCGCGATCTTTTCCACATGCCAGCCATCCATGCGAGGCTGGTTCCGCCTTCGCCAGATCGGATGTTTCGGGACGACGGACCCCGGAGCGGCGAAGGACGGTCGATCCGGTCCGCGCGGAGCCGAACCGCGCCGGCCGGAGGGACAGAGGAGCGACATCCCGGCGCGGCCCTGCCTCCGACCGCGCGTCGAAGCAGGAAGCAGCCATGCCGGTGCCGGAAGACGCGCTGACCCGTGTCGGCGCCCGGCAGGCCCGCATGCCAAATGGCCGCAAGGTCTGAAGGCATTCGGGCAGGACGGGTTCGGCGGCGCGGGCCGCTGAACACCAATGCATGTCGCGTTCAGATGTATTCATTTGAACGATAACGTACATGCATCATTTCAAAGTGTTACAGCGACCTTTGCGCATCCAATTGGATGCGCGGCGCTGTAGCGAATCGTCCGCAGCGCGTGATCGTGATCTGTCCCGGACTTCCCCGGCGCCCGGAAGGCAACGGGTCCGACACCGGCGGGGTGCCGCGCGTGCATGTCGCACCCGATTGTTTGCAATCGGGCGAAACGTACATGCACCACTTAAGTGGTTTGGCCAGCTTTGCAGGCACTGTGTATCTGCGCGGCCAAACTACGGGCCAAAGCCACACCCATGTATCCATTCGGGCACGCCGCGCGCGCCCCGCATTCCGGCCCGGGGCCGGAAAAATCGACAAGCCTCAAGCCGCCGGTGACAGTGTCACGCGCGGATATTTGGCCTGCCGGGAGTGGACGCGCAGCTCACCGAGCTGCGCCATCTGCCGCTTGCCGAACAGAGTCCGGACTGATCCAGCGATGAAACGATCTAGCGGCGTGCCTTGCGCGCCGCATAACGTTGATCGCGTTTTTCCTTCATCGCGGCCATGTCGGCCACGGCACGGTCAGCACGGGCCTTTTCGTCCGCTTCGCGGGCGATTTCCTCGGCATGGGCGGCTTCATAGGCTGCTGCCGCATCGGCGGCGTCCTGCGCTGCCTTGCGTTCCTGCTCTTCGAGCTTCAACCGGGCGCGTTCGGCATGGCGTTCTTCGCGGGCCTTGGCCACAGCAGCGCGTTCGGCGCGCTTGGCGATCATTTCCGGGTCATCCGCCTTCGGTGCCGCCTTCATTTTCTCCAGAAGCTTCTTCTTGGCTTCCATGGCATCCTGACGGCGGTCGGTGAAGGCGGTGCGTACTTGCTTTTTCAAACGAAATTCATCCTGGTTTGGGATCTATGCCGGTCGGCAGGCCGCCAGATGCGGCGATCCAACTGCTATGTGCCGCTCAAACGGCTTTTTTTCAACCCTGATGGGCGGTTTTGGCAAAGACTTTTGCTCAGCACCCGGCCGCTGACAGCATGAACCGGCCTGCCAGCCGGGCCTTTTGCCGCCTGTGGGGGCAACGCATTGCAGCCAAGCCCTTGGTTTTGCATAAGGGATTGCAGCCATCGCACCGGTTGTGCCTTAATTGTCTCGCGCCGCTGCCATATCATCCGATACCACCCATGAGGACTCCCCATGACACTGACCTATGCCATCGGCGATGTTCACGGCCGGCGCGACCTGCTGGCTGCCTTGCTCAGTGCCATCAGCAAGGACTCCGGCGGCCAGAAACACCGCATCGTCTTTCTTGGCGACATCATCGACCGCGGGCCGGAAAGCCGGCAATGCCTCGACCTGGTGATCGGCACGCTTCAATCACAGTCGGACTCCCGTCTGATTCTCGGCAACCACGAGGAGTTCATGCTGACCTTCCTGGATGCTGCTTCGCCGCAAGCCCGCGAAACAGCAGCCCGCCGCTGGTTCCCCAATGGCGGCAGCGAAACGCTGCACTCCTACCGATTTGCGGACACCGGGGAGCTTGACGCGATTGCCGAACAACTGGGCAGAGACAATCCCGGCCACATCGCAGCCCTGCGCAATGCCGGCTGGATGGCGGAGACGGACCGTTACTGCTTCGTCCATGGCGGCATCGATCCGCATCTGCCGCTCGGCGAGCAGGACCCGGTAACCACACGCTGGATCCGCGACAGCTTCCTCGACTACAAGGCCCCGCTGCCCAAGATCATTGTCCACGGCCACACCATGACCGCGTCATCCCTGCCCGAGCTGCATACCAACCGAATCGCTCTGGACACCGGTGCGGTCCATTCGGGTCATCTGACATGCGGTGTTTTTGATGGCGGCGCACAGCCGCGGTTTCTGGCCACTGATGATCACGGAGCAACAATAGAAGTGGGCGAAATCCGCCCGCTCGATTGCCGGTAGCAGCCGAATTCCGAGGAATTTTGACCCCACAGAGGCAACAGCCCTTTCCTTTGCCCGCCTCTGCGCGCTAAACCACTGGCATACCAAACATAAAGGCAAGCGCAATGAGCGACGAAACCCGGGATTCCAATGGCACGGTGCTGGCCGATGGCGACAACGTCACCGTAATCAAGGACCTCAAGGTCAAGGGCACCTCCTCGACCATCAAACGCGGCACCATGGTCAAGGGCATCCGGCTGACCGGCAATCCCGACGAGGTTGAATGCCGGGTCGAAAAGATCAAGGGCCTGGTGCTCAGGACCGAGTTTCTGAAAAAGGCCTGAGGCTTCAACGCCTCATCAATCTGAGTCTTGTCCAACGGTACCAGACGGCGGGTTTATTCCCGACCCTACCGAATTTTGGGCTGATTTCAGGCCGTTGAAAAAGAGTTCACTCTCCTTCAGAACGATGTCGCCAACATCTCTGGAGAGCTTCTCCGCGAGCTTGAAGAGCTCTTCATCATTCTCCTCTTCCAGCAATCGATATCTTTCAATCTTTGTAGCATTTAAAGTGGACTCAAGTTCAAACTGCGCAATTCTATGACTTTTCCACGATGAATCCCAAGCGAAAAAGCTGGAGAGAGAGATAGAAATTGCCGCAGAGAATGAAAATATGGAAATAAGATTACTTCTTTTATATCCCAAAAACTCACCTTCCTTCTCAGATAGGGACGCAGAAAGGTAAGCGACGAAAAGCGTTGAAAATATAGCGAACAAACCAGATATTCTGTACAATAAAAATTTTGATAAACCAGAAAAACTGTACCAACCCATCTGCTTCTCGGCATATTTAATGGCTATATCCAGCGCACAAATAGATGCTTTTGCACTACATAAAAAATCTTCCATATAGATCCCCTCTTTATTTGAAATAACACATTTGCATTTCGACTGTAAATCAAACCGCGCTTCACCGCTTGCCGATCCATCTGGCCAGCGGTGTTGAGCTCAGTCCGTGGACCAGGATCGACAGCGCCACGGTCATCGACACGCAAGCCAGCAGTTCGGCTTCGTTGGGAAACTCGAACTCGTCGATGATCACCAGCGTGAACAGGATCGAGGCCAGCCCGCGCGGTCCGAACCAGCCCAGAAACAGCTTCTCGCTGGTCTTGAGGCCCGACCCGGTCAGCGACAGCCAGATCGCCCCCACCCGCACCACCGTGAGAAACATCACCGCGATCACCACCGTCTTGATCGAGGCATGCGCCAGCCCGTCAGGCAGCAGCAACGCGCCGAACACCAGGAAGGACGACATGGTCAGAAGCAATCCGGCGCCTTCCATGAATTCGCGGACAAACCGGATATTGTGCTTGTAGCTGTTGCCGAAGATCATGCCGGCGACGAAGGCCGCGATGAAGCCATTGCCGCCGATTGCACCCGCCAGAACATAGGCTGCAAAGCTGGCGGCCAGAAACACCACGCCTTCCGCCGATGCGGCAATCAGCCGGCGTGCCTGCGCCACATCCATCAGCCGCGCCACCACCCAGCCGGTGGCAATGCCTGCCAGTGGCCCAAGCACGATCTGCAGCACCGCCTTGAGTGCCAGCCCGCCGGTATTGGCATCCGCCATTCCCGCAGAGGCCAGGATCGCGCCCAGCAGCACGAAGGGCAGCACCAGCCCGTCATTGAGCCCGCTTTCGACATTGATCGTTTCACTGAGCTTCTCGGGCACATTTGCGCTGGTAACAACGTTCTGGCCCAGCGCCGCGTCCGTCGGCGTCAGCACGGCGGCGGTCAGCAACGCCATGGCAAGACCGCCCTCCGGGCTGATCAGCCAGGTCACCAGCATGCCCAGCGCAATGGACAATGGCAGGCCGATCAGCAGCATCCGGGCCGGCAGCCGCCAGCTTTGCTTGAGCTGCGAGAACTGTACATGCGAGGCATCGGAAAACAGCACCAGCACCAGCGTGACTTCCGCAAGCAACCGTTTGCCTTCGTTCAGAATTTCGGGCGGCGCGGCGTTGCGCAATGGCTCCGACAGCCCGTAGCCCAGGCACATGAAGATGATCGGCAGCGTCAGCAGTGACCTGTCAACGGCGCGGGTGAGAAGCGAATAGACAATGAAGGCAACGAGAATACCAAGGATAACCAGATCAAAATGCATGTCCTGGCTCATTGCGCGTGCCTTACGACTGTTCCATCAGGCCTGAGTATGGCCCGTGCCGGATCGTTTATCCATCGCCATTGCGGCAACCGGTCCGATCAGGTGCCGCAATAGGTGGTATAGGGCCCGAAATCCGACGGTGCACCAAGCGCAAACACCTCAAGCCCCGGCCGTTCGGTAAACGGATCCTCCAGCACGCCAAGCAACCGTTCGAAGGAGTCAAGATCGCCCTTGGTCGCCGAGGAAAGCGCGGCCTCGACCATATGGTTGCGCGGCACATAGACCGGATTGACCCGGTTCATATGCGCCGCACGCGCCTCTGCAGCAGCAGTGTCGCGTTGCAGCCGCGCCTGCCACAGCGGCAGCCAGACATCGAACCCGGCGGGATTTTCAAACAGGGAGCGGCTTGCTGTCGTGTCCCCTGACGCAGCCACTGAGAGGCTGCGGAACACACGGGTGTAATCCGCGTTCTGGGTTTCCAGAACCGCAAGCAGCCCGGTTGCAAGGTCCATATCGCCGGCTTCCTCGTCAACCAGACCGAGCTTGGCCCGCATGCCCGAAAGCCAGGCCCGCTCATAGGCAAGCGGAAAGCCGTTGACCACCTCGCCGGCCTGCCGCACCGCATCGTCGCTGTCATCGGGATTGATCAGATCCAGCAGGGTCTCGGCGAGCCGCGCCAGGTTCCACTGCGCAATCTTCGGCTGGTTGCCATAGGCGTAACGGCCATGCCGGTCGATCGAACTGAACACGGTGGCCGGATCGTAGCCATCGATAAAGGCGCAAGGCCCGTAATCGATGGTCTCGCCGGAGATGGTCATGTTGTCGGTGTTCATCACCCCGTGCACGAAGCCAACCAGCATCCATTTGGCAATCAGCGCCGCCTGCCGGTCGCGCACCACCTTGAGAAGCCCGAGATACCGATCCGGCTGCCCCGACAGCTCCGGGTAATGCCGGGCAATGGCGTAGTCGGCCAGTTGCCGCAGCCGTTCGACCTCGCCGCGGGCGGCGAAAAACTGGAACGTGCCGACGCGCAAATGGCTTGATGCCACCCGTGCCAGCACAGCGCCCGGCTCCGGCCCGTCCTGACGCATGATCTGCTCGCCTGTGGCAACCGCCGCCAGCGCCCGCGTCGTCGGCACGCCCAGCGCATGCATGGCTTCGCCGATTATGTATTCGCGCAACACCGGTCCGAGCACCGCCTTGCCGTCGCCGCCACGCGAGAACGGGGTGCGGCCCGAACCCTTGAGGTGAAGGTCGCGGCGTTTGCCGTTTATGTCGATCACTTCGCCCAGAAGCAGCGCCCGGCCATCGCCAAGCTGTGGCGAGAAGCCGCCAAACTGATGCCCGGCATAGGCCATCGCCAAAGGCTCGGCCCCGTCAGGCGCCTTATGCCCGGCGAAAATGACCGCCCCGGCATCACTGTCGAGTGCTGCTCCATCCAGTCCAAGTTCGTCGGCAAGCGGCGTGTTGAAACGGATCATCCGCGGCGCCGGCACTTCCGCCCCCTTCCAGGGCACGTAAAACCCCTCAAGCTCGCGCGCATAGGAATTGTCGAACTGAAATCCTGCGGTGCTCATGGGTCACATCCTTCGAAACACTTGGCTCAAATGCAAGCGACCGGCCATTGCCGGTCGCGTGTCAGTATACGGTCGGCGAGGTTACGCCTATTCGGCGGCATCGCGCTTTGGCAAGACCCAGTCAGGCCGCGCGAAATGGCAGGTATAGCCGTGCGGGATCCGCTGCAGATAGTCCTGGTGCTCAGGCTCGGCTTCCCAGAAGTCACCCACCGGCTCCACTTCGGTCACCACCTTGCCGGGCCACAATCCGGACGCGTCGACGTCGGCAATGGTGTCGAGCGCCGTCTCGCGTTGCCGGTCATCGGTGTAATAGATCGCCGAGCGGTAGGACATGCCGCGGTCGTTGCCCTGCTGGTTGGGCGTCGAGGGGTCATGGATCTGGAAGAAGAATTCCAGCAATTCGCGATAGCTGATGCGGTTCGGATCGAAGATGATCTCGATCCCTTCCGCATGGGTGCCATGGTTGCCGTAGGTCGCGTTCTTCACATCGCCGCCGGTATAGCCCACACGCGTGTCTTCGACGCCGGGCATCTTGCGGATCAGATCCTGCATGCCCCAGAAGCATCCACCGGCCAGAACTGCACGTTCGCTCATCTAGATATCCTCCACCTGGTCAAGATAATCACCATAGCCTTCATCCATCATGTCGGCTTTGGGAATGAACCGCAATGATGCGGAATTGATGCAATAGCGCAAGCCGCCGCGGTCGCTCGGCCCGTCGGGAAACACGTGCCCCAAATGACTGTCGCCATCGCGCGAGCGCACCTCGGTGCGCACCATGCCGAGCGTGCTGTCGCGAAGTTCGGTCACATGTGCCGGCTCGATCGGCTTGGTGAAGCTCGGCCATCCACAACCGCTGTCGAACTTGTCTGACGAGGCAAATAGCGGCTCTCCGGAGACGATATCGACATAGATGCCCGCGGCCTTGTTGTCGTTGTACTCACCTGTAAAGGGACGTTCAGTCCCGCTTTGCTGGGTCACCCGGAACTGTTCGGGCGTCAGCTTTGCAATTGCGTCATCAGTCTTGGAAAAGGTTTTGGCCATGCAGGAACTCCTCGCTTGACGGCTCGTCTTGTCTTGCACAAGAGATGGGCCATCACCGCCGGTTTTTCAATTGCCCACACAGGTCCCGGCCCCGGTCTGCGGCTCAAGGCAGGTCAATTAATGGTGATTGAAGGGCGCAAACCCGGCCCTAATACTCGCGCTCGTAGAAGATGCCGCCCTTGGTCTCGCCGTCCGAGCTGGCTTCACCGCGCAATTTGATGCCTCTACCGATATCAAGATCGATGCGCGCCTTGCCCGAACCGGCAGACGATCCACTCTCGATGCCGAGATAGGTCCGGTCGTTGAGGTATTTACCGACACCCAGCGAAGTGTCCCCGGTTTCTTCGTCCGTGCGCACATCGATGTCATCGACACCGGTCGCACGACGCAATTGTTCGACCAGCCCGCCACCCTTGACCGCACCGGTCAACTGGCCGGCGGCTTCGGCAAGCTGGGCGATCTGCAACGGCGAAAGGCTGCTCATCGAGCGGCCGAACACCAGTTGCGCCAAGACTTCATCCTCGGGCAAATCCGGGCTCGAGGTAAAACTGAATTCCGGCTCGTTCGCCGGACCTCTGATCAGCACCGTCACCGTGGTGCTGCCCGATTGGCTTGAGGCTGCCAGATCGAGGATCGGAACCACGGAACCGGCAAAATTCAGCCTGCCTCTGGTAAAATCAAGCCGCTTTCCAAGCACGCTCAACCGGCCGCGCACCAGCTCGAACCCGCCGGCGGCGACCGGCGCAGCGGTGCTCCCGGTCAGCCGCAGCGAGCCGCCCAATTCCACATCCATGCCTCTGCCGCGCACAAATATCCGGCTCGCCTGAACCCGGACATCAAGGCCTATGCCTCCGGACGAGCCGCCGCTGCCGCCACCGGACAAACGCTCGGCTTGCGACTGTATGTCTGCCGGCGCGTTCTTGTGCGTCACATCAAGCTGGGCGATCGAGCTTGGAAGCGTATCAGGCACGGTGATGGTGGTCTCGTCCAGCAACACGCTGCCGCCAAGCTGCGGCAGCGCGGTCAAAGGCCCGGACAGGGTGAGATCGGCATCAAAGCGCGTCGCAACCATCTGGCCGTCCGCATAGCGTCCGCGCGTTACCTTGAGCTTGAGATCGGCGGGATAATTGGAGCCTGCGTCAAGACCCACGGTTCCCGAGCCGCTGATCTGGCCGCCCGCGGACAACTCGCCCGACAAGGATCGAATGATCGCCTGATTGGGCGCAAGGCCGATCTCAGCCGAGAGGTTGTCGATTGCGATACCGGACCGGCCATCAACCAGACGGCTGCCCGATGTCGTGATGGTGCCGGAGATTTGCGGCGCCCCGATGCTGCCGTCAATGGAGATATCGGCCTGCGCTGCACCGGTCAGTGCCAATCCCTGTTTGGCAATTGCTCCCGACAGAAGCGAGAATGGAATACTGCCGTTGATCCGCGCCGATATGGCCTGCGCCCCGGTGGTGTCCAGCCCTCCGGATGCGCTGAATGCCAGCCCGCCGCCATCGCCCCGCGCATCAAACCGCAGCCGGCCCGCTTCGAACCCGCCGGTTGCACCAATCGACAAGGGCACATCGGCCACCGAGGACGCCGCGGCGGCCCGGACATCGCCTGCATTGAGATCATATTGAACCACCGGTGCTGATGATGAGCCTCGAATTTTGACAGTGCCGGAGAGTGATCCCGACAGGCCGGCGCCCGGGGCCACGGCGTTGACCGACGTCAAGGGCAAGCCGGTAATGGCGATGTCGACGGCCAGCTCCTGCCCCGCCGATCCGGTAATCGACACCTGCCCGCCACCGGGCGACAGCACCAGCCGCTCGATTTCTGCAGTTCCGTCACGGACCACCACACGGGCCGGTTCGCTCAGGCTGATGCCAAGCCCCTTCCAAGTCGTTCGCGCCGTCTCGATTTCCAGTTCAGTGGCCGCCTCACCCGGGCGCACACGCGCCTTCAGCGCAACCGGCATTCCCGCAGCCTGCGCCTTGCCTTCAACAACCGTCCAGCCATCGGACTGGGAAAAGCTTGCCGCCAGATCGGAAATATCGGTTCCGCTCGCACTCACCTTGGTCACATCCAGCGTGCCGGTTGGCCGCGGTGTTCCCAACACATCATCAATGCTGCCGGTCAACCGCGCATCCCGCACGTCAAAGCCATCGCCGGAAAGCTCTGGAATTCCCAGCTGGATGTCGGCAACCGACACGCCATTTTGCACGTCAAACTTTATCGTGCCGCCGCCGCTGCCGTTGATGCTTTGCAAGGCCAGCGCGGACAGCGAGCCGATGTCTTTGAGATCAAGATCGATTTGCCCCTTTGGCCGGTAGGCCTCATCCAGCACCAGGCTGCCGGAAATCAGATTGTCGGCGACCTGAAGCCGCAATGGATTGATCCGCACAGCACCATCCGCCTGCGACACCACCACGCTGCCATTGACAGGGCGTCCTTCCAGCGTGCCGGTCAGCGTTACATCCGCCTGCGGTGATGTGGCATCGGCCACACCCTTGGCGTCAAGCACCAGATCGGAGAGATCACGGCCCTGCAGCTTGAGCTGGTTTCCGGTCAATCTTGCCTCGAAAGCCGGTGCGGACACCTTCCCGGAGACATTTGCAGAGAGTTTCAACCCGCCTGAAACAGCCTCGTCTGTTTCCGCAAGCCTTGACACTTCAGCCGCAACATCACCCTCAATACCGCCATCCGCACTTAGCGCCACACCGCCGGATGCCTTGGCAAATTCGGCGGCAATGTCAAAGTCCCGCACCGTTACCGCGCCGGCGTCGTCGCGTGTAATGTCGGCCGTAAAACTGGTTTCCGGCCCCAGCATGCCGGCTGCCTGATCGGACAGCACCAGAGTGCGGATCCTGCCGCTCAGGCTGGCATCCAGCTCGCCGACGGCGTTGACAGTAAGAGCTCCGGCCGTGAGGGATGCAACGCCTGTTTCAAGCGTCAGGTTGTCACTGGTCACGGTCTGGCCCTGATCAACGGCAATGGCGCCGGTCAAAGCCACGCCACCGGCAACCGCGCGGGCAACAATATCATTGCTCGAGCCGACCGCGTCGATCTTGATGTTGACGGTGCCGGTGCCGCTGCGCGTTGCCAGGGCAAACCGGTCAAAATCCACGACCGCGGAAAGTGCATCGGCGCTGAAGTCCGCTCCCGAAACCCGGTCTGTGGCGAATTCCAGCCTGACCGCTGCCTCCTCTGCATTGCCGGTCACCCGGATATCGGCTGTGGGGACGGTCGTCACGATGCGCGATGCATCCGCGCCGAATTCGAGCGCTGCGGCCCCGGGCTGCGGCGCTATCGAAGCCGTCAGATCAACATCGCCCTCGCGCGCCACGCGGCCGCGGCCCCGAGCCGTCAGCCGCGACGACGAAAAGGTGAAGACATCGATCACCGCTCCGGCTTGCTCCGGCTCTATCAGACCTTCCAGGACAAGCTCGCTGCGCCCCGACAGAATCTGCGCCACGGATGGAGGCAGGAACCGGTCGAAAGACCCATTGGCCTGAAGCGAAATAGCATCACCTGCCTCACCTGCAACCATCTGCAAATTGGCTTCCGCCACGATCTCGCCATTGACCGTACCGGCCGCATTCAGCCGCCAGTCTGCCAGCGAGCCCTGCGAGGTCGCAGACAGGCTTATCGCGTTGTCGGGCGCAAGGTTGAGCAGATGCGCCATCACCCCGCCGGCGGGCTCGGACAGTTTCGCCGAAATATTGAACCGGTCTTCGGCTTCCAGGTAATCCGCATCAACCGTCAGTTCACCGCCAACGCCGTCGATGCGCTTGACCACCAGGTCGGCCAGCGCCGTGGACATCGACGCATCGACGCGCGCGCTTCCTCTGGCTTCAAAACGTGCAAGACGGCCGGCGACCGGCTCGCCCAACAGGATATCGGGGATGGAAATCCGCTTGATGTCAAATGCCAGCGGCAGCACGAACGTGCCGCCTTCCGATTGGCTCCCGGAGCTTTCCGGCAGCCGTGCCAGTTCCACCGCATCAATCGTCAGGTCATCAATTGCCAGCCCCGCACTCAAGAGCGCCAGCGGCGACCAGTCAATCTGGATACCTTTCAACAGCAGCCAGGGTTCACCCTTGGCGTCACTGAGCAACACATGCCCGATGCGCGTGGATCCCGACAGCAAGCCGTCGATCCTGTCGATCTCGACACTTTGCTCCGGGCTCGAGCCGAGACGGTTCAAGGTCAGCGCGATCAGCCATCCGCCCGGCGTCGTGGTGAAAACCAGCACCACAAGCGCCAATACGGCCAGCAACGCGATGGCAAGCCAACGCGCCACGCGCCAGGTCAAACCCGGACGGGACTTGGATCTTTTCGCCTCGGTCATGTCAGAAGGCCTGCCCTATTCCGGCATAAATGCCGTAGTCGGGATCAAGCGGCCCCTTGTTCAGCGGTACCGCCACATCTATGCGCAGCGGACCGAACGGCGTGGCATATCGCAGACCAACGCCGGCGCCGACCTTGAAGTCGCTGCCGGAAAAACTCTGGTTCGGGCTGACCAGACCAGCATCAATGAAGGGAACGATGCCGATCGTGTCTGTGATACCGATCCGCAACTCCGCAGAGGTCTCCAGCATGGAGAGGCCACCTGTCGGTATGCCTGCCGCACTGACCGGACCGATATCCTGATATCCATAACCACGCACCGAGCCTCCGCCACCCGAATAGAAACGGCGGTTGGCAGGCACCGAGGCCAGATTGGCGCCGTAAATGGAGCCCGCGGCAACCCGTCCGGCAAGCACAAACCGCTTCTCCGCATCCAGTGCCCGGTAGGCCGATGCTTCAGCCCGCAATTTGACAAAGGTGGCACCGGCATTGATCTCGTAGGTCGGCTCGACCAGAAGCGCCAGACGCGTGCCGGTTGTCGGATTGAGCTTGCTGTCACGGGTATCGCGCACATATTCGAGCGGAACCGCCACCGTGATCGTTTCCAGATCGACATTGAAGCTGTCGGTCAGCTTTGCATATTCGACATCGAGACCGGCTGAGATGGTTTGCTCGGGCGTCAGTTCATAGGAGACGCCCGCAGACGCCTGGACCGAAAACCGCCGATAGGCATCGGGATTTTCCTGCTCGACTTCGAGCTTGGATGTGAATTTCGAAGCCGGACCAAGAACCCCGGGCTTTTCGAACAGCGCGGCGCCCCGCCAGGTCAGGTCTTTTGCCTGGGCCGTTGTTCCCAGGCTGCTGACCGAACCTTCTATCCGGAGTTTCTCCGCCTGCCCGAACAGATTGCGGTGGCCCCAATAGGCTTCCAGCCCGCCGCCATCGGTGGAGGAATAAGTGGCACCCGCCCCGAGATAGCGGTGTTTCCGCTCGGCGACGGTGACCTGAACCGGAACCGAACCGTCCGCTGACAGGCTTTCGCTGCCGCGAACGGTAACGCTGGAAAACACCTCAAGCGCCCGCAGGCGCTTTTCCGCCGCCGCCAGCTCGGCAGGATCATACTGTTCACCCTGCTTGATGCCGGCCATCCTGGCGATGAAGTCCGAATTAACGCTTTCGGAGCCATCAACCGCGGTCTGGCCAAACGGCGCAATCGGCCCGGCTTCAAGCGTCAGCGACACATCGAGAACGCCGCGGGCATGATCTGCAACGATATCCCGTCCGGAAACCTCCGCGAACGGATGTCCGCTTTTTTCGAGTTCCCGAACCAGCGCCTTCTCGGCATCGAGAATGACGGTTGATTTTGCAAGCTGGTCGGGCGCTAAACCCTGTTCATCAGCCGCGTAAGCTCGCCCGTCAACATCGCGAATCGTAACATCACCGAAGCGGAACTGCTTGCCGGGGTCGACAACGATGCGAACCGGAACCGGCCCCGAGCCCTCGAGATTGGCATCGGGCGGCAGGTCCGCCAGACGTCTGCCATCGAGCAGAATGCGAACTTCGCCGGCATAGCGGGCGTTCTCGTACAGTGCCGCGATCAACTGTTCAAAGTCACCATTGGCACGCTGGATCAGACCGATGGAGCCCGACACCGGACGTTCAGCTTCCCGCACAAGCTGGGATGCCGTTTCCAGCTTGGAACGCAGTTCGCCGTCGGGATCATCGCCAGTAACTTCGAGGGTCACAGAATAGGAAAGCGGATCGACAACAGCCACGTCATCGACGCTCTCGCTTTCAAAAAACTTCTTGCCGAAAATCTCGAAGGCATCCGCCCTGTCAGGGACAAGGCAGGCGGCGCTACTCATACACAGGGCAGCCGAAAGGGTTCGCAGCCACAAGGAGCCGCGCGCCGGAGAGAGTATGCCCTGGGCGTGTGTCATCATCCTCATCAATCTAGCAAGCTGCAATGAACGGTTACTGAACATTGCAGCCAATATTTAATATCCTCAGCTAACCACATCAATTCCTTATATAGAACACCCGGCTGGTTTGTCCCCTCTCTATGTTAACCGCGGCCGAAGAAATCGCCCTTGCCCAGCGGCACGCCATTGTGGCGCAGGATCGCGTAGACAGCCGTCATATGGAAATAGAAGTTGGGCACCGAGAAGCCCTGGAAGTAGCGCAGGCCGGGGAAACTCATATCCTGGCCGCCGATCTTCAGGGTGATCGTCCTGTCCTCGGCGCCAGCAAAATTCGCCTCCGGCACGCTCTCGATGAATTCACGGGTCCTGGCGATTCGGGCATGCAGTTCGGCGAAGGTCTCCTCGACATCGGGAAAGGACGGTACATCGACGCCGCCGAGCCGGGCGATCGCGCCCTTGGCATGATCGGTGACCAGCATCACCTGCCACCTGAGCGACAGCATGTCCGGCGCCAGCCGGTCGTTGAGCAGCACGGACGGATCGATCTTCCGCTCTGCCGCCCAGGCCTCGGCCTTTGCAAGCACATGGCTCAAATTGCCGAGCATGGATGCATAATAAGGCACCGTCATCGAATACATGGAAATTGACATTGATCACTCCGTTGAACTGACAGAACAGATTTTCCGCTGCGCTGTATGTGGAATGCGCTCCTGGGGATAACAAGCGACGCCGGCGTCAGCGGCCGGATTTTCTTTGTGTGAGCATGTCGCGTTTACCCCTTGTGCGCCGGGTGCCGATCTCGCAATCTGCCGGCAAATTTGAACACGGGGACTATCTATGAAATCGCATGCAAGAGCAGTCGTAATCGGTGGCGGCGTTGTCGGGTGTTCGGTGCTCTACCATCTGGCAAAGGCCGGCTGGACAGATGTCATGCTGATCGAACGGTCGGAGCTCACATCCGGGTCGTCCTGGCATGCGGCCGGCGGATTTCACACGCTCAACGGCGATCCCAACGTCGCAAAACTTCAGGCCTACACCGTCAGCCTCTACGACGAACTCGAAAAGCTTTCCGGCCAGTCCTGCGGCCTGCATCTGACCGGCGGCGTGATGATGGCCGACAGCCCCGAGCGCATGGATTTTCTGCGGCTGGTCCATGCCAAGGGCCGTTATCTCGGCATGGAAACCGAGTTGATCACCCCGTCCGAAGCCAAAGCCATGTTTCCGCTGATGGACGAAAGCAATTTCGTTGGCGCTTTGTGGGACCCGGTCGAGGGCCATCTGGATCCCTCCGGCACCACCCACGCCTATGCCAAGGCCGCGCAGAAGCTTGGTGCTGAAATCGTGCTGCGCAATCGCGTGCTCGAACTGACCCAGGAGGCGGACGGCACCTGGAACGTCGTCACCGAACAGGGCACGGTCAAGGCCGATCACGTGGTCAATGCCGGCGGGCTGTGGGCACGTGAAGTCGGCCGCATGGTCGGCCTCGAACTGCCGCTTCTGGCCATGGAGCACATGTATCTGCTGACCGACGAAATGCCGGAGGTCCTAGAATTCAACGCCAAGACCGGACGCGAACTGGTTGGCGTCATTGACTTCAAGGGCGAGATCTACACACGCCAGGAACGCTCCGGCATTCTGCTTGGCACCTACGAGAAGGCCTGCAAGCCCTGGTCGCCGGTCAACACGCCCTGGGATTTCGGCCATGAACTTCTGGCCCCCGACCTCGACCGCATCGCACCGTCACTGGAAGTCGGGTTCCGGCATTTCCCGGCGCTGGAAAACGCCGGCATCAAGCAGATCATCAACGGCCCTTTCACCTTCGCACCCGATGGCAATCCGCTGGTGGGTCCGGTGCCCGGACTGACCAATTACTGGACCGCCTGCGCCGTCATGGCAGGGTTTTCCCAGGGCGGCGGGGTCGGTCTGGCCTTGTCGAACTGGATGGTCAATGGCGACCCCGGCGCCGATATCTGGGGCATGGATGTCTCGCGCTACGGCGAATGGGCAACCCTGCGCTACACCAATGCCAAGGTGCGTGAGAACTATTCGCGGCGCTTCTCGATATCGTTCCCGAACGAGGAGCTGCCCGCCGCGCGTCCGCAGCAGACCACCCCGCTCTATGACGTCATGACCCGCGACAACCACGCGGTCATGGGCAACAGCTGGGGGCTGGAGACGCCGCTCTGGTTCGCGCCGTCCGGGCAAGACGCCCATGACGTGCTGTCCTTCCACCGGTCCAACGATTTCGAGCACATCGGCAACGAGGTTCGCGCCGTGCGCGAACGAGTCGGCGTTACCGAAATCGCCAACTTCGCCAAATACCGGGTCAGCGGTCAGGGTGCGGAAGCCTGGCTGTCGCATCTGATGACCAACACAATGCCGAAAACCGGCCGCATCATACTCACCCCGATGCTCAACGAATTCGGCAAGCTGATCGGCGATTTCACTATCGCCAAGGTGGCCGACGAGGACTTCATGGTCTGGGGCTCGTCCGCCGCGCAGCGCTACCACATGCGCTGGTTCGAAAAGCATCTGCCTGCTGACAGCCCGTTCCGCATCCACCGCTATGACCTGAGCCTGGTGGGACTGTCGATCGCCGGCCCCCGCGCCCGCGACCTGCTGGCAAAATTGACCGATGACGATGTCTCCAATGCGGCCTTCCGCTTCATGGATTTCCGCCAGATGGATGTCGGCGGCGCCCCCTGCATGGTCAACCGTGTCACCTATACCGGTGATCTCGGCTACGAGATCTGGATGGAACCGGCCTATGAGCTGGCCGTCTACCGCGCCATCAAGGCGGCCGGCGAAGAATTCGGCATTGCCGATTTCGGCATGCGGGCACTGCTGTCGATGCGGCTGGAGAAGAATTTTCCGACCTGGTTCCGCGAACTGCGGCCGATCTACGGCCCCTTTGAGGGCGGCATGGAGCGCTTCATCAAGCTCTCGAAGAATGACTTTATCGGCCGCGAGGCTGCGGTCAGGGAGCATGCCGACGGTCCGAAATTGATGCGCACATCGTTCCTCGTCGATGCGCTCGATGCCGACGTGATGGGCGACGAGCCGGTCTGGGCGAAGGTCGGCGATACCGACTACGGCACGGTGGAAGCGCCACACGGCTATGGCGCGCCGCGCTTTAATGGCGATGGAACCGAGATCGAAAAGCCCGAAGGCGGCACCCTGCGCGACGGCGACTGGCGCGTTGTCGGCTGGATCACGTCAGGCGGCTATGCCCACACAATCGGCTCCTCGATGGCCCAGGGCTACATCCCTGCGGCACTCGCGGCCAATGGCGATGCGGGTCTGTTCGAGATCGAAATCATGGGCATCCGCCGCCCTGCCCGCATCGCACTGGAAGCACCGTTCGATCCGACGGGCGAGAAAATGCGGAGTTGAGGTGCTTCATCTTCGAACCAAGGCATGATTTTGCGGACGTCTGACAGACTCCCCTTACCGTCACCCCGGACTTGATCCGGGGTCCAGCCACCGCGCGTCGGCGCGGTGAGAGACTCTATCATTTGTCGAACAGATTTGATTTTCCGGCTCGCGGACGCTCGCCCGCTGGATGCCGGATCAAGTCCGGCATGACGGTGACGGAACATCTCGTCAAAATCCAATTCCGCCATGTCCGCAGCATACCACAAAGACACAAAAATGCTCGCAAAGCCAAAGACTTGCGGGCACTTCAAGACTCAACCTGCGAAGGTCTTAACTCAACCTGACGGAGGTGTTGACCGGATCAATCGGCGCGCACCACCGGGTTGCCGGCTTCCGCCAGCCGGGCCAGATCGGCGGGCTTCAGCTCGACCGATTCACCACAGCCGCAGGCCGATGTCTGATTCGGATTGTTGAACACGAACCCCGAGCGCAGCTTGGTGACTTCGAAATCCATTTCGGTTCCGAGCAGATAGAGCACTGCTTCCGGGGCAACGAAGACGGTCGCACCATCGCGCTCGATCCGGTCATCCTTCGGATTGACCTCGGTGGCCATGTCGATGGCATATTCCATCCCGGCGCAGCCGCCCTTCTTGATGCTGACGCGAATGCCCTCAGCACCATCGGCGGTCTTGACGATTGTCTTGACCCGCTCGGCGGCAGCCGGGGTCAAAGTCATTACGGCAAAGCCCATTACAGTCTCCTTCGGCAACACGGGTTCAAGGCCCGCTGCTTCATACATTGAATGTAGTGTGGGTTTATCAGGTTAACAAGTCGCGTAACCGGCAGCAGCTTCGGATGATCAGTACCAGCCGACGGCCACTTGCGCTTCTTCGCTCATCCGGTCCGGCGTCCAGGGCGGGTCGAAGGTCATCGACACATCGACCCCGGAGATGCCTTCAACCGCACCAACCGCGTTCTCGACCCAGCCCGGCATTTCACCGGCCACAGGGCAGCCCGGTGCGGTCAATGTCATGGCGATCTTGACCATGCGGTCATCCTCGATGTCGATCTTGTAGATCAGGCCAAGCTCGTAGATGTCGGACGGAATCTCGGGATCATAAACCGTTTTCAGGGCCGCGATGATGTCGTCGCTCAGCCGCGCCAGTTCGTCCCGCGGAATCGCGGAGGTGACAACCGCAACATTCGGTTCGGCATTGTCAGTTTCGGGTGCGTCGCTCATAGGCTTTGCTCCATCAGGAAAAGAAGGCCCGCGCCTTGTCGAGTGCCTCAACCAGCACATCAATCTCCGCACGAGTATTGTAGAGCCCCATCGAGGCCCGGCAAGTGGATGTTGCGCCAAACCGCTTGAGCAGGGGCTGGGCGCAATGCGTGCCTGCCCTCACCGCCACGCCGGAGCGGTCGATCAGCATCGAGATATCATGCGCGTGAACGCCCTCGATTTCAAAGGCGAAGATCGCGCCCTTGCCCGGTGCAGTGCCGATCAGACGCAGCGCATTGACGGCGGAGAGCTTCTCCTGCGCATAGGCCGTCAGATCAGCTTCATGCGCGGCGATCTGGTCGCGGCCCAGTTTTTCAATGTATTCAAGCGCCGCACCCAGTCCGATCGCCTGGACGATTGGCGGGGTCCCTGCCTCAAAGCGATGCGGCGGATCATTGTAGGTGACCGCGTCTTCGCTGACATCGACGATCATCTCGCCACCACCCATGAAGGGTTGCATTGACTTCAGCGCCTCGGTCTTGCCGTAGAGCACGCCGATGCCCGAAGGACCGTAGAGCTTGTGGCCAGTCATCACGTACCAGTCGCAATCGATGTCCTGAACATCCACCGGCATGTGCACGGCCGACTGGCTGCCATCGATGAGAACCTTGACGCCACGCTCATGGGCGATGCGGCAAACTTCCTTCACGTCGACCACAGTGCCAAGCACATTGGACATGTGGGTGATCGCCACCAGCTTCGTGCGGTCAGTCAGAGAATTGCGGAAATCATCGAGATTGAAATTGCCCTGGTCGTCGACACCAACCCAGACAATCTTCGCCCCCTGCCGCTCACGCAGAAAATGCCAGGGCACGATGTTGGAGTGGTGTTCCATGATGGTGATGACGATCTCGTCGCCATCCTCGATATGCGGCATGCCATAGCCATAGGCGACGGTGTTGATCGCCTCGGTGGTGGACTTTGTGAACACCACATTGTCGACCGTCGGCGCATTGAGAAACCGCTTCACGATCTCGCGGGCGTTCTCATAGGCATCGGTGGCGGCATTCGACAGGAAATGCAGCCCCCGGTGCACATTGGCATATTCGTTCGAATAGGCGTGGGAGATTGCGTCGATCACAGCCTGCGGTTTCTGGGCCGAAGCGCCATTGTCGAGATAAACCAGCGGCTTGTCGTAGACCGTGCGCGACAGGATCGGGAAATCCCTGCGCACCGCCTCGACATCGTAGACTTGATCCATTGAATTAGCCATGACTTATAAGCCACTGTTCGATAAGCGCTTCGAGCGCCTCGACCAGCTCCTCGTTCTCGAGTTCATCAATCAGCTCGTCGACAAATCCGTTGACCAGCAGACCCCGGGCCGATTTCTCGCTGATGCCGCGCGCCATCAGGTAGAACAGGTGATTGTGGTCGATATCGATCACCGTGGCACCATGCGCGCAGATCACGTCATCGGCAAAGATCTCGAGTTCCGGCTTGGCGGAAAACTCGCCGTCATCAGACAGCAGCAACGTATTGCAGGCCATCTGGGCATCGGTTTTCTGCGCCACCTGCGCCACCCGGATCTGGCCCTGGAACACGCCGCGGGCACGGTTCAGAACCACATTGCGAACGATCTCGGACGACGTGGTGTTGGGTACATTGTGACCCAGCGTCAGTGTGACATCCGTATGGCTGTCGCCGGCCAGCAGATTGACGCTTCGCAAATCGAAATGCGCGCCCTCGCCCGCCACATCGACATGCAGCTCCTGCCGCACCAGTTTGCCGCCGGCATTGATCACATAGACCTTCAGCGTGGCGCCGGCGCCGAGCCGGGCGCTGAGTTGCCCCAGATGCTGGTCAGCTTCGCCACAGCCCTGCAAGATGATCCACGTCACCTTTGCACCGTCGGCCAGTTCAAGCGACGAGACGGCAGTCGACAGCCCCGCCTCGGCGGTGTCGCCAAGATGGCGCTCCAGCACGGTCGCCTTGGCATTGGCGCCAAAGGCGGCAACAAAACGGTTGTGCACCTGTCCACCGGACTGCACCGACTGGACCTCGATAATCTCTTCGACCAGCTGATCGGCAGCAACGGAAAAACTGTAGCCGTCGCCAACGAAGGCGCCGTTGAGCTGCCCGATCAGATCATCAGAGCCCCGCTCGACCAGACCTTTCACGGCAGATCCGGAGGCCAGAAGATCCATGAAAGGTTCAAGCTGGATGCCCTCAAGCCCGCTCAGGTCGGAACTCCGGCCCTGAATGACGGGAAGCAGAATGCTGTTGCGCACCAGCGGATCAACCTGTCTTGCCGATCCACCACCGGCCTTGGGCACGTCCCGCATCAGGTTGCGCAAATCCGTGTAATGCCAGCTTTCGATGCGCCGGGTCGGAAGCCCCGCATCGCTGATGAGGCTGAGCAGCCTGTCGCGCGCAGCGGTTACCGGACCATCGCCGGGCAATTGCCCTATCATTTCGGCGAAACTGTCGAGGATGGATTTTTCCGCAGCGGTATGTGGCGGCTTTGTCTGCATGTTCATGCCTGTCTCTCCTGGCCTTGCGGCCCGTCTGTTCCGCGTCGCCTCAAGCGGCGGCTTCGATGATCCCGGCGTAGCCATTGGCTTCGAGATCAAGCGCCAGATCCTTGTCACCGGTCTTGATCACCTGGCCCTTGTAGAGCACGTGAACGGTGTCGGGCACGATGTGCTCGAGCAGGCGCTGATAGTGGGTGATGACGATGACCGCACGGTCCGGCGATCTGAGCGCGTTGACGCCGTCGGAAACGATCTTCAACGCATCAATGTCGAGGCCGGAGTCGGTCTCGTCGAGCACGCAGAGCTGCGGCGCCAGCAGTTTCATCTGCAGGATTTCGGCGCGCTTCTTTTCGCCACCCGAGAAGCCGACATTGAGCGGACGCTTGAGCATGTCCGGATTGATCTGCAGGCTGGCAGCCGCTTCCTTCACCAGCTTGATGAAGTCCGGGGTCTTGAGCTCTTCCTCGCCGCGCGCCTTGCGCTGCTCGTTCATCGCAACCTTGAGGAACTGCATGGTCGCAACGCCCGGAATTTCCACCGGATACTGGAAGGCCAGGAAGATGCCCTTGGCGGCCCGCTCGGACGGATCCAGATTGAGAATGCTCTCGCCGTTGTAAAGGATGTCACCCTCGGTGACTTCGTAGTCGCTGCGCCCGGCCAGAATATAGGACAGGGTCGATTTGCCCGAGCCGTTCGGCCCCATGATGGCAGCAACTTCGCCGGCCTTGACCGTCAGGTTGAGGCCGCGAATGATTTCCGTGCCGTCTTCGGCGATGCGGGCGTGAAGGTTCTTGATTTCCAACATGGTGTAGTTTCCCAACTCGTATTCAAATGTGTGTTTGTGCGATCAGGCCGATCGTTTCAAAGCCCTATCAATCCCCGGAGCACCGGAAGCACTGTGGCGGCAATGATGCCGACCACTCCACCAATCAGCACCCGCACCAGCCGTCCGCCGAAACTCGGCGCCAGTGCTGACAGGACGCCACAGATAATGGCGTACCAGGCGATAGCTGTTGCATCGATGTTCACGGTCATGCTCCCTTGATGAGGAGCGCTGGACTGACGTCCAGCCGCCACTCGTTTTCCTAGCCGACGCTGCCTTCCAGCGAGATGCCGATCAGCTTCTGCGCTTCGACGGCAAATTCCATCGGCAGTTCCTGGATGACTTCCTTGACGAAGCCATTGACGATCAGCGCGATGGCCTCTTCCTCGGGGATGCCGCGGGCCAGACAGTAAAACAGCTGGTCCTCGGAAATCTTCGAAGTCGTTGCCTCATGCTCGAACTGTGCGGTCGAGTTTTTCGCCTCGATATAGGGAACCGTATGGGCGCCGCACTGATCACCGATCAGCAGGCTGTCGCACTGGGTGAAATTGCGCGCATTCGACGCCTTGCGGTGAGCCGAGACCTGGCCGCGATAGGTGTTGGACGAATTCCCCGCCGAAATGCCCTTGGAGATGATCCGGCTCGAGGTGTTCTTGCCCAGATGGATCATCTTGGTGCCCGAATCGATCTGCTGATAGCCGTTCGACACCGCAATCGAGTAGAACTCGCCACGCGAACCGTCGCCGCGCAGGATGCAGGACGGATATTTCCAGGTGATCGCCGAACCAGTTTCGACCTGGGTCCAGGAGATCTTCGAGTTCTTGCCGCGGCAATCGCCACGCTTGGTGACGAAATTGTAGATCCCGCCCTTGCCGTCCTTGTCGCCCGGATACCAGTTCTGCACCGTCGAGTATTTGATCTCGGCGTCATCCATTGCGATCAGTTCGACCACAGCGGCATGCAGCTGGTTCTCGTCGCGTTGCGGCGCGGTGCAGCCTTCGAGATAGGACACGTAAGCGCCCTCTTCGGCGATGATCAGCGTGCGCTCGAACTGGCCGGTGTTCTTCTCGTTGATGCGGAAATAGGTCGACAGCTCCATCGGGCAGCGAACGCCCTTGGGTACATAGACGAAGGAACCATCGGTAAACACTGCCGCATTGAGCGTGGCGTAGTAATTGTCGGTGACCGGGACCACGGTGCCAAGATATTTCTGCACCAGTTCCGGATATTCGCGCATGGCTTCCGAGATCGACATGAAGATCACGCCGGCTTCGGACAGCTCTTTCTTGAAGGTGGTGACGACGGACACCGAATCAAACACCGCATCCACGGCGATCTTCGATTTTTGCACCCCGGCCAGAATTTCCTGCTCGCGCAGCGGAATCCCGAGCTTCTCGTAGACCCGGAGCAGCTCCGGGTCGACGTCGTCAATCGACGTCGGTCCAGCCGTGCTTTTCGGCGCCGAATAGTAATGAATGTCCTGAAAATCGATCTTCGGATAGTCGACCCGTGCCCATGTGGGCTCTTCCAGGGTCAGCCAGCGCTTGAACGCGTCAAGACGCCACTCAAGCATCCATTCCGGCTCGTTCTTCTTGGCCGAGATCATCCGGATGGTGTCTTCGGTCAGGCCTTTTGGCGCTGTATCGCTTTCGATGACGGTCTCGAAACCGTATTTGTACTGGTCCACGTCAATAAGACGGACCTGATCTATGGTCTCCTGCACTGCAGGCATGGCGCTCTCCAATCTCGCCGGGTCAAGGCCGGTGGCTTGTTAACGTCTTGTGATGAGCCGGTCATGGCTCATCACTATGTAGGGTGGGACACCTGTCCCTGCTATGTCATTCGCGAAAATTCGTGTCTCGCGAAAGCAAATTCCTGTCGTCGTCTCAAGCGGCCACTGCGGCCTTATTGCGAGCCAGACGCCGGGTATTAATCACATTAAACGCCTGAAGGAACCGCTCAACGTCATTTTGTGTGTGCTCGCGCCCCAGGCTGACCCGGATTGCGCCCAAGGCAGCATCTGCTCCCATGGCGGACAGAACATGACTCTGACCGATTTTCCCCGACGAGCAGGCAGCACCGGCAGACACCGCCACGCCTTCCACATCAAAGGCAATCTGCGCCGTTTCCGCTTTCAGGCCGGGAAGCGAGAAGAAGCTGGTGTTGGCGAGCCTGTCGACCGAGTCACCATGCACGATAACATCAGATGCCAGATCACGCATTCCCGCTTCAAGGCGGTCACGCAAACCTTCAATATGTTTTGCATCGCTCAAGGCTTCGCGCGCAATCTCTGCCGCGGCTCCAAAGCCGGCGATGCACACGAGGTTCTCGGTTCCGCCACGATGGCCCTTTTCCTGGCCTCCACCGCGCACAAGCGGCACCGGCATCAGGATTTCACCGGCGCAGACAAGGGCTCCAATGCCCTTCGGTCCGCCGATCTTGTGGCCGGACACGATCATGAAATCCGCGCCGAATTCCTCAAGCGACAAGGTCAAGCGGCCCGCGCCCTGAACGGCATCAACAACCACAAGGCCATGATGGGCTTTGACAATGTCAGATGCTGTCCGGACCGGCTGGATCACGCCTGTTTCATTGTTGGCCAGCTGCAGCCCGAGCATCGCCTGGCCGCTTGCCTGGTCATGCCCGGCCAGCGCCTCGGCAAGCGCCGTAAGATCAAGCCGGCCATCACTGTCCACCGGCAGCACGGTGATCTGCCCGGCGGAAAACCGTCCGCCCTCCAGGATCGCCGGGTGTTCAACCGCTGAGACAAACAAACGCGATACCCGCACCGGTGAACGGCCCATCCGGAAATCCGGCGTCAGCACATGATTGGCGGCTTCGGTTGCGCCGGAGCAAAAGACGATCTGCGCAGCGGGAACACCACAAAGCCGCGCAACCGATTCCCGCGCCTTGCTCACCACGGCCCGGGACCTGCGGCCTTCCGCATGCACCGAGGACGGGTTGCCGGGCAGCGCCATCGCATCGACCATCGCACTCTGCGCTGCCGGCAGCAGCGGCGCAGTCGCGTTGTAATCGAAATAGAGACGCCCATTGGCCATTGTTTTCGTGCCTGCGGATGCCGTTTGCCGATATGGCGAACGCATTTTTCTTGAATTTTCAGTGTCCGATGCCGTAAGACACACAAACTTTCAGCGATCACGCTGCAGTTTCGAACGATTCTAAACTAGGTTCTAGGGAGCCGCCCGGCCCCAGTCAAGGGTGCGGAGGCGATATCCACCCGCCCGCCAGGTTCACCAAAACCCGACAGCAGGCCCTCGCGAACCCAGCCCATGTATGGAGTAACAATGCCTGAAGTGATTTTCAACGGACCCGCCGGTCGCCTCGAAGGCCGTTACCAGCCGGGCAAGGAAAAGAACGCCCCGATCGCCATCATATTGCACCCGCACCCGCAGTTCGGCGGCACTATGAACAACCAGATCGTCTACAATCTTTTTTACATGTTCCAGCAGCGCGGCTTCACCACGCTCCGGTTCAATTTCCGCTCCATTGGCCGCAGCCAGGGCGATTTCGACCACGGCGCCGGAGAACTCTCCGATGCAGCCGGCGCGCTGGACTGGGTCCAGAGCCTGCATCCCGATTCAAAAAGCTGCTGGGTGGCCGGTTATTCCTTTGGCGCCTGGATCGGCATGCAGCTGTTGATGCGCCGTCCGGAAATCGAAGGTTTCTTCTCGATCGCGCCGCAGCCCAACACCTATGACTTCTCGTTCCTGGCGCCCTGCCCGTCCTCCGGCCTGATCATTCACGGCGATGCCGACAAGGTGGCGCCCGAAAAGGACGTCAACGGGCTGGTCGAAAAGCTCAAGCTGCAGAAGGGCATTCTGATCACCCAGAAGACCATGCCCGGCGCCAACCACTTCTTCACCGGCCAGGTCGATGAGCTGATGGCTGAGTGCGAGGACTATCTCGACCGCCGCCTCGCCGGCGAACTGGTTCCCGAAACGGCTGCCAAGCGCCTGCGTTAGGGCGCAACAACAGCACAGACTGCAAAAGGCATGGCGGAGAAATCTGCCATGCTTTTTTGTTTGTGGAATTGGATACCTGGCTATGGTCTTCAGACAGGACCTGATCGCGGCTCTGGGTCGAGTTTGTGCGGAGAGCGGTCATTTGGTGCGGGTATTCGAACGTTTCACAAGCGCCAATTTGCAGTAATACCGGCCATCACCCGAATGGCGTTTCCTCCACTTATCCCTGCGCCGTGGGTCGCAGCACGATCTCTCCGACATCAACATTCGACGGCTGGCCAATTGCGAACGCGATAGCTTCCGCTATGGCTGATGCAGGGATCGCCATGGCCTTCATGGCTGCTTCTCCCTGCGCTCGCATCGCCGGATCGGTCATCGAAGATGGGAGTTCGGTTTCGACATAACCAGGCGAAATACCGGTTACCCGCAGCAATGGTCCAGCCTCCTGACGAAGGGCTTCGGTAATCGTCCTCACGGCGTTCTTTGACCCTGCGTAGACAGCCATCATCGGAACGATCTTTATGCCAGCGGTCGATAGTGTGTTGACGAAGTGGCCGAAGCCCTGACGACGAAATCGCGGCAAAGCGGCGGCAATACCATAGAGCACCCCCTTTACGTTGACGTCGATCATGGCCTCCCAGTCTTCGACCCTCAGGTCGTCCAACGGGGAGATGGGGGCTATGCCGGCATTGCTCACCAGAACATCCAGCTTTCCATATTTTTCGATCGCGAGTGCCACAAGTCCCTCAACGTCCTCACGACGCGTGACATCGGTGACGACATAAGATGCGATCCCACCCTTCGTCACGATAGCCTCCGAGAGTGCCGCAAGCCTGTCGGCACGTCGCGCACCCAAGACGAGGATGGCTCCCCGTTCTGCCAGATGCAGAGCCGTGGCCTCGCCAATTCCGCTGCTTGCCCCTGTAATTGCGATGACTTTGCCTTCGATACCAATCATGATCTGATCTTCCTGTTCTGAAGATTGATCTTTGCATGTCAATTTGAGACGATCTATGCTGGATCGCATCGTAAATCATCGCGATCGGATCAATTCAATGGACCCACTGTCACAAGTGTTCTCTCTGCTCAACATCCGAGGTGCGCGTTGCACGCGGTTTGAGGCGAGCGGACGATGGTCATACCGGTTCCCTGCCAAGCCTGCGTTCAAGTTCGGCGCGGTCGTGCATGGCGATTGCTGGATAGACTTCAGCGACGGGCAACGCCATCAGCTTGCAGCAGGGGACTGCTTTCTTCTGGCCAACGCGCCGAGTTACGTTCTGGCAAACGATGACCACAGCCCTCCCCAAGACGGGATCGCCGCGTTCGACTGGGCGCAATCGGACGTCGCACACCACGGTGGCGATGACACTGTTCTAATCGCCGGTACCTTCAGTTTCGAGGCATCCGATGCTGAACTGCTATTGGGTTCGCTGCCCCGTTTTCTGCTGATCCCGTCGCGGAATGCCTCTGCAGCCGTCGTTCGTTCCACGCTCAATATTCTCGACTTGGAAATCAGGGGAACGCAGATCGGCGCAGCCGTGCTCACCGACCGGCTTGTGGATGTTCTTCTTGTCCAGGTTCTTCGGGCAGCCTTGGCTCAAGACAGCAGCGAGAACTTCGGCTGGATCAGTGCGCTGGCCGATGCGCGTATAGGCAAGGCTATCGGGCTGATGCATGGCGACCCCGCCTATCCATGGAGCTTGGACGTGTTGGCTGGTTCGGTGGCAATGTCACGATCCGCTTTCTCGAAACATTTCAAGTTTTTGGTCGGTATCGCCCCGCTTGACTATCTTCTCCGCTGGCGAATGCGACTGGCGCGAGCCTCGCTGCGCCGTGGATTGACGGTTGCCGCCGTTGCCTCCGAGGTCGGGTATTCCTCGGAGAGCGCTTTTGGACATGCGTTCAAACGCATATACGGGGATGCCCCACGGCGATATTGGCGCGCTGTCGAGCCCCGATTGACATGACATTTCATCCACTTTGGGCTCTAGAGCTGCCGTCCGCAGCCTCCAGGACCAAGGTCAACAAAGGCCCCAAAGTACCGGGACAGAATCCAAGTCCGGAGATGTCAAATCACCTGGCCCAACCTCACTAAAACTCGACGACCTTGCCTTCAGCAAGTGTGACCCGGCGGTTCATCAGGCTGGCGAGATCGTGGTTGTGGGTGGCGATCACGGCCGACAGGCCGGACTGGCGCACCAGCGCATCGAGCGCCTCGAACACATAACCGGCCGTTTCCGGATCGAGATTGCCGGTCGGCTCATCCGCCAGCAGCACCAGCGGCGCATTGGCGACCGCGCGGGCAATCGCCACGCGCTGCTGCTCGCCGCCGGAGAGTTCGGAAGGCCGGTGCTCGGCCCGGTGTCCGATCCGCATGTAATCGAGCAACTGTTCGGCGCGCTCCCTGGCTTCGGGTTTCGACAGGCCCGAAATGAGCTGCGGCATCATGATGTTTTCAAGCGCCGAAAACTCCGGCAGCAGATGGTGGAACTGGTAGACAAAGCCGATTTCCGAGCGGCGGATCGCGGTGCGGCGGTCGTCGGGCAGGTTTCCACAGGCCTCGCCATCGACAAACACGTCGCCTTCGTCGGGATGCTCGAGCAGACCCGCAAGATGCAGAAGCGTAGATTTGCCGCTGCCTGATGGCGCCACCAGCGCAACGGTCTCCCCGGCCTTCAAGCTGAAATTCGCCTCATCGAGGATCGAGATCTGGTTCTCACCCTGAACAAAGTGACGGCTGACATTGACCAGCTGCAGAACAGGATGAGGATTGATGGCCATGGGATCACTCATAACGCAGCGCCTGAACAGGATCGAGTTTCGAGGCCCGCCAGGAGGGAATCAGGGTCGCGATGAAGGACAATCCCAGCGCCACGACCAGAACAACAATGGTTTCACCCGTATCCATGTCGGCCGGCAGCTGGCTCAGGAAATAGAGTTCCGGATTGAACAATGTGGTGCCCGACAGCCAGGAGAAGAACTGGCGGATGCTCTCGACATTGAGGCAGACAAGCACGCCCAGCAAGAAGCCGGCAATCGTGCCTGTGACACCGATGGCGGCCCCGGTCATGAAGAAGATCCGCATCACCGATCCGGAGGTCGCACCCATGGTGCGCAGGATCGCGATGTCCCTGCCCTTGTCCTTGACCAGCATGATCAGGCCGGAGACGATGTTCAGCGCGGCCACCAGAATGATCAGCGTCAGGATCATGAACATCACATTGCGTTCAACCTGCAGGGCGGAGAAAAACGTCTGGTTGCGTTGCCGCCAGTCGGTGATGAAGATCTGCCGTTCGGCTGCAGCTTCAACCAGCGGCCGCAGGATATCGATGTCATCCGGCTTTGCCACAAAGAGCTCGATCGACTGAACCACACCCTCGGCGTTGAAATAGAGCTGCGCCTCTTCAAGCGGCATGTAGATGATCGAGGAATCATATTCTGACATGCCGATTTCAAAAATCGCGGACACCGGGTAGGCCTTGACCCGCGGTGTCACACCAAAGGGGGTCACATCGCCCTCAGGCGCCACCAGGGTGATCATGTCACCGGCGGCAAGCCCCAGAGACTGCGCCATGCGCGAACCGATCGCCACCCCCTCACCGGCCGCAAACCCGACCAGATCACCGGAGCGGATATTCTCCGACACGATCTTCATCGACTGGAAGTCTTCGGCCCGGATGCCGCGCACCAGCGCACCGGTTCCCGCACCGCCGACACCGGACGCCAGCGTCTGGCCCTCAACCAGCGGGATTGCATTGACGACGCCATCCACCAGCTTGAAGCGATCGGCTAGAGCCGCATAGTCATCAAGCGGACGATCGATCGGCTGAACCACCATGTGGCCGTTGATTCCCAGGATCCGGGTGATCAGTTCACCGCGAAATCCGTTCATCACCGACATCACGATGATCAGGGTGGCAACGCCAAGCATGATGCCGACGAAGGAGAAGCCGGCAATCACCGAAATGAAGGCCTCTTTCCTGCGCGAACGCAGATAGCGCCAGGCCACCATCCGCTCAAATGCCGAGAACGGCTTTGCAGTGGGCGCGGCGGAGATGGCGGTGCTGTCCGGATCGGTCATAGGTACATCCTTTGGCCTACCCTTGGCCTAGCGGGCTTGTGCGAGGCGGTTGATGGCAGCTTCAATCGACATGGTTTCGCGCTCGCCGGTGGCCCGTACCTTGATCTCGACATTGCCCTCGGCCACCGAGCGTGGTCCGGCGATCACCTGCAGAGGCAGGCCGATCAGGTCGGCCTTTGCGAATTTTCCACCGGCGCGCTCGTCGGTGTCATCATACAGCACCTCGAGACCGGCATTCTCGAGCGCCGTCTCGATCTGCTCGCAGGCCGCGTCGCAGGCCGCGTCACCAGGCTTCATATTGATCAAACCGACATCAAACGGCGCCACGCCCTGTGGCCAGATGATGCCGTTCTCGTCATGCGAGGCCTCGATAATGGCACCAAGCAGGCGCGACGGGCCAATGCCGTAGGAGCCCATCGAGACATAGTGCTGCTTGCCATCGGAGCCTTGAACGACGGCGTTCATCGGTTCGGAATATTTGGTGCCGAAATAGAAGATGTGGCCGACCTCGATACCGCGGGCGGAGACACGGGATTCTTCGGCAAGTCCGTCCCAGGCCTGGCGCGCCCAGTCTTCCTTTTCCATGATTTCGTCGGTGGCGGCGAACGGCGTCGTCCACTTGTCGACAATGGCCGCCACGGCGGCGTCATCGTCATAATTCGTGTCGGCGGACGGCACCGCGAAGCTTTCGAAATCGCGATGGCAGAACACCTGGGATTCGCCGGTCTCGGCCAGCACGATGAACTCATGGCTGAGTTCGCCGCCGATCGGCCCGGTGTCGGCGCGCATCGGGATCGATTTCAGCCCGCAGCGTTCGAAGGTCCTGAGGTAGGATACGAACATCCGGTTGTAGGCGGCTTTCGAGGCTTCGTAGTCAAGATCGAAGGAATAGGCATCCTTCATCAGGAATTCGCGGCCGCGCATGACGCCGAAACGGGGGCGGCGCTCATCACGGAATTTCCACTGGATGTGATAGAGATTAAGCGGCAGATCCTTGTAGGATTTGACGTAGGAGCGGAAAATGTCGGTGACCATTTCCTCGTTGGTCGGCCCGTACAGCATGGCCCGGTCCTGCCGGTCCCTGATGCGCAGCATCTCGCCGCCGTAATCATTGTAGCGGCCGCTTTCGATCCAAAGATCCGCGGGCTGCACCGTAGGCATCAGGATTTCGATGGCGCCGGCCCGGTTCTGCTCCTCGCGGACAATGTTGCAAACCTTGTCGAGAACGCGCTTGCCAAGCGGCAGCCAGGAATAGATCCCGGCGGACTGCTGCTTGATCATGCCTGCACGCGCCATCAGGCGGTGGGAGACGATTTCCGCATCCTTGGGATTTTCCTTGAGGATGGGCAGGAAGTATTTGGACAGACGCATGAGATGATCCGGTTTGGCTTCAGCTGTGAAGGCTGATTCAGGCAAAAAAAGGGTTGCCCCGACGCGGGTCAGGACTCATGCGTTCTTATCCGCTTCGCCATACAAAGAAAACCCGTACAACGGCGACTTACAGGTCTCGCCAGTACACTGCCGTACTAATTCTTTCGTAGTAAACACGACCGTCACAAAACGCGTGACAAGCCGTTCTCTATGAGCTAAATAAAGCCCACTAAAGAGGCAAGTCCCAGCGGGAGTTGCCCAATTCGCGGTCAAAGTCTTGGGAGGATAGGATCTCAGGCGCGCTTTGTTCGCAGCCCCCGGGCAACCGGGAAACAGATCACGCGACACCTGAATAACAAGGCTTCATGCCTTGTTTTTTTTTGGGCAGATTTCGCTTTTACTGCAGCACTGATCAATGCAAAACGGCCCGCGCCACCATCGTTGGTGAACGGACCGCCTGTAAGCTGGAAAATTGTCTGGAGCATGGTTCGGCGAACAAGTCCCTACAGCGCCGCGCATCCAATGGGATGCGCGGCGCTGTAACACTTCGAGATAATGCATGTGCGTTATCGTCCAAATGAATCCATTTGAACGCGACATGCATTAGTCCGGCTTGCGCGCGCCCTTGCCGAGTTCGCGTTCCGCACGGACATCCTTGTCCATCTTTTCGAGACTTTCGACCACGCCGTCATCCGGCTTCTGCCTGACGCCGGGCACGGCATGGCGCTGGTTCCGCACATTGCTCTGGTCATTGCCCTGAAGCGAGTTGTCGCCCATCTTGTCCTGGGCAATGTCGGCTTCAGACAATGGTTCGGTTCTGTTCAGGTTGCGGGACATGAAAACCTCCGTGGATCATTTGATTGTCACTTGCCAACGAGGCGAAAGCGGCAAAGTTCCACGAAGTATCGTTAAATAGCAGCCTGACGGTAAAGCAGCAGTGCAAGATCACAGGCACCCGGCGGGAAACCGCAGCTCAGTTCGCCGCCGGCTTGAAATCAGGCGACAACACAATCAGGTCATCAAGCGAGTACCCGCCCAACACGGTCACAGCAAGATAGGCCCCGAACACGACAGCCGAAATGAGTGTGGTCCGCCAGAAGATCGGGGAGAAGCGGAAATGAGCCGGTGCGCTGTGCGCTGTGCCCAATGTCACGTCCCCCTCATCCGCCTGACTGCGCGCCGAGAACGGCAGCACGGTGAACAGCACCACCCACCAGATGATGAAGTAAATCGCGAACCCGGTTCCAAATCCCATCGTTGCCTCCTAGACCTGTTCGAGTTCGATCAAGGTGCCGTTGAAGTCCTTGGGATGCAAGAACAGCACCGGCTTGTTGTGCGCCCCGAGCTTCGGCTCTCCGTCACCGAGCACCCGCGCACCTTCTGCCTTGAGCCGGTCACGGGCCGCCAGAATATCCTCGACCTCGTAGCAGACATGATGCATGCCGCCCGACGGGTTCTTGGCAAGAAACGCGGCAATCGGCGACGCCTCGCTCAACGGCTCCAGCAGTTCGATCTTGGTGTTGGGCAGGTTGATGAACACGACCGTCACCCCGTGCTCCGGCAGAACCTGGGGTTCGGTGACCTCTGCGCCCAGCATGGTGCGGTACTGCGCGCTTGCCGCGGCAAGATCAGGCACCGCGATTGCGACATGGTTCAGCCGTCCCAACATGATCGTTTCCTCACACCTTGCTGACGAACACCGTCACCACAGGCTTCTTGCCCCATACCTCGTTTGCAGCGGCGCGAACAGAGCGGCGAATTGCCTCGCGCACGCCATCGACATCCTTGCGGCGTCCGCGAGGAATGCTCTCGACCGCGCCAAGCACGGAATCATAGAGAATGTCCTCCATATCGTCGCCATCGGCATCAAACGCCGGCAGACCGATTGCCGAGACGACCGGATCACGCTGAAATTCCAGACGGTGATCCAGCACGACATTGACCGCCACATGGCCGGCGAAAGACAATTTGCGGCGTTCGGAGATGCCCATCTCGTCGTAATCACCAATCAGCTGGCCATCCTTGAAGATACGGCCGTGATGGGCTTCGCCGATGACTTCAGGCGTTCCGGGCGCTAGACGCAGAATGTCGCCGTTCCGAACGCGCGGCGTGATCGCGATTCCTGAGGCCTGGGCAAGCGCTGCCTGGGCGGTCAGGTGCGCGGCTTCGCCATGCACCGGCACCAGAACCTTCGGCTTGACCCACTCATACATCTGGACCAGTTCCGAGCGCCGCGGGTGACCCGAGACATGCACCAGCGCTTCGCTGTCGGTGACGATCTTGATGCCCTGCTCGATCAGGCCGTTCTTGATATCGATGATGCCCTTTTCATTGCCCGGGATGGCGCGCGACGAAAACACCACGGTGTCACCGGATGTCAGCGCAACATTGCGCATTTCATCGCGCGACAGCTTGGCCAGGGCCGCCCGCGGCTCACCCTGGCTGCCGGTCAGAATGACAACCACCTTGTCGCGCGGAATATAGCCATATTCGTCTTCGGCCAGAAATTCCGGAATGCCGTCCATCATGCCCAAATCGGTGGCGACATTGACCACCCGCTTGATGGAACTGCCAAGCAGCAGCACTTCGCGGCCCGCGTCGCGCGCAGCCTCTGCGATAGAACGGATGCGGCCGACATTGGAGGAGAAGGTGGTGATCGCCACCCGTCCCTCGGCCTTCTCGATGACTTGACGCAAACCCTCGCTGACTTCCCGCTCGGATGGCGAAACCCCTTCGCGCATGGCGTTGGTGGAATCGCACATCATCGCGAGGACCCCCTCCTCGCCCAATTGCCGGAACCGGTGTTCGTCCGTCAGCGGCCCGAGCGATGGTGTCGCGTCGATCTTCCAGTCACCTGTGTGAATGAGGTTGCCAAGCGGTGTCCGGATCGCCAGCGAAAATGGCTCGGGAATGGAATGATTGACGGCCACCGGCTCGACTTCGAACGGACCGACGGTAAAGCGCTCGCCCGCCTTGAACAATGTGATCGGCACTTCGGCGCGGGTCCGCTCATAGGCGCGCTTGGCTTCCAGCATTCCGGCCGTGAAGGCGGAGGCATAGACCGGCACGTTCAACCGCGGCCAGATCTGCGCCAGGCCGCCGTAATGGTCTTCATGCGCATGGGTGATGATGATCGCCTTGAGCTGCTTGCCCAGGCTCTTGACGAAATCAATGTCCGGCAGGATCAGATCGACGCCGGGAAGTTCAGGCCCCGGAAACGTCACGCCGCAATCGACCATGATCCATTCGCGCTGCTTCGGCGACCCGTAACCGTAAAGCGCGAGGTTCATGCCGATTTCGCCGACACCGCCCAGTGGTACGAATACGAGATCCTGGTCTTTTGACATCAATCATCCTGTCTGATCATTTCACTGCAGCGCCACGCGTCAGATTCAACGCTTCAAGGCCCAGCAGGACTTTAAGGTAATGCATGGTTTTCATCTGGAGCCGCGCGCGGATCAAGGTGAAAATCATGCGTTTTCAGGCAAAAAACACATCGCCCGATGCGATCATCTGTGTCCCGCCATCCGGCATTGCAAGCATCAGCCTGCCTTCATCGTCTATTCCATCAAACAGACCATGGATTTGGCGGTCTGGCAAATTCACTGTCACCGGTTTTCCGATACCCTCTGCACGCTCGATCCAGGCACTGCGGATACGCGCAAGACCGCGCCCCTGATCCCAGTCATTGAGCACTTCGTCCATCGAGACAACAAGCCGCGCAAACAGATCCTGCGGTGTTGTCGCGCTGCCCTGGTCTGCCAGGCATGTGGACGGATAAAGCCCGGTATCGGGCCGGTGGGCCACGTTGATGCCACATCCAATGACAACCGCCCTGCGGCCGTCAGCAAGCTGCTCAGCCTCGATCAGGATACCGGAGGTCTTGTGACCATCGATCAGCAGATCATTGGGCCATTTGATCTTGAGCGCGCCACGCGCCTCAACGGGCAACACCGAGGCCAGGGCCTCGTACACAGCAACGGTAACCGCCAGGGGAAGGCTGGCAAGCGCCTGCTGCGGGCCTGGATCAATCAGCAGCAACGAGGAGTAGAGGTTGCCCGGCTCGGACACCCAGGTTCGGCCCCTGCGGCCGCGCCCTCCGGTCTGGCGTGTCGCGGTGATCCACAAACCGCCCGCATCACCTGCCCGCGCCCGCTCCATGCATTCCGCATTGGTGGAGGACACATCCCCCAGCTCGATATGCCGGAATTCCGGTCTTCTCATGCAGCCCGTCGCAGCATCTAGAAGAACGTCTTCGCGGCAACATCTGCAGCAAGGCCCAGCGGATTGGAGACCAGCACATAAAACAGCACGAACAGGCCGGAAATCCCGAACACCAGCTTCAACTCGCCAGCCACCGGGGCAAACGAACCGTTGGGCTCGTCAAACCACATGATCTTGACGATCCGCAAGTAGTAATAGGCACCCACCACCGAAGCCAGCACGCCGATGATGGCAAGGCCGTAAAGCTTGGCTTCGATCGCCGCGACGAAGACGAAATACTTTCCGAAGAAGCCTGCCAGCGGCGGAATGCCGGCCAGCGAGAACATCAGGATGGTCAGCATCAAGGCCATGAACGGATTGGTCGAGGACAGGCCTGCGAGATCGTCGATCTGTTCGACATTGCCGTCTTCCTTGCGCCGCATGGCGAGAATGCAGGCGAATGTGCCCAGCGTCATGACCATGTAGATCAGCATGTAGAGGATGACGCCACGCACACCGGCCTGACTCCCGGCCGCAAGACCGACCAAGGCAAATCCCATATGGGCAATCGAGGAATAGGCCATCAGCCGCTTGATGTTCTTCTGGCCAATCGCCGCAAAAGCGCCAAGCACCATGGAGCCGATCGAAATGAACACCACGATCTGCTGCCAGTCGAGCGTCACCGGCTCGAAGGCGACAATGACAATGCGGACAAACAGCGCCATGGCGGCAACCTTGGGGGCTGCGGCAAAAAACGCGGTAACCGGGGTCGGCGCGCCTTCATAGACGTCCGGCGTCCACATGTGGAACGGAACCGCCGAAATCTTGAATGCAACACCGGCAAGCAGGAACACCAGTCCGAAGATCAGGCCGAGCGAGCGCTCGCTGCCGGCAATGGCTGTGGCAATTTCATCAAAGCCGGTGTGGCCGGTATAACCATAGACCAGCGATGCACCGTAAAGCAGCATGCCCGATGACAAGGCGCCCAGCACGAAATATTTAAGGCCTGCTTCGGTGGAACGCTGGCTATCACGGTTGATGGCCGCGACCACATACAACGCCAGCGACTGCAGCTCGAGGCCCATATAGAGCGCGATCATGTCGTTGGCCGAGATCATCAGCATCATGCCGAGCGTTGCCAGAACGAACAGCACAGGAAGTTCGAACTTGTCGATCCGCTCAGCCTTGGCATGACCGACTGTCATCACCATGGCGGTAATCGCCCCGATCAGCGCCAGCACCTTCATGAACCGGGCAAAGGGATCGGACAGGAATGCGCCGTTATAGGCCTCGCCATTGCCTGTCACCAGCACCAGCACCAGACCAGCCATGATCAGCAGCGCAACCGCCAATCCGTTGACCAGTGTCACCGACTTCTCGCCGGAGAACACGCCGACCATCAGGAGCGCCATCGCGCCCACGGCCAGCATGAGCTCAGGCACGGAAAGCTGTAGGCTGGTAGAGAGAATTTCTGGCGTCATGGTCCCGCAGTCTCCGTAGCTCAGTTAACCGACAGCGCGAGATCGCGCGCTGCCTGCAGCGAAGCCGTGTAGTTGTTGATCAGTGCGTCAACCGAAGCTGCCGTCACATCAAAGATCGGCGCCGGATAGACACCAAAGAGGATTGTCAGCGCAATCAGCGGATACAGGATCGCCTTCTCGCGGCCCGACAGGTCTAGCATTGCCTTGAGGCTTTCTTTCTCCAGCGCGCCGAAGACGACGCGGCGATAGAGCCACAGCGCATAGCCCGCCGACAGGATCACGCCGGTGGTGGCAAACAGCGCAACCCAGGTATTGACCTGGAACACACCCATCAGCGTCAGGAATTCACCGACAAAGCCGGATGTGCCGGGAAGACCGACATTGGCCATGGTGAAGATCATGAACGCCACGGCATATTTCGGCATGTTGTTGACCAGTCCGCCATAGGCCGCGATCTCTCGCGTATGCAGACGGTCATAGACAACGCCCACGCACAGGAACAAGGCGCCCGACACCAGACCGTGGCTGAGCATCTGGAAGATCGCGCCCTGCACACCCTGCTGGTTGGCAGCAAAGATGCCCATGGTCACAAAACCCATATGCGCCACCGACGAATAGGCGATCAGCTTCTTGATGTCTTCCTGCACCAGCGCCACCAGCGAGGTGTAGACAATAGCAACAACTGACAGCACGAAAATGAACGGGGCAAAATCGGCTGACGCCAGCGGGAACATCGGCAGCGAGAAACGCAGGAAGCCGTAGCCACCGAGCTTCAGCAGAATGCCGGCCAGAATCACCGAGCCTGCGGTCGGCGCCTCAACGTGGGCGTCGGGCAACCAAGTGTGAACCGGCCACATCGGCATCTTCACCGCGAAGGAGGCAAAGAACGCCAGCCACAGCCAGGTCTGCATCGATGCGGGGAAGTTATGCGCAAGCAGTGCCCTTATGTCGGTGGTTCCCGCATCCCAGTACATCGCCATAATGGCCAGCAGCATCAGCACCGAACCGGCGAGCGTGTAAAGGAAGAACTTGAAGCTGGCATAGACGCGGCGCTTGCCGCCCCACACGCCGATGATGATGAACATCGGAATCAGGCCGGCCTCGAAGAAGACATAGAACAGCACGATGTCGAGCGCGCAGAACACGCCGATCATCATCGTCTCGAGCACCAGGAAGGCGATCATGTATTCCCGCACGCGGGTCTCGATCGAATTCCAGCTTGCCAGAATGCACAGCGGCATCAGGAAGGTTGTCAGAATGACGAACAGCATCGAAATGCCGTCAACGCCCATCGCATAGGAGAACATCGAACCGGGAAGATCGATGGCTTCCACCATCTGGAAACCGGGATCGCTGACATCGAAGCTTGCCCAGATCAACAGCGACATCACGAAGGTCGCGGTGGTTCCCAGCAGCGCCACCTGGCGGATATTGCGCCGCCCGATCTCGGTATCATCCTTGATCGGCAGCAGAAACAACACGCAGATCAGCGGTATGAAGGTGACAACTGACAAAAGAGGCCAATCGGTCATCAGAATGCACTCCCGAGCATCATCCATGTGACAAGCGCTGCAATTCCGATCAGCATCACGAAGGCGTAGTGGTAAAGAAATCCGGTCTGTAGCCGGGTAATCCGGCCGGTGACGTCCTGCACCCGTGCGGCGATGCCGTTCGGGCCGTAGCCGTCAATGACGCGGACATCGCCCTGTTTCCACAGGAAGCTGCCGAGCCATTTTGCAGGGCGGACAAAGATGAAATCGTACAACTCGTCAAAATACCATTTGTTGAGCAGGAACCGGTAGAGCATCTGGTGATCCTCGGCCAGCCGCTTGGGGGTTTCAGGCGAGCGGATGTAGAAGAACCAGGCCGTCACCAGTCCGAGCAGCATCGCCACGAACGGGCTCAGCTTGACCCACAGCGGAACGTGATGGAATTCCTCGAGGATTTCGTTTTCTGCCCCGGTGAACAGCGCGCCCTTCCAGAATTCGGCATATTCATGCCCGAAGAAGAACTCCTTGAACACAACACCGGCAAACAGCGCGCCGGCAGCGAGAATGAACAGCGGCACCAGCATCACCATGGGTGACTCATGCGCATGATGCATTACGTCCGACGAAGCGCGGGGCTTGCCATGGAACGTCATGAAGATCAGCCGCCAGGAATAGAAGCTCGTAAACAGCGCCGCGATCACCAGAAGTCCGAAAGCAACCCCTGCGGCGGAATTATGCGCCACGTAAGCCGATTCGATGATGATGTCCTTGGAGAAGAAGCCTGCGGTGCCGATCAGCGTGCCGGGGATGCCGACACCGGTCAGCGCGATGGTGCCGATGATCATCATCCAGTAGGTCATCGGGATCTTCTTGCGCAGACCACCCATGCGGCGCATGTCCTGCTCGTCGGAGACGGCATGGATCACCGATCCGGCGCCAAGGAACAAGAGCGCCTTGAAGAAGGCATGTGTGAACAGGTGGAAGATCGCACCGCCATAGGCCCCGATGCCCAGAGCCACAAACATGTAGCCAAGCTGCGAACAGGTCGAATAGGCGATCACCCGCTTGATGTCGTTCTGCACCAGACCGACGGTCGCTGCAAAGAACGCCGTGATGGCACCAATCCAGGTCACCACGGTCAGCGCGTCCGGCGCATGTTCAAACACCGGCGACATGCGGGCGACCAGGAACACACCCGCGGTCACCATGGTCGCAGCGTGGATCAGCGCCGACACGGGCGTCGGGCCTTCCATCGCGTCGGGCAGCCAGGTGTGCAGCAGGAACTGGGCCGACTTGCCCATCGCGCCCATGAACAGCAGCAGACACACACCTGTGAGCGCATGTGCCTTGTCGAGATGCATGCCGAACAGCGTGATCACGGTCTCGCCGGTCTCCGCGCCTTCCGCTGGAAGGTAGTCGGCCACACCGGCAAAGATGGCGTCGAACGAGGCGGAGCCGAACAGCACGAACAGACCGAAGATACCAAGCAGAAAGCCGAAGTCACCGACGCGGTTGACGATGAAGGCCTTCATCGCAGCGGCATTGGCCGAGGGCTTCTTGTACCAGAAACCGATCAGCAGATAGGAAGCCACGCCAACGCCTTCCCAGCCGAAGAACATCTGCAGCAGATTGTCCGAGGGTACCA
>CAXBIE010000013.1:0-69683 GCA_963975635.1 uncultured Hoeflea sp. | reverse complement strand
CGTTGCCGCCGGCTCGCTCTCCAAGCGCCTCGGCATCGAGGAGGGCACAGTGCTGCCCCGCTCGATCATCGAATTCTATTACAAGAGCGACGAATTACACGACCCGATGGTATCCGAAGAGCACCTCACGGCATTCGGCTGGGCGACGCCGCAGGAAATCGACGACATGATGGCGCTCGCGCTCCGCATCAATGATTTCCTGACCGGCCTTTTCCTCGGCATCGGCATCCGCCTCGTCGATTTCAAGGTCGAGTTCGGCCGCCTCTACGAAGGCGACATGGTGCGCGTCGTCCTCGCCGACGAGATCAGCCCCGATTGCTGCCGCCTCTGGGACATCCGGACCAACGACAAACTCGACAAGGACCGCTTCCGCCGCGACATGGGCGGGCTGGTCGAAGCCTATCAGGAAGTCGCGCGCCGCCTCGGCGTATTGGTGGAAACCGAACCCAAGCGGCGCGGCCCGACGCTGGTGAAATAAGTCACGCCTCTTCTGCCCTTCCTCCTTGAGGGGGCCCCTTAAGGGGAAGGGTTGGGAGGGGGCATAAGGAAATCCGAGAGAGTCTTCTAAAGAAGACCCCCCACCCGATCCGCTCCGCGGATCGACCTCCCCCTCAAGGGGGGAGGTCATTTGAAGAATACGGCAGGAGTTCATGAAGGCGCGTATCAAGGTCACGCTGAAGAACGGCGTTCTCGACCCGCAGGGAAAAGCCATCGAGGGCGCGCTTGGCTCGCTCGGTTTTTCCGGTGTCGAAAGCGTCCGGCAGGGCAAGCTTTTCGAAATCGAACTGGATGAGACCGACCCGGCGAGGGCGCGCGCCACGCTGGAAGAGATGAGCAAAAAGCTCCTCGCCAACACGGTCATTGAAAATTACACGGTCGAGTTGGACGAGATGTGAGCATGAAGTCTGGCGTCGTCATCTTTCCCGGTTCCAATCGCGAACGCGACATGCTGCGCGCACTCGAGACCATCACGGGCACCAAGCCTGTGCCGGTCTGGCATGCCGATCGCGAGCTGCCCGATCTCGATCTCGTGGTGCTGTGCGGTGGTTTTTCCTATGGCGATTATCTCCGCACCGGCGCCATCGCGGCGCGCGGGCACATCATGCCCGCCATCGTAAAGGCCGCGAACGAGGGCGTGCGCGTGCTCGGCATCTGCAACGGCTTCCAGATTCTGTGCGAGGCGGGACTTCTGCCCGGCGTGCTGATGCGTAATGCCGGACTCAAATTCGTCTGCAGGAACGTAAAGCTCGAGGTCGCGAACGCCGATACCGACTTCACACGCAAATATGCACAAGGCGAGGTCTGGCCCTGCCCTGTCGCGCATGGCGACGGGAACTATTTCACCGACCCGGAAACGCTGAACCGCCTCGAAGGCGAAGGCCGCGTGGCCCTGCGCTACGCGGACGGCACAAATCCCAACGGGTCGCTGAACGACATCGCCGGCATTTTGAACGCCCGCGGCAATGTCTTCGGCATGATGCCGCATCCTGAAAACATGATCGAACCGCTGAACGGCGCAACCGACGGCCGGGCTCTTTTCGAAAGCGTGCTGGAGGCGGTGGCGTGATACCGAACGACGTTCCGATCACACCGGCGCTGGTCGCCGAACACGGCCTGAAGCCCGACGAATACCAGCGCATTCTCGATCTCATCGGGCGTGAGCCGACGCTGACCGAGCTTGGCATTTTCTCGGCCATGTGGAATGAGCACTGCTCCTACAAATCCTCGAAAAAATGGCTTCGCACGCTGCCGACGACGGGCCCGCGCGTCATTTGCGGGCCGGGCGAAAATGCCGGCGTTGTCGATATCGGCGACGGCCAGGCGGTCATCTTCAAGATGGAAAGCCACAATCACCCCTCCTATATCGAACCGCATGAGGGCGCGGCAACGGGCGTCGGCGGAATCCTGCGCGACGTCTTCACGATGGGCGCGCGCCCCATCGCCGCCCTGAACGCGCTGCGTTTCGGCGCGCCCGATCATCCGCGCACGCGCCACATCGTGTCCGGCGTCGTGGCGGGCATTGGCGGCTACGGCAATTCCTTCGGTGTACCGACCATCGGCGGCGAAGTGAATTTCGACGCCAGCTATAACGGCAATTGCCTTGTGAACGCCTTCGCGGCCGGACTCGCGGACACCGACAAGATTTTCTATTCGGAAGCAAAAGGCGTCGGCCTGCCGCTTGTTTATCTCGGCTCCAAAACGGGCCGCGACGGCATTCACGGCGCGACCATGGCGTCGGCCGAATTCGACGAGGACACGGAAGAAAAACGCCCCACCGTGCAGATCGGCGATCCGTTCGCCGAAAAGCTGCTGCTGGAAGCCTGCCTCGAACTGATGGCAACCGGCGCCGTCATCGCCATTCAGGACATGGGCGCGGCCGGCCTCACCTGCTCGGCCGTTGAGATGGGCGCGAAGGGCAATCTCGGCGTCGAACTCGATCTCGACATGGTGCCCTGCCGCGAGGACGGCATGAGCGCCTACGAGATGATGCTGTCGGAAAGCCAGGAGCGGATGCTCATGGTGCTCGACCCGGCGCGCGAAAAGGACGCCGAGGCGATCTTCGTGAAATGGGGTCTCGACTTCGCCGTTGTCGGCAGGACGACCGACGATCTGCGCTTCCGTGTGCGCCGCCACGGCCAGGTGATGGCCGATCTGCCGATCAAGGATCTGGGCGATCAGGCGCCGGAATATGACCGCCCGTGGACCGCCGCGAAAAAGCCCGCCCCGCTCGCCCCCGCCGATGTGGCCGCGCCGAACGATATCGGCGAGGTGCTGGTCCGCATGCTCGGCCTGCCCGACATGTGCTCGCGGCGCTGGGTCTGGGAGCAATATGACCATCTCATTCAAGGCAACACGGCCATCGGCCCCGGTGGCGATGCCGCCGTCATCCGCATCGGGGCGGGCCCGAAGGGTCTCGCCTTCGCGCTCGACGTGACGCCGCGCTATTGCGCCGCGGACCCGCAGGAAGGCGGCAGGCAGGCGGTTGCCGAATGCTACCGGAATTTGAGCGCCGTCGGCGCGGAGCCGCTCGCCATCACCGATAATCTGAATTTCGGCAATCCCGAAAAGCCCGAAATCATGGGCCAGCTCGTCGGCTGCATCGAGGGCATCGGCGACGCGGCGCGCGCGCTCGACTTCCCCGTCGTCTCGGGCAATGTCTCTCTTTACAACGAAACCAATGGCAAGGGCATCCTGCCGACACCCGCCATTGGCGGCGTGGGGCTGCTGCCCGATGTGGCGCTGCGGGCCACCATCGCCTTCAAGGCGGAGGGTGAGGCGATCATCCTTCTGGGTGAAACCGAAGGCCATCTCGGCCAGTCGATCTATCTGCGCGACATCGCCGGAAAGACCGACGATGCGAGCGCACCGCCACCCGTCGATCTGGCGTGCGAACGCCGTCACGGCGATTTTGTCCGCGCCGAAATCCGGGCGGGCCGCCTCACCGCCGTCCACGATATTTCCGACGGCGGCATCCTTGTCGCCACCGCCGAAATGGCGCTGGCGGGCGGCATCGGCGCGGCGCTTTCGCCCGTTACCGCGCTTCCCCTCCATGCCTGGGGATTTGGTGAGGATCAGGCCCGTTATCTGGTGACCCTGCCGGAAACGGACGCAGCCGCCTTCCTCGAACGGGCTGAAAAAGCCGGTATTCCCGCGGCCCGCATCGGCGTGACGGGCGGCGACGAATTGACACTTGGCGGCGGCGCTCCCATATCATTGGCACAGATCAAGACCATCCATGAAGGCTGGCTGCCGGCCTATATGGCCGCAGGCGCCGAACTGTGAGCGCGCCGCACACCGAAAGTTGGAGACAGACCGAATGGCCATGACCGCGCATGAGATCGAACATCTCATCAAGGACGCCTTCCCGGATGCGATTGTCGACATCCGCGATCTGGCAGGCGACGGCGACCACTATGCCGCCAACGTCGTCTCCGCCGCCTTCAAGGGCAAGACCCGCGTGCAGCAGCACCAGATGGTCTATAACGCCCTGAAAGGCGGCATGGGAAACGAGCTTCACGCATTGGCGTTGCAGACAAGCGCGCCGCAGGATTGACCCGCCCGCTGGCGGAGAGGAGTAAAAATCAATGAGCGACAACCCGGTCTTCGACCGCATCAAGAATGAACTCGGCAGCCAGGACGTGGTGCTTTTCATGAAAGGCACGCCCGTCTTTCCGCAATGCGGCTTTTCCAACGCGGTGGTGCAGGTGCTGACCTATCTCGGCGTGCCCTTCAAGGGCGTGAATGTGCTGGAGGATGCCGAAATCCGCCAGGGCATCAAGGATTTTTCGGAGTGGCCGACCATTCCCCAGCTCTATGTGAAGGGCGAGTTCGTCGGCGGCTGCGACATCATCCGCGAAATGTTCCAGTCGAGCGAGCTGCAGCAGCACATGACTGACGCCGGCGTGCCGGTCAAAGCTGCCTGAGCAAACTCATCTGACATGACGGCAAGAGGCGGATTTTCCGCCTCTTTTCGTTTCAGATAGCCGGGAGTCATGGCAATCTCCCGTTTTGAAGAATGAAATTTGACTGGAGACGCGATCATGACCTGGACCATCTATCTCTCGGGCGAAATCCACTCCGACTGGCGCGAGCAGATCGAGGCCGGCGCAAAGCAGGCAGGCCTGCCGGTCAGTTTCAGCGCACCTGTCACCCATCACGAAGCCTCCGATGATGTCGGCGTTGCCATTTTGGGCAGCGAGCCCGACAAATTCTGGCACGATCACAAGGGCGCGCAGATCAATGCCATCCGCACCCGCACCTTGCTCGACAGGGCCGACATCGTCGTCGTCCGCTTCGGCGAGAAATACAAGCAGTGGAACGCCGCATTCGATGCCGGATACGCAGCCGCACTGGGCAAGCCGCTGATCATCCTGCACCAGGACGAACACGCCCATGCGCTCAAGGAAGTCGATGCCGCAGCCCTCGCGGTCGCCAAGACCCCGGATCAGGTCGTTGCCATCCTGCGCTATGTCATCAACGGTGCGCTGCCGGGCTACACCGAGGCTGCAGGCAACGCCCGATGAGCACCGGCGCCTATCAGGGCTTTGGCGAAAAGGCTTTGCCCTTCCTCAAGGCGCTCGGCTTTCATCAGAACCGCGAATGGTTTCATGACAACAAGGACATGTTCGAGGAGCATCTCAATGAGCCGCGCGGAAGGCTGATTGACGATCTGGCACAGCGTCTGGCGGACATGAACATCCCGCTCACTTGCTCCCGCAAGACCTCGACCTTCTGGATCAACCGCGACGTCCGCTTCGCCAAGGAAAAGCATCCCTACAACACCCATGTCAGCGCGGTTGTAACCCGTTCGGGCACCAAGAAGGACCAGGGACTGCTCTATTTCCACGTCTCGCCGGACGATTGTTTTCTCGCTGTCGGGTTCTATTCAATGGAATCCGACGAGCTCAGAGCTTTTCGCGAAGCCATTGTCGCGCGCAGGGAGCAGTTCGACACAACGCTCCAGCCGCTCATCGATCTCGGCTTCGTGTTTGACCGCGAAAACAGTTTCAAGCGCACACCGCGCGGTTTTGAAGACATCACCGATCCCGAGACCATTGATCTGCTGCGGCTGAAGCACCTCACCCTCTCCCGCCGTTTTCCAAGCGACCGGCTCAAGGGCACAGCGCTGCTGGATGATCTCGTTGAACTGGCCGAAGCCGCACAGCCATTTCTCAGCTTTGGCTGGCGGGTCATAGACCCGGTTCGCGCCGCCCGTGAAGAACAAAACCAATAGAAGGCATTCGTCCCATGGCCCTCAGGCAGCTGCTTCGATTTATCACTCTTGCCATGGTGGCTCTTGGCTCTCCGGCGCTGGCTGATGACGCCAACGACATTGACCTCAAACTGTTTGGCGAGAATGTGATCCAGGGCTGGGAGGGCTGCCGGCTCGGCCTCTGGCAGCACAACCGCAATCCCGGCGAAGACCGTTATGCCTATGTCTTTTTTGCCCCGATTCCCGATGGCGAGGCCCTGCCGGCCTGGGTCAAGATCGGTGATGATGTCATCGAGGTATCAAAACGCGAGATCGGCTCGGCCGATACCGGCATGCTTGAACCATTCCGGCTGTATCGGGATTCGGACAGCAAGCTGACCGTGATGATGGAGATTTTCGAACAAAACCGCACCGATCAGGGCATCGAGATCGCCGACGGACGGCTGACCTTTCTGCGCAAGGACAAGTTTCCCTTTGCCATCCGGGTCAAGGGCCTGAACGGCTGTCCCGGTGCCGCCAGCAACACGGAGCCCCGGGAGAGCGGCGCAGACGACCAGCTCAGCCTTGGTGCACCGGTAGGCTTCGACAGCCTCGACAGTGTCCCCGCTCCGGTGCTGCGCGCAATCGCGGCTGATGCGCCCGAATGCGAACCCGAGACCACGGCCGGCTATTCCTCGGCCTATTCCATCTCGGACGAGATGACGCTGTGGGAAGTGCCCTGCAATCTCTACGCCAGCCAGGGGTCGAGCGCCTTTGCGGTGAGCTGGACCTACCATCCGGATCACGCAACGGTTCTGCTGTTTCCCACACCGCCCGGCCTGGGTATCTCTGATTACGCCGGATTGATGAATGCGGCAATCGATCCGGCGACGGCAACCGTCACCTCCTATTCGCTCGACAGCGGCGGCGACTGCGGTTCATTCGACAAGTTCCAGCTTGTTTTGGCCGAAGGCGAAACCGTGGAATTCAAGCTTCTGGAATTTCGAGAGAAGACTGTCTGCGATGGCGTCGAGACAGACCCTGCAGATTTCCCTCTGGTCTATGAAGGCCGGTAAGCGAAGGAGGCCGTCAAGCCGCACAATCGCATTGAATGCGATTGCTTTCAGCCTAAAAAAGACATGTCTTTTCAAGCGTCTCGCGCCATCGGCGAAACCTCAACCACCGCTCCCGCGCGGGCCGATGTGGTCATCGCGTCGATCAGCGCATGCACCATCAGCGCCTCCCGGCCGGTGATCCGCGGTTGCCGGTTGTCGCGGATTGCCATGGCGAAATCGGCAATCAGGGCGCGGTGCCAGTCACAGGGGAACGCCATCGGATCGGCGCCGCCGCCGGTACCGGCCGGTTCGTCCGTCTGTTCCGAGCGCCCGTCGCGCCAGACCACATCCAGCCGCCCTCCCCGCAGCGTCGCTGTTCCGGACGTGCCGTCGATCACGATGCTCTCAGTGCCGCCCGGAAATGTCGCGGTCGTCGCCATGATCGAGCCCACAGCACCCGAGGCGAAGCGAACGCCTGCCGTGGCAAAGTCTTCGGCTTCCATATCGTGCAGCCTTGTTGTGGCACAAAAGGCCTGCACCGATTGAGCCGGCCCTGTCAGGCTGAGCATCAGATCCAGCACATGAATTGCCTGGCTGATGAGCACACCGCCGCCATCCCGCGCGTAGCTGCCCCGCCCCGGCTGATCATAATAATCCTGGCCGCGCCACCAGGGCATATCAACCCGCACCAGAGCGATGTCTCCAAGTTCACCGCCATCGATCAGACTGCGCAGCCGCTGCGCCCCGGCGCGAAACCGGTGTTGCAGCACGATGCCAAGCAGCACCTTGTTGCGTTCGCAGATCTCGACCAGATCTTCGGCAGCGGACAATGTTCGCTCAACCGGCTTTTCCATCAGGATATGCTTGCCGGCCCTCGCCATCATCTCGACGATCTCGAGGCGCTGATCGGGCGGCGTGGTGACAATGACGCCATCCACATCGGGATCGCCGGCAATGTCCTCGAGACTGTCAAAGACCCTGCAATTGGCACTCTGCGCCAGGGATTCGGCCTTGGCGCGGCTGCGGTTGTAGAGGCCCGCCAGGTCGACACAACATTCCGGGTCTCTCAGGGCCTGCAAATGCGGTTTGGTCGCCATACCGAGCCCAGTCAGCACAAGTCGAACCGGCTTTTGATCTGCCACACACATGTCCCCCATATCACGTCACCCAACGGCCCTGCACCGACGAAGTCACCTGTTCCCGTCATCACGGTCAAAACTAGTCCCTTTGGCGGAAATTCCAAAGCGCCCACCGCAGCGTCTGGCATTTCACCGCTTCAGCCCTTGCCACATAACAGCCATCGATCTTGCAGACCTTGAAGGGCGCTTTCGGTTGTCCGTCTGCGCAACCATTTCCACTCAGATTCACAGGCTTGCCCGATTGGCAGGCCGGAGTTATGTACGTTACCGGCACCGGTCACGACGGCCCGCCTTCTGAGTCTCATGTTTCCGAAAAAATCCGGCATGATTGCCCGACTGGCGAACCTGGGATTCAGCATTGCAATAAACAGATGCGCAAGAGCATCCTGTTTCGACAAGGTGGAATTCATTCCAATGGACGTAAACACGGCAGCAGTCGCGAGCCCCCCTGCGAGCGTCAAAGGTATCGGTCGCGCGCAATTCATCGCCATCGTCGCCTCCCTTATGGCACTCAATGCCCTGGCAATCGACATCATGTTGCCGGCCTTTCCCAACATTCAGGCCGATCTTGGCATCACCGATGCCAACCGCGTGCAATATATCCTGCTGTCCTACATTATCGGCTTTGGCGGCGCGCAACTGTTCTTCGGCCCGGTGTCCGACCGGTTTGGCCGGCGCGCACCGCTGTTTTTCGGTATCGCGCTCTACGCGATATGCTCGATCGCCGGCGCTCTTGCGCCAAGCTTCGAGTTTCTTCTGATCGCCCGTTTCCTGCAGGGGATCGGCGCCGCAGCAACGCGGGTGATTGCGATCTCGGTTGTGCGAGACACGCATTCGGGCCGCGGCATGGCAGCCACAATGTCGCTGGTCATGATGGTCTTCATGGTGGTGCCGGTATTTGCGCCGATGATTGGTCAAACCATCATCCTGGCCGGAAACTGGCATCTGATCTTCATCTTCATGGCGCTGGTGTCGCTGGTTGTCGGGCTCTGGGCAATGTTGCGCCTGCCCGAAACGCTTGACAGCGAAAACCGGCGGCCACTGACCATGAAGAGCATTCGGGAGGCCTTTGCCATTGTGCTGACCAACCGGATCGCACTGTTTTATACGCTGGCAACAAGCTTCTATTTCGGCTCCCTGTTCGGCTTCCTCAATGTCGCGCAGCCGATCTATGTCGATCTCTACGGGCTGGGCGCCTATTTCCCGGTGGCCTTCGCAGCGGTTGCTGTCGTCATGGCGGGATCGTCATTCGTCAACTCGCGGCTTGTCGGCAGGTTCGGCCAGCGGCGCCTGTCCCACGGCGCGCTGATCGCCTATTTCGCCCTTTCGCTGTTGCTCGCCGGATTGACCGCCATCGGGCCAATTCCCTTCTGGCTGTTCTTCGGCATTTCCATGCTGATGATGCCGCTGTTCGGCTTTGTCGGGTCGAACTTCAATTCCATCGCCATGGAACCGCTTGGCGCCATTGCCGGCACGGCATCCTCGACATTAGGCTTTGCCCAGACAGTCGGCGGCGGCATTGTCGGCGCGTTGATCGGCCAGGCCTTCGACGGCACGGTCTTTCCGCTTGCCGCCGGCTACGCCATTGTGTCGGCAGTCTCGCTGTTGATGGTGTTGATTGCAGAAAAAGGCCGGTTGTTCGGTATTGGGTCGCCAAACTGATCCGGCGCCCTCAGGGGCGCCAGAGCGCCTCGCGCACCAGGTTCCAGCTGTCGGGGTCGGTCGCCGCCAGCACGCCGCCGTCAAGGTGCTCCGGGCGGTACAGGCTGCCATCGAAGCGGCGGACATGGCCGCCTGCTTCCTCGGCGATCAGCGTGCCGGCCAGGTGGTCCCAGGGCATCAGCTTGTTGTACAGCGCGAAGTGGATATGTCCGCCGCACAGCAAACGGTATTCCTGCGCCGCGCATCGATAGGCCACACTGCCCAGGCAAAGCCCCTGATTGCGGGCAACCCTGCTGCGCTCCGGCTCCGGCATATATTGCCAGGAGGCCGACCCGATCATCCGGTTGACGGCGCCAACCGGCTCGGCAACCTTGAGAACACGCTCACCGCCATCAAGCCGCCGCAGGATTGCTCCGCCGCCCTTCTGCGCCATGATCCAGTCCTTGCCGACCGGATCATGAATGATCCCGGCAATGGTCTCGCCATCCTTGACCACCGACAACATCACCCCGAAGGCTGCCACACCTGAAGCAAAGTTGAAGGTGCCGTCGATCGGGTCGATAACAAAAGCCAACCTGTCGGTTCGGCTCCAGCCATCGAGCAGTCGCGGATCATCGGCCACGGCTTCCTCGCCAATGACGATTGCATCCGGAAAACGCTCCAGCAAGGCATCGGTGATCACCCGTTCGGCGTTCACATCGGCTTCGGTCACCAGATCCGCAGCCGATGTCTTCTGCTGCACATCGCCATCACCGAGATTGCGAAACCGCGGCATGATCTCGGCGGTTCCGACATCCAGAAGCAATGCTGCCAGCCAATCCATATCCGCCGAATTCAATGAAGTCATGGCTCCGTCTTCCCTGTTTCTACCGTAAGCGATGCAAAATCAAACAGTGACCTATCAAGCAGATGTGACGGCCGTGTATTGGACAGCGCCCGGATCATCGAATCCTTGCGGCCTGGCATCCGCCGCTCGATATCACCGATCATCAGCTTCATGGCATTGCGCTGCAGACCGTCCTGCGACCCGCATAAATCGCACGGAATGATCGGAAAGTTCAGCGCTTCGGCAAAGCGCGCCAGATCTTCCTCGGCGCAATAGGCCATGGGGCGAAGCACCATCACGTCGCCATCGTCGTTGAGCAGCTTCGGCGGCATCGCTTCCAGCCGGCCGCCATGAAAGAAGTTGAGAAAGAAGGTCTCGAGAATGTCATCGCGGTGATGGCCGAGCACTAGAGCCTCGCAGCCCTCTTCCCGCGCAACGCGATAGAGATTGCCGCGCCGAAGCCGCGAGCACAGGGCGCAGTAAGTCGCACCTTCAGGCACTTTCGACGTCACCACCGAATAGGTATCGCGATACTCGATCCGGTGCGGCACATCATGCGCGGCAAGATACTCCGGCAGGATGTGCTTGGGGAAATTCGGCTGCCCCTGATCGAGATTGCAGGCAATCAGATCGACCGGCAGCATGCCGCGCCACTGAAGATCCATCAGCAGCGCCAGTAGCCCGTAGGAATCCTTGCCGCCCGACAGTGCCACCAGCCAGCGCGGCCGCCTGCCGTCCGCGGCAGCCGTTGCGGGAATCATCGAAAAATCATCAATCGCCTGCCGGACATTGCGGATCAGCCGCTTGCGCAGCTTGTTGAACGATACGCTCGATGGCGCGTCCGCATAGAGCGAGGGCCCTGCTCCCGTTGCAGGTTCCGCGCTTTCCACTGTGTCGATTACATCACTCATGGCTTCGGGGATGATGGCTTTGCGGTGCACAGTCAAGCCCCGAACACCGACCATTCCATCCGCCTGGCCAAATGTTCCAGTGCCTCTGTCCCGAGTTTGGAATTTCCAACCCTGTCGAGACCGGGCGACCAGACCGCAATCGAGGCCTTTCCCGGCGCAATCGCCAGAATTCCGCCGCCGACGCCGCTCTTGCCGGGCAGACCGACGCGAAACGCGAATTCGCCTGATCCGTCATAATGGCCGCAGGTCAGCATGATGGCGTTGATACGCCGCGCCCGCTGCTCGGAAACAACTTGCGCCCCGGTGACCGGATCACGCCCCTGATTGGCCAGAAACAGTCCGGCACGCGACAATTGCCGGCAATTCATCACCAGCGCGCATTGATGGAAATAGACCCCCAGCACATGGTCAACCGGATGGTCGATATTGCCGAAGGACCGCATGAAGTGTGCCAGCGAGGCGTTGCGGTCCCCGTGGGCGGTTTCCGAGCGCGCCACATGTTCGTCAATCAGGATCGAATCATCATCGGCCAGATGGCGGATGAACTGAATGATCTCGCCGATCGCTTCCCTGGGCTGATGCCCGGCCATGATCAGATCGACAACCGCAATTGCGCCGGCATTGATGAACGGATTTCGTGGCCGGCCTTTTTCCTGCTCCAGCTGCACGATCGAGTTGAACGGGTTGCCCGAGGGCTCGCGCCCGACGCTGCTCCACACCGAATCGCCGAGCTTGCCCAGCGCCAGCGCCAGGGTGAAGACTTTCGACACGCTCTGGATGGAAAAACCGGTGCCGGCGTCACCGGCGGAAAACACGCGCCCGTCCGGCAAGGTAACTGTAATACCGAAATGCCGTGGATCGACCTTGGCAAGTTCCGGGATGTACTGCGCCACCGCGCCGTGATCCTCCGAAGATGAGGCTTCTGCGGCAATCTCGTCAAGAACCTGTTGCAGATCAGTCATTGTCGATCTCCGGACCTGGATCAAAAACCATATGAATACAAAAAGGCCGCCCCGAAGGACGGCCTTGATCTGACACGATCCGAAGAAGGATCAGCGTGAATAGAATTCGACGACCAGGTTCGGTTCCATGACAACGGCATAGGGAACGTCGGCCAGGGTCGGTACGCGCACGAAAGTTGCAGCCATCTTATGGTGATCGGCTTCAACATATTCGGGAACGTCGCGCTCAGCCAGCTGTGTCGCTTCCATAACGAAGGCCAGCTGCTTGGACTTTTCCTTGACCGCAACAACATCGCCCGGCTTGCAACGGTACGAACCGATGTTGACGCGCTTGCCGTTGACCGTGACGTGGCCGTGGTTGACGAACTGACGGGCGGCAAAGATCGTGGCAACGAACTTGGCGCGGTAGACGACGGCGTCGAGACGCTGCTCGAGCAGGCCGATCAGGTTTTCAGGCGTATCGCCCTTCATCCGGTTGGCTTCGTCGTAGATCTTGCGGAACTGCTTTTCCGAAATGTCGCCGTAATAGCCCTTGAGCTTCTGCTTGGCGCGCAGCTGCACACCGAAGTCGGAAAGCTTGCTCTTGCGGCGCTGACCGTGCTGGCCTGGGCCATATTCGCGACGGTTGACCGGGGACTTCGGACGGCCCCAGATGTTTTCGCCCATACGGCGATCGAGTTTGTACTTGGACGATTCGCGCTTGCTCATCGCATTTCCTTTCAAAAGGTTTCACCAGCCTGTCGCCAGACCGGTTGAAGGAAACGCGCCCTCCTCTGGCCCCTGTGTGTGGGACCTGACAGAACGGTTCACGCACGCATTGTGATAAACCGTCCACGGGACACGTAAGAAAACGCGAGGGCATGAACCCTCGCGCTGGCCGGGTCTCTAGAGCATTGTGCGGGGGGTGTCAACGCCGGCGCTCGGCCGCGGCGTCAAAATGGCTTGACCACAGCCAGTACGGCAATGACAGCAAAGGAAATGAGGATGGTTGCGATCACAATCGGCGACGGGACAACGCTTCTGGCCGTTGCCGAGGAAAGATCGAGCCGCCTCAGCCTGCCGGCCAGGTTGCCGTGCAATCCGGACAACACCACCACGAACACCAGCTTGATCTGCAGCCATGGCTGCGTGAACCAGCCGCCGCTGAAAGCCGCCCACAACCCGAATACCCAGACCCCGCCAAGCGCAGGCTGCGAAACCCACATATCCCATTTGCGCACTGCGGCTCTCAATCTGCTGCTTTGATCCTCTGCCGCCGGATCCCGTTTGCCAAGAGCGATGCTGGCGACCAGCAATGCCACCAGCCCGCCTGCAAACAGCAGAACAAAGACCACATGCAGCGCTTTTATCCAGTCATACATGGCAACATCCTCAGCGATCCCGGTGCCGGACACCTCAATCGCGGCCCTTCTTGCAGTTTTCATGTTTCCGTACATCGCATGGCCGATTATAGCTAGACCAGACCCTCAAACTGGATTCTCTTTCCCCATGACCGACACAGTTCTCGACCGCCTGTTGCGCTACGTTGTCATCGACACGCAGTCCGATCCCGCATCCAGCGCCCAGCCTTCAACTGAAAAACAGAAGGATCTCGGCCGGGTACTTGTCGATGAGCTGCTGACGCTCGAGCTCACCGACGCCCACATGGACGAGCACGGCAATATCTATGCAACGCTGCCGGCAAACACCGAAAAAGATGTACCGGTGATCTGCTTCTGCTCGCACATGGATACAGCGCCCGATTTCACCGGCACCAATGTCAAACCCAAGCTGGTAAGAAACTACCAGGGCGGCGACATCCGGCTGACCGGCGACACCAGCCGTGTCATCAAGGTCAGCGAGCACCCGGCCCTCAAGAACCAGATCGGCCACGACATTGTCACAACCGACGGCACCACCCTGCTCGGCGCCGACGACAAGGCCGGCATCGCCGAAATCATGACCGCCGCCGCCACGTTGATCGCCAATCCGGAGATCAAGCACGGCACCATCAAGATCCTCTTCACCACCGACGAGGAAATCGGCCGCGGCGCCGACAAGGTCGACATCGCAAAACTCGGCGCTGCCTTCGGCTATACGCTTGATGGCAGCACCATTGGCGAGATCGACGACCAGACCTTCTCCGCCGACGGCGTCGAGATCGAGATCCTCGGCGTCGCCCAGCACCCGGGCACCTCCAAGGGTGTCATGGAAAACGCCATCAAGATCGCCGCCGGCATCGTTGCCCGCCTGCCCGGGGACCTGGCGCCCGAAACCACAGACGGACGTCAGGGCTTCATCCATCCCACCGACATCAGCGGCTCGATGGGCAAGGCGCATCTCAAATTCATCATCCGCGATTTCGTCAATCAGGGCCTGACCGAAAAGGAATCCCTGCTCAGATCAATCGTCGACGAGGTGATGACCGCCTATCCCGGCTCCTCCATGAGTTTCACCGTCACCGAGCAGTACCGCAACATGAAGGAAGTGCTCGACCGCCACCCGGAAATCATGGCCAATCTCACCGAGGCCGTCCGCCGCGTCGGCCTCGAACCGGTCACCAATTCGATCCGCGGCGGCACGGACGGCTCGCGGCTGTCCTTCATGGGCCTGCCCTGCCCCAACATCTACACCGGCGGCCACTCCTACCATTCGCCACTGGAATGGATCAGCGTTCAGGACATGCAGAAATCGGTGGAAACGATCGTCGAGCTGGTCAAGGTCTGGGAAGAGCGGGCCTGAGCATTACCTGACGCCAGGCAGGAGCAGCTGTTCCTGCCTGGCTTTCGGGTGCCCGTTGCGCCCGGAATTCAGCGTGACCGGATCAGACGAGGGCGCAGGTCCATAACGACCTTCACCGTCGCGGCCACGACCAGCGCGCACAGAACCGCCTTTGACACAAACTCCATTGTGCCCTCGATCAGCAGCGCATGGGCAACACTTCCCGCCACGATCACACCGGCCAGCGCCAGATGCGCCCGGCGCCAGATCCGCGGACGCAAAGCCAGGCGCCAGCGCAAGGCGGCCAGAAGCGCCGAGGCGAACACCGCCCACATGGCAATGACGCCCCAGACCGAAAACCAGGTCGGGGCTGCAAACATGAGCGCGTCAATGACGTCCGGCGGGCTGGTGATCCACAGGCCGGCGACGTGGATCACAATCGCAACAACCAGTGCGCCGCCGGTCCAGTGATGGACCAGCCGTCCGCGCCGGCCCGCAAGTCCGGGAATGCCACCATCCGCCAACAAGGGCTGCATGAGCAACACGGCCATGGCGGCAATGCCGGCGAAACCGGCGACAATATAAGCCGGGTCGCGCCATTGAAGCAGGGGACTCGCCGCCGCGAATGCGATCGGGACGCCGATCGCTGCGGCAAGCACGCCCCATATCACCATGCTTCGAACCCGGCCGGATGCTGTCAGCGGCACTCGGGTCAGGCCGGCTCGAGCACGAAGTCAGCGCTCAGGCTCGTTTCACTTGCGCTGGCCATCACCGGGCGCAGGAAAACGGTCTTGAAGGCGTCGCTGTCATAGGCGAGATGACCATGGGGTTGACCGAAGGTCGGGACGATCTGCGGCATTTCCAGGCGAAACACCCCATTGGCGTCGGTCAGGGTGGCGCCGTGGCTCCACGGATCACGCTCATTGCCTTCAGTGGTGTGGGCCCAGATCTGGATTCGCTGGCCTTCCAGCGGCGCGCCATCGCCGGCCCGGCGCACGGTGCCGGTCATCCAGAAACCGCCTCCGCCGATGCGCTCAACCACCGGAGCGCCGGGCAGATAATTGTTGGAGCCGCCACGCATCGACGGCGTCGGCGCAACGCCCTGGGCGCGCGCAGGTAGCACGGGCAGGATCAGGCCGGACACCCCGGTGGCCATGGCTGCACCGCTGGTGGCAAGAAGGGTACGGCGGGTGAGAATGGCATCAGTCATCAAAATCTCTCCTGTCGGACTGCTGGTTGCTCTGCCGGCAAGGCCGACTTTGCGCTTGGGATTAACAATAGCGCGCTTGCAGGCGATCCCAAGGCCGCCCCCCTAAAAGACCGCAACAAACTCCGTTCACGCCTTCGTGAACTTGTCGCTGATCCTTGGATTGCCCCTGAAGCAGCACCGCTGATCGCGGCATAAAGCAGGGCTTTTGCAGCGGTCAGCGCACAACGCCTATTCCTGATCAGGAACACGGACCCAACTGTGCTTTGTATCTTCGAACACCGACAAGGTTGGTGGTGGAAAGTCCGGGTCTGCAAATGCGCCAACGGCAATGGCGACCCGGTCCGGCAACCGCGCCGGGTACCAGTAGACCGTCGAGCCGCAGTTACCGCAAAAATGAAACTCGATTGGGAAGCCGCTGTCCGATGGGCGGGAATAGGCAAGGCTGTCACCGGAGATCGAAACGGCTTCCTTGTCAAAAAAGGCAGCGATGCCATATGGGGCGCCGGTTCGTTTCTGGCACGCCAGGCAATGGCATTGGGCAACTTTGACAGGATCGCCCTCGCACGCGGTCTGGAGTTGACCGCAGGAACAGGTTGCTTTGCGAGCCATCATGAACCGGACCTCGAGCCTTTTGTCGTCTCACCCGCCACAGTGGGCGAAAATCAGGCGTCTGACAACGGACAACACCAAAGCCGGTGTCTCTGACCGGCTGACTTATTCCGCCGCTTCCGCGCTGCCGCCGTCTTCATCGGCAGCATCCGCAGCTCCCGGCGCGGTTTCCGCCTGCAGTTCCGGAATGCCGACAATGCGTTTGCCCGTCAGTTCTGCGTGCATGATGATCAGCTCCTGCTCCTCGAAATAGCCAGCAGACGCCACGGACGGCGCGCCGAATGGGTGCCGTAGGCCCGCGCGATAGTGATTAACTACAGCGCTTGCGGACGAGCCAAAGGTAGAAAACGAAAAGACCGCAACAAATCCCGTTCATGCCTTTATGAGTTGAACCTGGGGGAACTGATCATCGAGCTGACAATCTCCCGGGTGGCCCGGTCTTCACAGCCTATAGGATCGAAGCATCCCGGCTCTCCGGTCAAATCCAACGCTAGAAGTCGAATTCCCCGTCTTCGGAAAGAGCCTCAGCGATGAATTGCTCCGGATCGACAGTGAAGGATTGATACAGCTTGAAATGCTGCGTATCGCGGTAGTTGGTCTCCTCGATGCCGTGGCGGGTGATCTCGAGCAGACGGGCCCCCGGCAAGGCCATCAGGATCGGCGAATGAGTCGCCATGATAACTTGCGCCGCCGCGCGTTTCTGAATGCTGTTCAGGATTTTCAGCAGCTCCAACTGGCGCTTGGGCGACAAGGCGCTTTCCGGCTCATCCATGAAGTAGATGCCCTGTCTCGACATCCGTTCTTCAAAGAACCGCACGAAACCCTCGCCGTGGCTCCAGGACAGGAAATCAGGTGGCGGTGGTCCCGGTGTCGGGTCATCGAGTGCCGCGCGATCAAGATAGCGCGCGACGGAAAAGAACGTCTCAGCCTTGAAGAACCAGCCCGTGGTCACCTTGGGCAACCACGCGCCTCTCAACATCTCGGCCAGCGCGGCACCGCTTTTATCAAGCGCCCTGTCGTGATCAACGGGGCGGTATCCCTTGCCACCGCCCGCTTCATCAAAGCCGCACAAGGCCGCAATGGCTTCCACCAGCGTTGATTTCCCGGTTCCGTTTTCGCCTACAATAATGGTGACCGGGGTGGTGAAGCGCAGATCGAAATCATCGTTACGCAACCAGGGCAAGTCAAACGGATAGCCGGTTTTGCCGGCAATGTCGTCATCGTAAAGCGTCAGCCGCTTCAGATATGGCGCTGGCAGTCTTGTTTGTCGCTTGTCGCCGGCCAATCCCAGTCCCTCGGGCTTTGGAAACCTCTATTCAGCTGCTTCCGCGCTGTCGTGATCATCGTCCGGCGCATCCGCAGCTCCCGGCGCTGTTTCCGCCTGCAGTTCGGGAATGCCGACAATGCGTTTTCCCGCCAGATCGGCGTGCACGATGATCAGCTCCTGCTCTTCGAAATAGCCCAGCAGACGCCGCGCCCGGCGCGCCGAATGGGTGCCGTAGGCGCGCGCGATGCGGGCGTCGGACGGGCACGCTTCGCCGCGAATGGCGGCCGTCGCCAGCATCAGGAACACGCCCTGCAGATCCTCAGACACCATCGTTGAAAGGTTGAGCGCCGTTGTCCAGGTTTCCGTCCCGGCGGTTTCCGCATCGACGCCCGAACGTGCGATCGCCACGCGGCGGCGGAATTCGGCGAGCGGCATCGGCGAACCGGAGACCCGCCGCATCCGCAGCCGCACCAGAAAATCCTGATACAGCGTCGCGTCTGTCCGGTAGCCTGAGTCCGGGTCGGCCAGAATTTCGCCAAGCACGCTGGAAATTCGCTCTTCGCGGTCCTCCGCCGTCATTTCGGGCCGGGCCGTCTCGCCGGCAGGCTTGGCCAGAGGTGCATCGGTCAGCGGTGTGGCGCGTGACAGCTCTGCCAGAATATCCGTGGTCGGTCGCGGAGCGGGCCGCGCCCGGCGTGCGAGCGGACGGGTCAGCTCTTCCGGATCGGGCGTAAAGATCAGGTCCTCGACATCCACCACCGCATCCGGCATCGGCATCAGCTTCGGGCTGGAAGAGCGCGCCTGTGTCTCGACCTCGCCGATGGCGATCGGCAATGGCCGCCGCGACAAGGCCGGGCCGAGACCGACGAAATTGCCGCGCTGCAGATCGCGGAACATTTCGGCCTGGCGCCGGTCCATGCCCAGCAGATCGGCGGCACGCGCCATGTCGATATCGAGAAATGTCCGGCCCATCAGAAAATTGGAGGCTTCCGCCGCCACATTCTTGGCCAGCTTGGCCAGCCGCTGGGTGGCGATGACGCCGGCCAGTCCGCGCTTGCGGCCGCGGCACATCAGGTTGGTCATGGCGCCGAGCGACATCTTGCGCGCATCTTCGGAAACATCGCCGCCGACGGCTGGCGCGAACATCTGCGCCTCGTCCACCACCACCAGCACCGGATACCAGAACTCGTGATCGGCATCGAACATGGCGTTCAAAAACACCGCTGCCGCGCGCATCTGCTGCTCGACGTCCAGCCCTTCCAGCGACAGCACACACGACACCCGGTGCCGCCTTATGCGGCTCGCGATGCCGGCAAGCTCGCCTTCGCTGCGCTCGCCCTCGACAACCAGATGGCCGTATTTGTCCGACAGCGTGACGAAATCACCCTCGGGATCAATGATCACCTGCTGCACCCATTGCGCAGACTGCTCGAGCAGGCGGCGCAGCAGATGCGATTTTCCCGACCCGGAATTGCCCTGCACCAGAAGACGGGTCGCCAGCAGCTCTTCAATGTCGAGCTTGGCCGGCTGTCCGCCCGTCAAGCTCCCCATGTCAATTCCGACCTGCAATGTAACCCCACTCCTTGAACCTGATGCGTAACGCGGCTGAGTCTCTGGTGAATTCACCAAGGCAGGGTGTATCAGATTATTCCGCGCCTGCAGGGCGTTTGGGCGGAAATACACAGGAATTCGCCCGGCTTGCCTGCGCCCCGAATCACACCCGAAACCAGCAGTTGGCTTCGCGCCGGGCCTGCTTGGCTGTCACACCGATATCAGCAAGCATATGATCGTCAAGCGCGCCCAGATGCCGGCGTTGGCGCTGCCGGTCATCCCAGCGGCAATAGGCCCGCCACCATCTGGCCAGAACCGCCTTGGCAGAGCGCTTTGGCGTTGCCGCGTCCTGTCCGCTGTCGGTGCAGGTTTGGGCGGTGAATGGCGCTTTGCCGGTTGAAATTATGCTGTCCATGACGGTCTCCTTTTTGAAAGATCCCGTTTTGGCATCCGTTTGGCCCGCAATGCTTCGGCGCCGACCGAAGCATCCGGTGATGACCTCGCGCCGGTCTGGCGCTACACTTGTTTCATGACCACACACACACTCCCCACTTCGGCAAATGCCAACACAATCTCAGCCATTGCGGCGCTGATCGGCGATCCGGCGCGGGCAAACATCCTGTCGGCCCTGATGGGTGGAAAGGCATTGACGGCGAGTGAACTCGCTTATTGCGCCTTCATCAGCCCGCAAACCGCCAGTGGCCATCTGGCCAAGCTGGTCGATGGCGGCCTCGTCACCGTCGAGAAGCAGGGGCGTCATCGCTACCACAAGCTGGCCTCGGCCTCCGTCGCCGAGGCTTTCGAGAGCCTGTCCGGTCTCGCGGCCACCGGTTCAACGCGCCACAGGACGACCGGACCAAAGGATGCTGCCATGCGGCAGGCCCGCACCTGTTACGATCACATGGCCGGACGGCTGGCGGTGGCCATCACCGATGCGCTGTCATCGCGGCAACTGATCATCATTGAAGACCGGTCGGGCTGGATCACCGACGAAGGCAAGAGCTTTCTCGCTGGCATCGGGCTTGATCTCGACCCCAGGGAGAAATCCACACGGCCGCTGTGCCGCACCTGCCTGGACTGGAGCGAACGCCGCATGCATCTGGGCGGCCGGCTGGGCGCATCGCTTCTGCAACGCTCCATGGACTGCAATTGGGTCCGCCCGGGCAAGGACAGCCGAACCTTGAGCATTACGCCCGGAGGCGAAATCGAGTTCCGCAGTCTTTTCGGCATTCCGGCCGAAGCGCTCGGCCTTGAGCCATGAAAGCAGGTTTCACTGCGCCGTCAGGCCAAACCCGTGCATCAGCCGAAGCGCGCTGTAATCGGGATCGCGCGAGGTGAACACCACCCTGTCCCTTGCATCCGGCAATGCATCGCCGCCCGGCAGTGTCTCGACAATCGCCAGCGCGCGCCGCGCGATGGCTTCGGCCGGGTCGATCCAGTCCACCGGCCAGGGCGCCATCTTGCGCATGCGATTGACCAGGAATGGAAAATGCGTGCAGGCCAGCACCACGATATCGGTCTGCCGCCCGTCCTGGCTGACAAAGCACGGATCGATCTCCGCCTTCACCGCCGCCTCGTCGACAAAGCCTTTGCGCATATAGGTCTCCGCCAGGCTTGCAAGATTCTCCGATCCCACCAGCCGCACATGCACCTTGTCGGCATAATCGCGGATCAGGTCGCGTGTGTATTGCCGCTTCACCGTGCCCGGCGTCGCCAGCACCGAAACCAGACCCGACCGTGTCCGCTCGGCAGCCGGTTTGATCGCCGGAACAGTGCCGACGAAAGGCAGATCCGGATAGGCGGCGCGCAAGGCCGGCATGACGATGGTGGATGCGGTGTTGCAGGCAATCAGCGCCAGCGCAGGATTGTGCGTGCTGATCAGACCGGAAAACAGGCTGACAATCCGGTCACGCAATGCCTCCTCGTCCCAGGCGCCATAGGGAAAGCCGTCATCATCGGCGACATAGACAAACCGCCGCCCCGGCATGATCACCCGCGCCTCGCGCAGCACGCTGAGGCCGCCAATACCGCTGTCGAATACCAGAATCGGCCGGTCGGTCATTCGTCATCCCCGCTTGCATTTGCCTGTTTTCGCTCACCGGACCGACTGAACTTGTCAAATGAGGCGAAAAGACCGCGCAGCACGGCAATTTCATCGGTCGAGAACCCCGGCCGCGTCAGCACCGCGCGCAAATTGTCGACCGCCTTCATCCGCTTGGTCTCGGAGCGGAAATAGCCCCGCGCATCAAGCCCCTCCTCGATCTGGGCAAACAAGCCGTGCAGATCGGCCTTGTCCGCCGGCTCCACCTCAGCCTTCTCAAATGCGGTCTCATGCGGGTGCGAGAGCCCCGATTTCATCCATTCATAGGACATCAGCAACACGGCCTGGGCAATATTGAGCGAGGCATAGGCCGGATTGACCGGGAAGGTGACGATCTCGTCGGCCAGCCCGACTTCCCAGTTGCGCAGGCCGATGCGCTCGCGCCCGAACAGGATGCCTGTGCGTTCGCCAGCGTTTTCGCGGCCGCGCAGGATCTCCCCCGCTTCCACCGGCCCGCGCACCGGCTTGTGCCCGTCGCGTGGCCTTGCCGTTGTGGCATAGACGAAATTCAGGTCCGCGACCGCCGCTTCCAGCGTGTCGAACACCACTGCGGCGGAAATCACGTGGTCGGCCTTGGCCGCCGCACTGACAGCCTTGTCATTGGGCCAGCCGTCGCGCGGATTGACGATGCGCAGATTGGACAGGCCGAAATTGGCCATGGCACGCGCCACCATGCCGATGTTTTCGCCCAGCTGCGGCTCCACCAGAATGATCGCCGGTCCACCGGTGATCAGTTCGCGATTTCGGTCGGTGCCAGCCACTAGTTTGTTCCCCGGCGCAAATCCGCCCATTCTCTCGACAGCATCGCGTAGTAGAACTCCTCGTCCCAACCGCCCTTGAACATGGCGTGTTCCCGAAAATGCGCTTCACGGCGCATGTCAAGCCGCTCCATCAGCCGCCACGAAGCCATGTTTCGGGCGTCGCAACGCCCGAAGATCCGGTGCAGATTGAACTGGCCGAAACCGAAATCCAGCACCGCGCGAGCCGCCTCGGTGGCATATCCCTGGCCACCATGGGCAGGATCGAAGCTGAACCCAATCTCCCCCTGCCGCGCCCCCTGGTCTCGAAACAACAGCACCATGTCGCCGATCAGGATCCCGTTCTCCTTCAGGGTGACCGCAAAGACGATGGCATCAGGCGCCGGCCTGTCCCAGCCGCCTTCGAGCCATTTCGCTACCTCCTGGGCCACCTCGTCGCGCGAACGCGGCTGCCAGTACTGGTACCGGGCAACATCCTCGAGCCGGTGATAGGCGTGCACGGCATCGACGTCCGCGGCGGTGAACGGACGCAGTCGCAATCGGGCGGTTTCAAGTGGAGGTGTTGTGTCAGCCAAGGCGACCCCGTTTCTGTCAGGCCGACACCACTACTGCCGCCTTGGCGCACAATCAAGACAAGCCGTCACGCCACGGCGCTGAACACCAGCGACGCATTGACCCCGCCAAAGCCGAAGGCATTGGACAGAACATGCTTGAGCTTCTTCCGCCGCGGCGTGTTGGGCACCAGATCAAACTGCGCCGCGGCCTCGTCGGGAAGATCGAGATTGATCGTCGCCGGCATGACGCCGTCGCGCAGCGCCAGCACAGAAAACATTGCCTCGATCGCCCCGGCAGCCCCGAGCAGATGCCCGGTGGAGGATTTTGTCGCCGAAACCGAGAGGTCCTGTCCCCTGCCCGCAAACACATGGCTGATGGCGGCTATCTCCGCGGCATCGCCAACCCCGGTCGAGGTTGAGTGGGCATTGACATAATCGATGTCGGCAGGCGTGAGACCGGCCATCTTCAGGGCTTTGCGCATCGCCTTTTGCGCGCCGATGCCGTCGGGATGTCCGGCGGTAAGGTGATAGGCGTCCGCCGATGTGCCGTAGCCCGAAAGGATCGCCAGCGGTGTGGCGCCGCGCGCAGTGGCGTGGCTCAAACGCTCGATCACCAGCACGGCCGCGCCTTCCGACAACACGAACCCGGCACGCGCCTGGTCAAACGGCCGCGACGCCCTGGCCGGTTCGTCATTATAGGCCGTGCACAAAGCCCGGGCTGCGGCAAAGCCGCCGATCGAGATCGGATCCACCGAACCTTCGGCCCCGCCGCACACCACAACCTCGGCTTCGCCGGTCTGGATCAGCCGCATGCCGTCGCCAATCGCCTGTGCCGATGCCGCGCACGCCGTCACCGGCGCACCGATGGGGCCGGTAAATCCCTCACGGATGGAAATCCAGCCGGCGGCCAGATTGGGCAGAAATGCAGGCACAGTGAATGGCGAGAGCCGTTTTGGTCCCTTTTCCAGGATCGTCTGCGCAGTCTGCGCCATCAATGGCGAGCCGCCAACACCGCTGCCGATGATGGTGGCGGTTGCATCGAGCTCGGCCCCGGTTTGCGGCTTCCACCCGGACTGGGCCAATGCCTGCGCCGCAGCCGCCAGGCCATACTGGATAAACCAGTCCATCTTCTTGATGTCCTTGGCATCGATCCAGTCGCGTGCATCAAACCCATCCGGGTCACCGTCCTTCGAAGGAACCAGACCGGCAATAGTGCAGCCATAACCGCTGACGTCGAAGCGCGTATTGGTGACAATGCCGCTTCTCCCGGCAAGCAGCCGCGACCAGACCGTCTCCACCCCCACGCCCAGCGGACTGACGACACCCATTCCCGTCACCACGATCGGATCCACAACCATATCAACTGCCTTTCGTTGTATTTACACTGGTGTATCTACACTATTGAGATCAAAAAACGGTCCCGGAAGACCTGGGTTATCCGGCTGTCAGTGCCCTCAGCGCTGACAGCAGATGCTCGGATTGCGGCGCGTCCAGCAGCCCGCGCACCTCCTTTTGCGCCGCCTGCCAATGCGGCATCAATTCGTCAGCCAGCCTCTGCCCCTCGGGCGTCAGCGTGAAGCTCCGGCCATTGCCTTTGGCGGCCGGAGCCGAGGACACCAGCCCCTTGCGGGTCAGCAGTTCGAGATTGCGAATCAGCGTTGTCCGGTCCATGGCAATGCGCTCGGCCATGTGGCTCACCGGCTCCTGCCGCCCGTGCCGGAGCACCATCAACACAGAAAACTGCACCACCGAGACACCGAAGCGCTGCAGTCGCGCATCATAGCGCCGGGTCATCGCCCGCGCGGCCATCACCGTGTTGAGCAGCAGGCAATCGGAGAATTCATAGGTCATCGCCGCACGATACCGTGTATCTACACCTTGTCAACAACGGCGACGCCCCGGCTGCAGCGCTGCCCGGCCTGGCCGGCGCACGCGGTTCCGCCACAACCATGACGGACCGGGTTGCGGGCCGAAAACGCCGCGATCCCCGCGCTGCGTGTTGTGCGCCCGCGACTGTTTTGTTATGAGATGCGCCAACTGAACGGGCGGCTCCCGCCTCCCCCCGACAACCCCCTCATAAGGTCAAACAAGCATGGCAAAGATCAAGGTAGCAAACCCGGTCGTCGATCTCGACGGCGATGAGATGACTCGGATCATCTGGCAGTTCATCAAGGAAAAGCTGATCCTGCCCTATCTCGATCTGAATATCGACTATTACGACCTGTCGGTCGAGCATCGCGACGAGACAGACGACCAGGTCACCGTCGATGCCGCCAACGCCATCAAGAAGCACGGCGTCGGCATCAAATGCGCCACCATCACTCCGGATGAAGCCCGCGTTGAGGAATTTGGCCTCAAGAAGATGTGGCGTTCGCCAAACGGCACCATCCGCAACATCCTCGGCGGCGTGATCTTCCGCGAGCCGATCATCATGAACAACGTGCCGCGCCTGGTTCCGGGCTGGACCAAGCCGATCATCGTCGGCCGTCATGCCTTCGGCGACCAGTACCGCGCCACCGATTTCAAGTTCCCCGGCAAGGGCAAGCTGTCCATCAAATTCGTCGGCGACGATGGCGAGACCATTGAGCATGACGTCTTCGACGCCCCGTCCGCCGGCGTCGCCATGGCCATGTACAACCTTGATGATTCGATCCGCGACTTTGCCCGCGCCTCGCTCAACTACGCCCTGCTGCGCGGCGTGCCGTGCTACCTGTCGACCAAGAACACCATCCTCAAGACCTATGATGGCCGCTTCAAGGACCTGTTCCAGGAAATCTTTGATGCCGAGTTCAAGGAAAAATACGACGAAGCCAAGATCTGGTACGAACACCGCCTGATCGACGACATGGTCGCATCCGCGCTGAAATGGTCCGGCGGCTATGTCTGGGCCTGCAAGAACTACGACGGCGACGTCCAGTCCGACATCGTTGCCCAGGGCTTCGGCTCACTCGGCCTGATGACCTCGGTGCTGATGACCCCGGATGGCAAGACCGTCGAAGCCGAAGCCGCGCACGGCACCGTTACCCGCCACTACCGCCAGCATCAGAAGGGCGAGGAAACATCGACCAACTCGATCGCCTCGATCTTTGCCTGGACCCGTGGCCTGGCCCACCGCGCCAAGCTCGATGACAATGCCGAACTGGCCACCTTTGCCGACACGCTGGAGAAGGTCTGCATCCAGACCGTCGAATCGGGCTTCATGACCAAGGATCTGGCGCTGCTCATCGGCCCCGATCAGCCCTGGTTGTCGACCACCGGCTTCCTCGACAAGATCGACGAAAACCTTCAGAAGGCGATGGCCTGATCAATGGCCACCGGGCCTGTCGTTACGCTCAGGAGGCTGTGGCGGCACAACCGGTGGCTAACTCTATCTTTTCTGATCACATTGACGCTGGCGCTGGTGTTCATCATCCGCGCCAGCGTTTTTTTTGTCTATTGGCAACACCATGCGGACGAGCCGATTGAAGGCTGGATGACCATCCGTTACGTGGCCAATTCCTACCGGGTCGATCCGAAAATTGTCCGCGACGCCATCGGCTTGCCGCAATCAGGTCCCGACCGCCGCCCGCTGATCAGGATCGCCCGCGAGGACGGCAAACAGCTCGACCAGATCACCGAACGGGTTCTGGATGCGATCAAGGCCGACCGCATTGCCCATGGCCGGCCCGGCGGTGAGCTTCCCGATCCCAATCTGAAATCCTCCGTCACACCTTCACCGGCCAAACCGCAGCCATGACCGGGCAGTTGCTCGAATTCATGACCAGCTATGGTCTTCCCGCCGCCGCGCTGCTTCTCGCCGTCGGGCAGTTCGGTCTGCCCTTGCCGACATCTCTGGCGCTGCTGACTCTGGGGGCGCTGGCCGGCAATGGCGATGCGGATCTGGCAACAGCTTTCATATGGGCGCTCTGCGGCGCGACGCTTGGAGATCAGGCTGGTTTCATTGCCGGCCGCCTTGTCGGCCAATCCGCCGAAGGGCGGCCAGGGTTTGTCGGCAGCCTCGCCAGAAAGGCCCGCGCGGCGGAACCGAAATTGGCCAGGTGGGGCGGTGGCGGCGTCTTTTTGACACGCTGGCTGTTCACGCCACTCGGGCCGACCGTCAACATTGCCAGCGGCATCACCGGCCTCTCCTGGATCCGGTTTACCGCCTGGGGAGTGGCCGGAGAAGCCCTGTGGGTGTCGATCTACATCGCACTGGGCTTCAGCTTCGGCTCCAACATCGAAACGCTGGCCGGTATCCTCGGCAACCTGTCGATGGCGCTGGCAATGCTGGCGCTCGCAGCCTTCTTCGGCTGGCGGCTGAAGCTGGCCGTCAATGCAGCGCAGACCCGCTCCCGGCTAAAACGGCAGGAGCAGTCATGACGGTAGCGCCAATAGCGGCGGACCGGAGCACTGCAATTCTGCATCATTCCTGACGCCTGAACTACAACAATACATCCACAACAATTCACCGGATAAATAGAATTTTAAATTTATGCGGCAATCCTGTCTCCGAGAAACCGGAAATGGATGCAGGCCGTGACAGAAAAAACTTCCCCGAACTACAAACGCTATGATCTCGGTCAGCAGGCCCGTGGGACGGTGGTCGAAGTCGTGCTCTCCTGTATCAACAATATCCGCCTCATGGATGAGAGCAATTTCAAGCTCTATGCCGAAGGCAAGAGCTTCAAGTTTCTGGGTGGACGCGCTGAGAAATCACCCGCGCGCCTGACCATCCCGAAAACCGGTCATTGGCACGTCGTCGTCGACAAGACCGGCTTTCAGGCTCTGTCGAATTCAAATGTCCGCGCCATTCCGCCGAAAATGCTGAACCTTGCAGATCTGTCTGCTCCGCGCACGGCTGCGAATTCCGCCACAGCAAACCAGGATTTCGCCAAAGCCCGGTCTGCCTGACCGGCGTCCCTTGACGGTCCTGAAGGCCACGAAGCGGTCCCGGCCCGGCTTTTCAGCCAAATGGAAAACGCCCGGACAAAAGCCCGGGCGTCATCTCGAATTTCTGCCTTGAAAGACCAGCATTGCGCCGCGGCATTCAGCCGATGGCAGCGGCCACCGCGTCGATTGCCGCACTGGCGTTGGCGCCATCCGGACCGCCGGCCTGGGCCATGTCGGGACGTCCGCCACCGCCCTTGCCGCCCATCGCTTCGGACGCGACACGCACGAGATCAACCGCAGAAAGCCGCGAGGTCAGATCCTCGGTCACGCCAACCACAACGCTGGCCTTGCCGTCTTCGCTGACGGCAACAAAGGCTGCGACACCCGAACCGAGCGATCCCTTGGCTGCATCGACCAGACCCTTGAGGTCTTTCGGCTGAACGCCGCTCACCACCTTGCCGAGATATTTGACGCCGCCGATATCACGGCTTTCGTCACCATCGGCACTGCTGCCGCCAAGCGCCAGTTTCTTGCGCGCTTCCGCAAGCTCGCGTTCAAGCTTCTTGCGCTCGTCCATCAGCGCCTCGATCCGTGACGGCACGTCGCCCGGCTGCACCTTGAGCAGCGACGCCACCTGCTTGAGCCTGTCATCCTGGTCGGTCAGATGCTGGCGTGCCGCCTCGCCCGTCAGCGCTTCGATGCGGCGCACACCCGAGCTGACCGCACTGTCGGACAAGACCCGCACGAGGCCGATATCGCCGGTGGCCCCGACATGGGTGCCGCCGCACAGTTCCACCGAATAGGGCCGGTTCGCCTTGGCGCCGTGCACCCCGGTGCCCATCGACACGACCCTAACCTCATCGCCGTATTTCTCGCCGAACAACGCCATGGCACCCTCTGCAATGGCGTCGTCGACAGCCATCAGCCGGGTTTTGACCGGGCTGTTTTGCTGGATGATCTCGTTCGCCATTGTCTCCACAACCGCCAGTTCCTCGGCGGTCATCGGCTTCGGATGGGCGACATCAAAGCGCAAACGCTCCGGCGCCACCAGCGAACCCTTCTGGGTGACATGGGTGCCCAGCACTTCGCGCAGCGCCTCATGCAGCAAATGCGTGGCCGAATGGTTGGCGCGGATTTTCAACCGCCGGCCGTGATCCACCGTCAGCTGCGCCACCGCACCGCGCGTGACCTTGCCCTTGGTCACCTTGGCCCTGTGCACCCACAATCCATCGCCCCTTTTCTGCGTGTCATTGACCTCTAGCGTGTAGCCATCGCCTGAAATGGTACCCGTGTCACCCATCTGGCCGCCGGATTCGCCATAGAACGGCGTCTGGTTGACCACCACGTCGACCGTGTCGCCGGCTTCGGCGGTCTCGGTCTCTGCGCCATCGCGCACCATGGCCAGGATCACACCTTCGGCCACCTCGGTGTCGTAACCAAGGAAATCGGTTGCGCCCACCTTGTCCTTGATCTCAAACCAGATGGTTTCCGTCGCCGCGTCACCCGAGCCGGCCCAGTGCTTGCGCGCCTCCGCCTTCTGCCGGTCCATGGCCACCTTGAAGGCATCCGTGTCGACATCCACACCGCGCGGCCGCAAAGCGTCCTGGGTCAGGTCGAGCGGGAATCCATAGGTGTCATAGAGCTTGAAGGCGGTTTCGCCATCCAGCCGGTCGCCTTCGCCAAGCCCTGCACTGGCCTCGTCCAGCAGCCCAAGGCCACGCTCCAGCGTCTTGCGAAAGCGGGTTTCTTCCAGTTTCATGGTTTCCGATATCAGCGATTCCGCCCGCTGCAATTCCGGATAGGCACGGCCCATTTCCGCAACCAGCGTCGGCAGCAACCGGTACATCAACGGCTCTTCCGCCCCCAGCAACTGCGCGTGGCGCATGGCGCGGCGCATGATCCGGCGCAGCACGTAACCGCGGCCTTCCTTGTCCGGAAGCACGCCGTCGGCAATCAGGAAAGCCGAAGACCGCAGATGGTCGGCAATCACCCGGTGGCTGACGCGGTTCTTGCCTTCGGCAGGCACACCCGTGGCGTCTTCCGACGCGGTGATCAGGCGGCGAAACAGGTCGATGTCGTAATTGTCATGTTGCCCCTGCAGCAGTGCGGCGATGCGCTCAAGCCCCATGCCGGTGTCGATCGACGGCCGCGGCAGATCGACCCGCTTCTCGGTGCTGATCTGTTCGAACTGCATGAAGACCAGGTTCCAGATCTCGATGAAGCGGTCGCCGTCTTCCTCTGCCGAGCCGGGAGGTCCGCCCCAGATGTGGTCGCCATGGTCGTAAAAGATCTCGGAGCACGGCCCGCACGGGCCGGTGTCGCCCATGGCCCAGAAATTGTCATTGGTCGCGATCCGGATGATCCGGTCGGCAGGGATGCCGGCGATCTTGCGCCACAGCTCGAAAGCCTCGTCATCATTGTGGTAGACGGTCACCAGCAACCGGTCCTTGTTGATCCCGAATTCCCGGGTCAGCAGGTTCCAGGCCAGTTCGATGGCGCGGTCCTTGAAATAGTCGCCAAAGGAGAAGTTGCCCAGCATCTCGAAAAACGTGTGGTGGCGGGCGGTGTAACCGACATTGTCGAGGTCATTGTGCTTGCCGCCCGCGCGCACGCATTTCTGCGATGTCACCGCCGTCGAATAGGGCCGCGGTTCCAGGCCGGTGAAAGCGTTCTTGAATTGCACCATGCCGGCATTGGTAAACATCAGTGTCGGATCGTTGCGCGGCACCAGCGGGCTGGATGCGACGACCTCGTGATCGTTTTTCTTGAAATAGTCGAGAAAAGACGACCGAATTTCGTTTACGCCACTCATGATCAACCCTTTGTCAGATATCCCGGCAGTGCCCCGTTCAGGGGCGCATTTTTCACATCCGCCGCGCGACTGGCGGACCGCCGCTTTTATCTCTCACCCGGTTGGCTGTCTAGACGGCAGCAGGCTGCACCAAAGGAAAACCGGCCGCCAGCCCCTCAAAGGGCGGACGGCCGGTTCACAAACCGCGGATCCGGGTCTGTGAGCTTACATTTCGGCGCTACCGGGCATGTCGTCGTCCTCGCCGCTACTGCGGTCTTCCTCGAGGAATTTCTCGGCAATCAGCCCGGCGTTCTGGCGCAGCGACAACTCGATTTCGTCCGCCAGCACCGGATTGTCCCTGAGGAACTGCTTGGAATTCTCACGTCCCTGCCCCAGGCGCTGACTGTTGTAGGAGAACCAGGCGCCGGATTTCTCGACGATCCCGGCCTTGACGCCCAGATCGATCAGTTCGCCCACCTTGGACACGCCTTCGCCATACATGATGTCGAACTCGACCTGCTTGAAGGGAGGCGCCATCTTGTTCTTGACCACCTTGACCCGGGTCTGGTTGCCCACCACCTCGTCACGGTCCTTGACCGAACCGATACGGCGAATATCCAGACGCACCGAGGCATAGAACTTCAGCGCATTGCCGCCCGTCGTGGTTTCCGGCGAGCCGAACATGACGCCGATCTTCATGCGGATCTGGTTGATGAAGATCACCATGCAGTTCGAGCGCGAGATCGAGGCGGTGAGCTTGCGCAGGGCCTGGCTCATCAACCGTGCCTGAAGCCCCGGAAGGCTGTCGCCCATCTCGCCTTCGATTTCAGCACGCGGCGTCAGCGCCGCCACCGAATCGATGACCAGTACGTCAAGCGCGCCCGAGCGAACCAGCGTATCGGTGATTTCGAGCGCCTGCTCACCATTGTCGGGCTGTGAAATCAGCAGGCTTTCAAGGTCGACGCCAAGCTTGCGCGCATAGACCGGATCAAGCGCATGTTCCGCATCGATAAAGCCGCACACACCGCCCTTTTTCTGGGCTTCGGCAATGGTCTGCAGCGCCAGCGTGGTCTTGCCCGAGCTTTCCGGGCCAAAAATCTCGATCACCCGGCCGCGCGGCAACCCACCGATGCCCAATGCAATATCAAGCCCCAGCGACCCGGTCGGAACTGTTTCGATCTCGACCACCTTGTCATTGGCCCCGAGCTTCATGATCGAGCCCTTGCCGAACGAGCGTTCGATCTGGGAAAGTGCGGCGTCCAGCGCCTTGGTTTTGTCCACGGATTTTTCCTCTACCAGCCGCAAAGAGTTCTGTGCCATTCGGTCCACCTTTAGGTTATCATGCCAATGCAATCAATGAGTGCTCGCTTGCGTTGTTTGTACTCTTTTTGTTCCAAGTTTGCAAGCCCTCCTCAAGGCACTGATTACAAATGATAAAAAACCACATGTTCCATTTTTGTTTTCGCCCGTGCGACAAATTGGCAGCCAGTCCGGCCACGCAGGTTTCGCCTGGTTACGCCCTGTTGGCGATTCGCCAGCCCGGCGATAGAGCGGGGGCATAGGAATGGCGAAAATCCTGGTCATTGGTGGCGCCCACATCGATCGCAAGGGCTGGCTTTGCGCCCCGCATCAGGCCGGTGCGTCCAATCCCGGAAAGTGGCAAACCGAGGCCGGCGGCGGCGCGTTCAACGCGGCGCGCAATCTCGCAGGTCTTGGCCACGAGGTGACGCTGGTCGCCCCCCGTGGCGGGGATGCGGCGGCTGACCTGGTGGCCCGGGCGGCCGGGGACGCCGGCATCGAGGATTGCCCGCTGACCTTCCTCGACCGCGCCACACCGAGCTATACGGCGATCCTCGAACCGGATGGCAACCTGGTTACGGCGCTGGCCGATATGGCGCTTTACGATCTGATCCCCGCCCGGCGATTGCTGACATCGAGGCTGCGCAGGCGGCTCGCCGCATCCGATCTGCTGCTGGCCGATTCCAACCTGCCCGAAAGCGCCCTGTCCGTCCTGGCCGGCGCGGCCGCAGCCCTTGCCTTGCCGCTTGCGGTCATCGCCGTGTCGCCGGCCAAGGTGGTGCGCTGGAAACCAAGCCTGGCCAAAATCACCTGCCTGGCCATGAACAGTGCCGAAGCCGCCGCCCTCACCGGCTGCCAGGCTCAGACAGCGGGCGAATGGATCGGCCGTCTTGCCGGCTGCGGCTTGACCGGCGGCCTCGTCAGCACCGGCGCCGGCCCGGTTGCCGCGTTCAGGGACTCCGCTGCCATCACGCTCCAGCCGCCGCAGCTTGACCGTCTGCGTGATGTGACCGGTGCCGGCGATGCGCTTGTCTCGGGCTATCTCGACGGCCTGCTGTCGGGCGGTTCGCTCGAGGCCAATCTGACCCGCGGCATTGCCCTGGCGCGGTTGACCACCGGGGCAAGCGGCCCGGTCAGGCAGGATTTAACCCCGGCCCTGCTTGCGCAAACGCTAAAAGCCATGCCAAAGCCATCGCAAATCCAGACACATATTCAGGAATCCCATTCATGACCGGATCCATCAAGATCGAAGTGACCGCGGAAGTGGCAGATGCGCTGGCCGCCGGGCGCCCCGTCGTGGCGCTCGAATCCACCATCATCACCCATGGCATGCCCTGGCCGGGCAATCGCGACATGGCGCTTGAGGTCGAGGCGGTGATCCGCTCGGAAGGCGCTGTTCCGGCCACCATCGCGGTCATCGACGGCCGCCTGCATGCGGGTCTCGACGAGGCCACCATTTCCACGCTGGCCCAGGCCACCGGCGTGATGAAGCTGTCGCGTGCCGATTTCGCCTATGCGCTGGCCGAAGGCCGCACCGGCGCCACCACGGTTGCCGCCACCATGATGGCGGCGGAACTCGCCGGAATCAGCGTCTTCGCCACCGGCGGCATTGGCGGCGTGCATCAGGGGGCGTCAGACAGCTTCGATATCTCCGCCGATCTTGACGAGCTGGCCCGCACCCCGGTCATCGTGGTCTGCGCCGGCGCCAAAGCCATTCTCGACATCCCAAAGACGATGGAAGCGCTCGAAACCCGCGGCGTGCCGGTGGTGGCCTTCGGGCAGGATGCGATGCCCGCCTTCTGGTCACGCGATTCCGGCCTCGCCGCACCCTTGCGGCTTGACGATGCGACTTCGATCGCCCGCTTCGAGGCCACCCGGCGGTCACTTGGCGGCCATGGCGGCATGCTGGTGGCCAATCCCGTCCCCGTCGAAGACGAGATCGCAGCTGACGAAATGAAGCGCCACATCGCCGCGGCGCTGCAAACAGCCAGGGCCAAAGGCATTGAAGGCAAGGCGGTCACACCGTTCCTGCTCGGCGAGATCCTCGAGCTCACGGATGGCGAAAGCCTCAAAACCAACATCGCGCTGGTGCTCAACAACGCCCGGCTGGCGGCCCGCATCGCCGCGGCGCTGGGATCTGAATTGGCAGCCGGGGCAAAGTAATCCACACTCAGCGCCCGAGCGGCAGGATCAAAGGACATAAGCAATGAAGCCAACCCGACGCACCGGCAGCGCCTTCGACCGCGCCGAAGCCGCCTTCAAATCCGCCACCACCAGGCCGGTGGAAGCCGCGCCGAAGAGCAATGCCGTGCCCGAGGGCAAGGAGCTGGTCTCGATCCGGCTCGACCGCGCCGTGCTCGAGCATTTTCAGGAAGACGGCCCCGGCTGGCAGGACCGCATCAACGCCGCCTTGCGCAAGGCGGCAGGCTTCGACGGCGCGTAGGCCACCGCTTCTGTCGGCTGGCCGGCCGCATTCGCCCCCCAATTTCGTCATCCCGGCCTCGAGCGCGCTGAGGCCTCACAGCACACGGCCGCTTGCACCGCCATCACCCCCGCACCCGGACATGAAAAGACCCGGCAGCTTGCGCCACCGGGTCCTGTATTGCTCAAACGATCATGTTCGTGGCTGATCAGCTCAGCGGCGAGATCTGGATTTCCACGCGGCGGTTGGCGGCGCGTCCGGCGTCCGTGCTGTTGTCGGCAATCGGCTGGCTTTCGCCAAAGCCCTGGGTGTAGAACCGGCGCGGGTCGTTGCCCTGCGAAATCAGGTAGCTCGACACCGACTGCGCCCGCTGCTGCGAGAGCGTCAGATTGTAGCTGTCGGACCCGGTCGAATCGGTGTGGCCTGCCACATCGACCAGCGAGCGGTTGAACTTCTGCAGCACCAGCGCCACCGAATTCAGCGTCGGGTAGAACTGCGGCTTGACCGCCGACTGGTCGCTGTCGAAGGTGATGTTGGACGGCATGTTGAGAATGATCCGGTCGCCGACGCGCGTCACAGACACGCCGGTACCCTGTAGCTGCGCCCGCAGCTGCGCTTCCTGCTGGTCCATGTAACCGCCGATGGCGCCGCCGGCGAGTGCGCCGATGCCCGCACCGATCAGCGCGTTCTTGCGGTCGTCGCCGCCCGCCAGCGTACCCAGCGCCGCCCCGCCGAGAGCACCAAGTGCCGCACCGCCAGCCAGGTTGGAGACCTTCTGCTGGCCGGTATAGGGATCGGTGGTGCAGCCGGATACGAAGACGGCGGCCAACGCCGCGATCAAAAGTTTGGATTTCATGATGGCCCCTCTTGGCAAAACTCGAAAATCGGACTTTAGCGGAAATTGCGGCAGGATGATGAATATTTTGTCACCGGGGTGTTAATCCTGTCGTGCAAGGCGGCTCGACCGGCGAATACCGCCAACCGCCCACGCCTCGAAGCGCCGCTTACAATCTCAGTGATCCTGACGTTACCGGGCCGTTTTGCGCAGTAACCTTCGTCATCCGCGGCCACTCTCTTTCGTCATCCTCGGTCTCCCTCTTTCGTCATCCTCGGTCCCCGAGCCGAGGATCCATTCCGTGATCCATCCACGGGTCACAATGTGTGGAGGAATAACGGAATGGATCCCAGGGTCGGGGCCCTGGGATGACGACGGGAGGTATCGCGCGCCCTGCCCAGCCGCCTGGGCGTGTCAGGCGCAAGCGGCGGAGCACTCGCCGGGGGCAGTGTCCCCGGGCGTTGATTGTTCGTCGGCTTCTGCCCGTCCATCCGACTCATCGCGCCCCCGCCCGTTGCAACCCAGAGACGAGCATCGAACGGGCCGCCACGCAACCCTGTACATACGGGAAGATGCGGATGTGGTTGACCGCCGGTTAGCGCCTGCGGGTGTCCCGCGGATCGGCCAAGGCGGCCCGCTCTCGCGCTGTGCCTATGCGTCCAGCATCTCGCGCACGGACGTGGCCAGCTGCTTGAGCGAGAACGGTTTGGCCAGAAAGCCGAACTTGGCGTCGGCGGGCAGGTTCTTTGCGAAGGCGTCCTCAGCGTATCCGGAGACGAAGATGAACTTCATGTCGGGATAGTCCTTGCGCAGCTCGGTCAGCAGCGTCGGGCCGTCCATCTCCGGCATCACCACATCGGACACCACGATGTCGACCTTGCCCTCGAGCTCGGTCAGGATCTCCAGCGCCTCGACTCCGGTTCCGGCCTCGTGCACCTCGTAGCCGCGCGCTTCGAGCATGCGTTTTCCCCCGCGCCGCACCGCTTCCTCGTCTTCCACCAGCAGCACCACTGCAGACCCGCCGGTCAGATCCTCCGGCCCGTCGGCGGCGATCTTCGCCTGCTTCGCAGCACCCGCTTCAAGTGTAGCCGCCGCTTCGGCGGCCGCCACGGCCTTCTCTGCCTCGTCCTCGACATGGCGCGGCAGATAGATACGGAAGGTCGTGCCCTTGCCGACTTCCGATTCGGGATAGATATAGCCGCCCGACTGCTTGACGATGCCGTAGACCATCGACAGCCCCAGCCCGGTGCCCTTGCCGACATCCTTGGTGGTGAAGAACGGTTCGAAAATCTTCTCCATAACCTCCGGCGCGATACCGGTGCCGGCATCGGCCAGTTCGATCAGCACATATTCGCCGACTTCCATGCCGCGGTGGTTGAGCCGTTCGATTTCCTCGGCCTCGACATTGCGGGTCCTGACCGTGATCGTGCCGCCGTCCGGCATGGCGTCGCGGGCATTGACCGCCAGATTGATCAGCACCTGCTCGAACTGCCCCAGATCGGTCTTCACCGGCCACAGGTCGCGGCCGAATTCCAGCTCCAGCTTGACATTGGTGCCGATCAGCCGGTCGACCAGCATGCGCAAATCGCCGATCACGTCGGTCATCGACAACACCGTCGGCCGCATCGTCTGCTTGCGCGAGAAGGCGAGCAACTGGCGCACCAGCACAGCCGCGCGGTTGGCGTTGCGCTTGATCTCGATGAGATCGGCAAAGCTCGAATCGGCGGGCCTCAGCGACATCAGCAGGTGATCGGCCGACAACAGGATCGCCGTCAGCACATTGTTGAAATCATGTGCGATGCCGCCGGCCAGCGTGCCCACGGCATTCATCTTCTGGGTCTGCGCCATCTGCGCTTCCAGCGCCTTCTGCTCGGTGGTCTCCACCGCATAGATGATCGCGGTTTCCTCGGGCGCCTCTTCCGAGTGTTCAATCACCGCATTGACGTAGAAGCGGAAATGCCGCTCCTCATCATCGGCGCGGCGGCTGTCGATCGGCGAGATATCGCCCTGCTTGTCGGCGGCCTGGCGCAGCGCGTCCTGAAATCCCTTGCGGTCATCCTCGCGCAGAACCGTCTCGAACAGCGATCCGCGCTCCATGTCATCGCGCGTCACCAGACCGTGGAACATCTGCAGGAACGGCCCGTTGGTGCGCAGGATCTTGCCGGCGCCATCGACCGAGGCGATCGCCATCGGCGTGTTGTTGAAGAAGCGGGTAAACCGCATTTCCGCACTTGCCGCATCGTGAACGCCGGACCCGCCCGCTTCCCGGCTGATGACGATCGTGCGGCTTTCGCCCGGCGAGCCGTCGCGGGTGGCGCTGACCCGGTGCACCAGCCTTACCGGCAGGCTCTGGCCATTGGATTTGAGCAGATCCAGATCAAGCTGCGCCGTGCGGTTGAGGCCCGGTTCGGCCTGCACCGATTCCACCAGCGCCATGCCGGCGCCGGCGACGAGATCGCGCAGCATCACCTTGCCCGGCAGGAACGAGGTCAGATCAATGCCCAGCCAGTCTGCCAGGGTGGCGTTGAGATAGACGATCTCGCCCTCGCGGCCCGCCGAGAAAAACCCGACCGGCGCGTGATCGAGATAGTTGATGGCGTTCTGCAGCTCCTTGAACACCATTTCCTGTTCGGTGCGCTCATGGCTGATGTCGGACAATTGCCAGGCCATCAGCCTGGTGTCCTTGCCGCCCCTCTCGCCGGAGGCAATCGGACGGGCCCGCAGCCGGTACCAGTGCCCAGCCTCGGTGCCGCCCTCCGCAGCGCTCAGCGGCTGCGACATCCGGAACTCTTCCTGACCTTCCTTGCCGTCGCGCATGGCATTGGTCAGCCGATAGACAGCTTCCGCCGATTCACGGTGGCGCGACAGGATGGCTTCGATGGATTGCACATCGGCCGCATTGCTGGACCCGGTCAGGCGACCATAGGCATGATTGGCATAGATCACCCGCCCCTTGTCGTCGGTGACAAGCGTGCCTTCGGGATGGGTGTCGATAAAGGCGCGGGCAAGCGGATCAGCCGTGGTTTTCGGCATGATGTCGACGAAGCCGATGACGGTGGACACCAGGAAGAAGATCCCGACCACCGCAAGCACGCCCAGAATGCCGAGCATCAGCTCATTGTTGAGCTGGTCCTTGAAAATGAAGAAGACAATGGACGCGCCAATCATCACCAGCGCGAGGAAAACCAGCCTCGACACGGAGCGTGGCTTTGCGCTGCGATCTACAAGTGCTGCCGGGGTTGCCGCCGCTGGTGTCGTCTCGGTCATGAATCGTTCTTTCGTCCCGCCGCGGATCCGTCCGGTTTGAATCACATTCCGCCTCTGATGGAAAGCCCAAACACCGCCTCAAACGGTTTACAGAGCCGCTTTTCGGGGAAAACTAGCCTTGTTCCGGGTCCGATGACATATCCTCGCCACAGATTTCAGCTCTCACGGGAAAACCGCCACACGTGACTTGTGAACGCGGCGGAAAATGAGTCAAATGCGGCCTGGTCACCATCAGACCCGGTGATAGGCCGCTGATTTTTGGTGGCAAATCGCGATTGGAACGGGAGGGCACCGGATGCCGGAAAATCTTATGGGTGGCCAGGCTGCAACAGTGCTGACCGCCATTGTCGTCGTCGGCATCGCGCTGCTGGCGCTTGTCGGGGTGCTCTGGCTGGTCAGGAAGCGCGCCGCATCAACCTTCATCCGCGGCGGCAAGAACCGCATGCCGCGCCTGGCGGTGCTCGACGCCACGGCTGTCGACACCCGGCGCCGGCTGGTGCTGATCCGCCGCGATGATGTCGAACATCTGGTGATGATCGGCGGCCCCACCGATATCGTTATCGAGAGCGGCATCCCCCAGGCGCTGCAGAGCCAAGCCGCCGAGCCGGCCGGCCCGGCAATGCCGGTTACACCGCGGCAGCAGCGTGCGGCACAACCACCTGCTCCGGCGGCGCGACCTGCCGCTGCCGAGAGGCCACGCCCGCCCGCACCAACGCCGGCTCAACCTGCGCCACAGGCAACGGACCGCGCCCCCCGGCAGCCCGAATCCGGCGCACAGCCATCCCGCCGGCAGCAGCAACCTTCCCAGGCGCCTGCCGTCGCTGCCACCGCCGCGACCGTCGGGGCCGCCGCCACAACCCGCACCGAAGCTGCCGATCTGCTCGAATCTGCCAGAAGCAGGGTTTTTGAAGAACCGGAATTCGACGCAAGCGACCTTGAAGATCTGATCGCCGTATCGCAGCCTGCCGCTCAACCGGCGCCACCAAGGCCTGCCCCGCCCCAGCCAGCGGCTCAGGCTTCACCGGCCAGGGCTGAGCCAACAGAGGACCCGATTCAGACACAAGCCGCCAATGTGCTGGAAACGGTGAGAACCCGGATTTTTGAAGAACCGACATTTGATGGCGACGCCTTTGACGAGCTCACGGCGGATGCCCCACCCGCGGAGCAGCGGACGGCTGAAGCGACACGTGCAACCATGCTGCCCGAAGCAGCCCCGGCCCGCCAGCCATCCACGGCACCGGCTGACGCCGCGGCGTCAGCCGATTTCGAAGCCGTGCTGGCAGCCGAACTCTCCGAGGACCCGACACTGGGCTCTCCCCGCGACGATCTCATCACCGCTCATTACAACGAGCACCAGCTTGCCAGTGACGAAGACGACCAGGTGGACGTCCCCGAGGTCGAGCCAGACCAGCAGCCCTCGCGGGATTCGCTTGAAGCCGAAATGGAAAAGCTGCTCGGCGATCTCTCACGCAAGTGAGCAAGTGATGACGGTCAAAGCGTCAGGCAAACGGTCAAAGGGCTGAGGACGGACAACCCGGCCACTCGTCTCGGGATTGGCGTGGCCGCGACGGCCGCAACCCACAAAAAACCGGCTCGAAAGCCGGTTTTTTATTTCCGTAAATCTGCCCGGGCACCGCCTATTCGTCGCGATACACCTTTTCGCGCCGCTCATGACGTTCCTGAGCCTCAATCGACAATGTCGCGATGGGGCGGGCGTCCAGCCGCTTGAGGCTGATCGGTTCACCGGTTTCTTCGCAATAGCCGTAGGTGCCGTCATCAATGCGCGACAACGCCGCGTCAATCTTGCCAATCAGCTTGCGCTGGCGGTCACGGGCTCGCAGTTCGATGGCGCGGTCCGTTTCAGATGATGCGCGATCGGCCACATCAGGATGGTTGGCACTTTCCTCTGCGAGATGGTCAAGCGTCTCGCGCGCCTCTTTGAGAATGTCATTCCGCCATTCGATCAGCTTGGCCCTGAAATAAGCCTTCTGCTTGGCATTCATGAAATCCTCGTTGTCCGAGGGCACATAAGAGGAAAAATCAAAGTCTTCGCTCATGACGATTCTCCCGGCTAAGCCATTTTGGGGCTGTATAACCAGACCGGAGCAGCGGTACAAGCGGTATTGTCGCTGGCCACCGCAATTTCATCGAACTGTCAAATTCCTTTAGAAATCTGTAATATAAGGGTTCGGGATGCGCATTATTGCGCAATAATTATCCAGCTGCGCGCTACGACTGCTTAAAGCGAATACATCAGGCCCTGACTCTTAGCCGCAACAAATTATTGCAGTGCGATTTGTTCTTTTGGCGAATTGAAGCTGCGGCACAAATGGCTACATTCAGAAAATGGACCCTGCACCAAACACCGTTCTGCGTATTTTTCTTGTTCGCCATGCGCATGCGGCCTGGGCCCTGCCTGGCATGCGCGATTTCGATCGCCCGCTTGACGAGCGCGGACGCGAGGAAGCCGCGCGACTGGCCGCGACCATGTCGGTCAATGCTTTCGAACCGGACATGATCTATTGCTCGAACGCCCGCAGATGCCTGGAAACCCTCGGCATATTGCAGGCCCGCAGCAGCGCCAAGCTGCGTATCGAATACAGTGACGCGCTCTATGCCGGCAGTCACGACGCCTATCTCGACCAGATAGCTTCCAAGCACGACAAAGCCATACGCTCGATCATGATCATCGGCCACAACCCGATGATTGAGGACACCGCACAGGCGCTGCTGCAAAACGATCCGGCAACCTTTGAAACCGCGCTCGGATCGGGTTTTCCGACCGCCGGAGTGCTGATCCTGGACTGCGACACCAGAGGCAACAGCGCCATCAAGGGCGGCGCCAGGTTTGTCGGTCTGCTCTCTCCGGTTGATGCCTGACTCCAGGCCACGGGCTGGCGCGGTGTCCCTGCCCCGCTTTTAATCGCTCCGGCAACTTCCTATATCTCAAAGAGCAAATCGGAGCAGATCCCAACGTGTCATCGCCAATAACCACTTTCACTGATGAAGCCCTGATCGCCTTTGACACGCTGACCGACCGCGCCAGTAACCTGATCCAGCCGACCCTGAGGCTTGGCGTGACCGGACTTTCGAGGGCCGGCAAGACCGTTTTCATCACGTCTCTGGTTCACAACCTGCTGCATGGCGGTCGCCTGCCGATGTTTGAAGCCGCCCATTCAGGCCGGCTTGCCCGGTCCTTTCTCGAACCGCAGCCGGATGACGCGGTTCCGCGGTTCCAGTACGAAGACCACGCCGCACGAATGATCACTGACCGGATCTGGCCTGATTCGACCCGCGCCATCTCGGAATTGCGGCTGGTCATCGAGTATGAATCGGCCAGCGGCTGGAACCGCTTCTTCTCCGGTGGCAGGCTCTGCCTCGACATTGTGGACTACCCCGGTGAATGGCTTCTCGACCTTCCTTTGCTTGGCCAGGATTTTACCGCCTTCTCGCTCAACGCGGCCTCGCTGGCGCGATCACCGGTCCGTGCCGATCTCGCCGCTCCCTGGCTTGAGAAAGCCAAATCCATCGACCCGCTCAAACCCGCGGACGAAGCCGATGCGCGGGATCTGGCGCGACTTTTCACCGATTATCTAAGAGCCTGCAAGAAGGATGAGCGCGCGCTGTCGACGCTTCCCCCCGGGCGCTTCCTGATGCCCGGAGATCTGGAAGGCTCTCCGGCGCTGACCTTTGCACCGCTGCCCAACCTGCCGGACACTGCCGCCCCCAAGGGCTCGCTGATGGCGATGATGGAGCGGCGCTATGAAAGCTACAAGTCGGTGGTGGTCAAACCCTTCTTCCGCGAGCATGTCGCCCGGCTTGACCGCCAGATCGTGCTGATTGACGCCATGCAGGCGATGAACGCCGGACGCGAAGCCGTCATCGATCTCGAACGCGCGCTCTCCGATGTCCTGTCCTGTTTCCGGCCCGGCGGCGGCAACCTGCTGACCAATCTGGTTTCACGCCGTATCGACAAGGTGCTGATCGCCGCCACCAAGGCCGATCATCTGCACCACGAAAGCCACGACCGGCTGGAAGCCATCGCGCGGCGCATTGTCGAACGCGCCTCGGCCAATATCGGCTCCTCCGGCGCCGACATCGAAGTGCTGGCGCTGGCCGCCGTCCGGGCAACCCGCGAAGCCACGGTGCGCCAGGATGGCGAAGAGCTTCCGGTGATCGTCGGAACGCCTCTCGAGGGCGAACGCATTGCCGGCGAACTGTTCGACGGAAATCGCAAAACAGCCATATTTCCCGGTGACTTGCCAAAGAATCCGGACTCATTCTTCAAAGCCGTTGATTCAACATCCGAACCGCTGCTGCCGGAGATCAACATCGTCCGTTTTCGCCCACCCCTGATTGAGGAGAGCGAGAATGGCATCAAGCTCTCGCTGCCCCACATCCGCCTCGACCGGGCAATGGATTATCTGCTGGGAGACCGTCTGGCATGACCGATCGCGATCCTGAGTCTCAGCCCCGCAAACCGAAATCGTTCAGCGTCGAGGACACCCCGTCTGACGCACGGGCCGGGCAAACCGGACGTCAGACCGGCACAGCGGACAAACAACGCAAGCCGGCCGCCATTCCGGTCACCGCCTCCATCACCATGGAACAGGAAGATCCCTTTGCATCCGCTCCGGCAGAGCTTGAGGCGCTCACCCCGCCGCCGGCAACGGCCCGGCCCCGCCGCCTGACCGCCGGCAAGGTGCTGATGACCAGCCTCGGCTTTCTTCTGGCCCTGGCGGTTGGCATTTGGACCGACAGCTTGATCCGCAGCCTGTTCGAGCGCGTCCCCTGGCTGGGCTGGATTGCCAGCGCCGCGGCAGCGATCGCGGCTCTGGCCCTGCTTGTGCTGGTCATCAAGGAATTCCTCGGCATCCGCCGCCTGGCCAAAGTGGCCCATCTGCGCCTGGGCATCGCGGCGGTTGCCAGGTCAGCGACCGCCAGGGAGGCCCGCGCCCTCACAGCCGAAGTTGCAGCGTTGCTCACCGCCAACCCGCTGACCGCACGTGGCCGCAAGAGCCTCAAGGCGCTGGACGACGAAATCATCGACGGTCCGCACTATCTTGCCTTTGCCGAGCGCGAACTGATGTCCCCGCTTGACCGGCAGGCACGGCTGCTCACCGCCAATGCAGCCAAACGGGTTTCGGTCGTCACCGCCATCAGCCCGCGCGCCTTTGTCGATCTCGCCTATGTCGGGTTCGAGGCCGTCCGGTTGATCCGCGCTCTGGCCGAGCTTTACGGCGGTCGCCCCGGCACCATCGGCATGATCCGGCTGTTTCGCGATGTGATCGCGCATCTCGCCGTCACCGGCGCCATCGCCGCTGGCGACAGCCTGATCCAGCAGGTGGTCGGTCACGGCGTTGCCGCAAAACTCTCCGCACGGCTCGGCGAAGGCGTGATCAACGGTCTGATGACCGCCCGCATCGGCATTTCCGCCATGGACCTGTGCCGCCCCATGCCGTTTTCCGCCCTCAAGCGCCCCGGCATCGGCGATTTCATGTCGGATATCACAAGTTCTGTCGGCAATTCCGGGAAATCCGCAGAAACCAGCTAACAGCAATATGCTGTGCTTTTCGATCAAATTGTGAATATAGTGGGCGCGATTACTATCCATTAACCATTCTGCGTCAGGGTCGAGCTTCCTTTCCAGCCGCAACAGGTGTGACCATGTTCTCGAAGTTTCGCATCATCTCTTTGTGTCTTGCGGCCCTCGCCTTGTCATCCGCGTCCCCTTCTCAGGCACGCGACAAGGACACCGTGTTCTTTGAATCGGTGGCGGGTGACTGGAAGGGACCCGGCGAAATCGTTGCCGGCAAGTACAAGGGAACCAAATTCGTCTGCAACCTGTCCGGCGATGCCGTTCAGGGCAAGGCTGCCGGCATCTCGCTTGACGGCCACTGCCGCGTTGGCGTCTTCAACCAGAAAATGTCGGCTCTGATTACCCGCAAGGGATCAACCTATACCGGTCGTTTTCTCGACGGTTCCGCCGGCGATGGCCTCGACATCGTCTCCGGCAAGGTCACCCGTGACCGTGCGATCATGGGCATCAACCGCAAGACCCTTGATGGTGCGATGATCGCTCGCCTGCACGACGAGGAAACGATGAACGTCACCATTTCCGTCAAGGTCGGCAAGGAAATGGTTCCGGTAATCGGCATGACCCTCAAGCGCGGCCCCCGCAAGGTCGCCTCCGGCGTTCTGCGATAAGCCAGACACCGCTATCGTTCAACGCACTCGGTTGGCGGTAACCGGCAGGCATCATTCCGGAGCCCGGCGCTCAGACCAATCAGTCTTCGTCCTGCCACCAGTCGCCGGACCGGCTGAGCGCTTCGATGCCTTCCGAATCCACTTCGCTCGACCAGTCCGCGATGCTTTGCAGATTGACCACCGCCTGTGGCGCGATATCAGCCAGCGGCACCATCACGAAGGCCCGCTCGGTCATCCGCGGATGCGGCACGGTGAGATCGGCGTGATCCGACAGGAAATCCCCGTGCAGCAGCACATCTAGATCAATGGTCCGCGGCCCCCAGCGGTCGGTCCGCACCCGGTCGAGCTGCAGCTCGATGTCGAGGCACACCTTGAGCAATTCATGCGGGTCGAGCGTCGTCTCCACCAGCGCGCAGGCATTGTGAAACCACTCCTGATCGGTCTTGCCCCATGGCGGCGTCCGGTAGAGCCGCGAGACCGTGCGGATCGTGATATCCTCGCGCGCATCAAGCAGCTTCAGAGCCCTCGCCATGGTGCGGCGCGGATTGCCGATGTTTCCGCCCAGGCCGATTGCCGCGATATCGGTCTTGCGGTCAGGCACGATGTTCAACCATCACTTCGACATGATCGAGAATACCCGGCACGGCTGCACTGGGCTTGCGCACGGTGATGCGGGCCACACGGATCTGCGAAAACCGCGCGGTCAGCGCCTTGGCGATGTCCATGGCCAGAGCCTCGATCAGGTATCGCCGCTTGCCGGTGACAATCTGCTCGATCACCTGAAACGCGATCCCGTAATGCACGGTCCCCTCGATGTCGTCGGTTTGAAGCGCATCGCCCGGATCGACTTCCAGCTCGGCGTCGACAAAGAAGCGCTGCCCCAGAAACTCCTCCTCGTCATGCACCCCGTGACGGGCGAAGAATGCACAATTGGCAAGGCGGATTGTGTAGCTGTCAGCCATGGCCGGGCTCCTTTTCGCGGCTGCTTTGAACCATCGCGTCCGCCACCGCAAGCCCGTCCTTGTTGAAACCGGCATTATGGACCCTGAACATCGCCGCACCCGCCAGTCTCAGCGCCACGCTGGTGGCAACCGTCCCGACGTCCCGATCCGCAGCCTCGCGGCCTGTCAGGCCGCCGATAAACCGCTTGCGCGAGGTCCCGGCCAGCAGCGGCAGGCCCAGAACATGCAATTCCGCAAACCGCGCCATCAGTTCCAGATTGTCGCCGGCATCCTTGGCAAATCCGAAACCCGGATCGAGGATGATCTGATCATCGGCAATCCCGGCCTTGCGGGCAATCGCGAGCGATGCAGCGAACCAGTGGAACTGGTCTTCGATCAGATCGGGCAGACAGTCGCGGTCGCGCCCGGTATGCATGATCGCCACCGCGGCACCTGCATCGGCGACAATCTTTGCCATCCCCGGTTCGCGCTGCAGCCCCCAGACATCGTTGATCAGATGCGCCCCCGCCGCAAGCGCCAGCCGCGCCGTCTCCGCCCGCCAGGTATCCACCGAGATCAACACGTCCTCACGCCCGCCCAGCGCCTCGATCACCGGCATGATCCGCCGCTGTTCCTCAAGCGCACTGACGGACGCGGCGCCGGGGCGAGTCGACTCGCCGCCAATATCGATGATGTCGGCCCCCTCGCCGATCATCACCAGCGCCGCATCCACGGCAGTCCGCGCATCGGCGTGCTGGCCGCCGTCGGAAAAGGAATCAGGCGTGACATTGAGAATTCCCATCAACCGGGCCCTGGGTCCCAGCGTCATGGCTCTGCCGCGGCCCAGCCGCAGGTCTTTCGGATCAAACACGCTGTCGGGCGGCGATTGCATGGCGTTGTTATCCCGTTAGAGCCTCGTCCTAATAATCGAACGGCACCCTTACTGTGGCAAAATGGCTTCGGGTTCCTGTTGCATGAGCTTGCTGCTTGGCGCAAGTTCCGCTGCAGTGTTTCTGACCGGGAGTTGTATATGCGCCGTCCACGCTTCGCCATTATGGCCCTGACGTTGCTGTGCGCATCCGTGGCCACCAGCGCCTCGGCCCCGGTCATCACCAAGACCTACTCCTATTTCAATATTCGCGGCCTCACCGGCTCCGATCTCGAGCGCGAACTGTCAAAACACGGCCCCCTGCTGAATTCGACAGGCATACGCCATCCCGGAGCCACCAAGATCAAGCTGGGAGGCTCGGTCGATTACAGAAGCTCCGACGGCCGATGCAGGGTGCTCGACGCAAAGGTGACGCTTGAAACCCATTTGACGCTGCCACGCTGGACCGACCGCAACCGTGCGGACCGCGACATCGTCATGATCTGGGACACGCTGTCCTCCGACATCAAGCGCCATGAAGAACGTCACGCCGAGATCGCCCGCCAATACGCCCGCAAACTTGAAAAGGCGCTTGAGGCGCTGCGCCCCGAGCGGACCTGCCAGCAAATGGAGGTCCGCGTCGAAGCAACCAGCAAGGCGATCATTGAAGCCCACGCCGCCGACCAGCAGCGGTTTGACCGGGTGGAAGCCGCAAGTTTTGAAAGACGGATGCTGCGCATGCTCCGAATGAAGGTCAAGAAACACAACAACCGCAGCTAGCGCGCTTCATGGCTAGATGGAACCATTCTGCCGCGCCGGTTTGGTTCAAGATCAAGGGGGCCGGCGAAGGTCGCACCCGGGGTGCGGGCAAGCCGGAACCCGCCGGTATTGGAGCAAACCGGCCCGGCCCTTCGGGTTTCCGCCTGACGGACACCCACTTTGTCAGGCGCCGTCGGACGATGCCCCACATCGTCCTCGCCACTTTCCGCGTGGATCGTCTCGTCAGGCGAGAAACAGAATTGATTCCATCTAGCCATGAAGCGCTCTAGCGCGGAACAAGCCACCCGGCGAAACAGGTTCCGGGCGGATGCAAATCGGCACACGTGATTTCAAGGCCTTGCAGTGTTTATTACCGATCAGCTTGGCAACGCCGCATTGCGGCCCAGGGAACGCCGGAATTTCCAGTTCATGCCGTGATTTACACTCCACTGCCCGGCAACAATTGCACTATTTGCAACAGAACAATCTGCTCTAGACTAACGGCATACGACTGCACGCCCCAAGTTCCCACCGGGTATTACTGGCAATATTCGCACAAGCAACTTTATATAAGATCGAACTTAAGGGACAGTTTTCAGCACTTGATTCGGCTTCCCCGGCGCAAGGATGCCGCCAGGCGGTCCTCCCTCGTCAGGCTTGACACCTAGGCGCCTTTTTGCCCCGCTTTCCTCCTGCAGGAAAGCGGGGCTTTTTTCCATCACAATACCAGGAAATACTTGAACTCCGCAGCTACTGGACGCCAAGCTTCTTCTGGAGACTGGTTGAAGACGTGGTGTACTGGAACACCAGCTTCTGGTCCGGATGCGCGATGCGCTTGACGGCCTGCGTCATCAGTGCGGCCTCATGGAAGCCCGACAGGATCAGCTTGAGCTTGCCCGGATACCAGTTGATGTCGCCGATGGCGAAGACGCCAGGAATGCTGGTTTCGAATCTCTCGGTGTCGACCTTGATCAGGTTTTCGTGCTGGTTGAGGCCCCAGTCGGCAATCGGCCCGAGCTTCATGGTCAGGCCGAAGAACGGCAGCATGCGATTGCAGGCCACCTCGACTTCGCCGTCCGGCCCCTTGATGGTCGCAGCCTCGAGCTGACCGTCTGCGCCCTTCAGGCCGGTCACCTGCCCGACCTGGAAGTCGATCTTGCCCTCTTCGCGCATGGCGAACATCTTGTTGACGCTGTCGGGCGCGGCGCGGAAATCAGGACGGCGGTGCACCAGCGTCACCGATTTCGCCACCGGCTGCAGATTGAGCGTCCAGTCGAGAGCAGAATCACCACCGCCGACAATCAGCAGATCCTTGCCGCGGAACTCTTCCATGCGCCGCACGGAGTAAAACACGCTGGAGCCTTCATAGGCTTCGATACCGGGAACCGGCGGTCGCTTCGGCTGGAACGATCCTCCGCCTGCGGCAATGACCACCGCATGGGCGTGAAACAGCTCACCCTCGTCGGTCTCAACTTCAAAACGGCCATTGTCCAGCTTGCGAAAGCCGGTCACCATCCGGTTGAAGTGAAATTCCGGCGAAAACGGCGAAATCTGCTCCATCAGCCGGTCGGTCAAGGCCTGCCCGGAAATCTCCGGCCAGGCCGGAATGTCGTAAATCGGCTTTTCCGGATAGAGCTCGGCACACTGGCCGCCGGGACGATCCAGAATATCGATCAGATGGCATTTCAGATCGTACAGGCCAAGTTCAAACACGGCAAACAGGCCAACCGGCCCGGCACCAATAATCACCACATCGGTTTCAATCGGGGAAGTCATAGCAAGTATCCGGAAATGAGAGAAAAATCAGGCCTGCCGCTCGGGCACATGCACGACCAGACCGTCAAGGTCATCGCGGACCTTGATCTGGCAGGACAGCCGCGAGGTGGGACGCACATCGAATGCGAAATCGAGCATGTCTTCTTCCATCGCCTCAGGCGAACCGACGGCCTCGACCCATTTTTCATCGACATAAACGTGGCACGTCGCGCAGGCGCAGGCACCGCCGCACTCCGCTTCGATGCCCGGCACGGAATTGCGGATGGCGTTTTCCATGACGGTCGAGCCGTTTTCGGCATCGACATCAAAACGCGTGCCGTCAAAAGCGATCAGGGAGATTTTGGTCATTACGGCCTCTGGTACAGTCTCAGGGATATGAGGCTTTCATACACGCTGGACTGCACGAGGCAAGAATGAAAACCACCCTGCGACAGTGATTCGCGGCATGGTTTTCTAAAATGACTGTTTACCGGCCGAATTGACGCAAATTCTTAGCGCATCAGCCCGACAATGAAGGTATCGGCTTCGACCACTGCCTTGGTGAAGGCTGCAACCGCTGCGGAATTGCCCGGCTCGTTCTCGAGCATCGAGGCACAGCGGGCTACATCGGATGCGCCCACGCCTTTGGCCGCGCCTGCGATCTTGTGTGCCAGTTCGGAGCGCGCGTCCTTTTTCATGTCACCAATCTGGGTCACGGCCTGCCGTGCCTGACGGGCAAACAATGCCAGCACTTCGGTCTCGAGCGCCTTGTCGCCGCCGGTCTGCCGGGCCAGATGGACCAGATCGATCGGCCGGCCGCCCGATGGGCGTGGCTGGAGGCTGATTTCCTGAGCTTCGAACGCGATACCAAGTGCCGCCATGGCGGATTTCCTTTACTTGAACAATGGTTGGGACGATGATGCAGCGGCAGTCTCTAGATCGGGTAAACACCGCTGCGCTGAGGTCGTGAAAACCTGTCGGCATGGTTAACGCCTCGTAAATATGGCGTTTCATTGACGTTTGTGCCTCTTTTTGAGACAGGCAATCGTTAAAAACCAGTGGATGCGGGCGCCATCCCACCGGTTTCATTTGTGAATTAGCGCCTTGTGTGCCACTAAATCGTTAGTTTAAGGGGCCGGAAAGCTGTTTTCCGAGTCCCGTCGCGCGTCCCGGCCGAGCCTTTGATGCCGCTGCGGAAGTGCGATAATGACAGGGAACATGCGCGGACCCTGTCTGGAGTAATGAGGCTTGAGTGGCATGAGTAAGACACCAGCGGACAAGACAATTGAAGAGCAGACTTTCGAGGCGCTTGAAGACGCCCTGAAAATGGATCTGAGCGATGACAGTCTCGGTGAGCTCGACGATATTTCGCTCGACGAACTGGAAGACAAGGTCTCCAGCGCCGCACGCGAACTCAAAAACGCGGGCGCGGCCCCCCGGACTGCAGCTCAGGCGCACCGGTCTTCTCCCGGCGAGAATACCGCGCCCAGAACCCCGACGCCGCCGTTCACGCCCGCGGGCCCGATGGCACCTGCCAATGACGACAGCCGCAAGAATTCCGCCGGCCTGTTGCGCACTCTCGAAGGCCGCTCCAGTCGCGGCGCCATGCGCAATGCAGTGATTCTGTCATTGCTGTGGACCGTGGGGGCGATTGGGCTTGCCAATTTGCTTTACGCGCCGGCCATCTGGCAGATCAGCTCGGTCGCGGACCTGTTGGCGATGCCGGCAGCCATCGGCTTCCTGGTGGCCATCGTCATTCCTGTCCTGGTCTTCTTTGCGTTCTCCGTGATGATGGCCCGCGCCAGGGAAATGCGCTCGGCGGCCCGCTCGATGGCCGAAGTCGCACTGCGCCTTGCCGAACCGGAAAATGTCGCCGGAGACCGCATCCTCACCGTCGGTCAGGCCGTTCGCCGCGAAGTCTCCGCCATGAACGAGGGCATCGAACGCACCATTGCGCGCGCATCGGAACTCGAAACCCTGGTCCATTCGGAAGTCAACGCGCTGGAACGCAGCTACACCGACAACGAGATGCGCGTGCGCAGCCTCGTGCAGGAGCTGGGCAGCGAGCGCGATTCGATCGTCAGCCATGCCGAGCGCATCCGCGCCTCCATTTCCGGGGCGCATGAACAGCTCAAGGAAGAACTGACCACCGCCAGCGAGGAAATCGCCACCCGGATCTCGACATCCGGCGAGGCCTTCGCCCAGCTGATGGAAATCCGCGCAGCCGCATTGCAGGAACGCACCAGCCGCACCAGCCGCGAGCTGGAAACAATGCTGGACGGCCGCACCGAAACGCTGATCACAACGCTCAAGACCTCCGGCAGCGAGTTGACCGACGAGTTCGACACCCGTCTGGAAATGCTCAATGTCCAGCTCAATCATCGCGGCAAGGCGCTTCTGACCGAGTTCGAAACCCGCGCTTCGACGCTCGACGCCAACACCGAAAAGCTCAATGCAGCCCTGGGCGAGCGCGCGCGCCAGCTCAACGAAACACTGATCGCCCGCACCCGCGAAATCTCCGACAGCCTGTTTTCCGGCCAGCAGGCGATTTCCACCGGGCTCGAGGAAACACTCAGCGCACTCAATTCCTCGCTCGACGAAAAGGGCTCAAGCTTCAGCCAGGCACTCAAGTCGAGCGCCGAAGATGCGATCATGGATATCGATCTCCGCACCGGCTTCTTCGAGGAAAAACTCTCCTCCACCGTCGGACGCATTACCTCGGCGTTTGATGAGCGCGTTGGCGAATTCACATCCGCTTTCGACAGCCGTGCCGGCAATCTCGACACCAAGCTCTCCGAGAGCCTGTCGCAGATCAACGAGACCCTGAACGGCGGCACCAACGCCATGGACGGGATTCTCTCCTCCAGCCTCGAACGCATCGGCGCCACTCTGTCAGACCGCAGCCAGGCCCTGGAAACCAGCCTGAACTCCGGCGCCGAGCGCATCGAAACCTCGACTGCCAATATTGCTGAACGCATTGAAGTATCCGCTTCAAGCGCTGCCGAACGGGTTGAGGCCACAGCCTCCAGCCTGACCGACCGCATCGACGCATCGTCCAATTCCGCTGCACAGCGTCTGGAAACCTCGGCGTCGAACTTTGCCGAGCAGGTGGACGAAACGATTGGGGATCGTACCCAGTCGCTCGAACTGGCGCTTGCCAGCAGCGCAGAACGTTTCGAAACCTCCGCATCCTCCATCGCCGACCGGATGGACACAACGGTTACCGATCGCACCCAGGCTCTCGAAGCAGCCATTGCAAGCGGTGCAAAGCAGCTTGAGACGTCGGCATCCGAAATCGCCGAACGGATGGGCACAACGGTTGCCGATCGCACCCAGGCCCTCGAAGCAGCCATTGCAAACGGTGCAAAGCAGCTTGAGACGTCGGCATCCGAGATCGCAGAACGGATGGACACGACGGTTTCCGATCGCGCTTACGCTCTGGAAATGGCGCTTGCCAGCGGAGCCGAACGCATCGAAACCTCGACATCGAGTGCGGCCGAGCGTGTCGAAGCCTCTACATCCGGCGTTGCCGAGCGTGTCGAAGCCTCGACCCGCAATGTCACCGAGCAGATCGACAACACGCTGGCAAGCCGGGCTGAAGCACTCGAGAAAACACTGGAAGCCGGCGCGCAGCGCATCGATTCAAGCCTCAACGAGCGCTCCACCGCCCTGTTCGGGGCAATCGCCGAAAGCGCCGACGCGCTGGATCTCAAGCTTGCCGCCCGCGCCGGTTCGTTCGGAACCGCGGTCAGCCAGGCTGCCGACGCCATGGATGGTATGCTGAGCGAACGCACCAGTTCTGTTGAGCAAAGCATCACCCAGGCCTCGGATCGTCTGGCCGCCACGCTCGATGTCGAGGGCCAGCGCTTCAACGAGCTGACAAACACCGCGACCGAACGCGTCGACGCCACGTTCCTTAAGGGCACCGAACACATCAACGAACGCCTGACAACGATGAACAACATGCTTGGACTGGGCCTTGAGGGCGTTTCCAAGACCATCGAAGGCAAGGCGACCGGTCTCGCAGCCAAGCTGCGCGAGGCTGTATCGCAGGCCGCACACGATCTCGACGCGGAAGCGCTCAAGGCCGGCGAAGCCCTGCAGACAGTCGGCAGCGGATTTGCCGGACGCATGGATGAGCAGGCCCGCAATTTCGTCGAACGGCTCGACAGCCATGTCGATGAACGCACGGCCAATCTGGCAGCCCACGCCGAGAGCATCGCCAGCCGGATTTCCGCCGGCGCCGCGGATCTCGGCAATGAAGCCAACCGGATCAGTGAACTGGTGGAGCGCGTCGGCGAAACCGTCAGCAAGCAGGCCGACACGATTTCCGGCACGCTCGATGCAACCGAAGCCCGTTTCGCAACACAGGCCGCGTCTCTTGCCTCGCGTCTGGAAACAGAAACCGGCTCCATTTCGGAACGCCTCGGCCAGACAGCTTCCGAGCTCGTCTCCACGCTTGATGGAAAGACTAGCGAGTTTGTTTCCACCCTGGGCAACAAGACCGGCGAGTTTGTCTCCACTCTCGACGGCAGAACCAGCGATCTGGTCTCCACTCTCGATGGCAGGACCAGCGAGCTGGTCTCCACTCTCGACGAAAAGACCAATGCCATCGATGCCCGCCTTGCCGCATCAGGCGAAAGCTTGGTCAACCGCACCGGCTCGCTCGGGGACGCGTTGAACCAGAAGGCTGTCTCGATCATCCAGCAGCTGACCGAAGCGGAACAGGCAATGGATGTTCGCGCCACGGCGGTGCATTCAACGCTTGATGACCGGACGCGCGAACTCAACTCGATGCTGGCGAGCCGCTCGGCCGAGCTGTCACGCGTCATCGACGAACAGGCCCGTCCGCTGGTTGATCGCTACGCGGCAAGCGGTGAGGAATTCTCAAACCGGCTGGCCGAGGTCACACAGAACTCGACCGAGCGCCTGCGGACGGAAAATGCGGCATTGATCAATGCCCTCACCAACCGCACCAACGAGACACTGTCGGCTCTCGAATCCGTCAATCAGAGCCTGAGCGGCAGTGTCGGCAATCTGCTTGAGCGTCTGGGCGCCAGCAACGAGGAAATTTCCTCCGTCATCGCCCAGGCCGCAAGCACCCTCGGCGCGGCCAATTCGCAGCTCACCCAGACATCCGGCGAGATTGCCGAATCGACCGACAAGGCTGCCGCGCTTATCTCCGGCTCGGCCCGTCTGCTTGATGGCAAGGTCGAACGACTCACCGACATCTCCAGCCGCACCCTCAACCAGGTTGGCTCGATTGCCGGTCGTTTCGACGATCACTCCAAGGTTCTGGCCTCGGCGTCCGATCTGCTTGGTGCTGCGCAGTCCAACCTCGCCACCACGCTCGAAGAGCGCCGCGAAGCCTTGCAGTCGCTCTCGGTCGGACTGGTCAGCCGTTCCGAGCAGATCGAAACCACGATGCACTCGCTGGAGGAAATAATCGAGAAGGCCTTCGCCGGTGCCGAGGATCTTTCCAAACGCACAGCGCTCCGCCTTGAAGGCGGCTTGCGCAGCGCCGCTGAAAATGCCGGCAAGATCATGGGCGAGACCGAAGACCGGGCAAACGTTGCCGCCGGCATCATGCGCGAGAGCATTCGCGATGCGGTGGAAGACGCCGACAAGATGCTCGGCAAGACTGAAAGCCGCGCCCTCTCGGCTGCCGGTTCTGTCCGCCAGACCATGGGCGAAGCAGTCAGCGAAGCCGACAAGATCCTTGGTCAGACCGAGAGCCGTGCGCAGACCGCGGCAGGCGCGATGCGTGAAAGCGTTCGTGAAGCCATTGAGGATGCGATTGCCCGTTTCTCCGGCGCCACCGAGGAAATCCGCCAGTCGGCAAGCAGCATCCGCAAGGAACTCGAAGACACCAGAGGCGAACTCAAGCGCGGTGCGTTTGATCTGCCCGAGGAAACCCGCGAAAGCGCTGCAGCGATGCGGCGCGCGGTGTCCGATCAGATCAAGGCGCTGCAGGAGCTCTCCCAGATCGTCGGCCAGTCAGGCTACCGCGCCGAGGTCAGCGAACCGGCGCCACGCCCTGCCCCGCGCGCCACGGCGCAACCAGCACCGGCTCCACAGCCGCGTGCCGTGCGCCGTGAAGAGCCTGCTCGGGTAACCGCCACCGCCGCTGCTCCGCGGGCCGAACCGCAGGCCCAGCGTGCGCCTCTGCGCGGCAGTCTCGAGCCTGCGGGCGCAGCTCCCGCAAAGAGCGATGGCTGGGTCAGCGATCTGCTACGCGGCGCTTCGCGTGAGGATCAGGCCCAGGCACCTGCACCGGCCGCCAAGCCGGCTCCGCAGCGCAATCCGCGCCATGTCGTGGAATCGCTCAATTCGCTGTCGGTCGACATTGCCCGCGCCATCGACCATGACGCTTCCGTCGATCTGTGGCGGCGCTACCAGCGCGGCGAACGCGATGTCTTCACCCGCCGGTTATATACCCTGAAGGGTCAGCAGACCTTTGAGGAGATCAAGACCAAATATGGTCGCGAGCCCGAGTTCCGCGATGCTGTGGACCGCTACATCGCCGACTTCGAAAAGCTCCTGTCGGATGTTGCGCGCAATGACCGCGACAACATGATGACCCAGACCTATCTGACGTCGGACACCGGCAAGGTCTACACCATGCTGGCCCATGCCAGCGGCCGCTTCGGCAAGGACTGAGACAGGACGGCGGCCGTTCTGGCCGACGCAGTCCCGCATCAATAGCCCCGCCTTCGAGCGGGGCTAACTCGTTCAGGGTCTTGCAAGATCGCTGCCGGGTCAGATTCGCCGCTCTATCACGATGCGTCGTTTTGCCGTGCTGCGGGCTATGGAATGGCGGCAGGGCCTGTGCAAAAACAGCACTCTACGGTGTTTCCGGCATCACAACACACCCACCAGGCAGCAGCTCAGGAGGAATGCGAGAATGGCTTTGGCAATATTGGCATATGGCGCAATCATCGGGTTTCTTGGTCGCGCCGCATTGCGCAGCGGCGACACCGAGAAAGTGATGTTTGTTGTCAATGTTGCTTTGCTGTGGCTGAGCGCCATCTGGCTTTTTGGATATCCGGCCTTGATCGGTCCTGCGGTGTTTGCGGCCGTGGGCATTCTGGCGCTGCTGGTAATCATGACATCCGCGGATCTACTGCCCTCCACCGCCGCTCCCCAGTCTCGTCAACCGGCTTCAACACAGGATGAAAGCTGAACACCAAGCACTTGCAGGGATATGAGATATTGCCGGAGAGCCCGTCCGCATCATCCGTGATCAGATCCGCGACAGGGTCCAGCTGACAAGATCCTGAACCACCGCCTCGAAGGCGCGGTCGAGCGATTGAACATAGGCTGCATTGCCGGTGCCACTAACCGGCTCGGTCGAGCGGAAAATCTTGCTCGCCACCACCACGCCATTGCGGTCATTGAGCACCTTCACCGACAATTCGACCACGGCCAGCTCGCCGCGGTCCGCCCTGATCTCGAAAGCCCGGATGGCGCTGATGATGTTGTAATCGATCGCCAGCCCATCGCCGGGACGGCCGACACCGCCAACCGCTCCGGAGTTCTCGAACGCCTGAACAAGCTTGTCCTGAACGATGTTGGGCAGCCTGTCCGACCACTGAGATTTCGCCAGATACTCGATTGCAGCCGGGGATGTGCGGATGACGATCTGCTCGCTGTCGAGCGCCTTCAGCGCAGTCGGCACGGAGATGAGGATTTGCCGGTTGCGCGCACTTCCGCCGGCAACAACAGGCGCGGCAGACAGGCCATAGGTATCAGGAGGGGTGCTCGGGACAAGCCCGCCCGCGCAGCCGGACAGACCTGTGACCATCGCCATTACAGCAATCCATAGACCCGCTCTCACGCTTACGCCACTCCCCAACGCCACACCCCGGCCCATTAGAACTTTGTTAACATTTGTCTTGCGATGCCGGGTGGAAAGAGTCAACGCCGGTTACGCCCATCATATTGCTTGACGGTCTCTCCGCCGAAAATCAGCCGTTGCGGGTCTTGCTCGATTGTCGAGATCGAACGTTCGATGCGCTGGATTGAGCGCCGGGCGTCGTTGACCAGAGCCTCGACATTGCGCAGTCCCGGCCCGGAGAACCGCTGCAGATTGTCGGCAATCGGCCCGACACGGGCATTGAGCGAATCGGCCACATCGCGGAAGGACTTCAGCGTCGCCTGGGCATCGGCGAGCAGATCCGATGCATCGCCCTCTCCGAGGAAGCCGTCGAGCTTGGCAAGCACCCCGTCGACCCGCGCCGAGGCGGCGTTGAGTGTCTCTGTCAATTCCTTGGCATTGGTGATGATGAGATCGTAATCCTGCTTGCGGGCGCTGAAGGTCTCGACCACGCCGCGGGCGTCGGCAAGCGCCTTTTTCGCATCCGCACTGGCAAGCGCGATATTGTCCATTGTCTGGCCGACCTTTGCCGGATCAATCGACGAGATCACCTTGTCGACCTTGTCGAGCGACGTTCCGGCATCAGCCGCAAATGTCTGCAGCGAGGCGGCGGCGCTGCTGAAGCTTTCAAGCGTCTTGCTGATCTCGCCCGACGCGCCGGCGACATCCGAGGTCACCTTGTCGACATTGGCAAGAATGTTGTCGATCTTCTCCGGATCGATCGAATTGAGAAGGTTCTCCGCCGAGGCCAGCGCGGTGTCTATGCGGCCGGACAGCGACTTCACCGTCTCCGCCAGATTGCCGACGCTCTTGAGGAAGCCGTCGATACCGTCGGCATTGTCCCGCAGGGCGGCGGTGAAGACTTCGGTGTTTTTCAATGTTTCGGTGAGCGGCGACCGGGCATCCTTGATGAACCCTTCAACCTCGCCGATCACCCGGTTGGCGCGGTTGAGAATGTCATCGGCCGTTGCCAGCAGGTTGGTGACACCGGAAGGGTCGGCTTCAATGACCGCAACTTCATTGAGTTCGCGCGCCCGTGTCAGGATATTCGGATTGCTTGGCGAGCCGCCTTGCAACTCGATATAGGCCGATCCGGTCAAGCCCTGGATCTCCAGAGCCGCGCGGGTGTCGGTATAGATCGGCGCATCGGCCTGCACTGTCGTCTCCGCGATCACGAAATCCGGGCTGTCGGGGTCGATGCTGATCCGCCGGATGACGCCGTAGGGTATGCCGTTGAAGCGCACCGGCGAGCCGTTGGACAGACCGTTGGCGGATCCCGAAATGCGCACGATCAGCGGCGCCGTCTCGCCGGAATTGCCAAAGCGCGCCATCCAGTAGACGAAACCGAACGCCGACAGCATAACCACGAGAGTGAAAAATCCGACAATGGCGTAGTTGGCCCGCGTTTCCATCAGATGTTTTCGCTTTTCTGGCCGTGTGAGAGCTGTGTGCCGGTATCAACGGGTGCTGTACGTTTGGGGATCAATCGCGCCCGCTTGCCCTTGAAGTAGGACTGAACCCATGGGTCGTCAAATGAAAGCATGTCCTCAATCGTTCCTTCCACAAGCACCCGCTTCTGCCCGAGCACCGCGACACGATCGCAAACCGAAAACAGGCTGTCCAGATCATGGGTTACCATATAGACCGTCAGTCCCAGCGTATCACGCAATTGCCCGATCAGTTCATCGAACTCGGCAGCACCGATCGGGTCAAGTCCCGATGTCGGCTCGTCCAGGAACACCAGGTCCGGATCGAGCGCCAGCGCCCGCGCCAGTGCTGCCCGCTTGATCATCCCGCCCGACAGTTCGGACGGATATTTGTTCAGCGCATCGGGCGCCAGTCCGACCATTGCCACTTTCAGCTCGGCCAGTTCGTCCATCAGCGATTGCGGCAGATCCAGATATTCGCGCATCGGCACCTGGATGTTTTCGCGCACCGTCAGCGCCGAAAACAGCGCCCCGTGCTGAAACAGCACCCCGAGCCGCATGTCGAGTTCGATCCGCTTCGCCTCGTCAACCTGGTCATAGTCTTCGCCCAGCACCCGGATCACGCCGTTCTGCCGGGGGATCAGGCGCAGGATGGACCGCATCAGCACCGATTTGCCGGTCCCGGAGCCACCGACAAAACCGAGAATTTCGCCGCGATAGACATCCAGATCGAGTTTGTCGAGCACCACATTTCGGCCAAACGCCACCGTAATATCGTGCGCGGAAAGGATCACTTCGCGCTCGCTCGATCTGGGCTGGTTGGGTGAGATCATCAGGTCGGCCTCAGAAATCGATAGCGGCGTAGAACATGGCGAACAGACCATCGACGAGGATTACCACGAAAATCGCCTTCACCACCGAAGCCGTCACGCGCCGTCCCAGCGATTCGGCGCTGCCGCCAACCTTCATGCCCTCGACCGAGGCGACAATGCCGATGATCAGCGCCATGAAAGGCGCTTTGATCATTCCCGACGCGACCGTGGTGATGTCGATAGCTTCGCGCAGCCGTGTGATGAAGACATCCGGCGTGATCCCGGAATAGCTCCAGGAGACCGCCGCCGCCCCTGCAAGGGCAGAAAAATTGGCCACCACCGTCAACAGCGGCAAAGCCACGGTCAGCGCCACCAGCCGCGGAAACACCAGCACGCCGATGGGATTGAGCCCCATCACCTTGAGCGCGTCAATCTCCTCGCGCATCTTCATCGAACCGATTTCGGCGGTGATCGCACTGCCGGATCGGCCGGCGATCATGATCGCGGTCAACAACACGCCGATTTCGCGCAATTGCAGAATGCCGACGAGGTCGACCACGAACACTTCCGCACCGAAATATCTCAGCTGAAATGCACCCTGCTGCGCAATGATGGCGCCGATCAGAAAGCTCATCAGCATGATGATCGGCACGGCGCGAACACCCATCCGGTCGATATGGGTGACAATCGACGCCGGGGAAATGCCTGATGACCGGTTCAGCTTGAGCTGCGCGCCGCGAACTGCCGATCCCAGAATATACAGCGATGCGACAAAATCATCGAAAAGCTCGTACATTGCCTTGCCGACCGGCGCGAAGACGCGCTCGAATAGCGGTTCCGCCGGCGCTCGTGCACCCGCATTGCCGTGGCTCAGGTCAGGCAATTTGTCGATCAGCGACCTGGCCTGATCCGAGGCACCGACCAGTTCCACCTCTGCATTTTTCGAAGCGGCGGCAAGCATCGTCTTGCGCACCAGCCATGCCCCGGCAGTGTCAAAATGGGCAAGATCGGACAGGTCGATCTGCAAGGCTTTGCCCGAAAGCCGTCCCTGGATCTCCAGCATTTTTCCGCAGACGCCGGATATCGCCGCATGCCGCCAGTCGCCGGAAAGAACAAGCGTCTCGGCGTCGGCTGAAACATGATGTTCAAGCTTCGCCGTCAGCCTTTTGCGATCCCCGGCCTGGGGATCGCCCCTTGTATCTTTTTGCTGTTTGGTCAACATGCCTCACACATAACGGCTCGGCCCTGACCTGTCACCGCACAGCGGCGGGAATAGCGCCGGAGTCACCAGTCTTTCGACCCTTTTTTACGGACCCGTTGCAATGCCCCGACACCTCAGCGTCAAGATCGACAGTTTTCCACTCAAGAAAGCTTTCAATATTTCCCGCGGCGCCAAGACTGCAGCCGATGTGGTGACCTGCACCATTACCGAAAATGGCGCCAGCGGCCGTGGCGAATGCGTGCCCTACAAACGCTATGGCGAGAGCGTTGAAGGTGTGATGAGCGCGATCGAGGCTTTGGCCGGACCGATCTCCGAAGGCATGACCCGGCAGGAGCTGCAAACCGCCATGAAGCCCGGCGCTGCGCGCAATGCCGTCGATTGCGCGCTGTGGGACCTCGAGGCCAAGCTCAGTGGCGTGCGCGTGTCCACCACGGCCTGCAAGATCCTGCCGCGACCGGTGGCCACCGCTGTCACCGTTTCCCTTGGCGAGCCGGCCGACATGGCCGATGAAGCCCGCGCCCATGCGTCGCAGAAAGTGCTCAAGGTGAAGGTCGGAACCTCCGATGACCGGGCCCGCATGCATGCCGTGGCCAGCGCCGCACCCAAGGCCGAGATCATTCTCGACGCCAACGAGGGCTGGGACGAGAGCAATATCCGCGAACATCTGCTGTTGGCCGCTGAACTGCATATCGGACTGATTGAACAGCCACTGCCTGCCGGCAAGGATGACATCCTTGCCCATATTCCGCATCCGGTGCCGATCTGCGCCGATGAAAGCGTGCACACGATCGCCGATCTGCAATCCCTGTCCGACCGCTATGACGCGATCAACATCAAGCTCGACAAGACCGGCGGCCTTACCGAGGCCCTGCTGATGCGCGACAGGGCGCGTGAACTCGGCTTTGGCGTGATGATCGGCTGCATGGTCGGCTCGTCGCTGGCCATGGCGCCAGCGGTGCTGCTTGCCCAGGATGCCGACTGGGTGGATCTCGATGGTCCCCTGCTGATGGCAAAGGACCGGTCTCCGGGTCTTGTCTATTCCGGTTCCCTCGTCTCGCCTCCCCCGGCGGATCTCTGGGGATAAGCTGCGGCTGTCCCGGACAACCGAAAGCGGCCATCAAACAGGTTCCATTTGCCCCCGATCGGTTCTAAAACGGATTCTGCAGCTTAAATCGGTTTGCAGAGGGGGAACTTGGCATGACTTCAGGCTGGATCATCGCGCGCAGCGGCCCGATCGCTCGAAACGCCGCTATTTGCCGTCCCCGCAGTGATTGCTGACCCGGTCGAAGTGACCGCGTCCGAGCCCCCCATTTTCCAGTAAAGAAGACCGCAGATGACCTCAACAGATAACAAGCGCACCGGTGACCCGAAACCATCCAGCGGTGACCTCGACGAGAACGCGCTGTTTTATCATCGTTATCCGCGGCCGGGCAAACTCGAGATCCAGGCCACCAAACCACTTGGCAACCAGCGCGACCTGGCGCTGGCCTATTCGCCAGGTGTCGCCGCTCCGTGCCTGGCCATCCGCGACAATCCCGATGCCGCAGCGGCCTACACCGCGCGCGCAAACCTCGTGGCTGTGGTGTCCAACGGCACGGCCGTGCTGGGGCTTGGCAATATCGGTCCGCTGGCTTCCAAGCCGGTGATGGAGGGCAAGGCGGTCCTGTTCAAGAAATTCGCCGGCATCGATGTGTTCGACATCGAGATCGACGCGCCGGATGTCGACCGCATGGTCAGCGTGATCTCGGCGCTGGAGCCGACATTTGGCGGCATCAATCTGGAAGACATCAAATCGCCAGAGTGCTTCGAGGTCGAGCAGCAACTGCGCGAAATCATGGACATTCCGGTGTTCCATGACGATCAGCACGGCACCGCGATCATCGTTGCGGCCTGCATCCTCAACGGACTCGAGCTGGCCGGAAAGACCATTGAGGACGCCAAGATCGTCACCTCCGGCGCAGGAGCAGCGGCACTTGCCTGTCTCAACCTTCTGGTGGCGCTGGGCGCAAAGCGCGAGAACATCTGGGTGCACGACATCGACGGCCTCGTCTACGAGGGCCGCGAAGTGATGATGGACCGCTGGAAGTCGGTCTATGCACAGAAATCCGACAACCGGGTGCTGACGGACTCAATCGGCGGCGCCGACGTGTTTCTCGGCCTCTCGGCCGCCGGTGTGCTCAAGCCGGAAATGCTCGCCACCATGGCCGATCGACCGCTGATCATGGCGCTCGCCAATCCGTCGCCGGAAATCATGCCCGATGATGCCCGTGCGGCCCGCCCCGACGCGATGATCTGCACCGGACGGTCGGATTTCCCCAACCAGGTCAACAACGTCCTGTGCTTCCCCTATATCTTCCGCGGCGCGCTGGATTGTGGCGCCCGCACCATCAATGAAGAGATGAAGATGGCTGCGGTCCGCGCCATTGCCGCCTTGGCCAAGGAAGAGCCGTCGGACATCGCAGCCCGCGCCTATTCGGGCGAAACACCGGTCTTCGGCCCGGACTATCTGATCCCCTCTCCCTTCGATCAGCGGCTGATCCTCAGGATCGCACCGGCGGTGGCGGAAGCTGCGGCAAAGTCAGGCGTTGCCCGCCGTCCGGTTACCGACATGGACGCCTATGTCGATCAGCTCAACCGTTTCGTCTTCCGCTCCGGTCTAATCATGAAGCCGCTGTTCACGGCGGCCAAGGCCGCCACCAAGAAGCGGGTGATCTTTGCCGAGGGCGAGGACGAAAGAGTGCTGCGGGCAGCCCAGGTGCTGCTGGAGGAAGGCATCGCCGAGCCAATCCTCATCGGCCGTCCCAGCATCATCGAATCCCGCCTGCAACGTTTCGGCCTGCGGATCAGGCCCGGCGTGGATTTCGCCGTGACCAATCCCGAAGATGATCCCCGGTTTCGCGACTATGTGGACGAATATTTTTCAATCGTCGGCCGCAAGGGCGTCATTCCGGAAGCTGCGCGCACCATTATCCGCACCAATTCCACCGTCATTGGCGCTTTGTCGCTGCGCCGCGGTGAAGCTGACGCAATGGTCTGCGGGCTTGAAGGCCGCTACACCCGCCACCTGCGTGATGTCTCGCAGATCATCGGCAAACGCGACGGCGTGATAGATTTCTCCGCGCTCAGCCTGCTGATTTCGCAGCGCGGCGCCACCTTCTTCACCGACACCTATGTCTCCTTTGATCCCTGTGCCGAGGAAATCGCCGAGACCACCATCATGGCGGCCCAGGAAATCCGCCGCTTCGGCATCACGCCTAAAGCGGCGCTGCTCTCGCATTCAAACTTCGGATCGCGCGATTCCGAAAGCGCGGACAAGATGCGCCAGGCGCTGAAGATCATCCGCTCCCTGGAGCCCGATCTCGAAGTCGATGGCGAAATGCACGGCGATTCCGCGATCTCGGAGACCTTGCGCCGCCGCGTCATGCCGGACAGCACCCTGTCTGGCGAAGCCAACCTGCTGGTCTTCCCGGACCTGGACGCGGCCAACATCGCCCTTGGCGTGGTCAAGACCATGACCGAGGCTTTGCATGTCGGGCCGATCCTGCTGGGCACGGCCCTGCCCGCTCACATCCTGTCTCCGTCGGTCACATCGCGCGGCGTGGTCAACATGGCGGCGCTGGCGGTGGTGGAAGCCTCGTCTGGTGACTGATGCGATGATCTGCAGATCTGCACCGGAGTTAAGGTAAACAATCGGTTGTGATTGGAGCAGGCGACATCAAGCGCTAGTATAAGACTGTTAGGGTCTCTGAGGTATATCTTCGGAAGCTGACGATGTTTTGTATCTGTGTTGGAGTTGATGATGCGCCGCGTTTGGTTTCGCAGTTCCCTTGCTTTGCTCATGCTCGCCCTCACCGGGAGCGGCGCGGCGGCTGAAGCGTCGGACGTGTGCGCGCGGCTCAATACACAGCTTGTAAACGCCTCTTCGAATCCGGGCCTGTCGGAAAAATACCACCGCTATGCCGAAGCTGCCCGGAACCAGTCTATTCAGATCAACCAGGTCGTAGCCGATCTGAACCGCTTCGACTGCTCTTCGGGAAGTGTCATCGTCAAGGGCGGTCAGAACGCCAAGGCGTGCGCCAAGCTCTCTGCGGCTTACACGAAGATGCAAGCCAATCTCTCAATACTTGAAAGCAAGCGTGAGTCCTTCGCCGACCGCGGGAACAAGACCGCACAGCGGCGCATTCAGGCAGCGCTCAGCGCCAATGATTGCTATGGCAGCCGGGCGTCAACCCAGGCGGCCGCTCTCAAGGGCAAGATGGCGGCATTGAAAGCCAGGTCGCAGCGCAGCCCCGGACTGGTGGCGGTTCTCGGCAACAGCGACGATTCGGGAAGCGATATCACACGCGCCCGGCAGACCGGCACCCGCATCATCATCGAGCCCAGGGCCTCCCGCGGCGGCGACTACCGGACCTTGTGTGTGCGCAGCTGCGACGGCTTCTTCTTTCCGGTCTCTTCCGCCGCTGCCCCGTCCGACTTTGCCCGCGATGAGCGGACCTGCCAGATGATGTGCCCCGGCACACCGACCGCCTTGTATTTCCACAGCGCACTGGGTCAGGAAAGCGAAGACATGATTTCGGCCCGCACCCATGAAGCCTACACCGAAATGCCCAACGCTTTTGCCTATCGCAACGCCAAGGCGCCGATGAGCAAGGCCTGCGGCTGCAACATGCGGGCTTTCTACAACGAGATGCAGCGCCGCGAGGCCATCCTCAACGGCACCGCCACCGGCGATGAAGCGGTGACCACCTGGGTCCGGCCCTTCAACCGGCCAGATCCCGGCGAGGATCCGGAGTCGATCCTCAACTCCGAAATGCGCCTGACCTCGGAAGATGTCGCCGCGGTGCTGTCGGCCTCGACCGCCGAGCGGGCCCTGACACAGGACCGCCAGCAGGTCCGGGTGGTGGGACCGGTCTTCCTTCCCGACCAGTCAGAGCATTTGGATCTGAAATCCGGCACCCATCCGCTGATCCGCTGAAACCCGGTATCGCGCGCTCCGACCCCTTGGAGCCAAATCCCCTCGCGGATCGTCAGAAGCGGTTTCAGCCCGCGCTGGCCTGGCGTGCAAGCGCCCTGCGGCTGACCAGCACCATGATACCAATCATCGCCACGCAATAAACGCCCATGGCCGCAATTTGCCCCGAATAGGGCACGCCCGCATCGATCAGTGCACCGGTCAGGCCCGGCCCCATGGCGGTGGCAAACACCATGAAGGCGACAATCACCGAGCGAATGCCGCCAAGATGCCTGGTGCCGTAGAACTCGGGCCACAAGGCGCCGAACAGGGTCGATGAAAAGCCGTAGGACACGCCCATCAGCGCCATGAAGGCATAGGCGCCCCAGGCCGCCTCGGTCGACGCCAGCACGAAGCACGACAGCGACAGTGGAACCAGGAATGACGGCAGCAGCCGGGTCGCCGAAAACCGGTCGACCAGTTGCCCGGCAATCAGTGCGAAGAGAATGGTCATCGACGACATGATGGCAAAGGAGGCGGCGAACACGCTTGGCGCCCAGCCGCGCAGTTCCGACAGATAGACCTGATGAAAGAACACCGTGGTGCCGATGAAGGCCGGCGCCAACACTCCCAGCAGCGAGGCCCAGAACAGCGGATCGCGGACCACTTCCGAACGGGTCCAGTCACGCGCCGCCGGCCGGTTCGGATCTTCCACAACCGATTGCGGTGTGCGTTCGACCTTGAGCAGCCCGTAGATCAGCGGCAAGGCCAGCAGCATCAGAACAGCGGCAGCCACCAGCCAGGAGCCGCGCCAGCCTACAAGTGCCGCCACGCCGACGAAGCTGATCGGAAACAGCGCCTCGCCGAAATTGACCCCGATGGCGGTGAGCGAAATCGCCCGCCCACGCTGGGCCGCGAACCAGCGCCCCATGGCCGTCATGGCGATATGGGTGAACATGCCCTGCCCGAACAGCCGCAGCAGATAGATCGCGATCACCAGCAGTACCAGCGACCTGGACCAGGCCATCAGCACACAGGCAATGGCCAGCACCGGGGCTACGAGCAGCACGGTCGAGGCGACCGAGATCCTATCGACGATCTTGCCGATCTGCGGCAAGGTCGCCGCACTTGCCAGCGTCGCCAGCATGTAGATTGTGCCGAACCCGCCGTGGCTCAAGCCGTATTCGGAGCGGATTTCACCGGCCGACAGCGAGATGAAATAGGTCTGGCCGAAGGACGAGAAGAACGTCAGCAGGAAGCCGCCGGCTACCCAGCGGCCATTGTCGCGCAGAAATGATAGCAGCATCAGCGGTCCCTGAACCGGTTGGTGATCGGATAGCGCCGGTCGCGGCCGAAATTCTTGCGGGTGATCTTGACGCCGGGCGCCGACTGGCGGCGCTTGTATTCGGCGATATAGAGCAGATGCTCGATGCGGTGCACGACGGCCACATCATGGCCGCGCGCGACGATCTCCTCGACGCCCATTTCATGCTCGACCAGGCATTCGAGAATATCGTCCAGCACCGGATAGGGCGGCAGCGAATCCTGATCGGTCTGGTCGGGCCTGAGTTCCGCCGACGGGGCCTTGTCGATGATGTTGACCGGGATCACCTCGCCCGACGGACCAAGCGCGCCCGGCGGCACATGGGCATTGCGCCAGCGCGACAGCGCATAGACCTGCATCTTGTAGAGGTCCTTGATCGGATTGAAGCCGCCATTCATGTCGCCATACAACGTGGCGTAGCCGACGCTCATCTCGCTCTTGTTGCCGGTGGTCACCACCATCGAGCCGAACTTGTTGGAGATCGCCATCAGGATGACACCCCTCGCCCGGCTCTGCAGGTTCTCTTCGGTGACGCCCTCGTCGGTGCCCTCGAACATCTCGCCGAGCGTGTCGAGAAAGCCCTGCACCGGCTGCTCGATGGCCACCGTGTCGTAGCGGCAGCCAAGTGCGGCGGCGCAGGCCTCGGCGTCGGTGATCGAGCTTTCCGAGGTGTAACGGTAGGGCAGCATGACAGCGCGCAGCCGCTCCTCGCCCAGCGCGTCGACGGCCAGGGCCGCGCAGATCGCCGAATCGATGCCGCCTGACAATCCGATCACGACGTTGCGGAAGCCGTTCTTGTTGACGTAGTCGCGCAAGCCCAGCATGCAGGCGCGGTAATCGGCCTCCTCGCGCTCGGGGATCACCGACATCGGGCCCTTGGCGCAGGTCCATGTGCCGTCATCCTGACGCTTGTAGGTGACGACCGACACAGTCTCCTCGAACTGGCTCATCTGGAAGGCCAGGCTCTTGTCGGCATTCATGGCGAAGCTGGCGCCGTCAAACACCAGCTCGTCCTGACCGCCGACCTGGTTGGCGTAGATCATCGGCAGGCCGCTTTCGATCACCTGTTTGAGCACCACCTGGTGGCGGATGTCGACCTTGCCGCGATAATAGGGCGAACCGTTGGGCACGATGAGGATCTCGGCGCCGCTTTCGCTCAGCGTTTCGCAGACCCCGAGATCGCCCCAGATATCCTCACACACCGGAATGCCGAAGCGCACGCCGCGCAGTGACACCGGGCCCGGCATTTCGCCGATATCGAACACCCGCTTTTCATCGAACTCGCCGTAATTGGGCAGATCCACCTTGTCGCGGCTGGCAATCAGCTTGCCGCCGTCAAGCACCGCCACCGAATTGAAGCGCTTGCCGTTCTCGGTGCGGGGATAGCCGATCACCACCGCCGGGCCGCCGTCAGCGGTCTCCGCAGCCAGGGTTTCGATGGCCTTGCGGCAGCTGGCCAGAAAGGCCGGCTTGAGCACCAGGTCTTCCGGCGGGTAGCCGGCAATGAACAGCTCGGTCAGCAGCAGCACATCGGCGCCGTGGCGGGCCGCGTCCTCGCGCGCCTGCCGCGCCTTGGCAAGATTGCCCGGGATGTCGCCGACGGTCGGATTGAGCTGGCCGATGGCAATGCGGATGGTGTCGGTCTGGGCGGCGTGAATCTGGGTCATGACAGCCGTGTTAGCGCAACTTGCCCGACTTGAAAATCATCGAATTCCGAATGGATGATCAAAGCCGTTGATTGTCGGAACCCGGCTACCAGCTCTCGTCCGGCTCATCGTCACCGAAACCGGCGGCAGATCCGACCGCGCCAACGGTGGCGCCCACGGCCTTGCCGGTCACCTTGACCGCCCCGACCGCGCCGCCAACCACCATCGAACCGGCGCCGGTAACGGTTTTGGCCACCATATAGGTGCCGCAGCCCGACAGGGAGGCCAGCATGGCGAGGCAAACACAGGATGAAACGAGACGTGGGGACATGATCATGGCTGTCCCCATAATCCGCTCGGCTGAAGATCCGGTTAAGCCACTGCAGCCACCGGGGCCGGATCGAAACGCCACATGGTCATCGCCAGCACGCCGAATTCGGCGCTGTCATGCACCAGCCGCGCCGTGCCGTTGGCTCCCGCAGCCCCCATCGCCACATAAAGCGGCAACAAGTGTTCGTCGGTGGGATGGTTTTCCACCGCGAAGGGTGCTGCGCGGCGATAGTCGAGCAACGCCGCGACATCATTTGCCGCCAGCCGCTGGTTCATCCAGGCGGTAAAACGCTCGACCCATTCAGGCACCTCGGCCACCCGGGTGCCTGCGCGCAGCAGCTTGAAGGCTTCGCCCAGATTGTGGGTGAAGGAGCCGGAGCCGATCACCAGCACGCCTTCCACGCCCAGCCCGGCCAGCGCCTGTCCCAGCCGGAAATGGTGCTCCGGCCCCCTGTTTGGATCGACAGACACCGACACCACCGGAATATCGGCGCCGGGATAGGCAAGCTTCAGCGGCACCCAGACGCCATGATCGAAGCCGCGCTTGTCCACCGCGCGGGCGGCAAAGCCCGCGGCCTCGAGATCGCCGGCGATGCGTCGCGCCAGCTCCGGCTCGCCGGGCGCCGGATACTGCATGGCATAAAGCTCCGGTGCGAAACCGCCGAAATCATGAATGGTTTCGGGATGCGGATCAGCCGAGACGGCCACGCCGCCGGACACTTCGAAATGCGCGCTGACCACGACAATGGCGCGCGGACGCGGCAGATCTCCCGCCATCCGGCGGAGCCAGGCGGCGGCCTCGGTGTCGGCAATCGCCGTGTCGGGCGAACCATGCGACAGGAACAGGGCGGGAAGTGGTGCGGACGAGTTGTGAGTCATGATCAATCTCCTTGACCCCGAATATAGAGCGGCAGGATCGTTCACATAAGACGTCATATTGAACACTCAGCGTTCGGATTTAATGGACAACACACCGGCAGCGCCATTTGCGGCACGGCAAAAGCCCCGCATGGATCGGCTCCAATCGGGTGATGTCGGGTTCAGGTCCGGAGGGCCGCACGCGGGCTTTGCCTCTGGGATAGTAA
>CAXBIE010000012.1:0-71585 GCA_963975635.1 uncultured Hoeflea sp. | reverse complement strand
ATGCCAATACGGAAATTGAACCAGTCATTAGGCCCAAAAACAACCAGAGTTTTTCGACGGAATAATCCCCAATCCAAATGTCTCGGAAGTCCGCATATAAACTGATAGCTACGGACTATTGGCACAGCTCTTTAAAGAAGCTCTGATCCAATCGTGAACGTTTGAAATGCGCAAGTCGGCCGCATCTGGAGGAGCAATCGAAAGGCAGCATTGGGGCGGAAGCGACCCCTAGCCTGTTATAGAAAGAGGTCTGCTTCCCCCGTTTCGTCCCCACAAGCTGCCAGTCCACTCCCGGCCCCATCCCGGTCGTTCACCGAAACCGGAGAAAGTGTTTGCGGCGCTAGATCTTATGGCGAGCGCAAAGGAACACCGAACGGTTCTCCTGGTCTCCGGGCCGTCGGAAGAAAATTCAGATTCCAGCTGGTCAGGATTTCGCCGACCACTTCATCGTCACTCCAGCAACCGGTCGCGCGCGCATAAAAAGCATTATGTCGGGCTGATGAATGAGGCAGCGAAGCGATCAAACAGGTCCGGCATTCCCATCTGACCGCCCTTGAGCATAAGCAGCATTCCGTCAAGCGCCGGATCAGCGTGATGGCCGATGCAGAGGCTTACGCCAGCATTGATGTCCGAGCCGAATTCAAGCGCGGAAAAGCCGAGCTTCTGGCAAATTGCGCTGGAGGTATCTCCTCCTGCGATGCCAAGTCCACCGATTTCCACTTTGTGCAGGACCGCTGCCACAAGTTCCACCAGATAGCGCGTCAATGCCCCGGCATCGATCATGTAGTCGGCGCCGGGCAAGGTGTATGCAACAATGTTTCGGCCTTCCTTCAGGCCGTTGGAGATGCGATCGACTGCGTTCTTGAAATTGGCAGCGTCACGCAAGGTGTCCGGCGCCAAGGCAATCTTGTCAAAGGTGGCGGCAGCTGAAACCTGCTGTTCGGTGACTGACGAGCGGCTCCCGGCGACAACAAGACAAGCCCCGCCGCGCCGCGGGCTTGGGAACACAGGTGCCGGAACGATGCGGCCTTTGGTGCCGGATGCCAATGCCTCGGCAACACTGCTGGCGCCGACCAGCAGCACCGGGCGGCTGTCTGAAATTGTTCCCAGCGCTTCACCGATCACGCTGATGTCGGAGGCGGAGGCGGCATCAAGCAGAAACCGGCATGCACCCTCAGCCATTCCGGCGCGCAAGGTTTGGGCAAGACTCTCCGCTCCGGCCGCCAACTGCGTCAGCGAAAACAACTGCAAACCGTCGACCCCCTGGGCCGCCAGGTGAACGGCAAGGTCGGCCTCGGTCATCGGCGTTACCGGATGGCGGCGCATCACCGGATGGCGGTCGATGCGGTAGACCTGGCCATCTGCGGCACGGGCGAACAGGTTTCCGAATGTGCAATAGCGTGCCAGACTCGGCTGTCCGCCGAGAACCAGCGTCAGGACCGGATCGAGCACCCGCTCAAACTCGCTGACCGCCGCACCGATGGAGCCAGTCTCGGGGCCGCTGTCGAAGGTCGAGCAGACCTTGTAATGAACAAACCGGGGCTTGAGCCCGCCGATGGAGTGCGCGATTTCCGAAACACGGGCTCGAATGCTGTTTGCCGGTAGCCCGCGCAATTCGGTGGCAATACCTACGATGTCAATGTCCTTTGCACCGCGTACAGCTTCCCCCGCATCGAGAAACAGTTTTACCCGTGCACCCGAGCGCGCCCAGCTTGCCAGCGTATCGGACGCGCCGGTGAAATCGTCGCCTATGAACACTGCAAACGGACGCACGGACATGATCAGCTTCCGAAGAATTCAAGCGCAGCGCCGAGCTCGGGCGCCTTGCGCGCCCAGGCGGGCAGCGCTTGGCCTCCGGACACAGCGTCCCAGGCCTGGCGAAGGCTCTGGACACCGGCCGCCGGTCCGCCGGGATGGGCAAGGATGCCGCCGCCAGCCATGAACAGAAAATCGGAACTTCCAACAGCCTCAAAGGTGCGTGGCAATGTGCCGGCCCACTGGCCGGAAGAGAACGCCGGCATGACAAGATCACCGTCGCCGGTTCCGTCGGCGGCAAGCGGCGCGATGCACCGTCTCGCTGCGGACTCGACCTCATCGGTCGCGTCGACGAATTTTCCGCCGATGCCGTGCACATGCATGTGATCCACGCCCGCAAGCCTGTACATGGCCTGATAGGCATCAAAGGCGATGCCGAGCAGCGGGTGGCGAGACATCGCGCCAAAGCCGTTTCGATGGCCATGGATTGCCAGCGGCGTATGGCCCCTGAGGCTTTCCATGCCCGACAGTCCGCACCAATTGAGGCTGGCCATCACGCAGGAGCCGCCCTCCGCCTGCACCAGATCCGCATGGCGGCGCATGGCATCGGTTTCATCGGTGATGTTGAAGGCCATCATCACATCGCGGCCGGTACGGTCGCGGTAGGCACGGATCCTGGCCATGACAGCCGGAACCCGTTCGGCGATCGGTGCGTGGTCAGGGTTGGCGCAGACTTCGTCATCCTTGATGAAGTCGACACCGGCCTCACACAGCGTTTCAACCAGATCAGCGATCTCGTTCGAGCGCATACCGACATTGGGCTTGATGATCGTGCCGAACAGCGGCCGGTCATAGATGCTCAGCTGCGCGCGCGTACCGGCAATGCCCATCACCGGCATAGGGTAACGCGCGCGGTAAGACTGCGGGATGGAGAGCGAGAGCAGCTTCAGTCCGGTTATCTCACCTATATCATAGAGATTGCCGGAGACGGTCGCAGCCAGTGTCGGCAGGTTCCGGCCGATATTTGCCACAGGATAGGCTATGCGAGTATAGGCGCGCCGGTATGGTCCCGAAATGGCCTTGCGCTGCAGATAAGCGCTCTCGAGACTGAGCTCCACGACCGGCTCCAGTTCGATCACCTCCAGCACCTCCGCACCGGCGCGAGCCCGCAACTCGTCGGTTTCACCCGCAACGCGGACGAAAGTGCCGCTTGATTGCTCACCGGCCATCACCGCGGCAATCTGCGCCGGGTCCATTGGCGTTTCGAGAAGATAGGTGGCTTCGATACGCTCGTTGGTCATTGTCAGTTCAAATCGTTGACAGGTCGGGGAACGACCGCAGCGGATCACTGCCGTCCCAGTTTTCTGACGCCGTGCGGATGAGATCGAACATGCGGCCCTTCGGCCCCATTACTTCGGACAATTCGACCACGGTTCCCGGATGGGCTTCCTGCGCAAAATAGGTGAAGCGTCCATTCTTGCCGACGCAACCGCTCATCTTTTCGGTGAAGCCCTCGCTGAGCATTCGCTCCAGATCCTGATCGAACTTTTCGGTCCAGTAAGCGACATGCTGCAGGCCGCGATGTCCGGCCTGCATGAAATCGCGATACATCGAAGGCGCATCGTTGCGGGTCTGGATCAGTTCGACCTGAATGTAGCCGGAATTAGCCAGCGCCACGGAATTGTGCACCTCGTAGCTCTTGCCGTCATAGAGATAGTCTTCGATCGGCACCCGAGGATTGTAAAACCACGGGCCGACGCCCATGACACGCGACCAGTGGTCCATGCCCGCTTCGATGTCATCGACAACATATCCCAATTGCCGGATAGGTCCGAGAAACCTGCTCATATCTGCCTCATTTCAAGAGATAATTGGGAAGCCAGGTTGAAATGGCCGGAACGGCCGAAACAACAACCAGCGCAAGAAGCAGCGGCACCAGGAAAGGCAGCACGCCACGAATGACGACCGGCACCGGAATCCTGGTGACGATGGAAACCATGAAAAGGCTCATGCCCACAGGCGGTGTCAGAAGTCCGATCATCAGGTTGAGCACGAAAACGATGCCAAGCTGCAGCGGATCAACGCCGGCCGTGGTCAGCGCAGGCGCGATGATCGGGGCGATGATCAGAATGGCAGCGATCGATTCAAGCACCATGCCGACAACCAGCAACAGCACATTGACCAGCAGCAGCAGCATGAAAGGGTCGTCGGTCAGGCCAAGCAGAATCTGGCTGGCGATCAGCGGCACACGGTCAAGGGTCAGCACCCAGGCAAACAGGGCCGCCGCGGACACGATGAACAGGATATTGGCGGTCGCCTCGACCGTTTCCCTCAGACAGGCGATCATCTTGGTCATGGTCAGGCTGCGATAGATGAAGACGCCGATGAGACAGGCATAGGCAACCGTGACGCCAGCCACTTCGGTGGGCCCGAAATAGCCGCTCAACAATCCGACGATCAGCAGCACCGGCGCCATCAGCGCAGGGAAGGAAACCACGAACTTGGTTGCAACTGCCCTGGCTGTCGGACGCACCGTGTCGCGCGGCAAGCCCTTGACGCGGGCCATGATCGCCACCTGGATCATCAGCAGCGCGGTCAGCAGCAAGGCAGGCACAATGCCCGCTACCAGCAGCTTGACTGCGGAGACATTGGCGACGCTGGCATAGATGATGATGGGGATCGAGGGCGGAAAGATCGGCCCGATGGTGGCAGCGGCAATCGTCAGGCCGGCAGCGAAATCCTCGCGATAGCCCTGTGCCTTCATCTGGTTGATCTGCACTGCGCCGAGCGCGCCGATATCGGCGAGTGCGGCACCGGAGATACCGGAAAAGATCAGGCTTACGAGAACGCTGACCTGCGCGACCGCGCCACGGATGCGGCCGAGCAGCAGCCGGACCAGGTCGAAGAGATGGGTGGTTACGCCCATGGCGTTGAGCAGATTGGCAGCCAGGATGAACAACGGCACGGCGAGCAAGGGCGACGAGTCGAGCGCATTAAGCGCGCGCTGCGCCAGAACCGACACTGGCAGGCTCTTGGTGACAATGACAATGGCCGAGGAAAGCCCCAACGATACCGCCACCGGCGCACCGCACAGGAGAAGCGCCAGAAAAATTCCAAGCAGGATCAAGCTCATGAGGTCATGCCCTTGCCGGCCATGTCCGGGCCGCGGATGATATCGGAAATCCGGAAGATGGCGGCTAACACGATAAGGACCGTGCCGATCAGCGCCGGGGCATAATATCCCCAGTTGGGCATCCCCATCGCCGGTGTCAGGAACTTGCCGGCCCGGGGCAGAAAGGCCGCGAAGCCCCAGAGAGTGAGCCCGGCAAATGCCAGGGTGGCCAGTTCCTGAGCCACGTGCATGGCGCGGCGCGTGCGATCACTCAGCATGTCGGGGATGATTGTAACTGCCACCATCTGATGGCGGATTACGAGGCCGGGAATGCAAAGAAACACCAGTCCGATGCAGCAGAAGCGGGCAAGTTCATCGGCCCAGGGGAGGCCGAGATCAAAGATGTTGCGCGCCACAACCTGCACGGCCACCAGCACCGCCATCAGGGCAAGCATGCCGATACCGATTGCAGTGCCTGCATCGGCCAGCCGCGCCATCACGGCGCGGCCCATGGTGTCATGTCGACGGGTCATGCCCATCCCTCCCGCTGGGGTCAATCAGGCTACAGCTGCAATCTTGGCATAGAGATCGCCATACTTCTCGCCAAAGCGCTCGTCCACGAGCGCCTTCACCGAAGTCCGGAATTCTTCAAGCTTGAGACCGTCATCCGCGCCGATCACGGTCATGCCGAGGTCACGCAATTGCTGGGTTTCGGAGCCTTCCTTGTCGAGAATGGCGTTGGTCGCCTTGACGCGGGTTTCCTCAGCTGCGGTGGTGACAGCCTGCTTCTGCTCAGCGGACAGCCCCTGCCAGACATCCTCGTTCATGACCACCATTTCGGCGTTGGACATATGTCCGGTCAGCATCAGGTGCGACTGCACGTCATAGAGCTTGACCGAGAGCACGACGTTGACCGGGTTTTCCTGCCCAGCAACGACGCCGGTGGCCAGTGCAGTCGGAACTTCCGACCAGTCGACCGGTACGGCAACTGCGCCCATCCCTTCAACGGCTGTCGTGTAGATCGGGAACGGCACGGCGCGAATCTTGACGCCGGCAAGATCCGCCGGCGAATAGACCGCCTTGTTGGCAGTCAGGTTGCGGCGACCGAAGTAATGGGCATAGATCACGCGGACATTGGCAGCCGCGATCAGGCCTTCATTGAGTTCCTGCATCACCGGCGAGTTGACATCAGTGACCTTCAGCAGGTGATCGACGTCACGATAGAGATAGGGTGTGTCAAGCGCCGCAAAGGGTGCGTAGAGAGATCCAATGCCGCCTGCCGTGTTGTGCGAAAGCGCGATGCTGCCGAGCGAGACCGCTTCAGCCAGCTCCTGCAGCTTGCCGAGCTGTGAAGCCGGAAACACCTCAACAGCAATATCGCCACCCGAAGACTTGCCAAGCGCTTCGGCGAACCAGTCAGCCTGTGCCCCGGCAACCGACGCGGGCTCGTTGTTGTGGCCGTAGCGCAAAGTCAGCGACGGTGCTGCTTGCGCGTAGCCTGGCATCAGCGCCATGGCGCCTGCGCCGAGACCCATGCCGAGCGCGGCCCGACGGGTAATTTCGGTTGAACGAATGAATGATTTGCGTTCTGTCATGATGACCTCCCATGATTTGTTTTGAGGTGCATGACACCCCCAACGGCTTCGGTTCTCCCGGAAATGCGAAGCTTGACAGAAGGATAGGAACAGATATTTGTTGCGTCAAACTACATTAAATGATGGATTTTGATGTGTCCAAGCAATCGCCACCCGACCGCCGCAGCCCCGTGATGACTGATGTCGCCGCTGCTGCCAATGTGTCAATTGCCACAGTGGATCGGGTGCTCAACCGGCGCAAGGGCGTCAAGCAACGGACGACCCAGAAGGTGCTGAGAGCAGCAATCGAACTGGGCTTTCTGACCGCCGAGGAATCGGCATTGATTGCCACGCCGCGGCCACCCAACATCGTCTTTCTGCTGCCTTCAGGCACCAATCCCTATCTTCGGCTTCTCGGGGAAAAACTGCGCGCCCGTGCGGTTCCCAATGGCCGGGACGCGCCGTCGATCCGCTGTATTTTCATTGAGAGTTTCAATGCGCGGGCGCTGGCGACGGCGCTTCGCCATCACGCCGCCTGGGCAGACGGTATCGCCTTCATGGCAATCGATCATCCTGAAGTGCGCGAGGCGGTCGAGGCAATTTCTGCAGGGGGAGTGCGGGTCGTGACCATTGTGTCCGATCTGCCGCATCCCGGACGGGCAGGATATGTCGGACTTGACAATCACTCGGTCGGGCGGACTGCCGCAATGCTGCTGGCGCGTTTCAGCAAGCGCACAAGCGGCAGTCTGGCACTGGTGTCCGGCTCTCGCAATTATCGCGCCCACTCCGAACGCGAGGCCGGCTTTCTGGCGCTGATCGAGGAGATGTATCCGGAGTTACATGTAGTCGGCGTGCGCGAAGGCCACGATGACGCGGGCGAAAACTACCGTCACGCCAGTTCGTTGCTGGACCAGCACCCGGACCTGATCGGGATCTACAATGTGGGCGGATCCTCAAACGGCATCGCGCGAGCGCTGGTTGAGCGCAAACGGACCGATGATGTGCTTTTCATCGGTCACGGTCTTACCAGCGATACGCGCGAACTGCTGATCAACGGCACCATGGATGTCGTCATCGACAGTGATCCGGACACCATCCTGACAACCGCGATCAATCTGATATGCGCACAGCCAGACCAGATCCAGTCCGGGCGCACCCAACGGGCTGTGCGGATGGATGTGTTCTTCCGTGAAAACCTGCCGTCGGGAACCAGCATTCCCGCCCGCTGACCACACCGCGGCCTCTACGGATTCTTACTCGGCGATCAGTATCTCCACGCCGCTGTCGGCATATTTCGGCAGCTTGGCAAAGATTTGCGCAACCGGTTTGGAGGCGTAGGAACGGACATAGTCCGCACCCGCCTGTCCGGTGAACTGTTGCCAGCCTTCCGTACCTCCAACCGAGGCAAGCACGGCTGCAAACGTGTTCATGAACCAGATGTCGCGGTCGCCAGCCTGGGCATAGGGAATGATACCGGCGGCGCGCAGCTTGTCGCTGGTCGCGAAGAACTCGTCCCAGGTCTCGGGCATGGTCGCGCCGACCTTGTCGAGCGCTGCTCCAGACGCAAAAAGGAAGTTTGTCGCCTGAAGCTGGACCGGAACCGCGCAGACGTGGCGGCGCAGATCGCCACCGCTACGACGCTGGTCGAAGCTTTTTGAATGATACGCATAAGATTCCTCTCTCTGAATAAGATCCGGGCATCTCATCCGCAGGAGACTGCCGACGGTTTGCGAAATCCTGCCTCTCGGCCTTTACCCCAAGGGCTCTTAGAGGACGCGGCGGGCGCTGCCCAATCGCGATTCTTTTGTGTGCTTCATTGCTGTGGCTAACACCGGGCGCCTGCGGCGTTGAAAGTCAGCCAAGTGCTGCCAGAAACGCGATAGTTTGGCGGCGGTCAATCGCGACACGAAAAAGCAGCAAGTTTGATCCGCGCGGCGGAAGACTGCGCACAATTCCGAAACCCCTGGTCGGTATCAGTCAGCCCATGTGAGAAAACTGCACTCGCCTGCGCGAAGGGGCTGTCGAAATAGAGCCGCTAGGGACGCGTAGTATCATAGAAGCCAAAGTCACCGGCATCCAGACGGGATCTGACGGCCTTACCAAATATACCAAAGATGAATCCGCAGTTCGGGGAACCATCACCTTGGCTTTTCAATGGCCAATTCATCCCTCCGGTTGAGGGCCAAGGATGAAAAAGACCTTGCGGACAAATCCCAAATTCTCCCAGGTTCCCTGAAATCCGGCGGCGACAACAAAGCTGTCGCCTGGTCCAAAGATCTGTGCGCAGCCCGCAGCGTCGGTCAGGCGCACCTGCCCTTCCAGAATATGGCACATTTCATCGTAATCGCAGCTGCACCGCTCCAGATGCGGCCCGGCCTCCCAGATACCGCTCAGCGCCCGGCCATCCGCGGAGCCGAAACAGCGCCAGCTTTTGCTTGTATAGGGCACATCCACCAGCGCGGGATCATCAACGCGGGTCTCGCGTGGTGCGCCGCTGGTGTCGAAGGCAATGACATGCTGAGGCGTTTGGGGTGTGGATTTGGTCATGGTTATCCCTCAGGAAGCAAAGCCGATGCCCAGCGCATCGAGAAGTTTGAGCAGGGCCGGCCGACGGCCGGTCAGATCTTCTTCCGCAAGGCCATTCTGTGCCATCCGAACCGCCAGGCTGCGCACCGGCTCGGGCGGGAAAGGCACAGGCCAGCGCCGCGGCATTTTCAGCCGTGTGCGCTCGGTGTCCCTGGATTCAAGCATATCCAGCATGGTCAGCGCGGCAAAGCGGCTCGCCGACACTCCCTGGCCGGTGAACCCCATTGCATAGGCAAGCTGGCCGCCATAGGCGGTGCCGGCGAAGAATGTCGTGCGCGCGGAGGTATCGATGACACCACCCCAGGCATTAGAAAACGTGACATCGGCAAGGCTTGGGAACGTCGCCGCAAACTGACTTGCCAGCCGCTCGAAGCTCTCATTGCGTTGCAGATTGGCAGCGTCGCGACTGCTGCCATAGTGATAGATCGCGTCATACCCGGCCCACAGCATCCGCCCGTCCGGCGTCTTGCGGAAATAGTGGAACTGGTTGCCGCTGTCGGCAATACCGTAATCCCCGTTCCAGCCAATGCTGGCCCATTGCTCTGCACTGAGAGGCTCAGTGACCAGCGAATAATCGTATATCGGAATGAAGGCCAGTTTCAGCTTGTTGAGCAATGGCACGGCGGCATTGGTTGCCAGGATCACCTTGGCCGCCTTGACCCGGGCCTGTGGCGTTTGCAACGCAATTAAGGTGCCGTCACGGGAAAGGCCCGATACAGGCGTGTCTTCAAATATCTCAACACCTTTGGCGATACAGACACGCCGCAATTCCTTGACGGTTTTCGCCGGATGAATCAGCGCATAGTTCGGCTCGAACAGGCCCGCCACATAGGCCGGACTGTCGAGTTTCTCCGACAACGCGCTGCCCGACAGGAGCTCGCAGTCGATCCCAAACCGTTCATAGTTTCGCGCCATCGCCTCAAGCCCCTGGACCTGCCAAGGGGTGGCCGCGACATTGAGCTTGCCCGACAGCTGGAATTCGGCGTCAATGCCGTGAACGTCCAGATCCCGCGCATACTCCGCCAGATTTTGCCGGCCCAGACGGATCAGGGTTTCCGCTTCGCCCGGATACCGGGCGAGAGCGTTTGAGACGCCATGCGAAATCGATGGCGCGCAAAACCCGCCGGTGCGGCCGCTGGCATCCTGGCCGCAACGCCCGGCCTCCAACAGCACAATATGCGCATCCGGCTGCTGCTCTTTCGCCTTGAGCGCCGACCAGAGACCGGTAAAGCCACCGCCGACGATCGCCAGATCACAGGACAGCGCGGACGCCAGTGCAGCACAGGCCGGTGCGGCGTCGACGTCACTGCTCCAATAGGGGCCGGGGAGTGTGTTGGCCAGTGCCGCTGTCATGACGTGAGGTACCAGCCCCAGCTTCGCGTATTGTCGTAGCGGGTGATCTGCTTGATCTCCCGAAAACCCATAAAGCCCGCCGTGCCAAGTTCCCGTCCGATGCCGGAGGACTTGTAGCCGCCCCAGGGCACCTGGGTGAAGGTCGGCTGCGAACAATTGATCCAGATGATGCCGGCGCGCAGTTTCGAGGCTACCCGTTCGCAACGCTCGAGATCATCCGACATCACCGCCCCGGCCAGACCGTAGGGGCTGTCATTGGCCAGCATCAATGCTTCCTCTTCCGTGTCGAAAGGATTGACGCAGACCACAGGGCCAAAGATTTCCTCACGCCAGATCGCAGCATCGGTCGGCACATCGGCAAAGATCGTCGGCGCGATATAATAGCCCGTCTCCAATCCGTCCGGGCGTCCGCCACCTGTGACCAGACGTGCAGTAGTGGATCTGCCGGCCTCGATCGCGGCGAGAACCTTGTCGTATTGCTGTTTCGAGACCAGCGGTCCAAGCTTGACGCCTTCGGCATCGCCCGGTCCGATGATTATGGCTTCCGTGGCCTCCACCAGCCGGTCCATCAGCCTGGGGTAGAGCCCGCGCTGAACCAGCACACGCGAGGTCGCCGAGCAGACTTCACCCTTGTTCCAGAATATTCCGAAAAGGATCCATTCGACTGCTTTTTCAATGTCGCAATCATCGAAAATAATGAAGGGAGACTTGCCGCCCAGTTCGAGCGAAACCGTACGAATGCCTGCGGCAGCCGCCGTCATAACCTTGCGCCCCGTCGGCACCGAGCCAGTGAACGCCAGCTTGTCGACCAGTGGATGCTCGCTCAGCGGCCCTCCCGCCTCAGGCCCGGTGCCGGTAACCAGATTGAACACCCCGGCCGGAAGCCCAGCCGCATCAATGATTTCAGCCAGCAGCGCACAACTGACAGAACAGAACTCCGAAGGCTTGAGCACGATGGTGCAGCCCGCCGCCAATGCCGGAGCCACTTTCCAGACCGCCATCAGCAAAGGAAAATTCCATGGCGTGATTGCCCCGACAACGCCAAGTGGTTCGGTAACGACCGTGGTGGAAAAGGCCTCGTCGCCAAGATCGATGGACTGCGCGCCGTCCGCTTCATGGCTTTCGGCCAGATCGGCATAATAGTTGAACACGAAAGCAGCGTCGCCGACATCCCACTCAGACTCCGGAAGCGGCTTGCCGTTGTCGCGGGTTTCCACTGCCGCGATTGCGGTGAGCCGGTCGGTGATGCCCTGCGCGATCCGCCGGAGCGCCGCGGCCCGGTCAGCCGCCGCCATTTGCGGCCAGGGACCACGGTCAAAGGCATGCCGGGCGGCACGCACCGCCAAATCCACATCCTCGGCGGTACCTGCGGCAATCCGGGCGAACGTCGTTTCGGTGGCCGGGTTGATCGCCTCAAGGTGTCCGCCAGCGCATGGCGCAACGAACGCACCATCGATGTAAAGCTTCGTCGTCTGCATCTGTGGCCTCCAGTCTCAGGAAATCTTGCGTCCGCCCGCATCAAGGAACCAATCGTCGGGATACGGGTACCACCAGTCCTGACGAACCGGTTTGTGATCGAGGATCACCATCTTGGAGCGGCGGAATGTGTCGAGCCCCATGCGTCCAAGTTCGCGTCCCAGGCCCGAGTTCTTCCAGCCGCCAAAGGGCAGCGCGTCATTGTCGATCATTGGATTGTTGATCCACACCATGCCCGCCTCAAGCCGTTCATGGGCTTCGTGCGCCTCCTCCAGCGACGTTGTGAAGACGCTGGCGCCCAGACCGAACTCCGATGCATTGGCGCCTGCGACCGCCGCATCGAAATCAGGCACACGGACAATTGCAGCGACCGGGCCAAAGCACTCCTGATGCAGGATGTCCATGTCCGCAGTGCAGCCGGTCAGGATTGTCGGCTCGTAAAACCAGCCGACATTGTGCTCCGGCGGAATCCGGCCGCCGCAGACAACCGTGGCGCCCTTTGCCTCGGCATCGGCCACCAGCCGTTCCACCTTGTCACGCGCAGCCTTGCTGACCAGCGGTCCGATCTCCGACTTGTCCAGCCCGTTGCCGATGCGCAGCCGCAAGGTTTCGGCCTTGAAAGCCGCGACAAAAGCGTCGTGAACGCCATCGACCACATAGAGCCGCTCGGTCGAGGTGCAGACCTGGCCCGACATGTGGAAAGCACCGGTCACCGCTCCGGCGGCAGCCACCTCGATCGGCGCGTGCGCTGTGATGATCATCGGATCCGAGCCGCCGGCCTCGATCACCGAGGGCTTCATTCCGGCGGCAGCCGCTGCGGCAACCGCCTGCCCCGCCGCAACCGAACCGGTAAAGGCCACCGCATGGGTCTTGCGGCTTGCAACCAGCGCCTTGCCCACATCGGCGCCGCCTGGCAGGCAGGCAACAAGCCCGGCAGGCAGATCGGCAAACATCTCCATGAAGGCAAGCGTCGACAGTGTGGTTGCTTCAGCCGGCTTGATCACGCAGCCATTGCCGGCCGCCAGCGATGCGGCCACCGTCCAGCACATCAGCAGGATCGGGAAGTTGAACGGCATGATATGAACCGACACGCCCAGCGGCTCGTATTTGGCAAATTGCAGCGAGCCCGCCTGTGTCGTTCCGGCAACCTTGCCGGCATCATCGCGCGCCATTTCCGCATAATAGCGGAAGATCGGGGCGCAATTGGCAATCTCTCCAATGGCCTCCGGATAGGGTTTTCCCATCTCGCGGCTCATCAGGATGGCGCATTCTGTGAAATCGGCCGCATCAATACGATTGGCCAGCGTATGCAGTATCTTGGCGCGCGTTTTCGCGTCCACGCCCTTCCAGGCCGATTGTGCCCGGTTGACCTTGTCGAGAACAGTCTCGATCTCGTCCGGCGTAACGCTGGCCCGGATGCCGACCTCTTCAAGCGTCGCAGGGTCTGTCACTGCCATTCCCTGCCCGTTGGAGGCAAGGAAATCCGGGGTCAGAAAATAACAGGTCTTTTGAATGTCCAACATGACAATTCCTTCAGGAAAGAGTGGCCAGCCTGCGGCCGGCGTCACGCCATCCGGGCAGTTTGGTGTCAAGATAATCCGCGATCCGGGCGAGCCCGGCATCTGCCAGAGCCTTTTGCATCTGAAGCGACACGCGCGGCATGAAAGACAGGTATCCGGCTTTGCCGTCACGCCGCATCAGGCGGATGAACTGACCCATCAGTCTGGTATGCCGTTGAGCGGCAAGCAGGTGATAGCGATGCAGGATCTCATCGCGCGTCCCGCATGAAGCAGGGACAGCGGCCAGATACCGCTCAAGCATTGTGTGCTCGAGACCCAGCGCCAAATCGCGGCGCGCATCCTGCAACAAGGACGCCAGATCGTATTCCGCGGCACCTGCCACACCGTCCTGGAAATCGAGCAGACCGCAGGCGGCTGCCCCCGGACGTCCTTCGAGCAGCATCAGATTGTCGATATGAAAATCGCGCAGAACCAGGGTTTTCGGTGCATCCGCGAGGGGCGCAAGCGCCTGCCGCCACATTGCAGTAAATCCGGCATCGAATTCCCCGATATCGATCCTTGCGTCGAGCTCGGGGACAAACCAGTGGGAAAACCGGGAAACCTCTTCGATCAGCATTTCCAGATCATAGCTGGGAACCATCACTTTGCAGGCATCGGGATGGCTGTGCAGCCGCGAAAGCGCATCGATTGCAAGCTCGTACAAAGTCGTTTCGTCATGACCGGCGGCAAGAAGCCTGCCATAGGTGCCAGCGCCAAAATCCTCGATCAGCGCAAGTCCCACGGCCGGATCCGATCCATAGATCCGCGGCGCGCTCAGCCCCAGCGAATTGAGATGGCGGGCAAGGCGGATGAAGGCACCATACCCGACGGGGTCGGTCCGGTCCTCCATCAGCAATTTCCCCTCCCCGGCCACTCTGCAGTAGCTGCGCGGCGAGGCATCACTCGGCAACGGCTCCAGCCCGGCGTCGGACAGGCCGTGCCGTGCCAGAAACACCGCAGCCGGCGGTTCCAGACGTGGAAGGGTTCCCGCCATGCTCATCGGATCATGTAGACCTTCTTGATGGTCTCAAGAACGGTGCAGACGCCCTTCCAGTCCTTGGGGAAAAAGGCTGCCGTATCAGGCGTGACCTCGATGACGTCACCGCTTTCGTGCACATAGGTGCAGCGGCCTTCGAGGAAATGACAGAATTCATCGCTGGTCACGTGACAGTCCCATTTACCAGGGGTGCAGATCCACAAGCCGCATTCCGACTGTCCGCCGGGGCCCTTGTGCAGCACGACGCCGCTAACGCGCGATTCCCCCTCGATCATGGTCGGGATAACGCCCCAATCGACGGTTTCGGTCACCTCGAGAGGTTTGTGCATGACAGGTGTTTTCATAAGTCTGGCCTCAGCTGAGCATGTAGATGTTGCGGATCGTCTCGTGGATTTCCGCCACGCCGGTCCATCCGGCGGGAAACAGCACGCATGTGCCGGCCACCACTTCGATCACCTCGCCGTCATCGGACCGGTAGGTCGCCCGACCCTTGACGAAATGACAGAACTCGTCGCGCGGCACCGAGAGCCGCCAACGTCCCTGGGTGCAGTCCCAGATCCCGGTTTCCGGGATATTGCCCGGTCCCTTGTGCAAAAGCCGCCCGGTCGAGTGTGACGCGCCTGCCAGGGCATCGGGCTGCGCGCCCCAGTCCACAAGGTCGTCAAAATCGCTCGCACCGTGGATGTGCGGCGCACTTGATGCAAGATTGCTCATTTCACCAGCCCTGCCAGCAGCTTGGCCGCCTTCAGCGGGCCTTCGCAGGACTGCATGTGGGCCGAGATCCTGGCCAGACGCTCCTGCATGGCAGCATCGTTCAGACAGGCTTCGATCTTGGCAATCAGCTCATCATCGGTCCAGTCATAGCGGTCCGACCGGAAACCATAGCCGGTTTCCTGAACGCGCATCGCGTTGTCGTGGCCATCCCAGACATAGGGCATGATGATGGCGGGCTTGCCGAAATACAGACACTCGGTGAACGAGTTGTTGCCGCCGTGGTGGATGACTGCATCCACCTGCGGAATGACCGATGGCTGCGGATACCATCCCTCGATAATGACGTTGGGCGGAATGTCCGAATAGGCGTCCTTGTAGTCGCCGACATTGACCAGCGCCCGGTAACGCGACTTGCCGACCAACTCGATCAGCCGCTTGAGCAGATCTGTGTCTCCGGCCCCCAGTGAACCGAAGGAGATATAAAGCAGCGGGCCATCCTTGTTGGCCGCGAACTCCGGCACCGTGTAGGGCTTGTCCTCGCGCACGCAGCCCTCGAGATACTGGAACCGTGCCGGATCGAGCGGCACTTCGCGCTTGTAGGTCAGCGGCTGCGGATACAGCATCATGTTCATGTAAGGCGATGCCTCGAAAAACTCTCCAAGCTTGTAAGGTTCCTCGCCGCATTCGGTAAGGAAGGCATTGAAATCATCGTGGATCGGCTTGATGACTTCCTCGAACTTTGCGCGGAAGGCCGCATGGCCCTCTTTGTCGTTTTCCGACATGCCCGAAAGGTGTGGCGGTATGGCCGGGTCTTCGATCTCGTTCTCCGAGCAGGAAATGATCCGCACCCACGGCACGCCATATTGCTTGATCGCCGGGAACAGGATGACATTGTCGACAGCAATCACATCCGGCTTGATCTTGGCCAGAACGCCCGGCAGGTCCTTTTCGGCCCACTTGGCGCTGTCAACGATGGCCTCCCAGCACTCCTTGACGTAGTTGTCGATCTGGTCGACTGGCGCCTTGCGGAAATTCGGAATGTGCCCATTGATGAAGTCTTCCCAGAACTTTGCCATCTGCTCGGGCGGCATCGGCTCGGACAGGGCAACAGGATGCGCTTCGAAACCGTAGCCCTCGTAGATTTCAACAAAACCTGGATCCGACAGGAAGACGGCCTTGTGCCCCATGGCGGTGATTGCCTGGGCGATTCCGACAGAGTTCAAGGCTGGGCCAAACGCGGCCTCGGGGAAAAAAGCGAAGGTTTTCTGTTCCATGTTGTCTCCTCTGGTCATTCTGGTTGGGCCGTTCAGGCCGGGAAAACATGTGTGTCGCGAGCCGACCAGCTCAGCGCGATCTGCTGGCCTTCCTGCGGATGATGGGTATCGGCCACATCGGCCGTCATGCGGGCAATCACCGGAACGTCGGACAGCTCCGTTCTGACATGCAGAAGCAGGTCGAGACCGTGATAGGCGATGGCCGATACCGTGCCTTCGAGCCGGTTCTCGCCCTCCTGCCCGATTGACATCCGTTCCGGCCGCACTGCCGCGACAGCAGCGCCCGAACCGGCGCCCTCATTGATATGGGTGGCGGCAATGCTGCTGCCGTCGCGGGCACTGAACCCGTTCTCACCGGCAGTGACCGGCAGGAAGTTCATCACGCCGATGAAATCGGCGGCAAAGCGCGACTGCGGCAACTCGTAGATGTCCTTGGGCGGCCCGACCTGCAGCAAGGCACCGTCTTTCATGATGGCGATGCGGTCGGCCATGACCAGCGCCTCCTCCTGGTCGTGCGTCACCATGATGAAGGTGATTCCGAACTGATGCTGCAGGCGCTTGAGCTCCAGCTGCATCTCGCTGCGCAGTTTCTTGTCGAGCGCACCCAGCGGTTCATCAAGCAGAAGCACCTTGGGGCGCTTGACCAGCGCACGCGCCAGGGCAACCCTCTGGCGCTGACCGCCGGAGAGTTGATCGGGTTTGCGCCCGGAAAGATGGCTGAGCTGAATGACCGTGAGGATCTCGTCGACCCTCGCTTTCACTTCGGCCTTCGGCAACCGCTCCATTTCAAGCCCGTAGCCGATATTCTGCGCCACGCTCATATGCGGAAAAAGCGCATAGGACTGAAACATCAGATTGACCGGCCGCTGGTTCGGCGGCAACTTGGCAATCGAAGCGCCCTCAATCCGAATGTCTCCGCCGCTGATCTCTTCAAACCCCGCCAGCATCCGCAACAGCGTGGTCTTGCCGCTGCCCGACGCACCCAGCAGCGCAAAGAACTCGTTTTCCCTTATGTCGAGGGAGACACCGGCAACCGCCCGCACCGTGGCAAAATATTTTTCAACGTTCTGAATGCTCAAGAATGGTTGGGTCATTGGCCGGGAAGCCCTCCCTTGTTCAGTCGCTGCGACAGGGCCAGTGCAACGACCGAGACAGTCATGACGATGGTGGCAAGCGCATTGATCTCCGGCGTGACGCCGAACCGGATCATCGCGAAAATCTGCATGGGCAGGGTGATGGACGACCGGCCCGCTCCAGCGGTGAAAAAGGCGATGATGAATTCATCAACCGACAGGGTGAAGGCCAGCAGCCCGCCCGCGACAATGGCCGGCATCAGCACCGGGATCACAACCCGGTAGAGCGTGATCGCGGTCGATGCGCCCAGATCTGCCGACGCCTCGACGATCGACCAGTCAAAACTCTTGAGCCGCGCCCGCACCACCGCGCAGACAAAAGCCAGGTTGAACACGACGTGGCTCACGATGATGGTGTGCAGCCCCATCTTCACCCCGAGCAGCGAAAACATGCTCAAAAGTGCGATCGCCAAGACGATGTCAGGGATGATCATCGGGGCGAAGATGATGGTCTCCAGCCACTTTCCGTTGCGGCGGCGGATCTCGACGCCGACAGCCAGCAAGGTGCCAAGCATGGTGGAAAGTACTGTCGAGAAGAGTGCCACGATCAAGGTGTTGCCGGCGGCCTTCAGGATATCATTGTTGTCGAGCAGCGCCCCGTACCACTTGACCGAAAAGCCGGTCCAGGCCGTCGGCAGCCCGCCTTCGTTGAACGACAGACCGACGAGAACCGAAATCGGGATGTACAAAAACGCGAAAACGACACCGAGGATCAGGAGCATGAGGCGGAAGGTGTTGCGGTCAGTCATCTGCCCGCGCCTTTCCGCCGCTGGCGCGCTCGGCAACAATAGCCTGCCCCATGAGCAGACCCAGCATCACCGCGATCAGCACCATGGAAAGAGCCGCACCGAACGGCCAGTCATTGGCGGTCAGGAACTGGGCATAGACCAGGTTGCCGATCATCTGGAACTGACCGCCGCCGAGAAGTGCCGGGGTTACGAAATTGCCGATTGAAAGCACGAAGACGAACACGAACCCGGTGGCAATGCCCGGGACCGTCATCGGCAGCGTGACCCGGCGGAAGGTGGTCCAGGCCGACGCGCCAAGATCCCGCGACGCCTCGGTGATTTCGGGATTGAGGCGCGACAGCGGCGCGTAGCAGGCGAGGATGACGAAGGGCAGATAATTATAGACCAGCCCGATCACCACCGCCTGTTCTGTGTAGAGCATGCTTGGCAGTTCGCCATTGTATCCCAGCCAGCGGGCCAGATTGACGACCAGCCCCTCCCGGTTGAGCAGCACGATCCAGGCATAGGTTCGCACGAGGTAATTTGACCAGAATGGCAGGACCGCAAAAAACAGCAGCATCGGCTGCCTGCTGCGCGGCATGGCGGCGATGGCATAGGCTGCGGCATAGCCAAGCACGCAGGCAATGGCGGCGGACAACCCAGCAATTCCTGCCGATTTGAGAAAGATCTGGAAATACAGCGGATCGAAGACCAGCGCGATGTTTTCCAGCGTCCAAGTGTATTCGATACCGCCATAGATGCCGCGCCTGAAGAAGGCGAGAACCAGGATCAAGCCGCACGGGATGACCATCAGGCCGGTCAGCCACAACAGCGCCGGCGACATCAATAAAAGGGGTCTGCGATCGGTTGTCATCACCACGGCCTGCACCGGCTCGGCCGGCGTTCAATGGGTAGGAAGCCCCCCGGATGCCAACAGCATCCGGAGGTTTCTCACTGCAAATCAGTTAGCAGCCTTGATCTCCGAAACGAGACGCGAATAATCGCGCTGTGCTGCACCGACATCACGCAACTGCTCGAATTTGAGCATGTCGGAGGGTTTCATGCCCATGTTCGGATAGGTCTCGATCAGCGACGTGTCGACGCCGCTCATGGCAGCTTCGTTTGGAACCTTGTAGAGAATATTCTCGGCTGCCCAGCGATGATTGTCCGCATCGAGGATGTAGTTGACGAACGCGTAGGCCGCATCCTTGTTCTCGGATGCCTTGAGGATCACCATTGTGTCGACCCAGAGGTCGGATCCTTCGCTCGGAATGACGTATTTGATGTCGCCGTTTTCACCGATGCCATAATTGCACCAGCCGTCCCAGGCCTGCACCAGTTCGGCTTCGCCGGACACCAGCTTGGCGTAAAAGGTGGTGTCGTCATAGGCCAGCAATGTCTTCTTGGCTTCGATCAGAAGGTCGCGGACTTCACCCATCTTCGTTGAGTCGGTTTCGTTGACCGAGTAGCCCAGCGCCAACTGTCCGGCAGCTAGCAGCCAACGGTCGGTTGCCAGCATTGTGGTCTTTCCCGAAACCGCTTCAGATGGCTTGAGCAGATCGTTCCAGGATGACGGATCGTCTACCAGATCCGAGCGATAGCAAAGCCCTGTCGTGCCCCAGGCATAAGGCAATGAGAATGTGTTGCCCGGATCGTGCGGCAGTTCAGTCGCCTCTTTGTACAGATTGGCGATATTGGGGATCTTGGAATGATCGAGCTCTTCGGTGAGTCCGAGATTGTGCAACACCTCGGCGAATGGCGAGGACACGAAGACCACGTCATAGCCCACGCCCTTGGAGGCAATGAGCTTACCCATGATCTCTTCATTGGTGGCATGCAGAACGAGTTCCGCTTCGTTGCCGGATTGCGCATTGAATGTCTCAATCGCATCGGCGGCCATGTAGCCATCCCAGTTCGAAATGGTCAGTGGGTCTGCCATGGCCGGCGTGCCAAGCGCAGCGGCCATTGCGGCCAGAAAGACACTTTTGCGCAGGATTACGCGGCTGCGCGGGGATTGTCTGGTCATCAAGTTCACCTCCAGGGTCGTTGTTGAGACGCCGGTACAGACGTCCGGCAGCTTTGGACTTGCGATTCTTGCTGATCGCCTCTAGTTCAGTATTAATGCCTCAAAAGATACGTCAATTTGTTTTTGCAGTTTTTTCCGGATCCGGCCAGACGCCGCCACGAAGGAGGAATTGCGGCCGCCGTCAGAGGGATGCATTATGACAAGAACAAGAAGCAATACCCGGCAGAACCACCTGAAGCTGGCACGTCAGATCATTGAGGTCGCCCTGGAACGTGGCATGAAGAGCGGCGACCACCTGCCGGAAAACACCCTTTCGCAAGCCTGCGGCGTGTCGCGAACGCCGATACGATCTGCACTTAAACTACTAGAATCAAATGATATTGTTCAGCGCCGGGAAGAAGGCGGCTTTTTCCTCAATCATTCCCCAGAAGAGATCGGCATCGATGGCGCGGCGCAACTCGATGACGTGGAGGGGTCGCTGGCAACACGCATCTTGTCAGACCGCGCCGAGCGCCGGATAACCGATGTACAATCCGTGAGTTCACTCGTTCGCCGTTACAACGTCCCGCGATCTGCTGTACTAAATGCGCTAAAAATACTAAGTACTGACGGCGTTGTGGCACAATTGCCGGGCCGCGCCTGGGCTTTCCAACCCCTGCTGGACACGCCTGACGCGGTCTCCGAGAGCCTGTCGTTCCGTCTGTCGCTCGAGCCGCAGGCGATCACCGCAGCGGGCTTCGAGATGGACAGCCTGAAAGCCGGTCTGCTGCGTCAGCAGATGGAGGACTTTCTCAAACGCCGTGACGGCAGCATGAGCGCGGTCGCCTTCCTGCACCTCGATTGCGCCTTTCACAGCCTGATTGCCGAAAGCTCCGGCAATCGCTTTATCTGCGGAGCGCTGCTGGCGCATCAGCGCCTGCGGCTGACCACGCAAAAGAACAACAGCATTCCCGACTTCAGGCTCCGGCAATCCCTGGAAGAACACCTCGATATCCTTGACAGTCTCGAACGGATGCAGCACCAGCTGGCAGCAGACCAGATGGTGCTGCACTTGCGGCGTTCGCAAATCCGCAAACCGCAAGCCGCCAACCGCGGATTGTTGCCACTCGCACGAAAGGGGATGGCGTGACCAAGCCAGTGATCGCCTTCTTTCCGGAGGCGAGTTTCGGATCGGCGCTGAACTGCGTCGGCATTGCCCAGCAGCTGCAGCGACAAGGCGCTGTTCCGGTTTTCCTGTGCCATCAGGGTTTTACCGGCGTCTTTGACGAGTACGGGTTCAAGGAATACCAGCTGCCTGCAGCATCGAAAGCTGCAAGCCAGGGTAGCGAGGAAACCTGGCAGGCCTTCATCACAGCCCACCTCGAGCATTTCAACCAGGATCCGCTGACCCAGCTCGAAACCTATGTCCGCCCGACCTGGGATACCATTGTCGACACGGCGATCCATGCCGAGAAGGGCCTCGAATCCCTCATCAAGCGGATCAAACCCGATGCCATCGTGCTGGACAACGTCATCATGTTCCCGGCCATCGCCAATGCCGGCGTGCCATGGATCAGGGTGGTTTCCTGCGCCGAAACAGAGATTCCTGATCCCGGCGTGCCGCCTTATCTTTCAGGGATGGCGGCTGATGACCCGGAGCGCGGACGCTTCGAGACGGCCTATCTCGAGGCCACCGCCCCGGCGCACAGGCGCTACAATACCTTTCGCAGGCGCCGCGGTCTTGCCGCCCTGCCCCCGGGCCAATTTCTGGAAACCTCGCCTCATCTCAATCTGCTTCTCGCACCGGAAGTGGTCCGGCATTCGCGCCAGCAGCCGCTGCCCGAGGATCAGTTTGTGTTTCTCGAAGGTTGCGTGCGCGAGGAAGCGCAGTTCGATCCGCCGCCCCTGCCGGTCAATGGCGGACCGATAGTCTATCTCAGTTTCGGTAGCCTTGGAGCCATCGACACCGACCTGATCGGCCGCATGATCGATGTCTTCGCTGCATATCCCGCGCGCTTCTTCGTCAATGTCGGAGGCTTCCTCGAAAGCTATCAGAAGGTCCCCGATAACGTCTATCTCGGCAGCTGGTTTCCGCAGCCCTCCATCGTCACCCAGGCCGACCTCTTCATTCACCACGGAGGAAACAACAGTTTTTGCGAGGCGCTTTATTACGGCGTGCCGTCATTGGTCATGCCTTATTGCTGGGACGGGCACGACAATGGCCTGCGGGCAACGCAAACCGGTACCGGGATCCACATGCAGCGCAACACATGGAGCTCGAAGGAGCTGTGCGACGCGATGACGAAGCTGCTCGGCGACAAGACCTTGCACGAGCGGATGGCCCGCATTTCAGCGCATATGACGAAAGCAAACGGGGCTTCGATGGCAGCGACCTCCATCTTGCGCACGCTCGGACAGTGATCTCACCTCAGGTTCTGTGCCAAATCGAAGTCCGGAGTTAGAGCACCCTTCGCGCATTTCCAATGGACCCTATTTGTAAGCTGCGGCTCCTCGCGGGACATTCAGTTTGTTGATTACAGCTTACCTCGGAGGGCTTCGTAAGGCGTTTTGCCATCGGCGCTGATCGGGGATCAGATTTATTTTTCCGGAAAAGGTGACCGCTTTCATGGTGAATTTACATCACCATCATCTTCGTCACATCAGGCAGCCTCTCGCCGATGAAATGCACCAGCAACCTGCGTGTTTTCGCGGCCTCGCGGTGCTCGAAAAGATACAGGCTCTGGACATCGCCTAGTGGTAGCAAACCATCGCAAACCGGCACTGAGATCTGGGTCTGGGTCAGAAGCGCCCGCAGATGCGACGGTGCGTTGTCTGGCTGGTCTGGCTTGTGGCGGTAACGCCCCGGTGCCTTTGGAGCAAGCTCTTCGAAGAACGATAGAATATCGGCTGTCACATCGTCGTCGGCATTGGCCTGCACCAGCAGAGACGCGCCGGTGTGTTTGCACCAGATTGTCAGGAGTCCGGAATCAAGACTGCGCGTCCGGATCTCTGACATCAGAAGATCTTCGATCGGCACAAGCGACTTTCCCTGGGTTCTGATCGTCATGTCGAAAAACAACTGCTGCATCATACCATCCTCGCAAACGGGCCATGGCTGTCCCGTGCTAGACCGTCAGGCCAGCCCGAAAGGCCTTGGTCGCATCGACCGAGCCGGCTTCCACAAACCGCGCATCCGATCCGACCGTCACAAGGTCCATGCCCCAGCCTGCGGCTTTGACGGCGTAGGCAGATGTGCCGCAATGAAGCCCGCACCGGATGCCGGCCTGGGATGTCCTGTGGCGAATGAGAGCGATCAATTCCACCAGCTCTTTCACCTCGGGATCAAAACGCGCAGGGTAGCCATAGCTGAGCGCCAGATCGCTGGGTCCGATGTAAATACCCGAGAGGCCGGGCACGGCGATGATATCGTCGAGCGCCTCGACCGCTGTCCGGGTTTCGATCATGGCAAAAACCAGGATTGAAGCATTGGCCGAAGTGACGGAGTATTCGCCTGGCCAGGACAGGCGCGCACGCACCGGGCCGAAGCTGCGCCCACCCTCGGGCGGATAGCGGCACGCATTGACCAGACGCGCAGCCTGCTCCGCTGTTTCGATCATCGGCGCAATAACGCCCAGGGCGCCGGCATCGAGCACGCGCATGATGATCGCTTCATCCAGCCACGGCACCCGCACCAACGGGGAAGACCCGGAGGATTCAATGATCGGGAGCAGAGTCAGCAGGTCGTGGTAGTCCGCGGTCCCGTGCTGCAAATCGACGGTCAGAGAATCCCATTTGGCCGCGGCCATTGCCTGAGCGGTGATAGCCGAGGGCGACGCGATCCACCCGTTCAGGGCGCACCGCCCCCCATCCCAGATCCTATGCAGTGAATTGACAGATTTGGTCATCATCTCATACCGCCATCATGTGTGTGAGCTTTGTGTTCTGATAATCACGGATCGCCTCGCGCCCGCCTTCGCGGCCCATCCCGGAGTGATCAACGCCGCCAAAGGGAGCCTCGGCATGGGCAATCATGAAGGTGTTGATGCCCACCATCCCCGCATGCAGCCCCCGCGACAGGGCATCGGCCTTGCTCTGGCTGCCGGTAAACGCATAGGCTGCAAGACCGTAAGGCGTGGAGTTTGCGCGTTCGATGGCCTCATCAAGATCCGAAAAACTCGCAACAGGGGCGACCGGCCCGAAAGGCTCTTCCGACATGATTGCTGCCTGATCCGGTACGTCGCGCAGGATGGTCGGCTCCAGGAAGTAACCGCTGTTGCGCCCTTCCGGCCTCTTGCCGCCGGTGACCAGATCAGCGCCATGCTCCTTCGCGTCGGCGATCAGCCGTTCCACCTTGTCACGTCCCGAAGCCAGCGTCAGAGGTCCCATTGTGGTTGCCTGGTCCTGACTGTCGCCCAGTACCAGCGCCTCTGCGTCAGCCTGCATCTGCGCGAGAAACCTGTCCGACACACTCTCCTCGACATAGAACCGGTTTGGCGCGATGCAGACCTGTCCGGCATTGCGGAACTTGAACATGGCGCACTGGGCGGCAGCCGCCTCGACGTCTGAATCGGCACAAACAACCACGGCAGAATGCCCACCCAGCTCCATCGAGCAGCGTTTGACGGTTTTGGCAGCCTCCGCCATCAGCATCTGCCCCACCCGTGTCGAGCCGGTCAGCGAGATCTTGCGGACCTCGTTGGCGGCCATGATCGGCTCCGAGACCTCTGCTGCCTTTCCAAGCAACAGTTGCACGACACCCGCCGGCACACCGCCAGCAACGCAGGCCTCGGCAATCAACGTGCTGGTCATTGGCACCTGTTCGGACGGTCGCACAAGAATGACATTGCCGGCGGCCAGCGCCGGCGCAATCTTGCGCACTGGCAGGTTGACCGGGAAATTCCACGCCGTGAAGGCGGCACATATGCCAACCGGTTCATGTTCGGTCAGAAGCCGTCCGCCCTGCCGCGAGGCGATCACGTCGCCGAACAGCCGTTCCGCTTCGCCTGCGAACCATTCGAATTGCTCGATCGCGGCCCCCACTTCACCGGCCGCCTGGGAAATCGGCCGGCCGATTTCCAGAGACAACGCGGTGGCTATGGCGTCAATGCGTGCGCGCATCTCGGCCGCCACCTGTCGCAGTATTCGTCCTCGCTCCCATCCGTGCATCTTGGACCAGCCCGCCTGCGCCGCGCTGGCATGGGCCAGCGCTTCGGCCACATCGTCAGGTCCGCTGGCCGGCTGCTCCCAAAGCGTCTCTCCGTTGCACGGGTTGATCACCGGGATAGAATCTGCCTGGCCACGGTCACGGAACTCGCCATTTATAAGTAGTTTCGGCTGCATCTTGGTCATATCATCACCTGTCGGTCAGAGAATTTCCGGCTCGGGCGCGGAAGCCCCGAATCCGGTTTCCAGAAAATCGAAATCGCAGCCCTGATCGGCCTGCATTATGTGGTGCGCATAGACCCAGCCATACCCGCGGCCGGCCTTTGCCACCGGAGCCGACCAGGCCGTGCGGCGGCGAGCCAGTTCGTCTTCGCTCACATCCATTTCAATGCGGCCCGCGCGGGCATCAATGACGATGGTGTCCCCGGTCTGCACCAGCGCCAGCGGTCCGCCGACATGGGCTTCGGGTGAAACATGCAGGATGCAGGCTCCGTAGCTGGTTCCACTCATCCGGGCGTCCGAAATGCGGACCATGTCACGCACCCCCTGCTCGAGCAGATATTTCGGGATCGGCAGCATGCCCCATTCCGGCATGCCCGGCCCGCCTTGCGGTCCCGCGCCACGCATGATCAGCACCGTGTCCGCCGTCACGCCGAGTGACGGCTCATCGATCCGTGCCTTCATCTCCGCATAGCTGTCGAACACCAGCGCCGGGCCGCGATGGTTGAGCAGTCGCGGATCAGCCGCAGAGGGCTTCAACACCGCGCCCTGCGGCGCCAGATTTCCCCGTAGAACCGCCATGGCCGGTTCCGAGGACACCGGATTGTCGAGACCGCGAATGACATCGGGCAGAAAGCTTTCAGCGCCGGCGATTTCGTCCCCGAGGGTTTGCCCCGTCACCGTTTTTGCCGTGCCATCCAGCAGGTCCCCCATTTGCACCATCAACGCCTTCAGGCCGCCGGCATAGAAGAAGTCCTCCATCAGGTAACGCTCACCCGACGGACGGATATTGGCCAGCACCGGAACGCGTTGCCCTGCGGTATGGAAATCATCGAGCGTCAGCGGAAACCCGGCACGCCGCGACAAGGCGATCAGGTGGATGATGGCGTTGGTCGAACATCCCATCGCCATGGCGACATTGAGCGCGTTGTCGAACGATGCCCGGCTCAGCACGCTGGAGGGACACAGGTTCTCGTTGACCATTTCAACAGCACGGCGGCCGCAGGCCGCAGCCATGCGAATATGGTTCGCATCCGCCGCGGGAATGGAAGATGAGCCGGTCAGGCACAGGCCCAGCGTGTCCGCCAGCGCGGTCATCGTTGCGGCCGTGCCCATCGTCATGCAGTGGCCATAACTGCGGGCGATTCCCGCCTCAACGCCCTGCCACTCCTCGATCCCGATCTTGCCGGCGCGGCGATCGTCCCAGTATTTCCAGGTGTCCGCGCCCGAGCCCAGCACCTCACCGCGCAGATTACCCCGCAGCATCGGGCCAGCCGGCAGGAAAATGCAGGGCAGGTCCATGCTGATCGCTCCCAGCAGCAGCCCCGGGGTCGTCTTGTCGCAACCTCCCATCAGGACGGCTCCATCCACCGGGTGCGAGCGCAGAAGCTCCTCTGTCTCTATCGCCAGAAGATTGCGGTAGAGCATCGTCGTCGGTTTGACGAAATTCTCGCTCAGCGACAGCGCCGGCAGCTCTATCGGAAATCCGCCCGCCTGAAGCACGCCGCGTTTTACATCTTCGACCCGGAGCCGGAAGTGGGCATGACAAGGATTGATATCCGACCAGGTGTTGACGATGGCAATGACCGGGCGGCCGTGCCAGTCTTCCTTCGAATATCCCATTTGCATCAGCCGCGATCGATGCCCGAATCCGCGCAGATCATCCGGTTCGAACCAGCGTGCGGACCGCAAGTTGCTTTTCATTGCGATGCTGTGACCCCGCCGTCTATGTAGACCACCTGCCCGGTCATGTAGCTGCCCGCCGGCGCCGCCATGGTGATGACCTGGCCGGCAACCTCGACCGGGTCGCCGATGCGCCCCAGCGGATTTCGTTCGAGCATGAATTTACGGAAAGCCGGGTCATCAAGGTGGGCACGGATACGGTCTGACTGGATGAACGTCGGAGCAACACCGTTCACCGTAATCCCGTAGGGCGCCAGTTCCATTGCATGCTGCTTGACCAGCATCACCAGGCCTCCCTTGGTCGCGCAGTAGGCCGAATAGCCCCGGTTGCGCAATGCCAGTTGCGAGCGCACCGACAAAAGATGAATTTGCCGCCCGCCCTTGCCGCGCTCGATCTGGTCGCGCGCGACGGCCTGGGCCATGAACATCGCCGATTTGAGATTGGTCTCGTAAACCTCATCGAAGGTTTCTTCCGTCACCTCCAAAAGGGATTGCTCGCGCTGGATACCGACGCAATTGACCAGCACATCGATACCGCCCATCAGACCGACAGCCTCGGAAGTGGCACGCATGATGTCGGCAACATTGCTGGCGTCGAGCGCCATTGCATGTGCCGTCGCGCCGTTGTCGGTCAGGGTCTGCACCAACGCATCGGCCTTGTCGTGGGATGGGCCCGCGATCGTGATCACGGCCCCGCGGCGGGCCATTGCAGTGGCAACCGTTTCGCCAATCGCTCCATAGCCTCCGGGAAGGAAAATCCGCAGTCCCCTCACATCGAACAATCGGTCAAGCCGGTCAGTGTCGACTGCGGGTGTAAGGCTTGTTGCCTGATTCATTCCGTGATCTCCAAGCCTGCAGCCTGATAGACGCTTTCCATGAGCCGCAATGTTTCAAGATTGTCGAGCCGGTCGGTCTCGAACTGTGTTCCCTGGCGCAAGCCCTGCACAAAACCCGCCATGATCGTATCGAAGCACTCCTGGTAGCGCCCAGTCAGATCCACCTCTTCGGCATCCTCCTCTGCCCCAACCAGATAAGTCCTGTTGAGCTCCATCACGATTGAGCCCTTGCTTCCGATTACCTCAAGCCGATCGCCATGCAGTTGAGGATAGCCCGGCGCAACAAGACAACCGTCTGCCGTCGCGATGAACCCGTCCTTGCCTTCCATGAGGATCGCCGCCGTGTCCTCTCCGGGCAGTCCTTCAGCCAACCGGTTGAGCCGAGCGGCGACCACTTTCAACGGCCCGCACAGACAGCGCAGAACGTCGAGATGATGAATCATCGTTTCGAAAACCAGATTTCGGCGAAAGCCGGTGAGATAGGGCTGACGCTCGATCAGGAAGGGAACGCCGCCATGGCGTGGGCACAGCCCCGATCCGCGGCAGGAAATATGCGCATGCCGGACTGCACCGATACGATCTTCGGCAATCCAGCGCCGCACGGTCATGTAGTGGGGACGGAACCGGTAATTTTCATGCACCATGAAGCGCACCCGTTCACCGACATAGGCGATCAGCTCCTCCGCTTCGGCCACCGTTTCGGTCAACGGTTTCTGGCACATGATATGCACGCCGGAATCCGCCGCCATTCGCGCAATCGGCGCGTGGGCTCCAACCGAGGCCGCTATGTCCACCGCGTCGAAACCGCCCTGCCTGAACATTTCGGCTGCGTCCGTGTAGAGACGCGTCACGCCGAATTGTGCCCCGCGCGCTTCCGCCTTTGCCAGATCGATATCGCAAAGCGCGGCGATTTCCACGCCAACCGCCTGCCAGGCCTTCAGATGATACAGGCTGATGAGACCGCATCCCACCAGCGCAACGCGCAAGGTCTCAGCCATCATTGCCTCCAAACCTGCCATAGCCGTAATACCAGACGCTGCCGCCATTCATCGACGTCCGCAGGCTGTGGCTGGCGCCGGCCGGGATCTTCACCAGATCGCCCGGGCTGCATTGGGTGACTTCTCCGGCAACCTCGATCTCCATCTCGCCTTCGGCGACGACGACGAATTCATCGGTGTCGTGGATGAAATCGGCCCACACCTGCCCGGCCGTATCGCGGAAGACGCCGAAGGAGAAACCCGGGAAATCCGCTGCCACGGCGCTTTCGGAGACCGGCAGGGCATAGGCCCCCTTCTCAAACACATTGCTCATGCCGCGCACTCCGTCAGCAGATCGCCCAGATAGGCACGGGCGGGTTCGTGGGCGAGAAGCGAGGTGTAGTCCGGCAGCGTTGTCACGCTGCCCTTGTTGACGAAGACGAAGCTCTCGCAGATCTCTTCGACAATCTCGAGATGAAACCGCTCATTGGGATGAACGCAGAGGAACACGAGACGGCCCTCCTCGCGCAGGCGGCGAAAGAAATCGAGCATGAAGCCGATATAGCCGTCCTGGGTATTGAACTGCGGTTCGTCGAACAGATGCAGCATCGGATAATCCGACCCTGCGGGTTCCATCAGCACATTGGGTTTCCAGGACCGGAAATGACGCACCTGGTAGGACTGGTGATAGTGAATCGCCAGGCGGTCGCGCTGGTCGGTCCGAACCCTGTGTATGTTGCGGCCCGAGACAGTTACCTCACCGGAGGTGGGCGCGTTCGACCCTGTAATGAGCTCGAACAAAGTGGTCTTGCCGGATCCGTTCGGGCCCATCATTCCCACGATTCCAGGCTTCTCGACGGTGAAATCCGCCGTCAACCGAAAGGTCGGCGTCCGGTCGAAACGGCTCCTGGTGTAGGTCTTTTCAAGGTTCCTGATTTCAAGCATCGTGGTCATCGTTCACATCCCGATCAGGCTTCGACGCAGCGGCGCATTGTCCAGAAGCTCTTGTGCAGCTCCTTCGTGGAGGATTCGCCCGCGGTCCATCACATAGACACGGTCGGAAACCTCGAGCGCTGCCAGAGCATTCTGCTCGACGATAAGGCTGGAAATGCCTGAGTCCTTCAACCGGGATACAGTCCGCATCACATCCTGCACGATTTTCGGAGCGAGCCCCTGGCTGGGCTCATCGAACAGGACAAGTCCGGGAGAGCCGAGCAGCGCCCGACTGATCGCGACCATCTGCAGCTCTCCACCCGACATGTTCTCGCATTCACGGTTGAGCAGGTGTTCCAGCGCCGGGAAGATTTCGACCACCTCTGCTTCCGTCCAGCTGCGGAACCGCGTCTTGCGCGTGCCGAGCGCGAGATTGCGCTTTCCGTTCAGCGACGGAAACACGCGACGGTCATCTGGCACCCATGAGATCCCGAGCCGCGATATCCGGTGCGTGGGCATATGGGTGAGGTCGTGCCCGTCGAAGCTGATCCGGCCGGACCTCGGATGCGACAGGCCAAGGATCGACCGGATCGTCGTGGTCTTGCCGGCACCGTTGGGGCCCAGGAGGGTGACAACTTCAGCCTCGCCAACCTGAATGCTTGTGCCGAATAAAGCTTGGGTTTCGCCGTAGAATGTCTCGATGTTTTCAACCTTCAGCATCAGGCCACCTCCCCCAATGCCGAGCGCGCCACCCATTTGTTGGACTGCAATTCATCTGGCGTGTTCTCATCGATGACCTGGCCCCAGTGGATCACCGAGATCCGGTCGGCGAGGTCGAAAAGAAAGCGCAAGTCATGCTCGATCAGCACGATGGTGTAGCGGGCGCGAAGCTTGCGGATCAGTACCGCCAACGCCTGCGTCGCATCCGTTCCCAGTCCCGATGTCGGCTCGTCCAGAAACACGATCCGCGGCTCGGGGGCCAAGGCAACAGCAATCTCGAGCGCCCGGCGTTCGCCATAGGGAAGCTCCGCCGCCTTTTCCCAGGCACGGTGCGCTAGACCGACCTGATCGAGCACATCCATCGCCTGGTCGATCAGCTTCTTGTCACTGAAGACGTCGCGCAGCAGATTCATGCCGTTGCTGCGGAATTGCTTCAGCGCCAGAATAACGTTCTCGATCACCACGGTGTCATCGAACAGGTTCATGATCTGAAATGAGCGCGAAATGCCAAGCCGTGCGATCTGGTGCGGCTTCTTGCCCGTGATATCCCTGCCTTCGAAAGTGATCCGCCCGCCATCCGGCCTGTGGTGACCGGTCAGAACGTGGAAGCAGGTCGTTTTGCCCGCTCCATTGGGACCCATGATGCCGTGCACGCTGCCTTCCTCGATGGAAAGGCTGATGTTTTCCAGGACAACGCGGGCGCCGAAGCGTTTACGGAGGTTTTCAGCAACAAAGAAAGCCATGCTCAAGCCTCCTTCTGAAGCGGGGATACGCCCGGCTCCGGCTGCTTGCGAAGACGCGCGCCAACGACATGCAGCAGACCGGCGAGCCCCTCCGGGCGGGTTATGACCATGATTACGAACATCAGGCCGAACCACAGCAGCCAGGTTTCCGTGACGCCTCCGATAATGTCACGGGCGACAAAATACAGGACCACGCCGAGCACGGGTCCCCAGAAGCTGACCAGGCCTCCGCCGATCAGCACCATCATGACGATCAGGCCGGACTGGTGCAGGCTCATCACATCCGGATACGCCCCTTCCTGGGCCATCGAGAACAAGCCGCCGGCAAGCCCGGCAAAGGCTGTCGACAGGATGAAGGTCAGCCATTTGATCAGCCAGACATCGTAACCGACAAAGCGCGCGCGGGTTTCGTTCTGGCGGATCGCCTGCAAGACCCGCCCGAACGGGGCATTGACCAGGCGCCAGAGTGCAACGACAACAAACGCCAGGATCGCGGCAACGAACCAGTACAGCGAATAATTGTCTGCCAGGCTGTAACGGAGAGGGCCCACGACAAAATCCGGTCGCGGAATCCCCAGCAGTCCATCCTCTCCGCCCGTAACACCATGCAACTTGATCGAGCAGAACCAGACGATCTGGCCGAACCCGATGGTCATCAGCGCATAGTAGATCCCGCGACGATGCGACAGAAACGCGCCGACGACGGCTCCAGCCAGAGACGCCGCCAGGATGGCGGCCAGCAGTCCGCCCCAAAGGCTGACCGTCACCTCCTGCTGAAACAGGCCAAAGGCATAGGCTCCGATCCCGAGATAGGCGCCATGGCCGAAGGAATGCAGACCGATGTAGCCGAAGAGCAGATTGAACCCGAGAGCAAAGATCAGCCAGATCGCCACCTCGATACCGAGATACTGATAGAGACCTACAGCCGGCAGCCAGAAGGGCGCAGAAGCCAGTGCCAGCATGAACAGGCCCATGGCCGGGGTCATCGGCGAACCGCCACGTGCAGGAATGTCGCTGAGTGTGATCATGCGCATAGTCTAGTTCTCCAAGGCGGACTTGCGGCCCAGGAGCCCGCGGGAGCGGAAGCCGAGAATAAGGATCAAAAGCAGATACATCGAGAGCATCGACCAGGCAGGCGCGTAGGCGCCGGTGATGCCGACCGAAAGGCCGACCAGGATCGCGGCAATCACCGCGCCCCAGAAACTGCCAACTCCGCCCATGACGATAATGAGAAAGGCAGGGATGATGACATCAACGCCGATATGCGGGCGAAGCCCCCAGATCGGCGCCATGACAATTCCTGCAAGAGCAGCGAGGGCCGCGCCGAAGCCAAAGACCAGAAGCCGCAGCTTCGACAGATCATAACCAAGTGCGCGGACCATTTCGCTGTCATGGGCTCCGGCCTTGATCGTCGCGCCATAAGATGTCCGCTCAAGGAACAGCCAAACCAGGCCTATCGCCAGGATGGCAAATCCCGCAGCAAAGAATTTGTAGGTCGAGAAGATCAGACCGCCCATGAAGAACGCGCCGTTGAGAGCCAGCGGAACGACCAGGTTCTGTTCACCTGTGCCCCAGGCCAGGCGGATAAGTTCCTCGATGACGAGCGCCGCGCCGAATGTCAGCAGCAGACCATAGAGCGGTGGCTTGCCGTAGGTCGGGCGCAGGCAGAGTTCGAGCACCATCCCGGCCGATGCCGCCAGGAGCGGGCCGGCCACCACACCTAATGCATAGCGCGTGGAGAGCGGCAGCTCACGCCACCAGATACCGAAATCGCTCGAGCCGAACCAGTCGCCGCCAATGGTTGTCATCGCAAAATAAGCACCCAGCGCAAACAGCGCACCGTGGGCAAGGTTGATCACCTCCATCACGCCAACAATCAACGTGAAACCCAGTGCGATTAGGGCAAATAGCAGGCCGAGCGTGAGCCCGTTCACAATGTGGGGTATGAGTTCGATCATGGACATCCTCGTATGCCTCTCCGTTCGGGAGAGAGCGTCTGCGCGGCCGACAGGGCAGTTTGCCCACAGCTATTCGGCCGCGCAATATTCAGCTGCGTCAGGCGTCAAAGGTCGGCGTATCGTCGTAGCTTTCCAGCTTGCAACTGCCGAGGCTGTTCTGGTCACGTACGTCTTCAGGCGCAGAACTGGTCAGGATCTTGAAGATATCGTCATCTTCCGTCGGCGCCGAGTTGCCGGTTGCCAAGTAAATCGATTGCTGAACCTGGTGGGTATTCGGATCGACCACGGCATCATGGTGCTGCATGCGGCTCTCCGCGGACATCACGTGCCCCTCAAGCTGCTTGATCACGGCGATGTTGTTTGTGGCACCGGCTCGTTCGATGGCTTCGAGCAGGTTCTTCGTGGCCATGTAGCCATTGTAGAAGACATTGCCTGGCACGCGCATCGACGTTTCCGGGTACATCGCCTGATAACGGCCGACAAATTCCTTAACTCCCGGCAGATCCAGCTTGTAGTACCAAGTGGTCCCGAAAACGCCGAACAGGTTGTCGGCGGGCAGGCCGTAAATGTCCGGCCAATCCTGCTGGTTGTTGATCCAGGCAATCTTGTCGCCCATGCCAAGTTGCGCCACCTGCTGGCGCAGGGCGATCTGATCGTCGCCGCCGACGGCTGCGGCAACCACGTTTGGCTTTGCCTGCTGGATCTTCAACAGAGCCGCTGTGAAATCCCGCGTGCCCTGCGGCACCAGGATCTCGTCGCTCACCGACCCGCCATACTGATCAATCAGCTCGCGGGTGGCGCGCGCTGTATCGTGCCCCCAGACATAATCGTTGGTCAGCAACATGAAATCGCCGCCATAGGCATCGATGGAGTTCTTGATCGCCGCCTTGGAGAAATTGGCTCCGTTACCGTCCCAAACGAATTTCACGCGGTGGCAGTTTTCGCCCGATTCCGTCGGTGAGGACGAGTTGGTGTTCATGTAGATCACGCCATAGCGCTGCGCCACCTGGCTGATCGCGTTTGCGACGCCGGAGCTGACGGCCCCGACAAGGAAGCCGCAGTCTTCCCGGGTGATCATGCGCTCGGCAACGCGGCTTCCCGTTGCAGCAGTCGTTTCCGTGTCGAGGTGGATCGTTTCGATCTTCCGGCCGAGAACGCCGCCAGCGGCGTTCGCCTCTGCGATCGCCATCAACATGCCGCGGCGATCGGAAGCGCCGGAGTTGGCGTATTGACCGCTGGCATCGGACGTGAGCCCGATCCGGATCGGCTTGTCGGTTGCCTGCGCGTAGGCGCGATTGTGTTTCCATGGGCCATGAAAAGCTGCGAGGCCGCTGATCGCGGCGGCAGAGCGCAGCATGCCGCGGCGCGTGAATTTCGAACTGGACATTATTTCCTCCCTAAACAAGCCCGAACATGGCGGGCGAAACAAGGCCTTCCGAGACCCCCTCCAAGAAATAGAAAACCTTGTCATTATTGTTAAAAATATTTTCTATCGGCGTCAAGAAATAGATTTTCGATCCGTTTGAAAGCATTTTCGCACACTGGAAATCATGCTATGTGGTCGGATATGAACAAGAAAACAGAGTCGTCCATGTCTGAAACTGCAGAAACATTTGATGCCCTAAGGCAAAGAATCCGGGATCGTTTCCCCACACTGAGCCCTCACCTGCAGCGAATCGCACGCGCCTCGCTTGAGGAAACCAACGCTTTTGCACTCAACACGACGCCGGTCATTGCGGCAGAACTTGGCATCCAGCCTTCGACGCTGATCCGTTTCGCAAAGGAACTTGGATATTCCGGGTTTTCCGACCTTCAGCGGGTTTTCAGGCAGCGTCTGATCGAGGGCCAGGTCAATGTCCGCAACGAAGTTCTGGCCCGCGATGAAGCGGCCGCACCGCCCGACACGCGCACCATATTTGACGCTTGCCTGCAGGCTCACATGGCTGCGATTGAGCGATTGGCGCGCGAGTGCGATACCGAGGCGCTCAACCATGCAATCCAGATGATGCGCCAGGCCGAACACATCTATGTTGCCGGGCTCAGGCGCTCACGCCCGATAGCTGAATATTTCAACTACGGCATGATCCGCGGTGAAAAGGCCTGTTCGTCGCTGGATTTTTCAGGCGGCATGGCAGGGCCCCAAATAGCCACCATAAGGCCAGATGACGTGCTCTTTGCCATCGCCTTTCCACCTTACTCGCAGCCGGTGGTTGACGCTGTGCTTGATGCCCATGTCTCAGGCCGCCGGATCGTGACCATGACCGACAGCGCCGAGAGCCCATTGGCCACCTACGCTGAGGTGGCGTTACTGCTCGGCGCCGACACCGCCACACAGCTACAACCGATCTCAGGCGCCATTGCACTGGTCCAAACCCTTGTAATGGCGATCACCCGGCCTTGAAGGGCAAGCGATTGATATCGTTTCCTGCAGTGGTGCTGACTCGAATAGGACCTTTGTTGGGCTCAGTGTGTCAGACTGCCGCCGGTGGCAATACCTCATACCCACTTTATCGTGGTTTTCGGCAACGCCAGACGAATGCGAACTCGGTTCAGTTTTCCAAGGATGGTAATCGATCTGGCCGGGCACGGATCGCACCACTCGGCGAGCGTAGCGGCGGGGTTAAACTTGAAATTCTGTCGGTTATATAGGTGACGCTCCTGGTTGAAGACCGACTTGTGAAGAGAGGCTAATTTCAGTCTGTCTTCAGAACATTTGGTAAACCTTGCGGCCCGGTTTAGCGGCGTCTTGACCTCGCCCCCGGGGTCGATATTGGGCAGCTAGCATGGGGTGGCGCAAGCGCCTGCGCTCCTTGTCCTGTGCAGCGATTGCTTTTGCGACGCTTTCTGCCGAACAGGGATGCCGCGCCGCAGTGCCGGTGCAAGTATCATGAAAGGCTGCCTTGCAATCCGAGTGGGTTATGAAGTTCCGAAATCGGCAGCCATCCTGCATGGGCCGCGCTCCTCAACATGAGGAGTATCGTGACGAGACTGTTGAGCAAGTGTCAGGTGAAGGAGCTGGTCCTTTACTCTCCCCAACACGACGCGCGCCTGGAAGCGGCAGGCCAATTCCGCAAGCGGGTACGGCTGGCCCAGAACCGGGTCGGATGGGTTGAAGAGCGAACAGGACCGATTTGAGAGCGGTTGGGCAAAATCGGTCCACGGCCGCGGCGGGATTGTCCCGCTTCGGGCGATGAAAACCCGGTGACCAACCAGTAAGCTCACATAGCTAGCCTTCCTTGAGAAGGCTTTGTCCCTATCCCTTGCGGTCCACCAGTTCGGTCGGTTTTTCGGCCTTTTTCCACGCCGAAAAGCCACCCGATACGTGGCAGACAGCGTCGAGCCCCATATCCTGGGCAGCAAGGGTTGCAAGCGCCGAACGCCACCCACTTGCGCAATAGAAGACGAACTTCCTCGGTTCCGCGAACACAGGCTTGTGGTAGGGGCTTTCCGGGTCGATCCAGAATTCCAGCATGCCGCGTGGACAGTTGAACGCGCCCGGGATGCGGCCGTCACGCTCAAGTTCCCGCCGGTCGCGCAAGTCCACAAAGGTGACATCGCTGTTGCCGAAAAGGGTGGAGGCCTCCTCCACCGAAAGTGTCTCGATGCTGGCTTCCGCCTCGTCTATCAGTTGCCGGTATCCACGTTTCATGCTTGGCTTCCTTTTCAGTTCCTGAGCGGTGCGGGAAAACCCCGCTCCATTTTCGGACGGCAATTATTGACAGGTTCTTACGATACAACGACCCTGGGCGAGCGTTTGATGACATCGTCATTCAGGTGGATTCCCAGGCCAGGCCTTTCGGGCACCGTGATATAGCCGTCCACCGGCTGCAGATCGATATCGCAAAGCTCGACATTGTACTGCTTGAGCGCATGGCTGTGATGCTCGTGGATCAAGAAGTTCGGAATCGCTGTTTCAAGGTGAAGCGCGGCCGCCGTCGCCACTGGCGAGCCGCAGACATGGGCCTGCACCAGCACATCATAGGCATAGGCGTAGTCGCACATTTTCTTGGCCTCGGTCAGGCCTCCGACCAGACCAATATCCGGCTGCAGAACCTCGATCGATCGATCCTCCATATAGGCGCGCATGCCGCTCCGGCCGAAGATCCTTTCGCCGGCGGCCATGCGCAGCGTGCTCCGCTGCGAGACAATGTCCTGCAACTTGCTGTCATGGTAGGCGACAGGCTCTTCGTAATAATAGATGCCATATTCCTCCAGAGCCTCAGCCAACTGCAGGGCCGACGGGATGGTGGTGGCGGAGTGAACCTCCAGAATGATTTCCCCGGACGGCCCCATCGCCTCCCTGATCGCAGCCATCCGCTCGCGGAACATCTCGATCTGGTCATAGCTGAAATATTTGGTGTGCGAAGGATGCCGTTTCCCTTCCCGGTCCATCAGCAGCGGGTCGACCTTGACGCATGTATAGCCCAGGTCCATCACCTGCCGCGTGACATCGAAATACTCCTGGGACCTGTAGAGATGCTCATATTTCTCGCTCCAGCCGAACTGAATCTGACTGGCGTAGCAGCGAAGCTTTTCATTGGTCTTGCCGCCAAGCAACTGATAGCAGGGCACGCCCAGTGCCTTGCCCTGAATGTCCCAAAGGGCCATGTCGATCGCCGACATCGCGGGAAGAATCAGCGGCCCCCCGCATTGCGCCCAGAAGCTGGCCCGGTAGATCTTTTCCCACAACGCTTCCCGGTTCCAGGCGCTGGCGCCGATGACGAAGCGTTCTGCGACTTCCCTGGTTGCTGCCGCACCGGCACTGTGGCCAACGCCATAAGCAAGGGCCACTTCCCCGACACCGGTTATACCCTCGTCGGTCGTTACCCGAACGAGAACCGGATGCCAGGGAATGATGATTTCCTCTTGCATCTCGACATCAATGATTTCGACGGAAACGATCTTCATCTCTGGCGCATCCCCTTGCTTCCGGTACATTCTGCGCCTGATCAGGCGCGGCTTCGCTCTCCAAGAAAGAACAAATTGGGATTGGAGAGATACATAATAGCCTGATAAATACAAGTATGGAATTTACAATTGTCAAAATTTGTAATATCAAATTGGTGCTTTCTTATCTGAAGAACCGGCAAAGGGCGTGACATGAAACAGAACCCGGATCAGACCGCCGACGACAGTCGGAGCGACGAAGCAACCAACAGCCCCCTTGCCGACCACGTCTATGGGGAGATCCTTTCGCAGATTCTCAGCGGGTCGCTTGAGGTCGGAGCGAAATTGCCGTCGGAGAATGATTACTGCCGCATATTCTCGGTTTCACGTCCCATCGTACAGGTGGCGCTGGCGCGTCTCGGCGCCGGCGGCATCGTCGAACGCAAGCGCGGCAGCGGCACCTTCCTCAAGCGCCGCCCCTCCAAGCGATTGGCAGATTTCGCAAAGCCGGGTGATCTCAATGTATTGCTGCAATGCCTTGAGTACCGGATCGAGATCGAGGGCACTGCCGCGGCTTTTGCAGCCAAGCGCCGCAGCGATCAGGACCTTGCCGCTATCGACGCCGCGCATGACCGGCTGAGGACGGAAGCCTCCTCCGGATTCATCACGCCCGAAAGCGACCTCGCTTTCCATCAGGCGATTGCCGCGGCGACCGGCAATCTCTTCTTCATCGACACAATGCGCATGCTGCAGGAACAGACCGTCAGGCTGCTCCGGGTGTCGCTCGGCATGACGACGAGCAGCAACACCGACAGAATCAAGCGCGTCAACGACGAGCACACGGAAATCTACGAAGCAATCGCCGCCGGCGACCCGGTGTTGGCTTCGGCCGCCATGCGCATGCATCTGGCGCGGTCGCGCCGCCGGCTTACCGACAGCACACAAGACAAAAGCAACTGACACGCGAATACCAATACGGCGATTGCCGGGCGGCCTAGGCCGCGCGGGCAGATTAGACGGGAAATGCGACATGACAACTTATCAGGCGGTCTATCAATCCTGGCAGGCCGATCCCGAGGGCTTCTGGCTGGATGCGGCAAAGGCAATCGACTGGATCGTGCCTCCGAAAACCGGCATTGCCGAAACCGCTGATGGCGGTCACGAATGGTTCGCCGATGCGCTGGTCAACACCTGCTGGAACGCGGTCGACCGTCACGTCGAGGCCGGGCGTGGCGAGCAGGTCGCAATTATCCATGACAGCCCCGTCACCGATACCATCACCAGGATCAGCTTCGCCGAATTGCAGCAGCGCGTGGCGCTGCTCGCCGGAACGCTTCAGGCCAAGGGTGTCACTAAGGGTGACCGGGTGATCATCTACATGCCGATGGTTCCCGAAGCGCTGTTCGCGATGCTGGCCTGCGCTCGCATCGGCGCGATCCATTCGGTGGTATTCGGCGGATTCGCTGCAACGGAGCTCGCAACCCGGATCGACGACGCGACGCCGAAGGCCATCCTTGCCGCTTCCTGCGGAATCGAGCCGGGACGGATCGTCCATTACAAGCCGCTGCTCGACGGCGCCATGGCCATGGCGCGGCACAAGCCGGACTTCTGCCTGATTTTGCAGCGCGACCAGGAACGCGCCACGCTCGAGCACGGCCGGGATTTCGACTGGCACGAAGCGCAAGCCACCGCGACGCCCGCCGCGTGCGTGCCGGTTGAAGGAAACCATCCGGCCTATATCCTCTATACCTCGGGAACGACCGGCCAACCCAAAGGCGTGGTCAGGCCCACTGCCGGACAACTGGTGGCGCTCTCCTGGTCAATGCGTAACATCTACGACGTTCATCCCGGCGATGTGTTCTGGGCGGCCTCGGATGTGGGCTGGGTCGTGGGGCACAGCTACATTTGCTATGGACCACTGATCAACGGCAACACGACCATTCTGTTCGAAGGCAAGCCGGTGGGTACGCCGGATGCAGGCACTTTCTGGCGGGTCATCTCCGAGCACAAGGTGCGCAGCTTCTTCACCGCGCCGACGGCCTTCAGGGCGGTCAAGCGCGAGGACCCCAAGGGCGAGTTGCTCAAGAACTACGATCTGAGCGAGCTGAAATACATCTTCCTCGCCGGAGAGCGCGCCGACCCGGACACCATTCAATGGGCCGAGGAAAAAACCGGCAAGCCAGTCATCGACCATTGGTGGCAGACAGAGACCAGCTGGAGCATCGCGGCAAATCCGGCCGGTATAGAGCTTCTGCCGGTCAAGCGCGGTTCGCCGACCGTACCGATGCCGGGCTATGACATCCAGGTTCTAGATGAAGCCGGCCAGCCGGTGCCTGCCGGTACGCTCGGCGCGATTGCCGTCAAGCTGCCGCTGCCGCCCAGCTGTTTCACCACGATCTGGAACGCCCATGATCGGTTCGAGAAATCCTACATGGCGCGTTTCCCCGGCTACTACGAAACCGGCGATGCCGGCATGATCGACGAGGATGGCTATGTCTACATCATGGCCAGGACTGATGACGTGATCAATGTCGCCGGCCACCGGCTGTCGACCGGAAGCATAGAGGAAGTCGTGGCCAGCCACCCCGATGTCGCCGAATGCGCGGTGATCGGCGCAGCGGACACGCTCAAGGGCCAGGTTCCCGTAGCCCTGGTCTGCCTGAATGCAGGCGTGGCGCGCGATCATGCCGAGATAAACGACGAGCTGGTTCGCCTGGTGCGTGAGAAAATCGGCCCCGTCGCCTCGTTTCGCCATGCAACCGTGATCGATCGTCTGCCAAAGACTCGCTCCGGCAAGATCCTCCGGGCAACGATGGTCAACATCGCCAATGGTCAAGCCCCCAGAACGCCTGCGACAATCGAGGATCCTCAGGTTCTTGATGAAATCAGGCAAGCGCTGCTCACGCTCGGTTTTGCCAAGACGGACAAGCAGATGGACACTGCCTGAGCGGGGGACAGCCCGGCATTGCCGGCGCTTCGCGGCCTGCCGTTGAAGCGGAAATCCGGAACGGTTCCCGCGGGCCCTTGCTCAGCAGCCGCCGAGCAAGGGCCCGCAGCTATTCCGCCGCCAATTCGTCATAGGCCTTGGCCAGGCGCAGCACGCCGCGGTCGAAGTCATCAAGGCCCGTATGCGAAAAGCTTAGCCTGAGATAGCTGCCAAAGCGCTCGGGCGGGCCGAATGCGCTCCCAGGCACAAAATTCACGCCTTTCTCGATTGCCTTCGTCAACAGCGCGGATGCGTTGACGCCGCCCGCCAGTTTAATCCAGACAAAAAAGCCGCCTTCAGGCCTGCTCCAGCGCCCACGTCCGGCGAAATGCGTTTCAAGCGCGTCCAGCAGCCGGTCGCGCCTACCGCGATAGACCGATTGCGCCCTCTCCACCGACTGGGCGAAATCATTCTGCAGGACGCCGACCGCAACCTGCTGGACGAATGTGCCGCTTTGAATGTCCTGGACATATTTCAACACGGTCAGTTTCGAAATGATGTCGCGCGGGCCGATGATCCAGCCGATGCGCAGCCCCGGCGCCACAGTTTTTGACAGTGACCCCAGGAACAGCGTCCGGGCGGTTTCGATAGATCCGCGGCTGGCATCAAGCGCCAGCAATCCTGGCAAATCTTGGCCGTCGAACCGCAACAGGCCATACGGATCGTCTTCAAGCAGGATTGCGCCGGTCCGGTGGGCGTAGTCGACAAGCCGATTACGCTCGTCGAGATCCAGGCTGGCGCCGGTCGGATTGTGAAAATTGGGAATTTCATAGACAAGCGCCGGGGTGTCCCCCGCAGCCTGCGGTTCGACCGTCTCAAGCCCCAGCGTCTCGAACACCTGCAGCGCGCCGGTATAAACCGGTTGCCGCACGACCACCTGCCGCCCCGCATCAGCAAAGGCCAGCGCCGACAGAAACAGCCCTTGCTGCGAACCATTGGTGATCAGCACATTCCCTGCATCACAGTCCACGCCCCGCTGCTGCATGAGCTTGCAGAGTTCGCGGCACAATCCGTCAATCCCGGCGCCCGCCGAATATTGCAGGCTATCCCCGGCACTACCGGGCTCTGACAGGAGGCCGTCGATCACGGCCTGAAGCCTCCGGGTCTCGAACAGCGCCGGATCGGGATGCCCCTTGGAGAAGGAGATCATGTCGGGGCGCTCGGTCTGTGCGGCGCGTATGCCCGATGGTCTGGCGCGCATCGCGGTGTCCGAGAATACCAAAGGCGTGCGTCTTGTGGATGGGGTTTTCCGGTCCATCATCAGAACCCGAAATACCGCGGGACCCACATGGTCAGGGCCGGCACCATTCCGATGATGACCAGAAGCACTGCCTTGACCAACAGGAACGGGATCATCTCGGAGACGAGCGTTCGGAAATCCAGCCGCACCACGCTGCACATGGCGAAGAGGACATAGCCGATCGGCGGTGTCGCCAGCCCCACGGTTACGTTGACGATCAGCATGATGCCGAGCTGGAGCGGATCCACACCAGCGCTGTAGGCCAGCGGGGCCACGATCGGGCCGAACAGGATCAACGCCAGCGCGGAATCCATGAACATGCCCAGGATAAGGAACAGCGTGTTGATGATCAGAATGAGGATGAGCGGTGATCCGGCAGCAAAGTCGAAGATGAACGCCACCTTCCCGGCCAGATCCTCGAGCGCGAAGATCCAGGTCATCGACAATGCACCGGCGATCATGAAAAGAAGCCGCGCGGATTCGAACGTCGTATTCATGAAGATCTTGCCGACCTGCTTGAAGCTGAGCGCACGATAGATCAGGATTGAAACGACGAGGGCGTAGACGACAGATGCCGCCGCGGCTTCGGTCGGCGTCGTAATGCCGCCGACAATGCCGCCAATCAGGAAGATCGGCATCAGCAGAGCCAGAGCCGCGTCACGGGTTCCTTCGACGAAAGCCGGGAATGAACGATCAACATCCGACAGCGGAAAGTTGCGTTTCTTGGCCTGGAAGCCGATTACCAGCATGTCGGCCACAGCCATGAGCACGCCTGGAATGAGCGCTGCGAGAAACATGCCGCCAACCGAGACGTTCATGATCGCACAGTAGAGAATGATGATACCACTGGGTGGAATGATGGGCCCCACCAGCGAGGAAGCCACCGTCACCGCGGCGGCAAAGTGGCGAGGATACCCGGCCTTTTCCATCGCCAGAACCTCGATCTTGCCGAGTGCCGCTATGTCGCCGACCGCGACGCCGGTCAGACCCGAAAACAAGAGGCTCGCCATGACATTGACATAAGCAAAGCCGCCGCGGACCCGGCCGATGACCAGGTTGGAGAAATGCAGCAGCCGGTCAGCCATGCCCGAGCGGTTCATCAACTCGCCGGCCAGCAGGAAGAACGGGATGGCGATCAGAATGATGTTGTCCAGCCCTTCGAAGATCTTGGCGGGAAGAAGTTCGATGAGGACAGGCGTTGGGCCGGTCAGGAAGTAGAGGCCTGTCGTCGCCAGCATGGCGAACGAAATTGGCACTCCGATGAAGATCATCCCGAACAGGACGACCAGAACAATACCGATAGTCATCTGGCTATTCCCTACAAATCAGAGGTCGTCTTGGGTTCGGAAGGACCCGTCCATAACCTGGTCCTGGCGGGGAATCAGGTTGGTCTTGATTCCAAACAGGTTGCCGATGTCCTCGGCCAGCAGAATGAGATTGAAGACCAGGGTCAACGCGAAACCCGCGACGACGGAATAGGCCGGCAGCCCCATGTGAATCTGAAGTCCCCAGGCATAAACCGCCGCCATCCCATTGGCGAACTTGATGCCCGTGACAACAATGATGGCGCTTGTCGTGATAAGGATAATCCGAACAACGAAGCCTCTCAGGATCTTCAAGCGCGGGCTGAAATTGTCGGAGAAAACGGTCAGCGTGATGTGGTCCTGGAACAGCGACAGCACGCCTCCGCCCAGCATCACCAGCCAGATCATCGCAAAGCGCGTGAGCTCCTCCGACCAGGGCGGAGAGTAGGAAAACAGATATCGCGTAAAGACCAGACTGGCCATGACGCCCAGCATCGTCAGCAACAACGCAAGCTGCACCCATGAAATCGCGCGACAAAGCGCCAGCAACACTTTTGGCATGATAACTCCTCCCTCCATTTCAAAGGGCGGGCCACCGGCAATCGGCGGCCCGCCTAGTCTATCGAATGTCCTAACCGCCGGATTTGGCGTTGGCCTCCTCGGCCGCCGACAGGAAGCAGGCGAGGATGTCGGCATCGACGCTGCCCTTGATGTATTCAAGCGCCGGCGCCTGGGTCAGTTCACGGAACTGCTGCTTCTGTTCCGGCGTCGGATCGTAGATCGACACGCCCTTGCTTTCGAGGAAGGCGCGATCATCTGCCTCTGCCTTGGTCGAAATCTCGCGATTGAGATCACGAAAGTTCTCTGACGCCGTTTTGACGATCTCAAGCAGGTCCTCAGGCAAGGTATCGAGCCATTTCTGACTGAAATACAGTGCACCTGGCGAGTAAACGTGACCATCCATGATGATGTTCTTCTGAACTTCTTCGAGCTTTGGAATCCGGAAGATGGCGAGCGAATTTTCCTGCCCGTCAACCACACCGGTCTGAAGCGCCGTGTAGAGATCCTGCCACGGGATCGGCGTCGGCGAAGCGCCGAGTGACTTGACGATCTCCATGTGGACAGGATTGTTCATAGTGCGGATCTTCAGGCCCTGAAGGTCTTCGACGGAGGTGAGCGGTTTGTTTGCAGAATAGTTCCGGTAGCCGCCGTTTTCGTGCCAGACCATCGCCCGTATGCCGCTTTTCTCAACCAGCCCATCCGACAGTTTCTGACCGCATGGCCCGTCGAGGACTTCGTAAGCGGCGGCCCGGTCGTTAAACAAATAGGGGATGCCCAGCACCTGAATGTTCTGGTCATACGGCGATGCGAACCCGTCGGCGCCCATGATGGCTTCGACCAGACCGGTGGCAACCATGTTGACGACGCTGTCTGTCTTGCCCAATTGCCCGGACCAGAAGATTTTGACCTCCATGCGTCCGTCGCTCTTTTCCTCGATTTCCTTCTTGAAGGCACGTAACGGCGTATGGGTGAAGTGTTCGCCTTCGATCTCCGTGTCGCTGATCGAGAACTTCATCGTGTAATCGGCAGCAAGAGCGGACGAAGCAGCCAGCGCGGCGATAGTGCCGATGACCAGTCCTCTGAGTGATTTGATAGTTTTATGTCTCACGGTTCTTCTCCTCTAGTGTGTGGACGGGGCGTGGGCTCTCTCGCGGTCTTTAAGACCGAAGTTCTCCTCCCGCAGGCGCGGAGAAAGATGAATTCCACCTGTTCCTCCGGCCTCCCCGGCCTGAATGGTCCTTCTTCATGTCAGTGCCTTTCCCGATCAGCCGGCCCGTATCGCGCGCCGGCTTTGAGATGCGGCTGCTTCATGCCTTGCGGATCTCCTTTTCTGGGTGTGGTGTTGCCTGTTGTTTAGGGTGCCGCTCAGTCGTGGCATCCCCGCTTGTTGATCGGGTCGGGATTACCTTTCCCGGATTCATGATCCCGGAGGGGTCGAAGGCGGTCTTGATCCTGCGCATCAGATCCAGCGCAACCGGATCCTTGTGCGCCATCATCGAGGCCAGCTTCTGAATCCCGATTCCGTGTTCGGCCGAGAACGATCCGTTGTGCCCGACAGTTTCGCTGTCAATGATCGCGCGGATGCGGGCGAGGTTTGAAGGCGTCTTGACTGTCGGACTGACGACCACGTGCAGATTGCCGTCTCCCAGATGCCCAACCATCCAGACCAGGGCGTCGGCATCGGCCGCGGCGAGCGCCGCCTCCAGGGAAGAGGCAAAGTCGCCGATCAACCTGACCGGAACCGAAACATCCGCCGCCACGACCGGCCTTACGCCGAGCGACAGTTCGGGAGCGATGTCACGCAGCCGCCACATATCGCTGCGCTGCTGGCCGGTCTGGGCGATGACTGCATCGGAAATCAAACCCTCTTCCAGGCAGTCGCTCAGCGTTGTGGTGAGCCGCTCGGTGAGCGGAACAGCGCCGTCCGGTCCTTGCGCGCAATCGGCGGGAGACGAAGAGGCCAGTTCGGCAAGGACCGTCAGCGCCGGATCACCGGATAGGGGCGAGGCATGCGCCGCGGTGCATCTGCTCATCTGCTGGAAATAGCTGCGCGGCATCACTTCGAACGCCTCGACGCAAACTCCATTGGCGCGCCGCAGCCGATTGAGAACCGCCAAGCCTTCCTCATATCCCGCAAGCGCGATCAGCGCCGTGGCGTGGACAACCGGCCGGTCCGTCAACGCCAGCACAGCGCCAGTTATGATCCCCAGCGTGCCCTCGGCCCCGATGAAAAGCTGCTTGAGGTCAAGGCCAGTGTTGTTCTTTCGCAGATCAAGCATATCGTTGAAGATCTGACCGTCTGGCATCACCACCTCGAGACCGAGGCAAAGAGCACGGCTCATTCCGTGCGCGAGGACATTGGCGCCTCCCGCATTGGTCGACAGCGCGCCTCCGATCATCGCCGATCCCTGCGCGCCGAAGGAAAGCGGGAACCTCAGGCCATGCTCGGCCAGCGCGGTGTCGAGGTCGGCGACAATCAACCCTGCATCCACGGCAGCGCTGCGGCCGCGGGCGTCGATCGCCCGTATTTTGTTCATCCGTTCCAGCGAAACCACAAGCCCGCCTTCGGCCAGGGTCCCGCCAACCAGGCCCGTGTTGCCGCCCATCGGGGTCACGGCAAGTTTGGCCGCGGACGCTGCCTGAAGGACGGCTGACACCTGGCCGGTCGTCGCAGGACGCACCACAGCCAGAGGCTGGGATACATACTGGCCGCGCCAGTCGCGGCCGTAACGGGCCGCATCGTCTCCGGTCAAGACGTTGTCCGAGCCGCAAACCTTCCCGAGCAGGGCGAGCAAGCCGTCCCCGCCCGGGTTGTTTGCGGACTGTCCGCCGTTATGACCGGATGCCGGATTCATTTGGAAGACCCGGCCTTGGCCAAGGGGCTGCCGACCGTCTCAAAGGCCCGGTCGATGTCGAGGATCAAATCTTCGATATCCTCAAGCCCGACAGAAAGCCGCACCAGATCTTCGGGAATGCCGAAGCGAAGCCGTTCTTCGCATGTGTAGGTCGCGTGGGTCATGCCTGCCGGAATCTGGATCAGGGTCTCCGCATCTCCCAGGCTGACTGCACATTTGATGAGATCGAGCGCATTGATGAAACGCATCCCCATCTCGCGTCCGCCAACGAGCTGGAACGAGACGATCGCCCCGCCGCCCGACATCTGACTCTGAGCCAGTTCCCGATGCGCGAAACCGGGCAGCATCGGGTAATGCACCGCAGCCACCGAGGGATGGGCCTGCATATGGGTGGCGACAGCCAAGGCCGAGGCGCAATGGGCCTTCATGCGCAGGCTCAGCGTCTTCAATCCTCGAAGGATCAGGAAGGCGTTGAAGGGTGACAATGTGGCGCCGGTGATCATCCGAAGCCCGGCATTCCTGATTCCGGCAATCAAGTCGGTGGAGCCGACGACGATACCGCCAAGCAAGTCGCCGTGCCCGCCCAGGAACTTGGTCGCAGAATGGACGACGATATCCGCGCCCAGCGCCAGCGGCTGCTGGATGATCGGCGATGAGAAGGTGTTGTCGACAACGCAGACCGCGCCTGCGGCCTTCGCCATCGCAGCCACGCCGCGAATGTCGATGATCCGCATATTCGGGTTCGACGGAGTCTCGAAAAACACCAGGGACGGTTTTTTGGCAAATTCTGCCTCGAGCGCTTCTAGGTCAGTGAAATCGGTAATGATCACTTCGACGCCGAAGCGGGTGATGTGATTGGCGAAGAAGGAGTAGGAGCAACCGTATATCACCTGATCCACCAAGACGGTGTCGCCGGCCTTGACCAGCGACAGGACGGTTGCCGTGATCGCGGCGATCCCCGATGCAAGCGCGAGTCCGGCTTCTCCGCCTTCGAGATCGGCAACGCGCGCTTCGAGCAGTGCCTGGGTCGGGTTCCTGGAGCGGCCGTAGACATATCCGGACCGTTCCCCCGCGAATGTCGCCACCCCGTCTTCGGCACTTTCGAAGGCATAGGTCGAGGTGAGGTAGATCGGCGGTGTAAGTGCGCCGTTCTCGGTCGACGGATCATAACCCAGATGGATGGCGCGCGTTGCAGGTCCGGTCCCGCCAAACAGGTTGTCTTTGGTCATCTGGATATTTCCTCTTCCCTTTTCCAAACCGTATCCGCCATCGCGCGGCCGCCGGATAAGATGGTTTTCCTGCTCGACCGGAGCAGCGTCCGCTCATAAGTTACGTTGTGATCCGCTCGCGGACTCCTGTCGGCGCGCGGCATCATGGCGCTGACCGTTCGGGCGCGGCCGCGCCATCACTCAGGCCTGCGGCCTCTGCCTCTATTGCGCCCAGCTCTTTCCAGTGCCGGGAGATGTCCTCAATGAGTTGCGCGAAAAGGCGGAACTTGCGCTGGTAATAGGTCTGAATGGCACCCGTTTCCGGCCGGACTTCTTCGCCCGGGGACGACAGGTAGGTGTCCTTGGGGATCCCCTGGCCAGCCCTGCCTTCCAGCGCGCCCATGGCGATCGCAGCAAGACCGCGCAGCGCCGCGTCGCCGCCGGTATGGGGAAGTACGCTCCGGTCAAGCACGCTCGCAAGCAACTGCATTACCACCGGATCGCGTGCCACACCGCCGCCGGCCACCACCGCCCTGCTTTCGTCCCCGCCCAGATCCGAATGGCTTATCCGCGCCAGGAAGGCGAGCGCTTCCCGCGCGGCCCAGCCAAGCTGTTCCGGTGTGGTATCGGCACTCAGCCCGAAGGCTGCGGCAGACGCCAGCGGATTGGTGAACGGCGCGCGTTCGCCGCCGGGCTCAAAGAATGGGTGAAGCACCACGCCTGAATAGGCCGGACGGCTGATCTCAATATTGCCGGCGCTCGTGAGCGCCGAGACATGGCGCATCACATTGCCGCCGTTGAAGCACGGGTGAAAACAGACGAAGCCCTCTCCCGTGGCGAAACGCTGGATCATCGCCCCCGGCAATTTCACGGGAATCTGGTTGGCTTCAGCGTAGTAGCCGCCATGTATTGCGCTTGTTCCGAACACTGATGCGCGCGTCAGCGCCAGGCCCGGCCCCACACCGAGGCCAACAAAACTAGATTGTACATCGCCGGGGCCGAGAACCACCGGCAGGCCCGCAGGCAACCGCAACCGGTCAGCGGCCTGCGCCGACAGCCCGGCGATACACGACGCCACCGTTCCGATTTCCGGCAGCAGTTCGATGCTCTTCTCAAGACCCAATAACCTGGAGATATCGCCGACAGGCTTGCCGCTGCGCCAGTCACCCCAGGCAGGCAGGACACTGCCGAATTCTGCCCGCAACTCGCCGGTCAGGCGGAAGAACAGCCACTCCTTGAGCCGCAACGCATGGCCGATTGCCTGGAATCTTTCAGGTTCATTACGTTGCAGCCAGAGAAGCTGCAGCGTCTGGGATGCAGATGTCGGACGCGCCGAGGTGATGGCCTCGATCTCATCCAGCGCGCCGGACATGGTCTCCACCAGATCGGCCGAGCGGCCATCGAGCCAGGTTATCGCCCTGCCCGAAGGAACAAGATCTTTTGTCAGAGGCCACAGACCGTCGCCCTGCGCGGTCAGGGCAAGAGCCGTTATCCCGTCTCCGGACTGGTCAAGGCCAAGACATGCGGCAATCGCCTTTTCGACGTCGGCCAGCGTCTGATCCATGTCCTGCTCGACCCGGTTCCCGGTTCGGACGAGCGCCGAGTTCGGGATTTCGGCACGCGACAATGCCTTGCCGTCGCGGTCATAGATCGCAGCCTTGACACTGGTTGTGCCTGAATCGACGCAAAGAACGAGATCGGACGCCATGGCCTGTCCCGCTACGAGGCTTGCAGCGACTTCTGGGTCGCATCGGATTGCTGGCCATAGGTTTTGAATTTCTCGACCACCCGGGCAATTTCGGCGTCGGACAGGACCGGCGGTTCGCCCATCGGAAGGCAATTAAGATAGTGGATGGCGAGTTCCTCGACAGTCACGGCCAGCGACAATGCGCGCGCTATCGAGACATGGGCAGCAATGACGCCGTGATGTGCCAGCAGACAGGCACGCCGGTCCTCAAGCGCCACCAGAATCCGGTCAGCCAGCGCCTGCGAGCCGAAGGTTTCATAGGGCGCGCAGCGAATGTTCGGGCCACCGGCGGCTGCGATTGCATAATGGACCGCCGGGATGTCCTTGTTCAGGATCGACACTGACGTGGCGTTGGTCGAATGCGTGTGCACAACCGCGTTGAGATCATCGCGCGAGCGCAGGATATCGCGGTGGAACCGCCATTCGCTCGACGGGCGCACATCACCCTCGTATTCGGCGTTCCATTTCATATGCACCACATGCTCCGGCTGCAGCTTGTCGTAGGCAATGCCGGTGGGCGAGATCAGGAAGCCATCGCCAAAGCGTACGGATATGTTGCCGGCGGTTCCCTTGTTGATGCCAAGCCCGTTCATGGCGCAGCAGGCTTCAATCAGTTCGGTGCGGAGGGTCAATTCCTGGTTTTGCATGTGTATCATCTCGCTGGAAAAAGAGGTTCGTGACCTTGAAGCAGACGCCGTACGTCTTCGGCGATCATGGCCGCGGCCTTGGTAACGCTGTAGCGCGAAGCGCCGGCGATATGCGGCGACAAGGTTACGTTCGGAAGCTTGAGAAGCGGCCAGTCGGCAGGCGGCGGCTCGGGATTGAACGTGTCGAGCGCCGCCCCGGACAGATGGCCGCTCTTCAGGGCGTCATACAACGCCTCATAATCGAGCACCTCACCCCGGGTCGTGTTGACGATATATGCGCCCTTCTTCATTCGCTCTATCTGCGCGCGACCGATCATGCCGCGGGTCTGCGGCGTGACGCGAGGGTGGAGCGTGACGACGTCAGCCGTGCTGATCAGGTCGTCGAGTTCGACCTTTTCGATGCCCAGCGCCCGGTCCTCGTCCGTGAGCTGCTTGAATGGATCGGAGACGATGATCCGCGCGCCGAAAGCGGCAGCCAGCCGCGCCACGCGCATCCCGATATCGCCGTAGCCGACGATGCCGATGGTCAGTTCGCAGAGTTCCGGTCCGACATGGTCGATGTGGTAGAACTCACGCTTGAATTCGCCCCCGATCACATTGAGATGACCACGAACGAGGTTGCGGGTCTCGGCCAGCAATGAAGCGATGGTGAATTCGGCGACGGCCGATGCATTCCGGCCTGGCGCATTGACCACTGCGACCCCGTGCTTGGCCGCTGCAACGCAATCGATATTGATCGGCCCGCCGCGCGAGACTCCAATGATCTTCAGTCTGGGCGCGTGGATGAAACTGTCGGCTGTGATCGGCGCAAGATGGGTGACCAGGACATCAATATCGGACAGGAACTCGAAATAGTCCTCGGGGCGCCCGACAAATTCGCCAATGGTGAGGTTCGGGTCCTTCTTTGTCGACTTCACGGAAAGCGGCCAGCCGAGCTCCATCTCCTTGTAGGTCGCGCCGCGATCACCAAGCTTCTCCTCAAGCGCCTTGCGAAAGAAGCCGGGATTCATGAACCCGTCGCCGATGATCCCAACTCTCAATGGAGCACTTTCCGTCATTTAGTCCCTGCCTTGTATCTGATCGCGCCAGCCGCCGGTTCTGACCCGGCGGATTTCCCGCAGCGCTGATTGAGTAGATGCCAAAAAATGCCGCTACCAACCTCACTTTGCGGCTTTTAGGCAAGAATCACCTTGCCAATTTTTACAACTATCATTATTCAACTTGTATAAATATAACATCAGGCTGTCAATCTGATTTTCAACATCCGAAGCGAAGACACGGACTGCGTCAGAACAGGGACGCTGTATCGAAAGGACAGGAAATGGAATCTTCCCACCCCGAAACACAGCTCTTCATCAACGGTGCGTGGCGGAATTCCAGTGACGGAAACCGGCTCGAAATCCTCGACCCGGCCACCGATGAGATCGTTGGCTACGTCAGTTCGGCGGCAATCCCGGATCTTGACGAGGCACTCGCGGCGAGTTCGGCCGGATTTGATATGTGGAAGGCCACACCGACGATCGATCGCAGCGCCATAATGCGGCGGGCAGCCACTCACCTGCGGGAAAGCGCGGATACAACAGCGCTTCATATGACCACCGAACAGGGCAAGCCCCTGGCTGAGTCACGAATGGAAGTCATGGCAGCGGCTGAGATCATCGAATGGTTCGCTGAGGAGGCCCGCCGCAGCTACGGCAGGCTCATTCCCGCCCGTGCCGCCGGCGTTACGCAGATGGCGATGAAGGAGCCCGTCGGGCCGGTCGCTGCCTTCACACCCTGGAATTTCCCGATCAACCAGACGGTCCGCAAGCTCTCAGCCGCGCTGGCAGCCGGCTGCTCGATCATCATCAAGGGCCCGGAAGAAACCCCTGCGGCCCCGGCAGCTCTCGTTCGCGCTTTCGAAAAAGCCGGCATTCCCGCCGGCGTCGTAGGTCTGGTCTATGGCGATCCGGCGATGATCTCCGAATATCTCATCGCAAGCCCGATCATTCGCAAGGTCTCGTTCACCGGGTCCACCGCGGTGGGCAAGCATCTTGCCGCGCTGGCGGGCAGGCACATGAAAAAAACCACCATGGAGCTCGGTGGTCATGGGCCTTGCATCATCTGCGCCGACTCGGATGTGAAAGCTGCCGCTGGTCTGCTTGCGCGTGCCAAATTCCGCAATGCCGGTCAGGTCTGCATTTCGCCGACACGATTCCTGGTGGAAGAGCCGGTCTTCGACGAATTCCTTGACCACATGACAAAAGCCGCCAAATCGATCAGGGTCGGTTCCGGGCTCAAGGAAGGCGTCGAGATGGGTCCGCTCGCCAACGGGCGCAGGGTGTCGGCAATCGAAGAGCTGCTGGCCGACGCTGTGGCACTTGGTGCAAAGGTGACGGCGGGTGGCGCACGGATCGGAAACAAGGGCAATTTCTTCGCGCCGACAGTGATTGCCAATGTACCGGCATCCGCGCGCATCATGAACGAGGAACCGTTCGGGCCGGTTGCCATCATCAACCCGGCCGCTTCGCTGGACGATGCGATCGCCGAAGCGAACCGACTGCCTTACGGTCTGGCCTCCTACGGTTTCGCCCGCTCGGCCAAGTCGATCGAGCGGCTCGGATCGGAGATCGTTGCCGGCATGACCTCGATCAACCATATCGGTCTGGGTCTTGCCGAGACGCCGTTTGGTGGCGTGCGCGATTCCGGATACGGAAACGAAGGCGGCAGCGAGGCGATCGGAGACTACCAGGTGACGCGTTTTGTAACCCAAATGGCAGTGTGACAGGCCGCCCTCCGGCGTTCAAGAATGCATGCGACCCGCCCCCCTTCCAGCCATCACAACCAGGAGGCTCTCACAATGACCCAGAATTCTCCGCGATATCACAGCAGTCATTGGGGTGCATTCTCCGCCACGCGCGAGGGCAACGATCTGGTAATCCGCCCCTTTGCGGAAGATCCCGATCCGTCGCCCATTCTGAGAAACATTCCCGCTGCACTGAACCATCCCGCGCGCCTGTCGCGTCCATTGGTGCGCCGCGGCTGGCTCAAGGACGGCCCAGGCCCCGACAGGCGGCGCGGCAGCGACGACTATGTCGAAATGGAGTGGGACGAGACCCTTGATCTCGCCGCGTCTGAACTCAAGCGGCTTGGCGCGGGAAGCTGGAAGACCGGCGACCTTCATCCCGGGCGCCACGTCTTTGGCGGCTCCTATGGCTGGTCATCGGCCGGACGGTTTCACCACGCCCAGAGCCAGGTTCACCGTTTCCTCAATATGGCTTTCGGCGGCTATGTCGCCTCCGCCGACACCTATTCCACAGCCGCTGGCTCGGTGATCATGGATACGGTTGTGGGCAATTCGACCCGAATCTCGCGCGAAGGCCGCTGGTGGGAACGTATCCGCGACACCACCGAACTGGTTATCGCCTTTGGCGGGCTGCCGACCCGCAATCTGTCGGTCAGTCCCGGCGGCTCATCGCAGCACATCGCACGTGACACGATCACCGCGGCTTCGGCCCGCGGATGCCGGTTCGTCTCGATCAGCCCCCTGCAGGACGATTTTAATGTCGAAGGCGCCGTCACCCGCTATGCGCCACGCCCGGCGACCGATGTCGCGGTGATGCTCGGCATGGCCTATCACCTGCAGGCCGAACAGCTCGTTGATCGTGATTACATCGCAAAATATACCAGCGGCTGGGAGGCTTTCAGCGCCTATCTCGAAGGCCGGACCGATCAACAGCCCAAGACGCCCGAATGGGCCGAAACCATCTCCGGCGTTGCCGCAGCCGACATCAGGGCCCTGGCCGAGGAAGCCGCTCGCAAGCGAACGCTGGTAACGGTCAGCTACAGCCTGCAGCGGGCGGAAAACGGCGAACAGCCGGTCTGGATGGCGCTCGTGCTGTCGACCATGATAGGCGGTGCCGAACCTGGATCGGGCTTCGTTTACGCCCTGGGTTCCATGGGCAATCATGGCAAGCCGTCATTGGCCGTTCCCTTGCCGACCCTGCCGCAGGGACACAACCGGTCGGGCGATTTCATCCCGGTGGCGCGGATCTCCGACCTGCTTCTCAATCCTGGCTCTGACTACACCTATCGCGGCAAGACCCGCAGCTACAGCGACATAAGGCTGGTCTATTGGGCCGGCGGCAACCCTTTCCACCACCATCAGGACCTGCGCAGATTAGCCCAGGCGTTCTCCCGTCCCGACACGATCATCGTCCACGACAGCGTGTGCACGGCCACGACGCGTCATGCCGATATCATTTTTCCCGCCACGATCACGGCCGAGCGCGAGGATATCGGTGCAAGCGCCGGCGATCCCTTCCTCATGCCGATGCAGAAACTGTGCGAACCTCATGGCATGGCGCGCGACGACTACACCATCTTCTGCAATCTAGCCGAACGGCTCGGGTGCCTCGATAGCTATTCCGAGGGGCGCAGCGCCCGCGACTGGCTCAGCCACATGTACCGAAGGACCCGGGACGCGATGGAGCAGCTTGGTGAGCCTGTCCCGGATTTCGACAGTTTCATGGAGGCCACGCCGCTCGCGCTTCCGACGTCAGAGGCGCCGAGCATGATGGAAGCCTTTCATGCCGATCCAGAGGCCAACGCGCTTGCGACCGAAACCGGACGCATTCAGATATTCTCCAAGCTGGTCGCCTCGACCGGCCTTCCAGGCCACCCGGCCTGGATCGAGCCGGCGGAATGGCTCGGCGCAGAACTTGCGAAAACCCACCCGTTTCAGCTCGTCGCCAACCAGCCAAAGGGCAAGCTCCACAGCCAGCTCGATTTCGGCGCAACCAGCATGTCCGGAAAGATTGCGGGACGCGAGGTCGCGCGCATGAACGAAGACGACGCGCGCGCGCTCGGCATTAGCGAAGGGGACATGATCCTGATTTCCAACGCCCGCGGGGCAACGATCGCCGCCGCCCAGCCCAGCGAAAAGGTCATGCCGTCGGTCATCCAGTTATCGACCGGGGCCTGGTATGCGCCGCAGGAGATCGAGGGACGCGGCATCGTCTGCGTCAACGGCAACCCGAACGCGGTGACAGCCGATCGTCCGGCATCCTGCTTCAGTCAGGGATGCGCCGGACAGCTCTGTCTTGTCTCGGTTGAAAAATACCAAGGTGACGCCCCGGCCGCGATGCGGCACGAGGACATGCTTACGGGACGGCGCGCGTCAGGCAGCCTGATAACAACCGGCTATCAGCCGTAGAACAGGGACGGCATTGGCGCACGTCGCACCGGCTCACCGTTTGCAACCGGTTGTGATCAGCAGCGCGCAGCCGGCCAAGTGAAGAAGCGACCTGAAACCTTGCGCAAGCAGCGGGATAATGGTCGTTGAGGAAAATCAGGAGGACACCGCCATGACCACGTCCAGAACTCATCTGAAAACCATCGAGCAGCGTCTGCTGTGGCTGTCGCATTGGATGATTCACAACGCCAATCACATTCGCCCCAAGGCAGACGGGATCAAGGTCGGTGGTCATCAGGCGTCTTCGGCGTCGATGGTGTCAATCATGACTGCCTTGTATTTTTCCGCCCTGCGACCGGAGGACAGGGTTGCAGTCAAACCGCACGCGTCACCCATATTCCACGCGATTCAATATCTGATGGGAAACCAGACGCGCGAAAAGATGGAAGCCTTTCGTGGGTTTGGCGGCGTGCAGTCCTACCCGTCACGCACAAAGGATATTGATGATGTTGATTTCTCGACCGGCTCTGTCGGGCTTGGAGTGGCGATCACGTCTTTCGCATCGATTGTGCAGGATTACATTCAGGCCAAGCAATGGGGACAGGAGTTGAAACTGGGGCGCATGGTCGCGCTTGTCGGCGATGCGGAACTGGACGAAGGCAATATATATGAGTGTTTGCAGGAAGGTTGGAAGAACGACCTGCGCAACACATGGTGGATCATAGACTACAACCGCCAGTCTCTCGATGGGATTGTCCGTGAAGGGCTGTTCCGTCGCGTCGAGCAGATCTTCGATGCCTTTGGATGGGATGTCATCCGGGTCAAATACGGCTATTTGCAGCGCGCTGCCTTCGACGAGCCGGGCGGGGAAAAACTGCGCGACTGGATCGACAGTTGCCCCAACCAGCTCTATTCCGCCCTCACATTCATGGGCGGCTCGGTTTGGCGCAAGCGTTTGATGGACGATCTGGGTGATCAGGGCGACGTTACGGCTCTGATCGACAGCCGCAGCGACGACCAACTGGCGGAGTTGATGGAAAATCTCGGCGGCAATTGCGTGCAAACCATGGCCGATACCTTCGCCGCAATCGATCACGACCGGCCTGTCTGCTTTCTTGCCTACACCATCAAGGGCTGGGGTACGCCGATTGCAGGCCACAAGGACAATCATGGCGGCTTGATGAACAAGACGCAGATGGCCGCATGGCAAGCCCATATGGCCGTGCCGCAAGGCAAGGAATGGGAGCCGATGGCGACCGTTTCCGACGTGCCCGCGCTGCAGGCCTTTTTGAAAGAAGCGAAATTCTTCGCCAAAGGCCGCCGCCGTTACACCGACGACGTATTGCCTGTTCCGGAAATCCAGATCAGCGGCGATCGCGAGATATCGACGCAGATGGGTTTTGGAAAAATCCTTGATGATCTGTCCAAAGGCAGAAGTGCGCTGGCGGCGCGCATTGTCACCACGTCTCCCGATGTCACCGGGACAACCAATCTCGGCCCCTGGGTGAACCGCCGGAAGCTCTTTGCCAGAAAAGAACAATCCGACACCTTCATAAGCGAAAACATCCCGTCAACCGCCAAGTGGGAGTTCACCCCTGAAGGCCAGCATATCGAGCTTGGCATTGCCGAAATGAATCTGTTCCTGCTGCTTGGGGCGGCGGGTCTGTCGCATTCGCTGTTTGGCAAGCGGCTGCTGCCGATCGGCACGGTCTATGATCCGTTCGTTGCCCGCGGCCTCGATGCGCTGAACTATGCCTGCTATCAGGATGCACGGTTCATGATTGTGGGAACGCCGTCGGGCATCACGCTGGCTCCGGAAGGCGGCGCGCACCAATCCATTGGCTCCCCGCTTATCGGAATGTCGCAGGATGGCTTGGCGGCCTTCGAGCCAGCTTTTGTCGACGAACTCGCCGTGATCATGGAATGGGCCTTTGCCTACATGCAGAAGGACGGTGACGACGACCCCGACGAGCGCACATGGCTGCGTGATGAAACCGGCGGATCAGTCTATCTGCGCCTCACCACGAAACCGCTCGAGCAACCAAGCAAACGTGTAAATGACGACTTTCGCCAGGGCGCCATCGACGGAGCCTACTGGTTGCGCAAGCCCGGCCCGAACTGTTCTGTCGTGATTGCCTATCAGGGTGCGGTGGCGGATGAGGCGATTGCCGCTGCAGGCTTGATTGGAGAAAATCGCCGGGACGTCGGCGTGCTGGCGGTGACCTCCGCGGATCGCCTGAATGCCGGCTGGACTGCGGCCCAGCGGGACCGCGCGCGTGGAAACCCGGACGCAACCAGCCATATTGAAACGTTGCTGCAGGCTCTGCCTGGCAATTGCACGCTTGTAACGGTGCTGGATGGACACCCGGCCACACTTTCCTGGCTTGGTGCTGTTGCCGGGCACAAGACGATTCCGCACGGGGTGGAGCACTTCGGTCAGACCGGGACGATCAACGATCTCTATCGTCACTTTCGAATTGACCGGCACTCGATCGTGCAGTCGGTCAGGAGTCTGACTGCCGGAAAATGAGATGCGCTGGCGACAGACATTCGAGCTGTTTTCCCTGACGCGGCATCGAAAAACACACGACGCGAAGATGGTGCGCGTCAGACCGGGCTGGACAACGGCGCAAGAGTGCGGGGGAATTCTGCGTCCAGTTCCGCATGGGCAAACTCTATGTAGTCTCAAGACAGACTGGCGCTTTTTGCGTTCGGGTCGAAGCAGACCACAAACTGGCACTCAAGCCTTGGCCGAAAAGGCCGAATTTCGACACCCTGAAAGCTGATCCAAAGGCGGTAACGTTAGACAACCCAGACCCTTTTCCTCTTGCAGGTCGCCGGCATTTTCCAACGTCAGCTTCACCAACGTACCTATCGAGGCGATCCTGCGCGTTCCGGAAAGGGCCTATTAATTCTACTTTTATTCAATACCTTAACAATATCAATCAGGCTCCATATTGAAATACTCCAACTGAAAAATCAGTTGGAGTATGACATGAGGATCCAATGGCTTGCGGTGTTTCTACTCCCAGATGGAAGTATACGAGATCAAAGTGGATGAAGCTGACAAGCCAAACGCCGTCTTCGACCTCTTCCAAAGTTGGGTAATTACCGGGGCTGCCGGCAACTGCCAGCGAACACTTCAATCGACGCTGCCGCTTCCCCCAACTCCGGCCGACATGCCAAGCCCTGCTCCATCACCGCCGCCAGTGCCCGAGTTGGCGCCAGCACTTGAGGTGGCCGTCTCCGACAGGCTGTCGCCATAGCCCTGGCCAGTAGCTCCAGAAAACCCGGAGCCCAGAGAACTCGCCGAGCTGATGCCGTTGCCAAACCCTAATCCCGACGAGGCGCCCGGTGCGGTAGTTGCTCCGACACCAACAGTGCGATCAACGCCCACACTGGAATTGACGCTGACCGTCCGACCGCCGGCCGTTACCGTTCCACTTATCGCGACCGAGCCGGAGAGAGCAACATGACTGCCTGGAATCCCTTGCGCTGCCGGTGTCCCCGGAGTTCCGGGATTTGTCGCACTTCCTGGTCGACCAGCGCTAGCGGTCCGCGTGCCCGCCGTTGCTCCGCCGCCTTCGCATTCACTTGCGAAAAAGATCGAGAAGAGATTGCTCCCGCAGTTACTTTGCCCCTGGCGTGTGGCAATTGTCTTCTTGGCCGATGTAGTGGCTTTTGCCGATGTGGTGGCCTTGGCCGATGCGGTAGCCTTGGCCGATGCGGTAGCCTTGGCCGATGCGGTAGCCTTGGCCGATGCGGTGGCCTTAGCCGAAGTCACAGCCTTGACAGGTGCAGCGGTAGCCTTGAAGAAAACCTCTCTGGCATTCACCGGAGCGAAGAGGATGCCGCCGCTTTCATTGGTCTTGGCAGATTGGGCAGAGGCGAACTGCGCATCCAACAGGCCGACACCCGGGCAAATCAGCAGTGCCGAGAGAGCGAGACCCATTAGCGGCGCTGGCCGCACTCCCTCGCGTGGTTCATGCTCCCCAGACGAGTAACGTATAACCATGACAAACTCCATACTCCACGCGCAACCAAAAGGTTCGGTATTGTTAGCAATTGGGACAGTATCCGGCCGCCCCTAAGGGCGACCGGCATTCATGCAGTCAGAGTTAGTAGGTCGCGCTCATGCCGACACCCAGACCTCCACCGGCAGAAGTGGCAGACCCGCCAGGACCCGCGGCTGCGGTTGCAGTGCCACCGCCCGAGCCGCCAGCGACCGAAGTGCCGGCGCCACCGGAGTTCGCCGATCCGGCAACGCCGGAAGAGGTACCGGTAGCCACGCCGGAAGCGTTGCCCGTCGAGGTGCTGCCTGCGCCGGAAATGCCGCCGGCGGCCGAACCTGAGCGAACGGTACCCGCAGCGCTACCCCAACCAAGTCCCAGCGATCCGCCAATCGCAGCCGCAGTCGCGGTTCCGGTTGTTCCGGCTACGGAATTGTTGTTGGATGTCGCGGTTGAAGCCGAAGATGGAACGCCCACCGTCGATGCGGCCCCAGTCCCTGTTGCCAAATTGGTAGTGTCAGCCACCGCCACGCCCGCGCCAGCCGACACGAAGGCCAGACCACCACCGACGCCGCCACCTAGCGAAATGGTCTGAGCGCTTGCGAGACCAGCTCCGACAAGCAAAGCACTGAAACTAATTGCAACTGTTTTCATAAGCATTCTCATTCTCCCTGTAAGCTCGAACACTCGTTCGACATTTTCATTGAACTAGGACTTACTTTCTTGCAGCGCACGCGACCGCCTTCACAGCAATCGAAATAGTGCCGTGAGCTGTAAGCTCTGCGTTTCAGGTCAAGTTTCTCCGTCGCGGAAACCAAATGGCTAGCGCGGCATCAAATCCAGACTTTTCTCTTGCTATTTGATTTTTAGAGTCCGTCGGAAATGGAACGTTCTGTCCACATTTTTCGACTTGACCTGGTATTTAACCAATGTTGATCCCTTGGCCTTTTTATCAGCCTTGAAGACCACCTTGTATCCGCGAACAGATTTCCCAGAGCACTTTCGACTTTGGCTTGATGGAATCTTGAAACTCGACTTATACAGGTAAACATTACCGTTCTTTGGCTTCCTAGCCTTTATCGAAACAGGTACTGTTCTACAATTTTTATCCCAAGCAAATACATTCTGCAAACCTGCTCGGTTTCCTGCTTTCATCGTTATCGTCGGATGATAAATTGTATTTGAAGACGCATAAGACTGAGCCAACGGAACTAAGGTCAGCATGCTTATTGCAACTGCAAGCCTCTTAAACATTAGGCAACTCCTTACTTGTTTGCACTAATATTATCAGTCACTTGTCAACCCCTGTCAAGAATAGGTTAACAGATAATTAATTTCATAGAATCAATAAATTAGAAATAAACTTTAAAACTTGAATCAATTGCTACAGAAAATTCGCTGCGATTCCAGGCAGTTGCAAGCATGTCCATGTGGAGGCGTACCGGGGCCGAATCGAATGCCACGTCAAGCCCCGCTCCGAATGAGGCACCGGCTTTCAAAGTATTGCGTGAGTATATTCCACTTGAACCTCCCGCCATTGCGACGGCTGCTTCCGTGTGGCTTCCGGCAACCACCAGCGCACCGGAAAACGACAGCTGCAGCGCGCCGCTGCCGAAGGCCTCGGGCGGCAGAGCCACGGACAGGCCGGCGCTGGCCTCATATCCGGTACTGTGTCCAACTGCGAACGCCAGCGGATTGAGAATGCTGCTCTCCTGCACATCAAAACCGCTGCCATATGCGGTGTGCGCCTGCAGGAACGGCTTGAGTTCGATCTCATCAATCATCACCGGCCTGGACAGGCTTAAGCCCGCGAAAGTCGACCAGCCGGAATAACCGGCTTCGGCGATTTCCGTACCGGAGGGGACACGGTTGTTAAGCACCTGACGGCGGCTCTCGCCCGCAAAATATCCTACCCCCCCTGCCACCGCATATTCGATCCCGCCATCGGTTGTCCCGGCGTAGCGTCCACCGGTAAAGACAGAATCCGTGCGCGATTGCGATCCGCCCGCCTCGATCAGCAAATGGCCTGCACCAATGTAGAAAGCCCACGCTCCATTCGAACAGTTATCGGGCACATAATCAGTCAGCACGCCGTAGGAGTACGCCTTGGCCGGCGCGCTGGCGCCATGGCCGCCAATATCGTCACGCGCGCCGCGCGCCCAGCCGGAGATGACGGCCTCGCCGCAGTCTCCTTGCGGCACTTCGGCGGTGGGGCCGGCAGCACCACCGCCGCCGCCGAAGGCAAGGCGAGTGGCGGAAAGGCCTGACTGTGCACCAGCGCCCGCCAGATAGCCGGGATCGGCAATGACGACGTTTTTCGGGTCCGGTCCCGGCACCCGCACTCCGGTTACGGCAATCACCTCTTCGGGTTCGGTTTCGAACCGAAAATCCAGATTGGCGCCCGCCAAAGCCGTAAAGCGGTCTGTGCCCGCGCCGAGTTCGATGGAGCCGACAATGATGCCATCCGGCGCCACTGAAAGCCTGTCATCGAATGCGCCCGGCAGATCTATCGCCTGGCCGCCGGGGCCGGCATTGGCGAGGATGCGGCCATGGTTCTCGATACTGACGGAACCACTGCCGCCACCGCTCCGCCGGATCGCGGTTTGGCCAGCTATCAGGCCACCGTTCCAGATCCAGCCGGATGCGAGATCCACGCCAGCGCCGGCCTGGGAGATTGCACTGCCGTGGTTGGTGAACCGCAAACCTCCAGCAGAAACAATGGCTGACCCAGCAGTCGCCAGACCGCCCTGGCTGACCACCAGATTCTGGGCCCCTACTTTGACAAAGAACAGGCCAACAGAATCGGCCTGTCCAGTCGTCACCACACCTCCGGGGCCGATTTCGACAGTGGCCGAGTCGGCAACGATAAGGGCGGCATGCGAAGCCGTGCCCGAGGTGGCCAGCCGCGCGCCCTTGCCCACGGAAATCCGGGCTTCTGCAGCCGTCAGAACCGCCGCTGACGAGTTTGCGCCTGAGGTTTCGATCCTGCCACCGCTACCAGTCAGCGTCAGCCCTGCGCGAGCCGTCGAACCCGGATCGGTGGCGATCGCCGTCAGTGCGACTCCCACGGAGTTGGCGCCGGCGGTGCCGATCCGCGCCGACGCACCGCTTAAGACGGCTTCCGCCACGGCCTCGCTCGCTCCGATCGCGGTGCCTGCGAAACCGGCCGAATTGTCGCCGGAAGTGGAGATCGATGTGCCCTGACCTGACATGCTCAGACTGATCCGGGCGCGCTCGGCAACCGCCGCGACAAGCGCCGCGCTTGCGTCGCCGCCGACAGTCGCAATGCTGCTTCCGGCCCCCGAAAGACGCAGCGCGATGCCGGCTTGGTCGACGCCATGGGCGGCTGCCAGCACGCCGCCGGCGCTTTGCCCCGCCGTCGTTATGCCGCTGGCTGCGCCGGACAGGTCCACATCCACACCGCTCCGGGCTCCGGTGGCCGAGAGCAGCAGTGCCGCCGACCCTGTGCCCTGGGTTTTGATCGTCGCAGCGGCTCCCGACAGCACCGCATGCGCTTTGCTCTCCCCGGGACCGGTCGCGGTCAGGATTGCGCCGGACGATCCGCTGTTGCTGGTGGAAACGCTGCTGGCCGCGCCTGACATCCGCAACTTCGCGAGCGACCCGGTGGCGCCGTTGGCATTGATCATGGCGCCGCCGGCATTCTGACCAGACGTGCGTATCCGCGTGGCGGCGCCCGACAGATCGAGTTCGGCCAACCCTTCGTCGAGACCACTCGACGCGAATGCCACCGCACCCCAACTTGAGTCACCGCTGGTGTCCACGGATATGCGGTCGCCGGCAAGTCCGACCTGTAACGAAGCCGCCGCCTGCTGGCTCTGCAGCCCCGCAACAATGGCGTGGGCGGACGTTCCGCTGGTGGCAAGAATGGCGTCCCCGCCGCCAATATCGATTGCGGTTACTCCAGCGCCAAGTGACGAGCCCAGACTCATCAGCGCGCTCGAATTGGAGCCGGTCGTGGTCAACGACAAGGCCGGACTCGCCAGATCAATGGTGGTGGTGAGCTGGCCATTTGTCGAGATTCCGACCACGCCAAGCGCGGCCCGGCCATAGAAAGCGCTCGACGCGCTGACCGGACCGGTCCCAGATACAAGACCGATTATTGCTGACGCCGGACTGGCGATGTCCGCATAGATCGCCGGCGTTGTCGCATCCGCTACGCCAATAAAGGGCGAAGTTGAAGGGGCCAGCCGCCAGGTACCAGCGGGAGTCCCCGGCACAAGAACAAATCCGTTTGTCGCGGGCGTCACATTGGCGGCGACCGAAACCGTCCCTTGCCCGTCCAGCGCCGTGGTCAGCGACACGGCGGGAGCGGCGTTGGCCGTATAGGCTACGGAGCCATCGGCCTTGTACTGGGTTATGGATGTATTTGGACCGGGATTGGTGACGCTGGCCGACGCCGATCCCAGATCCACCACGGTGGCATTGCCCGTGCCGCTTGTCACAAAGCCGGCGGCGGACTGCGCATATCCCGTGGCGAACGCCGCTCCCCAGTCGCCATTGGCTGCTGCAGCGCCAAAGCCTGTCGAGAGGGAGAAAGCTGCGCCTGCGGTCAGATTGGTGGCGTCAACAGTCGAACCGGTGCTGGTCACAAGGCTCCCATAGGCGCCGCTTTCAAGCTCAGCAGTTCCGAGCACGGAGTTGGAGTAGACCAGGCTGCCGGTGGCGGTTGGTACAACGGTCACAATCTGGCAGCTCGTCGCACCGCTGAGCCAGTATTCGCCCGCTGCGAGATCGGTGGACTGGAACGCAAGAGCAGACAGCAGCATCAATGATTTCGCAAAGCGACTATTGAGCACAGCCTACCAGCCCATTCTGCCCTCGCCTATTTCACCAATGATGCCTAATGGCCGAAATTCCCGTGCGATCGGCCAGCGAATCATGAACAAGCAAGCTTTCGCGAAGCTGACCTGTGCCGGAATTTGCGTAAGATCCGGCGGTGGAACCAACAATTCAGGTCTCACGCGGTTTTTCGACCAGCTTGTCGTTCTCAAAAGCAATCAGGAAATTGGCCCGCTCAGGGGCCGGTATCGAGATCATACACCAGAATGCCCTCGCCCCCGCCGGCAGCCGCGGCCACCAGCCGTGCGCCGGTTTTCCGGTGACCGGGATCCATGAGGTAGGCATCGCGGGCTTCGGCATTGTCAAAATCGACGATGAATCCGTCGGCAAAGCCCTTGTCCATGCCGGTTTCCGGGCTGACATTCATGCCTATATGAACCGCCGCGATACCGGCGAGCGTATGTTTGAGTGCGTCAATTTCGGCGAACAACTCGTCGCGGTGGGCGCGGCTGATTTCCGGCCGGAAGCGGATGAAGACACAGTGGCGGATCATCGAAGTCTCCTAGAGCGTTTCATGGCTAGATGGAACACTCTAGCTGATGTCTGAACGGCTGCGCGGCCGCGTGTCGTTGCGTTCGTCGGTGAAGATGGCCGACGGCAGTGGCGGAAGGCCACGGATCATGTCGGAAGCCTTCTCGCCGACCATGATGGTCGGCGCATTGGTATTGCACGATGGCACCCGTGGCATCACCGAACTGTCGCAGACACGCAGCCCCTCGAGCCCGCGGACCTTGAGATCCAGTCCGACGACGGCATCCTGCCCGATGCCCATCTTGCAGGTTCCAACCGGATGATGGTCGGTCTTGGCATTGGCGCAGCCATACTCGAACAGCTCGTCGTCGCTCATCACTGAAGGCCCGGGGAGCCGCTCGGCCATGACGTAAGGCTTCAGAGCAGCCTGGGCCATGATCTCGCGCGCCAGCTTCAGCCCCTCGATCGACATCTTGCGGTCATGCGGGTCCGACCAGTAGTTCGGATCGATCAGCGGTGCTGCCGACGGATCCGATGACGCCAGTCTCACCGTGCCGCGCGAACGCGGATGCAGATAGGCGGAGTTGAGTGTCACACCGGCGTTCTTCAGCTTCGCAACACCGGCCTCGATGCCCGAACCAAGACCGAGATGGAACTGGATGTCGGGCGAGCGCGCATCCGGGTCGGCATACCAGAAACCACCGGTTTCAAACAGCGACGAGGCCACCGGGCCGGAGCGGAACAGCACATATTCGAGCCCGGCCCACAGCGTCCGGTGCAGCTTGGCGACATTGTCATAGGTGTGGTCGCCGGTGCATTCGCAGATCACGAACAGGTCAAGATGGTCCTGCAGATTGCAGCCGACACCGGCAAGGTCGTGCTTCACGGGCACGCCGGTATGGCGCAAGTGATCGGCCGGGCCGATGCCCGACTGCATCAGCAGCTTCGGCGAGCCAATGGCTCCGGATGTGACCAGCACTTCGCGGCGGGCACGAAAATTCTCGGTACCGCGCGACGTCACCGCCTCGACGCCGGTGGCGCGGTTGCCTTCGAGCAGGATGCGGGTCACTCGCGTCCCGGTCTTGACGGTGAGGTTTTTAAGGTCGCGGATCGGCGTGAGATAACCCAGCGACGCCGAGGAGCGGCGGCGATTGCGCTGGGTCAGCTGGTAGAAACCGACGCCTGCCTGCTGTTTGCCGTTGAAATCGTGGTTGTAGGGAATGCCGAGTTCCTGGCCGGCGCGGATATAGGCGTCGCAGATCGGCAGCGCCGAGACCGGCATCGAGACGCCGAGCGGGCCACCATAGGAATGGTAGTCGTCGGCAAAGCGCTGGTTATCCTCGGCGCGCTTGAAATAAGGCAGCACCGAACGGTAGTCCCAGCCTTCGCAGCCGTCCTGCTCCGCCCACAGATCGTAGTCCGCCGCATTGCCGCGGGTATAGAGCTGGGCGTTGATGGACGAGCCGCCGCCGATCACCTTGGCCTGGGTGTAACGCAGCACCCTGCCCTTCATGTGCTTCTGCGGCACGGTCTCCCAACCCCAGCTGCCAACGCCCTTGGTCATCTTGGCAAAACCTGCAGGCATATGGAACAACGGGTTCCAGTCACCGCCACCTGCTTCAAGCAACAGGACGCTCACATCCGGGTCTTCGCTCAGCCGGTTGGCCAGCACGCAGCCAGCCGGACCGCCGCCGGTAATGATGTAATCATAGTCTGCAGTCATGATATGCACCGTTGCTATAGCCGCGAAATCGACAGCGCGCCGTCGACATGAATCACCGAGCCGGTGGAGAATCCGAACGAGCCGCCGGCCAGCGCCGCCACTGCCTTGCCGACATCCTCGGCCTCGCCCCAACGCCCGGCAGGCACCAGCCCCTCGCCGATCAGCTTGTCGTATTTCTCCGACACCCTGGCCGTCATGTCGGAACGGATGATGCCGGGCCGGATCTCGAACACGGCAATGCCGGGCCCGGCCAGCCGCAATGCCAGCCCCTTGACGAAGGACGCCAGGCTGGCCTTCGAAATGCAGTAATCGACGCGGTCAGGCGATGCCATTTCCGCCGACACCGAGGAGATGGTGATGATGCTGCGTGCAGCGCCGCTGTCGGCGGCGAGCATGCTCCGCGCCACCACCTGGGTGAAGAACACCGTGCCGCGGAGATTGACCGACAGGATGCGGTCGAAATTCTCGGGCTTCATCTCGAGGAAATCGCCGCGCACAACCGAGGCCATGCCGGCATTGTTGACCAGGCATGAAATCGGACCGAGCGAGCCGGTGACAAGATCGACCACCCGCTGGTGGCTGTCGAGATCGGCGAGATCCGACTGCACATAGATGGCGGCCGCGCCCACCTCGGCCAATTCGTCGATCAAGGCCCGCGAATCCGCATCACTCTCCTCCAGCCCGGTAATGGCGATATCGAAGCCGCTTGCTGCCAGCGACCGGACGATGCCGAGCCCGATGCCGCGGCGGCCACCGGTGACGATGGCGATGGGACGCGTGGTCTCAGTCATGCGCGGAGATCCTCGCAGGTGATGTGATCGGCCACGCGCAGCGCCTGCGCTGCAATGGTCAGCGCCGGGTTGACGGCAGCCGAAGTCGGCAGGAAGGAGGCATCGACGACAAACAGGTTCGGATGGTCGAAAGCGCGGCAATGAACATCAAGCGGCGATGTCGCCGGATCAGTCCCGATCCGCACCGTGCCGCACTGATGCGACGGCGTGCGCTTGTCGAAGGAGCGCGCCAGCACCAGAGGAAAGCCCGCGGCCTTGAGATCCGCCTTAAGTCTTGCCACCAGCATCAGATGCGCCGTCCAGTTCGTGCGCGTCCATTTCAGCACGATGCGCTCACCATCGACGCTGACCCGGCTTTCTGAATGCGGCAAGTCCTCGGTGATGGTGTAAAAATCGATCGCATGTGCCGAGATCGCGCTGAGCAGAAACTCCGGCACGGCTGGCATATTGGCCTTCAAAATGGTGCCCGAGACCCGGCCGAGCAACTGGATATTGCCCAGTGGCGGTCCGCCCGCGCCATCGGAGAGATAGTAATCATTGATACCAAAGGTCTTCTGGTAGATGGAATCATTGCGGTACCAGGGCGACACGGCAATCACCGCGCTGGAATTGTGGTTCATGAAATTGCGGCCAACCTGGTCGGAGCTGTTGGCAAGACCGGTGGGATGGGCCTGATCCGCCGAGCGCAACAGCAGAGCTGCCGATTGCACGGCGCCGGCGGCAAGCACCACCAGCTTCGGCGACAGGTTCTCCTCGACGCCATCCTTGCTATAGCGGACGGATTTGATCGTCTTGCCGTCCTCCCCAACCACAAGACCAGTGACCCTGGCGTGGGTGACCAGGGAAACGTTTGGGTGCTTCAGCGCAGCGGCCAAAGCGGTGGTCTCGGCATCCATCTTGCCGTCGTCGGAGTTCGGATGCGCGTCCCAGGGCGTTTTTGCCTTGGCCATCCAGCGGTCGATGTCGACACCAAGCGGAAGTGACGCCGGATGCAGCCCATTGGCCTTGAGCCGTCTGCGCACCTTGGCAATCGCCGGCTCCTCAGCAACCGGAGGAAACGGATAGGGGCTGGAGTGCTTTGGCTCGCTCGGGTCCTCGCCAAAGGCGCCGCGCACATTGAACAGCTGCTCCGCCTTCGAATACCAGGGTTCGAGTTCCTCATAGGCAAACGGCCAGGCCGGCGAGACACCTTCGAGATGCTGCATCTCGGCAAAGTCCTCACGCCGGTAACGATAGAGCACTGCACCGTAGAATTTCGAATTGCCGCCGACATTGTAATAGTTGCCCGGGTTGAAGGCCTCGCCGCCGTCCTCGTACCAGAGCTCCCTGGGCCGAAAATGGCCGCGCTGGAAAATGGCCCGCTGGTCGCGGTTCTCCTTCTGGTCGGGAATGTGGCCTCCCGCCTCAAGGATGACGATGCTGGCGCCCGATCCGGCCAGACCGGCGGCGACGCTGGCGCCACCGATGCCGGAGCCTATGATGACAATGTCGGGTTGCATCATCGCTGCCTCAGCGGATTCGCTGTTCGGTCTTGGGGTCGAAATAGACCACCTTTCCGAGATTGAAGGCCAGCCGCGAGGTCTCGCCCGCCTTGATTTCGGCATCGGCGCGTAAGCGGGCAACGACTTCCTTGCCGCCAAGTTTTGTGACCGCGAAGGTGTCGGACCCGGCCGGTTCCACCACCTCGATAAGGCAGTCACCCTCGCCAATGGCGTTGGCATTGCGGTCAGCTCCGTCCATGTCGGTTAGCGCCTCGGGCCGAATGCCAAACAGCACCTGCTTGCCCACATGCGCTGCCAGTCCGGCAGGTGCATTGGGAATAGACAGCCGCAAGGGTTCGCCCTCATCGCGGTTGAGCGACACGGAAAGGGCCGCGCCATTGGCTTCGATGCCGGCGGTGAGCAGGTTCATTGCCGGCGACCCCATGAAATCGGCGACAAAGACATTGGATGGATTGTTGTAAATTTCCGCCGGCGAGCCGAACTGCTGCAGAATTCCGTCCTTGAGCACGGCGATCTTGGTCGCCAGAGTCATGGCTTCGACCTGGTCATGGGTCACATAGACGATTGTTGTTCCCATCCGCGCATGCAGACGCTTGATCTCGGTGCGCATGTCGACGCGCAGTTTGGCATCGAGATTGGACAGCGGTTCATCGAACAGGAACACCTGCGGATCGCGCACCAGTGCCCGGCCCATGGCAACCCGCTGGCGCTGGCCGCCGGACAGCTGGCTTGGCTTGCGGTCAAGCAGGTGCCCGATTTGCAACATGTCCGCAACACGCTGGATCGAAGCATCGCGCTCAGCCTTCGGCACACCGCGGATCTCCATGCCGAAGGCGATGTTTCCGCCAACTGTCATGTTGGGATAGAGCGCGTAGGACTGGAACACCATGGCGATGTCGCGCTTGGAAGGGTGCAGCCCCACAACCGAGCGGTCGTTGATCAGGATATCGCCGGACGTGATCGGCTCCAGTCCGGCGATCGAATTGAGCAGCGTTGACTTGCCGCAGCCAGAAGGGCCGACAAGCACGAGAAAGCCGCCCTCCTCGATTTCAAGGCTGATGTCCTTGAGGATTTCCAGCGAGCCGAAGGACTTGCGCAGATGTTCGATCCTGAGAAATGACATGATCTAACCTTTCACGGCGCCGGCCATAAGGCCGCGCACGAAATAGCGCCCGGAGACGACATAAACGATGAGCGTGGGAAGTGCGGCGAGGATCGCGCCGGCGAAGTGAACATTGTATTCCTTCACCCCGGTCGACGAGCTGACGAGATTGTTCAGCGCCACTGTCATCGGGGTTGAATCAGCGCCGGAGAACGATGCGCCAAAGAGGAAGTCGTTCCAGATGTTGGTGAACTGCCAGATCACCGAAACCACGATGATCGGTCCCGACGAGGGCAGCAGGATGCGGCCGAAGATCTGGAAAAAGCTGGCACCGTCGATTTGTGCGGCGCGCACCAGTTCGGTCGGAAAGGCCTCGTAATAATTGCGGAAATAGAGCGTCGTAAACCCGATGCCATAGACCACATGCACCAGGATCAGACCGCCGACGCTGCCGGCAATGCCGAGCATGCCCAGAATCTTCGCCATCGGGATCAGGACGATCTGGAACGGTATGAAGCACGACAGAAGCAGCAGCCCGAAGATGACGCCCGAGCCGCGGAAACGCCACTTGGTCAGCACATAGCCGTTGAGGGCGCCGACCACGGTGGAAATCGCCACGGCGGGCACAACCATCAGGATCGAGTTGATGAAGAACGGTTTGAGACCGGTCGGCTGCACTCCGATCTGCGCCGTCGACCAGGCTGTCAGCCACGGATCTATGGTCCAGACCTCGGGGAGGTTGAGCATTCCGCCCTGACGGATCTCTTCCAGCGGCTTGAATGAATTGGTCAGCATCACATAAAGCGGCAACATGTAGTAGACCGCAAACAGTATCAGCGCCGCATAGATTGCTGCGCGCGTCAGCCGGTCATGGCTAATCGCGTTGGATGTGTTGGACGCACTCACTGGCGTTTCTCCCCGCGCAGTTCCGAATAGAGATAGGGGATGATGATCGAGAAAATCATCACCAGCATGATGATCGCCGATGAAGCGCCAATGCCCATCTGGTTGCGGGTGAAA